>NZ_LFCW01000003.1:0-985636 GCF_001306465.1 Frankia sp. R43 | reverse complement strand
AGCCGGGTGCCGTTGCGGACGGCGAGGCGGCCGAGTCCGTCGTAGCCGTAGCTGGTGGTGGTGCCCGCGGCGGTGTCGGAGATCAGTTTGTCGAACGCGTCGAACGTCGTGGTCGTGGTGGTGCTGCTCTCGACGCGGGTGGCCAGGGTGCCCCGCGCGGTGTAGGCGTAGGTCGCGGTGCCGTCGGTGAGCAGCCGGTTGCGCTGGTCGTAGGTCGCCGCCGTCCCGTTGACCGAGGTGCGGTTCCCGGCCGCGTCCCAGCCGTAGGTCGTGGTGACCGACGCCGGGTTGGTCCAGGAGGTGAGCCGGTCGGCGCGGTCGTAGGCGTAGGTCTGGGTGCCGGCGGCGGCGACCCCGACCGGGCCGATGGTCGTCGCGGTCGGGTTGTCGTTGGCGTCGTAGGTGTAGGTCTGGGTCCGCAGGGTGCCGCCGGTGCCGGTGAGGGTGTCGGAGGTGGTGCGGCCGAGGTCGTCGTAGCCGAAGGTCCGGGTCGCGCCGGCGCTGTAGGTGACGGAGGTGAGCTGGCGGGCCTGGTCGTAGGCCAGGGTGCGGGAACCACCCGTGGTGGTGCCGTTGACCTGGGTCAGGTCGTCGCGACTGTTGTAGACGAACGAGGAGTAGGAGCCGGGGTCGCTGCGGGAGGTCATCCGTCCGTTGGCGTCGTAGGTGAAGGTCGTCGTGCCGCCGTTACCGGAGCCGCCGGTGACCAGGCCGCGGTCGTTGTAGGTGAAGGCCTGCGAGCCCTGCGGGTGGGAGATGGCGGTGATCTGCCCGGCCAGGTCGTAGGTCACCGTGCGGGCAGCGGCGGTGGCACCGCCCCCGGACCCGCTCTCCGCGGCGAGCCGACCGAGCTCGTCGAACGTCCGGGTCCGGACGACCCCGCCCGGTGCTGTCTCGCTGACGGGAAGGCCGGCGGCGTCGTAGGAGGTCTGCCAGGTCCGGTCCGTGCCGTTGGGATACGCGGTGGTCGACGCCTCGATCTCGGACTCGCGCAGGTTCAGCGGGTTGTAGGTGTAGACGACCCGGTTCCCTCGGCCATCGGTGCGCCGGGACATCAGCCCGGCCTTCGCGTAGCCGAACGACGTCGTGATCGACGTGGTCCCGTCCACCGGCTCGACGTAGGTGCGGAGCTGGTTCAGCGCGTCGTAGGTCGCGGTTGTCGTCCAGCCCAGGGCGTCGGTTTCGCTGACCGGGTTCCCGGCGGCGTCGTACCCGGTCGACACCGCGCGCAGCTGCACGTCGCTCGGGGAGAGCTGCGCGATCTGCACCGCGCGGCCGGCGCGGTCGTAGGAGGTGCGGGTCGAGCGGCCGAGGGGATCGGTGACCTCGACGACCCTGCCGGCGAGGTCGTAGCTGTAGGAGGTGAGGTTGTTGCCTTCGTCGCGGCTTTCGGTGAGGTCGCCGGCCTGGTTGTAGACCGCTGTCCGGGTCTGCCCGCCGGTTGCGTTCGCAGGTGTGCGGACGGTGACGACATCGCCGGCGTCGTTGTGGAGGCTGTAGGTCGTGAACGTCGCCGCGGGTGTGCGTTCGGTCTGCGTCGTCGCCCACACCTGGTCGAGGTCGTCGTAGGCGTAGAACGTCCAGGCGCCGAGCTGGTCGACGGTGGACACGACGTTGCCGATGTCGTCGTAGAGGATGCGGCTGACCCCGGCCGTGGCCGTGCCGACCTGTGGGTCGGTGATGGCGACGGGGCGGTTGAGCTTGTCGTAGACGGTGCTGGTCGTCTCACCGCGCGCGTCGGTGTAGGTCAGGACGTTGCCGTTGTCGTCGTACGTCCACGACTCCGTCGGCGTGATCGCCGTTGTCGCGCCGGGCGGGGTGTACGGCTGGCGGGTCCGTTGGGTGGGTTGACCGGCAGCGTTGTAGGTGATCGCGGTGACGTTGCCGCGGGCGTCACGGTCACGGATGACCTCGCCGTGGACGTTGAGGATCCCGTCGACGCTCTGCGTCTGGTCCGTGGGGGCGGCGCCCCACTCCTCGGTCGAGACCAGCGGTGACGTGGTCTTCGAGGTGACGCCGATCTGGTTGGTCCCGATCGTCGTGGTGAAGGCCGCGTTCGGCGGCCCGCCGGCGACGTACCCGCGGGGGTCGGTCACCCCGGTGACGAAGCCGCGCTGGTCACGCTGGTAGGTGGTGATGTAGGTGGCGGTGCCGTCGCCGAAGACGGTCTGTGAGGTGGGCCGGGACGCGTCGTCGTAGGCGGCGTCGACGCGCTCGGTCGCGGTGGTGCCGGCGGCGCTGAGCACCGTCGAGGTCACGTTGTCGTTCGCGTCGTAGGTGTAGGTGGCGGTCCGCCCGACGGTTCCGGGGGCCACCGTGTTCGAGGTGACGCGCCCCGCGGCGTCGTAGGCGGTCTGCGCGGTGCGCAGCCCACCGCCGGTGGTGGTGGATGTCGGGTTGCCGGCCGCGTCGTAGGTCCGGTCGACGAGGACGACGTCGCGGGTACTCGTCGTCGTCAGGGTGCCGCTGGCCATGTCGGGGGTGCGAACGCCGCGGCGGATCTCCTGACGGGGCAGGTCGTCCAGCCAGTAGGTGTGGTCGGTGGTGCGGCCCTCGGCGTCGGTCACCGACGCGAGCCGGCCGGCCGGGTCGTAGGCCCGGGATTCGGTGAGCAGGTCGCGGGGCGTCGAGCCGGCGACCGGGTCGTCGACGAAGTCCTCGACCGTCGTCGTCGCGAGCAGGTTCTTCGCCGTGTAGGTGTGGCTGGTGACGGTGCCGTTGCCGTCGGTCTCCGTCGCGATGTTGCCGTTGGCGTCGTAGGTGAGCGACGTCGTCGACGACGCCGAGGTACCGGCGGCGACGGTCTGAGATGTCTGCCGGTCGGCGTTGTCGTACATGTAGGTGGTGGTGCGGGCGGTGTCACCGCCGGTCGAGTCGGAGACGACGACCTGGGTGAGGTTCCCGTTGAGGTCGTAGCTGTTCGTGGTGACGGCCGTGCGGGTCACCGTGTTGATCGGGTTCGTCACCCCGGGAGTGGTGACGGTCGCGATCCGGGAGAGCTTCGTGTAGGTCGTCGTGGTCGTCAGGCCCGCTGTGTAGGTGTCGGAGATCTCCTTCGATGTCAGCCGCCGGCCGATCTCGTCGAAGGTGTACTCGTGCACCAGCCCGGCCGGGTCCTGGTCGCGGCGCAGGTCACCCTTGGAGTCGTAGCCGAAGGTCGTGATCTTGCCGCGGGCGTCGGTCTGACTGGCCAGCAGCCCGCGGGGGACGGTCCCGCCGCCGATCGCGCTCTCGGTGCCGTTGGTGAACGCCGAGCTGGTGGTCCGTCCGGTCGGGAAGTCCGTGGTGGCGGGCGTCCGGGTCTGGATCAGATCGCCGGCGGCGTTGTAGGTGTAGGTCGTCTTGTAGGCATCGTGGGTGGGCGATGACGACCGGGCGTCCCGGTACTCGGTGATCAGGTCGTTACGCGGATCACCTGGCGCGCCGACGAAGTAGGTGTAGTACTCCGTGTAGAGGACAGGGCTGGTGCCGACCATCGCGCGGGCGGTGGTGCGGCCCAGCACGTTGCCGCGGGTGTCGACCTGCAGCATGAGCAGGTTTTCGTTCTCGTCGCGGACCTGGGTGAGGAAGCCGCGGTCGTTGTAGCTGAACGTTCGCTCGTCGGCGCCGTCGCGCCGGGAGATCAGCTGACCGTTCTTGTACTCCCAGTCGGTGGCGTGCCCACGCGGGTCGGTGATGCGGATCGTCGTCGTCGCCCCGGTGGCCTGCACCGCGAACGACGTGCGGTTGGCCAGGCCGTCCTCACGCCAGGCGACGGTGCCATCGGTGTTGTAGCCGACCTTCGTGTCGATGTTGCCGCGCGGCAGCGTGATCTGGGTGATCTTGCCGTTCGCGCCACCGCTCGACCCGTAGGTGTAGGCCGTCGGGGTCGTCGTGTGCGGCGCCGTGACACCGGTCAGCTTCCCGGACGTATAGGCGTACGACCAGGTCAGTGCACCGCCGTGCGCGGTCACTGAAGGTGTCGACACGGAGCTGACATGGGTGCCCGACCAGCCGAAGGTCAGCGCCCGTCCGCTGGTCACGCTGGTCGCCGAGGTGAGCCGCGCGTTGCCGTCGTAGGCGAGCGTCAGCTGCCGGGCGGCGGAGTCGGTGACCCTGGTCAGCCGGCCGTCCGACCGGAAGGCGTACGAGCTGCCGCCCTTCTCGGTGAGGATGGTCGCGGACGAGAGGATCAGGTTGTCGAGCCGGCCGGAGCCGGTCGTCTCGGCGAACGGACCGGCGCGGCTGCCGTAGTAGACCGCCGGGTCGTTCACCAGCAGGATCTGTGTCCCGTTGCGCATCACCCGGATCTGGGCACCACTCGTCTCCACCCGCAGCACGTCCGCCGCGGTGCAGCAGGTACCGGCGGCCGAGGTCGCCACCGTCGTCTCGACGTTGTCGTCCCGCTTCACCAGCTGCCAGGTGCCGGCAGAGGGCTGCGCGACGAGCCGCCAGTAGTTGGCCGCGTCGGCGTACCGGAACGCGAGTCCCAGGCCGGCCTGCGAAACCGGCATGGTGAATGAGAACGCGCCGTCGGAAGCACCTGAGACCGTGGCGACATTGCGGTTTCCGGACGCGGTCGCGAGATAGGCGGCATTGCCGTTGACACCCCAGATCGCGCTGCCGGCGTTCAGCCACTTCTCGCCGTTGTCCGTGGCACCGAGCGAGGAGGTCGAGTTCGCTCGGGTGACGGAGTCACGATGCTGATCATCGATCATGGTGATCGAGCCGATCCGCCCGGAGCCCGCGCTGGCCCAGTAGATGCCGGACCGGGTGGCGGTGCTGAACTCGGTGTCGGTCGCCGAGCCGACCACCTGGTTGTTACGCAGGATCGTGAAAATTCCGCCGGACATCGTCACCGCGTAGGTGTCAGCGGACGAACAGCAGGCGTTCGCCACCGTGGCGACCTGCGTCTCCCCCCCGTTGACCCGTTTCGCGAGAACGAGAGAGTTCGTCGACGGCTGCAGGTACAGCATCCACATGTTGTCGATGTCCTGGACCCGGAAGGAGACACCGATGCCGTCCTGCGCGACCGGCGCAGTGAACCGGATCGTCCCGTCGGCCGCAGCCGGCATCACCGCCGCGTTTCGCTGCCAGATCGAACCAGACACCAGATAGGCGTCGTTCCCCGAGATCCCCCAGGTCCCGTCCAACACCTGCCAGCTCTCACCCGTGTCCGCGAGGCCGAGCGAGATCGTCGAGTTCGCCCCCGTGAAGGAGGCGACCTTGGGTGACGGCGCCTGCAGCAGCGAGTAGACCCCTTGTGGCGGGGCGAACGTTCCGTCGGTGTTGCGGCCGAAACGCTCGACCCGACCGTCCGCCCTACGTACCAGGATGTCGCCGTCACCGGCGGCCTCCGGGTTCGCCGATCTGTCGAACTCGGAGGTCCAGCCAGGGCCGAAAATGCCGTCGAAGCCACTGAGGCTGTTATAGGTGCGGGAAACAGACAGGGCTGGCCCGACACCGGAGACCGAGGCGTCGGTGACCGTCGAGCTGTAGTTCTGCGCGAGCGGATGAACCTGTGACACCGGCGGGACGTAGGGGTCCCGACCCAGACTCGCGTCACTTGCCGACTGGGACGCCACCGGGCGAATGGCCATGGGGCCCATCCAGGCGCTCTGGTAGAGGCCATCGCTCACCCGAACGCGCCAGTAGTAGATCGTGCCCCAGGTGAGCGCCCCGGAAGGCGGCTGCCAGGTCGTTCCGGACTGCCATCCCGAATCCGAGCAGGTGCCGGAGGCCGCGTCCGTCCCGGTGCAGAGCTGGAACTGGAAGGTGAGGGGATTGGGCGCGTTGTCGGGGTCGGTGCCACTGGCGGAGAGGGTCGGGCGCAGGCTCGAGACCTCGGTGCCGTTCGGCGGCGCGACGCCGGTGACGGAGGGCTGCGCGGCGTCGAGAGTGACCGGCGTGGCCATGTAGTCGACGCCCCAGGCCGAGAACCAGGCGACGCCCGACTGCTTCATGTCCCAGCGGATCTCGTATGTCCCGGCCGGGAGCGGGTCGATCGTGGCCAGCAGGTCTATCGTGCCCCCGGGGCTGACCGCGTTGGGCAGGTTGGTCTCGGCGCCATCCTGGTCGTAAAGGACGCCGTTCTGGTAGACGTGGTACGACAGCTTGAAGGCGCTGTTCGCCGCCCAGGTCGACTGACCGCTGTTCTTGACCCTGACCATGACCGTGCCGGGAGTCGTCGCCGTCGGCTTCGTCACCCACTGAGCGGCGCCGTTCGGGTACGAGTACTGGGCGCCGTTCGAGGACCAGTTGATCTCCAGCTTCGGCCGGAGGTCCGACGGCGGGTCGGCCGGATTGCACCAGCAGTTGGCCGTGTAGAACGCCTTGCGCGCGCTGTCGTTCGTCTCCGACGCCGTGACCGCCAGACCGAAGTTGGCGTATGCGTTGTGTGTCCACAGGTGGACCAGATCACGCAGGCGGTCGTCACCGTTGCCGATGAACTCCCATTCCGGAAGACAGGCGGAGTTGCCCTGGTCACGCGCAAAAGTCCCCTCGGCCACGACCGAGCCCATGGTCGCCCCGGGCCAGGTCATCGTGTAGCCGTCCCAGGGAATCAGCACCTGCCGCAGGTACACCGGATACGGCGTGCATCCCCCCGCCGAGTCATAGTTGTAGATCTTCAGGTGGGCATTGGTGATGTGGGCGTTCGTGAGCTCGGAGCGACCCGGGAAGTTGAGATAACCGCGCTGCACGTCCGTCAGGTACTTGCCGGCGTAGAACGCCGGAAGAGTCGAATAGTTCGTGGTCGACTGCAGAGAGGAGATGTAGGTGTCGTCACCGCCGACGTACACCGAGTCGCCGATGACCGCGGGATCGACCCGGACGGGAAAGACCCGCTCAGGATCACCCAGCCACGCGGAATCAAGCTCGACCCGCAGGATCTGGCCGCCGTCGTCGCCTTCGATCAGGCTGTAGGCGACGCCGTCCGAGGTAGCCGCCATACCGTCCTTCGTCCGCGAATCCTCCATCCAGCCGGGAGGAATTGCGCCGCGGGCCTTGCCGGCGGCGTCTTCCAGCACGACCTGGCGGCCGTCGACGCGGGCCGTGAGGCCCTCCATCTCCAGCGGGAACTCCCAGACCGTCGGCGCATCGGCCGACCGCAGGACGATGACCTCCTTCATTCCGCCCGCGACGGCACCGAGTTCCAGGTCAGCTGAGTCCCGGATGTCGGCGAAGGTCGCCTTGGGACCGTCCACCTGTGCCCGCGACGACGCGGCGTTCGCCAGTCCGAACGAGAACGACGTGCCCTCGCCCAGCTCGATGCGGCCCAGCCGCGGATCTTCCGCGTCCTGCGCGACCTCGACGAGATGCTCGGTCGAGGTCGAGCGGAGTCGGCCCTCGTCGGTCTGCTCCAATGCGGTGTCGATGTCGACCCACGCGCCGGAGGCGTCCTTGAAACGCTGCGGGCCCATCGATGACTCGGTCGTGAGTGTTCCGTCCGGGTTGCGGAACTCGCGCGTGCTCTCAGCGCGCCGTTCCACCAGCTCGCTCCGGCCCGCCTGCGGCTTGCCGTCACGGTTCGGGGCGCGGTCGGGCCGCACCGTTCGGGACTCGCCGAACTCCGCCCTTACCTCGCCTCCAGGCCGCGCGGCCGCGGATGAGGTCGCGGAGCCACTGACCGAGGCCGGCGGCGGCGACGGCTTGAGGGAGGCCTTCGGATCCGTGAGGCGCACATCGCCGAGCCCCGGGGTGGTCGGCACCGCGCCGGCCAGATCCGGCACCGCCCGATCGACTGCCGTTGGATCGGGAGCTTCGACCGCCTGGGTCGCCTCCGTGGGTACCTCGTGGTCGCGGCCGTCGGCGGAGCCCGAGCTGCTCTCCGGGAGATCCATGTCCCGGAACGGGTTCTCCTGCGAGATGGGGCGGCGTCCGTGGTCACCGGTGCGTTCGACGACGACCATCGCGACGACCATGATCACGGGGATCAGCAGGAGCGCCACCATCCGGAGCCGCCCTGGGCGCGTTCGACGGCGTCGGCGGCGGCTCGCGCTCGGGTGTGGGTCGGGCCGGGAGTTCGGGTCGGGGGCAGGTGCGGGCAGGTGCCGGCCTGGCATGGAGGGCTCCGAGATCCGAGAGGATGTCCGCGGGTGGGAGACATCTGCGATTGGGCACGGTGACGGGCCGTGCCGGGTGACAACGCGGGCACGGGTACGGGCCCGTAGCCGTCGCGGCGGCGGATCCGCGACGGCTACGGGTGGCCGGGACGGGCGGGCTCGTGGTCGCCCCGGCCGGCCGCGGGCACGGCGCGGCCGTGTGGGCACAGCGGCAGCGCCGTGGCCGCCCTACCGGAGAGGGGAACTCCGGTAGGGCGGCACGCGTGAGGACAGGCCTGCCACGGGAAACCCGAGGATTCCAGCAGGCGAACTCGATATGACGGGTCGGGAAAGAAGATCCGGCGAGAGGCGCCGGCGACCTGTCCGGAGCCGAGAACGCGGCAGATGACTCCGGGCAGCACAAAGTACGGTGGATGACGGGGTACGGGTGACGGAAATCCAGGCGCGGCCACCGCATCGTGAGCCAGCCGGTGATTACATGAAGCGCCAGCGCGTTCCAGCGCATGACTCCGCGCCAGTCAGCCGAACTCGCCGGCTTCAGGTAGCGGACCGATTGCGTCAGGCAGCATCGCACACTTGTCACAGAGCTGACAAGGAATCACACAATAACCGGTTCGCTGGACTGGGAGTTGACACTCAACAGCGGGCTCGCTATTTCGCGAGCGCGCTTGCTCTTCCCCTCGCGCCGTCGGGTCGCCTGGCCAGGGGTTTGGAGCTGGCCTCTCGAGCATCGGCTCGATGACCTCCGGACATCGAGCGCGCCCCCGACGAGATGGCCGGACCAGTCCACAGTAGAACGATCAAGGTGGCGGCAACCCCGGAGCACATGGGCTGCCAGCAGAACAGGCCTTCCCGTACAGGTGTGAGGCAGATTACAGAATCTCGCTAAATCTCCCGTTTCGGGAGCAAAGACCACCGACTTCAGGTCACCATTTGTCTCGCACAGCGCACGCACAGCACACATACAGGGCGCAGCGTGCCCATCCCGGGCGTTCCGGTGCCAGGATCGCCACCGCACCTGGGGACTACGGAGAGCGATGAACTGACGAGGATCGGATCCGCCTCGCATCAGAGGCCGTACCGGCTCGGCCCTCAGGCCGCCGCGCGGTTGCCGTCACGGCCGCGTGGCACCCGCCTGGTCCGGCGGTCAGCACCCGTCACTGAACGCCGGACCAGGTAGTGGGGCCGCGAGCCGGAAATTCCCCACGCTCCCCCTGCTTTCGATGCGCGGTGTTCCACGCATCGAATGTGCCGAGCCCAGGAGCCGCGTCCCGGTGAAACGTCATCGCCGAGCCCGTCAATCACCACCTGAAGGCCCTTCCGCACACGAACCAACATCCGAGATCATTGCAGGCCGCAATTACCGAAAGTCACCGGATTCGCCAGGTGATATCGCGGCGCCCTCCGTAGGGAGCGGAGTCTTCACCAAGGTCAGCAGGCCTGGATCGATCCCGCCGACCACGGTTCTCCCAGCGATCTCCTTGCCGGAATCCCCGCCGACGCCCAGACGATTTCGACGGCGCGCGGGTGCGCATCGCGGCAGCAGATCCCGCGGCATGTTCAAAGGAACCTCGGGCCGGCACCGGCGTCCCCGAACGCCCGCGCGGCCCGCACCGGTCGCTTCACCGGAGCCGAAACGAGCCAGAGCCGCACCCAGCGAGCCGGCGCGAGCCATCTGGCGTTCCGGTCTGGTGCGCACGACGGTGCTGCCCACCGCGGTCGCCGCCAGCCTGCTCTTCTTCTGCACCGCCGCCACCCCCGAAACCAGCGGCGACACCGGCGACCAGCTCGACACCACCAAGAACCCACCCGCCCGCGCCGGCGACTGGAAACTGCCCGACCTCGTCCCCAACACCCCACCCGAAACCAACCCCGCGGACCTCACCACCGACGAACTCGCCCAGGACGCCACCTCCGACAGCGACAGCCCCACCACCAGCATCACCCTCACCGACAGCGCCAAGAAGATCCCCACCCAGCTCCTCGCCGCCTACCAGAAGGCCGCCCAGCAACTCGCCGACGACAAACCCAGCTGCAACCTGCCCTGGGAACTACTCGCCGCCATCGGCAAGGTCGAGTCCAACCACGCCACCGGCCGCAGCATCACCACCGACGGCACCGTCACCAGCCCACTCATCCTCGGCCCCCGCCTCAACGGCACCGGCGGCAACGCCCTCATCCGCGACAGCGACAACGGCGCCCTCGACCACGACACCGTCTACGACCGCGCCGTCGGCCCCATGCAGTTCATCCCCACCACCTGGGCCGGCTCCGGCCGCGACGGCAACGGCGACGGCATCAAGAACCCACACAACATCCACGACGCCGACCTCGCCGCCGGCCACTACCTCTGCGCCCGCGACCGCGACCTCGACGACGCCGCCGACCTACGCGCCGCGATCCTGTCCTACAACCCCTCCGACGCCTACGTCCGCACCGTCCTCACCTGGCTCAACGGCTACCGCCAGGGCGGCGCCACCCCCACGGCCAGCGGCATCGGGACCAGCGGAACCGGAACCACGGGGAGGGCACCGGCCAACCACACCGCCGCGACGGCATCCGGCGGGAACGCCGCCAGCCCGACCGCCTCCACCGAGCCCACCCTCGGCGACATCCCCATCGTCACCATGACTCCAAGTCGAGCGCCTGCGGCGAGCAGCCCTCCCTCCCCCACACCCACCCCGGGCCCAGCCGTCCCCGCCGCGACGTCGTCTCCACCGACGATTGATCTTGCGCCAGAGGACTGTGATCCCATGCGGGCGGCCGACCTCGCCGTCGCCTTCACGGATCTCGACCCGGACACCGCCGGCGCCGAGGCGCTCGACCTCACCACCGCGCGCCTGCCCTGGCTGAACACCACCGTCACGGTCGAGGCCACCGCGACCACCGCGGGAGGCGTGCCTGTCGCGTCTGTCGCGACAACGCTTCAGGCGACCGACGACGCGCTCGCACCCATGGTGCTCGCCCGGATTCCGGGCGCAAGCCTCGCAACGGCAAGCCTGCCCCAGGACATGCTCATCCTCACCCTGAAGATCAGATCCGATGACCGGGACTGCCCGGCAGACTTCCGCGTAAGCATCCGAAACGTCCGGCCTGGCGCGTTCGCTTCCCACCTGCCGGAACCATCTCCAACAGTCTCGCCAACGCCGAGTGAGCCGGCGACACCGGCGACCACGCCGCCCGAAGCCGAGGCGCCTGCCACCGAGGCGCCGGGCATCACATCCGCCGAACCAACGCCCTCGCCGTCCGCCCCGCCGACGCCGTGAGCCCGCGCCATACCCGCGGAAAACCGGCTAACAAGCTGTCCCTTCAGGCCACAGCGTCGGCGTGCGGGTCGGTGACCGGCAGGCGCAAGGTCTGATCGCCGAAATCGGCGATCAGGTCGGGCACGCGGGCCACCCTGATGCCCATGCGGGCGGCGATGTCCTTCTGGATCAGCCCGGTCTGCCTGCGAGCCTCGGCGAGCTGGTGCCCCGCGCCTCGGCCAGCAGCCGGCGGGCCCCGGCCTCGATCTCTGCCGGCGTCGCACGGGCCGCGTACAACTCGGCTTCGAGCGTCTCCCGGTCCTGCAGAACGGGCATGATCGCTCCTGATCCCCGATGGTGTCGGCGATAGCCGGGTCGTAGTTCAGGCCGCGTGAACCGCCGGTCTCGGTGCCGTTGACCTGGGCCAAGTTTTCCTGAACGCGACCTACGCCTACACCGCGCGGGGCACCCTGGCCACCCGCGTCGAGGGCAGCACCACCACGACCACGACGTTCGACGCGTTCGACAAACTGATCTCCGACACCGCCGCGGGCACCACCACCAGCTACGGCTACGACGGACTCGGCCGCCTCGCCGTCCGCAACGGCACCCGGCTGATCTACGGCGGCCTGGAACACGAACCCGTCACCGACGGCACCTCCGCCTACTCCCGCGACCCCGACGGCGACCTCACCTCCGTCGGCGTCGCCAGCGGGAACTACGCCACCCTCACCAACACCCACGGCGACCTCGCCGCCGCCTTCCCCACCACCGGCGCGTCACTCGCCGACAACCGCTCCTACGACCCGTTCGGCACCCCCCTGACCACCGGCCTGGCCACCATCCGCACCGGCTACCAAGGCTCGTGGACCGACCCGACCACCGGCAAGGTCTCCGCCCAGGCCCGCTGGTACACCCCCGCCACCGGCGGCTTCACCTCCCGCGACCCGATGGACGTCCCCTTCGGCGGCTCCGCGTCCATCAACCGCTACACCTACGCCGGCGCCAACCCGCTGGCCTACAACGACCTTTCGGGCTACCTCGGCTTGCCGAGCGGGTTGCAGAGCCTCCAATCCGCGCTCGAGGGCACGGTCGGAAAAGCAGGCGACTTCCTTGCCGAGGGCACTGAAAAAGTCGGACGAACCGGCATCCACATCGTCGAGGAAACAGCCGGTGTCGTGGGCCGAACCGCCAGCACGGTCGGACGCGTCGCCGCCGGTGGAACAGTCGCCGTACTCACCCTCGGCTTCGTCGTCCTCATGGCGACCCCCGTCTCCGACCTCCCCTACGAACCCGCCACCGACCCGGCCGTCCGTGAAGGCGCCGGAGGCGGAAACGGTGGCGGCGGCGCCGGAGGCGGAAACGGCGGCGGTGGTGGCGGTGGCGCTGGTGGCCTCCCCGCCAGTGGCGGCGGCGGCGGAGGCGGCGGCGGCGGCGGTGTCACGGTTCTGGAAAAGACCGCGCAAACCGTCAACCTCGAATGGCTCAACGTCCCCCTCCTCTCCGCCACCAACCCCACCAACATCCCCGTCGACCGGCCCGCACGACCCAACCCCAACAGCGGCGGCCCCGGCCTCCACGCCGACCTCGGCGCAGGCACCAAAACCCCCTACACCATCCCCCAATGCGCCCCACCCCTCCGCTGCATCGGCGACACCCCACCCCCCACCACCGGAACCGGAACCAAAACCGACCCCGACAGCACCCCGCTCCCCGACACCGCCGCCGACGGCGTCACCGACAACACCTGCGCCACCACCCCCGCCGCCAGCGGCCTCGTCGACACCTGCCGCCAGGCACTCCCCGACCAGACCTGCACCCAGACCGGCAACCCCCACACCGACCGCTACGACCTCGGCAACACCCGCATCTGCCAACACGGCACAGACAGCCTCGCCGATGCCCTCGCAGATACCCACACCACCAGCTGCAACCCCGACGAAAAATGCTATACATCATATAAATTTTCACTTGATGCGCGAGGCGCGGTCGGCAGAGGAGATGCACCGGATTACCAGATCGCGCACGCTGGGGCCACTGAATACCGCGCCGTCGGTGGCGGCGAGAGGGTCTGGGCCGACGGTTTGGATCAAAATACGGGTGAACTTCTCGATGCAAAATTTATCGGAAATCCTGGTCGCAGTCCGTTCATCCCGGGGTCAGGTATCCCCGATTTTATTCGCAGTCAGATTGCAACCAAGACTGACGATGAATTCAGGAGATACTCCGCCGTAATCAATGATTCCTCTAACCCCTTGACGGGGCTGCGAGTGATCACCAATGCGCCGGGTGCGGTACCCTACTTCCAGGGATTGATGCGAAAATATAATATACCTGGGTCTGTGGTCGTGAGATAGGAGTATGTCCGTGACGTACCTTGCCGTCTTTGAGAGCGATGCCTGGCATTTGGAGCGAGATGCTCTGGCGAGAGCCCTTGCCAGTGACTGGCCACAGGCTCAGGTGAAGCTGGCTTCCCCGGGAACCATCGGGTCCGAGGTGCGTGATGTGGAATGGGTCTACCGCTCCGAACTGGGCGAGCTGGAGGGATATGCTCACGCGAACGGCAAGGGGATTTACCTGGAGGGCCCCATCGAAGTCGTGGCTGATTTTGTGGTCTGGTATCGCAGACTAGTTCCCGACGAGGAAAAGATTATCTTCTGTGACGATTCCTACAGTTTCGACGGGGCGGTTCCGATGAATGCGTCGAGGGGAGACATTATTGCAATTTCGGGGTAATTGGCTCCGATTCGAGGGGTGAGATAAAATCCCGAGAGGCCCCGCAGGAGAATCCTGCGGGGCCTCTCGCGTGCCTACCCGGGTCATCGAAAGGTGCGGTCTCTATCGAACCCGGGGCGGTTCAGTATGAGCAGCCACAATGTACATGGCGGGCAGGAGTAGCCAACCCGCCACCCCCGACGAAGGGTCTGTAAAGTTACCGGTGTAACTGTGGCGAATCGGACTACTTGCGACCTGCGGTAAGCCGGCCGTCGAACGCGACGTCGAAGGCGTTGAGAGCGCCCTTCCAGCGGATCACCCAGCGTTTGCGGCCCTGCCCGGTCGGGTCGAGGCTCATGACCGCCATGTAGACGCACTTCAACGCGGCGGTCTCGTTCGGGAAGTTCCCGTACACGCCAACCTTGGCCGATCGAAGGGCGATTCGTCTCGGTAGTCCGCGACGCCAACAATACTTGCAAGCCGCACGTTATTTTCTAGATGAATGGAGGTGAGTAGACGGTATGAGCGCTTCAGGCGTAGGGCCATTCGAGAACGACTCGGCGATGGATCTGCTCGATGAGCTGCGAGGACTCGACGAGGGCGAGGTAATCGACGCGCTGCGTGAGGCGTTGTCGTCCGCGACCGAAGTCGAGCCCGGAGGCTACCTTGATCGTGACTTGGGCGAGCCGGCGGTAGCTGCTTCGACCGTTGCTTTGGCGAAGGTCAAGGGAAGAGACAGCGTCCTCGAAGCGGTAAAGCTTTTGGACGCGTTCCCCGAGATTCCGTCCTCCTTCTTCTCGCTGGTTGTTTCGGCTCTTTCCAGGGTGCTGCAAGAGGATTCCGAGGCCTATGGCCTGTGGGTCGATGAAGGTCGCGGAGACGAGTGGAAAGCTGAAGTGGAACGCCTCCTGAATGAAGCCAGAGATGTCACCCAAGGGACATCAGGCTGACGCCGTCCTGGTCTTTCTGCTGCCTCATCTCGTCATGATTGGCGCAGAAAATCAGAAGCCCCACCGGATTCTCCGGTGGGGCTTCTGGCGCGTCTGACGGCAACGTCAGCGGACCACGGCACCTGGACAATCAACCAACAGCTCCCGATCTACATCACGCGGATGGGAGTCACTCACGACCGGCGGGCGAAATAGTCCCCCGTGCGGATGGCCTCGGACCTGTGCCGTCAACCGGTCACGAGCCACACATTACCGGCGGCACCGGAAAAGCCCCGCTCCGCCGCGGCCGGAACCGATCCCGCACAAGCAGTGCAAGCGACCGGCGGCCCTGTCTACCCAAGGAACGGGCTCGGGTGCTCGAGGTACTGCGCTCGGAGCGGTTCGTCAACGCCTCCCCCGGGCCCGTCACATCAGCCGGTGGCCCCGCCGCCGCCGCCAAGATCAACCTGAAATGGCTCACGCCCCCTTCCTCTCCGCCACCGACCCCACCAACATCCCCGCAGCCAGACCCGCACGCGCCAACAGCAACAGCGGCGGACCCGGCCTCCAAGCCGACCTCGACAACGGCACCACACAGCCGTTCCAGATCCCCCAGTGCAAACCACCCCTACGCTGCATCGGCGACACCCCCAACAACACCAACCAGAACCCGAACCGCCTCAAAGAACTCGGCAAAGAAGCCCTCAAGGAACTCGGCCGAGAACTCCTCGAAAACCAGGGACCGGACAACTGCGCCGACACCGAACCCGGCGGCGAAGGCCTGTACGGGAACTGCCGGCAAGCGACAACCGACGAGCACTGCACGCAGACCGGGAACCCCCACACCGACCGCTACGACCTCGGCGACACCCGCATCTGCCAACACGGCACAGACAGCCTCGCCGACACCCACGCGGACACACACACCACCCGACCACCCGACACCACCAGCTGCGAACCCAACAGCTTCGACCCCGACACCCCCGTCCTCCTCGCCGACGGCACCACCAAAAAAATCTCCGACATCCACGTCGGCGACCAGGTCTTCGCCACCAACCCCGACACCGGCCAAACCGAACCCCGCACCGTCACCCACCTCATCACCGGCACCGGCACCGGCACCGGCACCGGCACCAAACACCTCGTCGACATCACCATCACCACCCCCACCGGCCCCGCCACCCTCACCGCCACCAACCACCACCCCTTCTGGAACCCCGACACCCACCACTGGGAAAACGCCGACCAGCTCACCACCGGCGACCACCTCCAAACACCCACCGGCCAGCCCACCACCATCACCACCACCCACACCTACCAGCGCGTCGACACCGTCTACAACCTCACCATCGCCGACCTCCACACGTACTATGTACTCGCCGGCAACACCCCGATCCTCGTCCACAACAGCAACTGCAATATCATCGCGAGTGGTATTGATAACTCGGCGGCCCTGTCCTCTCACGGCGTGGGAGATGTATTTAGTGGAGTTTACGATCCCGTAGATGGACGTCTCGTGCTGCGGTTGAGCGTAGATGACGATGTAACCCCCCGGGCTCCGGGTTCAGTTATGAGATTCGGAGGGCACGGTCAGATTCTATTGGAAGACTTCGCAGGGTCCCGATCGGCGATCGGATTTACGGTCCACTTCGAACAGGATGGATTTTCCGTCGGATGGAAATCAAGGAGCGTCAACCGGCGCAACTTCGGGGATCCAATGGCCCCGCCGGGATCGCGAACTGAGATACTGGAAGCAATAGAAGCTACGATGGGAAGGCGGACGTGGAGTCGTTGAATCCTGAGGATCGGATTGTCATTGCGGGGCTTCCGCTCCCAGTAGCTCTCGCTGCCGCAATACTGGAAGGAAGATGGAAGGTGCCCGCACTGGCGGCGATGCGGAATGTATTCTACGAGGAGCCTGATCGGCCAAAATTCTACGACTTGAACGGGATTCGTGCGACCTCCGTGGCATGGCAAAGTGGTTACCCGGGAGTTGAGTTTCAAGAGTTCTATCTCGGCGTCGAAAATTCAGAGAAGCCTCCCGGAAATCTAACCCCGCACCAGTCTCTGATTATCGGTGACCTCGGGCCCGATATGCCTTTCGCGCTCGACTACCGGGCCTCCTGTAGTCGACCGGCGGTTGTTGAATTGACAACCTACGACAACTGGCGCTACGTGGCAGACGATATTGATGAGTTTCTTGAAAAACTTGGACTCGCATCGTAATTATTAGGATCTCTCCATTCGGTTTTGCTTGAAAGGTGGCAGAGGTTTTCGCATGAAGGCCTGTAAAGTTATCGGCTCTGCTGTCTGTAAGTCGGTGGTGACCGTGTATTAGTCGAGCAGGATACGGTGGTGTGATTCCAGTCGAGAGCAAGATCCGGACTGTATCATCGGTGCTCGCCGGCGAGGTGATGGTCATGGAGGCCGCGCAGCGGAACCTGGTGCCGGATACATCGGTGTTGAAGGGGAAGCAGGCGTTTCTGGAGCCCGGGAATCAGGGCCTGGCCGCCGGCGGCCTCGGGCGGGCGTCGTCGCGGGAGGAGACGCTCGCCGCCGAGGTCGAGGAACTCAAGACCGCGCTCGGTGAGGCGCACATCGAGATCCGGGTGTGGAAGAAGTCCGTAGCGCCGGCTGGGCCCTACGCGGACATCGAGGTGATCAGGCTCGACGCCGGGATGTCGACCGCGAGGTTCTGCCGGCTGCCCGACATCCCGCGCTGTTCCTACGCCCTTTTCCAGGCCCGGCAACGTGTGGGGGCGCCGGCGGGGAAGAGCCCGTGGCCGGCACTGTCGTGGACCCCTTGGAGTCGGCCGCAGCGAAGTACGCCGCGGACTGGCCGGCGTTGGGACACCGGAAGATCCACGTGATGATGGCCGTCGGCGACCATCTGGCGTCGGCGTCATCGGTCGAGCGGGCGTTACGCCGCCGTGGGCTGTTCCAACCGGTCGACTTAAGGCTAGGAAAGGCCCGGTGACTCGTTGCGATCTTGAGAATGAGGGGCGACGCCTTGCGCAGCGGCCCTCCGAGGATCCGATCAGCCTTCTTGGCTTGCTGGTAGTTAGGCCCGTAGTGGATGCCGACGCATATTCGGGCCGTCTCCGGAGTCTGATTGCTGCGGCCATCGAGATCTGCATGGCTGCTGACTTTGAGCACGACGACGTCTCGGAGGATGGGCTCCCATCCTGGTTCTTGAATCTGTCGGACGGCAGTGAGGATGAGGCATATGGCGACGCTGTCGGAAGCGCTGGGAAGAGTCGATACCTAGAGGTAAGGGATGACCGTGCCTGGGATGCTGGGGAGTGGATCTATTGCTTCGATCCCGATCTCAGGAAATGGTCATGGTGGGATATTACCGTTGTCGATGACGGGGTCGTCTGCGTCTGGGTTGACACCAAGGGTGAGGCGCACATTCCGTGTGAAGAACTATGGTGGGCGGTCTTCGTTGCTGGGGCTCAGGAGGTTCAAACGATGACGTTGGAGACCTCCAGCATCTGGAGTCAACAGGACAGTGTTGGCCTCCGGAAATAGCGCCGTTCTCTAAAGCATGAGGCCCCACTGGAACTGCTTCCAGTGGGGCCTCCGGGGCGTCCGGGTAGAGCCTTCCCCCCACTCGCCAGACGTTCATCTCGCCCACACAGGCCTCCTCGGAGGGCTATGAGGGTAGGCATCCCGAAACTGCGGACCGATTCATTTTTCCCGGCGCTGCCGGAACCCCGCCGGCGGATCGACATAGCGTTGCACGCGGTGGCGATGGAGGCCTATGTGCGCGGGGTGTCGACCCCTGAAGTCGACGACCTCGTCGCCGCGTTGGGTGTGGACACGCGGGTCTCGGAGTCGGAGGTGTCACGGATCTGCGCCGCTCTGGACCGGGAGGCAGACGCCTGGCGGTCCCGGCGGCCGGAGCACGTCGGGTTCCCGTACGTCTACCTGGACGCCACCTACTGCAAGGTCCGCCTCGACGGCGGAGTGTTTCCCAGGCGGTCGTAATGGCCACCCGCGTGTCCGCGGACGGCCGCCGGGAGGTCCTCGGTGTGCAGGTTGGGGACAGTGAGGGCGAAGCGTTCTGGACCGAGTTCCTGCGGCGGTCTACGCGACCGTGGCCTGGCCGTCGGTCCGAGCGGTGTGCGGCTGGTCCCGAGCGAACAGGCGCTGCGGCGATGTAGGAGTAGACGTACCTTTCCCGCCGCGTTCCAGGCCGACTCAACCGGGTCAGGGATCCGGTCCGCGGCAAGCTGGTCCGCGTGGCCGAGCGGGCATCGGAGCCGGGCCAGACCGCGGCGAATGGGCCGCCGGTGGACGCGGTGTCGGCATTGCGGTGCGCGCACGAGTGGCTCGTCACCGAGCCGCCGCACGACAACGAGATCACCGTCATGGCAGACCGCCTCCCCGTCGGCCCACGGCCACGCCCCCAGCATGATCTCGACGGTGTGGTGACGACGCCGCTGAGCGGCCGAGCAGACAGCGCCCGAGGAACTGCGCCGCAGCCCACGGGCACACACGCTGGTATCGGCGCTTCTGGACGCGAGCCGGCTGGTCCCGGTCTCCTCCGTTGTCAGCCGCTCGGCTACGATTCGGCGCAGCCTTGTACGACATACCACCCTGAGTGACTACAAAAAGTAAACATTCGGCCGATGGTTCGTGGGCCAGCCCGTGGCGGGCCCAGCTGTTCTGACGGGCCCCCTCCGCCGGTCGCTGTCCCGTACTCGACTGACATCAGGTGATCATGACTGACCCCTCATCGCCAGCTTCGCGTCATGCGACGATGTCCGGGCGGTACCTCGCCGGGCTGGCGAACCGTCTCGCCGACCGTCACCGGAAGGAGACGGCGGTCGTCGCCGTCGCCCGCGGCCACGCCGATCAGCTTCGTGCGCAGCTGGCACAGCGGGACACCCAGTTAGCGGAGTGCCAGCTGCAGCTTGGGCGCCTCCAGGAGCGGATCGGGGGACTGACCGCCGACCTCGCGCAGCGGGATCAGCGAGTCGCCGAGCAGGCTGAGATCATCGGTCAGCTGGAGAAGCGGCTGGAGGTCGCCGAGCAGGCGTTGGGGTTCATCTCCCACGAGGCGCTACCGGCGTTGATCGAGGGCACGTATGCGCCCGCGTTGCCGGCGGCCCTCGGCGGCGATGCCAACATCGTGGCCCGCTACGACGGCATCGCCGGCCAGATCGTCGAGCTGCGCGACGCGCTGCGACAGGCACAGGAGGCGCTGCGGATCGGTGAGCGACGGATCGCCGCCTGGGAGGAGGGTGTGCGATTCGTCATAGACCACCAGCTTCCCGCCCTGACCACCGGTGATCTGGTTCCCGCACTGCCGGATACCGCCGGTGACGAGGCGATCGTCGGAGTGCTGGACCGGATCGGCGTGGCCGTCGCGAAGCTGGTGGAGCAGGCCCACGATCGTTTCCGGGACCGCGAGGAGGCCCTGCGGACCGCGACGGTCGGGCTCGCGCGCAACGTGCAGGCCGTGTCCCACCGGGTGCAGGAAGAAGCCACAGCCATGGTGCTGGCGCATCCGACGACACCGGATGTGCTCGAGAGCGGCTACCGCGTGGATCATGCGGCCGCGCAGCAGGCCCGTTACGCGCAGAACCTCGCGGTGCTGTGCGGCGAATCGCCGGGCCAGCAGTGGCAGGAGCCAGTGGCCGTAGCCGACATCGTGACCGCGGCTGCCTCACGGATCATCGCCTATCAGCGGGTGCACGCGTCCGGCGGCCCGGACACCGCGGTTGTCGCTCACGTCGCCGAACCGCTCATCAGCGTCATCGCCGAGCTGTTGGCCAACGCGGCGCAGTCCTCGCCGTCGACGACCGAGGTGCTGGTCGCAATCCGGTCGGTGCAGCGCGGAGTGGTCTACGAGATCGACGACTGTGGCGTGGGCATGGAGGAGTTCCGCCTGAACCGAGCGCGGGAGATCGCCTCGGGACGCCTGCCAGTGCGGGTGGCGGATCTCGGCCAGACGCCGCAGACCGGCCTGGCGGTGGTCGGCGAGTACGTGCGCCGCCACGGGCTGCGGGTCGATCTCAGCGAGTCGGTCTACGGCGGCGTCCGGGCGGTGGTCTTCGTGCCCGACGAGCTGACCGAGCTGTTGACCCCCGCCACACGCCTTACCCGCGGCCACCACCGGGCCGGCTCTGCGGCCGTTGGCACACCCCCGGCACCCGGCGGCGTCTCCCTGCCGGACCCGGCCTCGGTCCCCCCTGGCGACCCGGCCTCGGCCGCGGGGGAAGATCGCCCGTCGAAACCGGTGCTCCCGCGACGCCGATCGCCCCGCCATGCCGCGCTCACCGAGAAGGTCCCGCCGCCCGTCACGCCATCCGCGAGCCCGCCCGCACCGCCGCCGTCAGCCGACGAAGCCGGATCGTTCCTCGCGGCGATTCTGAGCGTCTCGCCGGACGCCGCTTCCGGTGGTGACGTCGCTGACCCGGGCGACTCCACCCCGCCCTCGCCCCCGCTCGCTCCCGCAGAGGACACGGAATGACCCCCGATGCCACCGGTACTCTCCACACCGACCACTGGCGTGGGATCGACGCCAACCGCTGGATGGTGGAGGAAATCGAGACGACGCAGGGCGTACGGCACGCGTTCGTGTTCACCGCCGATGGCTTTGTGACCGCCGTCTCCAGCACCCTGGACCGCGACGGCGCCGAGAAGCTCGCCGCCGCGTGCTCGGCCATGGCGTCCCTGGGCAGGGCGGTTGCCGGAGACCACGGTGAGGGCGGCATTCCCAGCCACGTGGTGTACGAGCTCAACGGCGCCAAGCTGATGTTCCGCGGCGCCGGCGAACGCACCTACCTGGGCGTGATCACCGAGGCCGTGATCGACCCGGCGCTCGTCGCCCACCAGATGACCACGACGGTACGCAAGATCGGCGAGAAGTCGTTGAGCTCCGCCGAGCGCCCGCACTAAGCCGTGGTCGACCCCACGGACTACCTCGGCCCGGTTCGACCGTATGTGCTGACCGGTGGCCAGGCGCGCCCCAGCCGCAACACGGTCCGGCCGGAGACCCTGCTGGTGGCGAACACGGACGCCAGCCTGCCGCCCTCGGCCACGCGTCAGCATCGGTCACTGGTGCAGCTGTGCCGGGGAATGCTGTCGCTGGCCGAGGCCGCCGCCCATCTGAGAATCCCGGTGAGCGTCGCGGCGGTCATGGTCTCGGACCTGGTCGACAGCGGCCATCTCGCCGTGCGCACGGTGGGAGCCGATCCGGACGCCCCGAACCACGAGCTTCTCGAAAGGGTCCTGCATGGTCTCCGTAGCCTCTGATCACCGCAGGGCTGATCGTGACGAGGCGGACCGGTATGTCTCGCCGACGGTGCGCCAGTCGGTCAAGATTCTCGTCTCGGGCCCGTTCGGCGTCGGCAAGACCTCGTTGATCGACTCGGTGAGCGAGATCGTGCCGCTGCACACCGAAGAACAGATGACCCGGCAAAGCCTGGGGGTCGACTCGCTGGCGGGGGTCGAGCGCAAGACGTCGACGACGGTCGCCCTGGATTTCGGTCGGATCACCATCGGGGACGACATCGTGCTGTATCTCTATGGCACTCCCGGGCAACGACGATTCTGGGACCACTGGGCAGGGCTGGCCGAGGGCGCGATCGGCGCCCTGGTCCTGGTCGACACGCGCAGGCTGGAGGAGAGCTTCGAGGTTTTCGACCAGATGGAACTGAGTGACACGCCCTTCGCCGTGGCCGTGAACGTGTTCCCCGATACGCCGGATATCCCGCTGGACGAGGTCGTCGCCGCGCTGGACCTGCCCACCGATACGCCGATGACGTCCTGCCGGGCTCTGGACCGGCAGTCCTCGATCCAGGCGCTGATCACTCTGGTCGAGCACGCGACGGTGTCCTCCCGGCTGACGGGGGCGCATCGATGATTTCCACCCGCCATTCCCTGTCGGACTTCACGGGTCTGACTCCGCTGTCGGAGACCACCACCTGCGCCGACCCACAGGCCGCCTACCGGGTGCTGCGGGAGCGGTGGGGGCAGGTCGCACCGGTGGAGCTCGAACCCGGTGTACCGGCCTGGCTGGTCATGGGCTATTCCGAGATTCTTCACGTGGTGCGCAACGAGCGCCTGTTCGCCCGCAATCCCTCGCACTGGCGGCTGCTGTCCGACGGTGTCGTGCGCCCGGACTCCGGACTGGGACCGATGATGTTCCCGCGGGACAACGCCTACTTCGCGGACGGAGCACGGCATCGCCGGCTGCGGGCCCCACTCGACGAGGGCATCGCGGGCATGGACCAGCACGCCCTCCGGCGCTCGCTGCAGGCGACCTGCCGAGAGCTGATCCACGGGTTCGCGAAACGCGGCGAGGCCGACCTGGTCACCGAGTACGCGTCGGTCATTCCCATGCTGGCGGTCTCCAGCCTGTTCGGAATCTCCACCGAGCACGGCCATCAGCTGCGGGCCGGCCTGATCGCCCTGTTCGGCAGCGGCGAGGACTCGCAGGAGGGCAACCGCACCTTCGAACGCATCCTCACCGAGGTCATGCAGTCGCACGCGGCCAGCCCGGCCGAGGACCTCACCACCGCCTTCCTGGCGCACCCGAACCTGCACGACAGCGACGAGGTCGTGCAGTCCATCGTTCTGATGATCTCGGCCGGCTACGAGACGACGACCTCGTGGATCGCGCAGACCATCCGGCTGATGCTCACCGACCCCCGGTTCGCCGGGCGCCTGCACGGCGGCCGTCTGGGCGTGGATGACGCGCTCGACGAGGTGCTGTTCCGCGACCCGCCCATGGCCAACATGCCCGCCCGGTACGCGCTCGCCGACACCGAGCTCGCCGGGCAGCCCGTCCGTGCGGGCGATGCCCTGATCCTCGGCCTGGGCGCGGCCAACGCCGACGCGCGCATGCACACCGACGACCCCTGGCTGGAGACCGGCAACCGTTCGCACCTGGCGTTCTCCGCCGGCCCGCACACCTGCCCGGCCCTGGACCCCAGCCGTCTGATCACCCGCACAGCCGTCACGACCGTCCTGACAGAACTGCACGACCTCACCCTGGCCATCCTGCCGGATGAGATCGAGCTGTTGCCCTCGCCGTGGACCCGCTGCCCGGCAAGCCTTCCAGTGCGTTTCGCCGCATCCGACGTGCCCATCGTTGAGCAGGAGGTCTCGCATGGCTGACTCGACCGCCATCCCGCTGGTTCCCCTGGACCCCTTCGGCGCCGATCACCACGGCGAACAACGCCGGCTGCGGGAGGCGGGTCCGGTGGTGCAGGCCGAGCTGCCCGGCGGCATCCGCGTGTGGGTGGTCACCGACCACGCTCTGCTCGCCGACCTGGTGGCGGACGAGCGGGTGAGCAAGAACTGGCGGAACTGGAGCGCCATCCAGGACGGGACGATCACCGACGACTGGCCGCTGGTCGGCATGATCAAGGTGACCAACATGGTGACCAGCGACGGCATCACGCACTCCCGCCTGCGCCGACCGGTGACCCGGGTGTTCACGCGCGGCCGGGTGGAACAGCTCCGTCCCCGCCTCAACCAGATCGTCGCCGAGCTGCTGGACGAGCTCCCCTCCCATGCCGGCCCCGACGGATCGGTGGATCTGCGGTCGCATTACGCCTACCCGGTGCCGATGCAGGTGATCTGCGAGCTGCTGGGCGTCCCGCGGGAGTGGCGCGCCGAGCTCCGCCGGCTCGTCGACAGCATCTTCCGCACGGACACCAGCAGCGAGGAGGCCGTGGCCACCGAGCGGCAGCGCCTGGCCCTGCTCGCCGAGCTGGTGCGGCTGCGTCGCGACGAGCCCGGTGAGGACCTCACCAGCGCGTTGATCAAGCTGCGTGAGGAGGATGAGGAGGCGCTGACCACCGAGGAGCTCGTCGACACCATCTGGTTGCTGCTCACCGCCGGCCACGAGACCACGCTGAGCCTCATCACCAACGGCGTACGCGCCTTGCTCACGCATCCGGACCAGAAGGCCATCGCCGTCGCCGGTGACGCCGCGACCTGGTCCAGTGTGGTCGAGGAGGTGCTGCGCTGGGACGCGCCGATCGGGAACTTCCCCGCCCGCTACCCGCTCGAGGATGTCACGATCGCGGGCGTCACGATCGCGAAGGGCGACGCGATTCTCGCCGCGTACAGCGGTGTCGGGCGGGACCCCCGCCAGTACGGCGCCGACGCCGACCAGTTCGACGTCACCCGCGCCCCCCAGCGGCATCTGTCCTTCGGCGGCGGACCGCACCTGTGCCTGGGCGCGCACCTGGCGCGGCTGGAGGCAGGCGTCGCCCTGCCCGCTCTGTTCGCCCGGTACCCGGACCTGCGCCTGGCGGCCGACCCCGCGACCCTGCCGCCGGTTCCGTCATTCTTCTCCAACAGCGCCGCTGTGCTGCCGGTCCAGCTCGGTCAGGCCGCCGTGGCCCCGCCCTTCGTTCCCTGAGAGACGCTCGGGGGACCAGACTCGCAACTGCCCGACGGGACCGCCCGCCTGGTCGACGCACTCATCGAGTGGACGGGCGGTTCCCTCGGCGACGACATCGCGCTCGTCGCCATGGAACGCCTGGATTCGAGACGCGGGGCGAGCACCAGCTGATTCGTTGCCTCACGGGGAGGTACGTGGCCGGCGCCGCTGCGGCCGGGCTACGACGACTGGCCCTCGGTGGAGGTCGGCGTGTCGCCCTGCCGTTGCTGCGGTGGGGCCGTGGTGGCGGTGGCGGCCGGGGCGGGTTTCACCCCGTTGAGGCGTGCCAGGTAGGCGTTGTAGGCGTCGAGCTGCTCGTCGACCCCCAGCGTGTCGACCCGCCGCTCGCGGTTGCGGGCGCGGCGCTCGTCGGTGCGCGCCCACTGCACCGCGAGCACGAGCATCACGATCAGGGTCGGGACCTCGCCGAACGACCACGCGATGCCACCGGCGGTGCCCTGGTCGCCCAGCGGGCTGTCACCCCACGGCCGGACGAGGACGTCGTACCAGCCGCTGCCCAGCACCGTCGTCGTGCTCATCATCGTCAGCCCGAGGAAGGCGTGGAACGGGATGACCGCGACCAGCATGAGCACCCGCCCCGGATGCGGTGGGCGTTTCGGCAGCGGGTCGACGCCGATCAGCACCTCGAAGAAGTAGAAGCCCGTCATGAGGAAATGGGCGTTCATGAAGAGGTGGCCGAGGTGGTTGTTCATCAGGTCACCGAGCAGCGAGCTCAGGTAGATCACGTAAAGGCTGCCGGCGAAGTTCGCCGTGACGAACAGCGGGTGGGTCAGGATCCGGGCCGGCCACGAATGCAGGGCGGCGACCAGCCATTCCCGCGGCCCGCTGCGGTAGGGCGCGGGTGCGGTCCGCAGCGCCCGCAGCGCGAGGGTGATCGGCGCGCCGAGAACCAGCGGTATCGGCGCCAGCATGGTGAGGATCATGTGCTGGGCCATGTGCACGCTGAGCAGCACCGGCCCGTAGCGCCCAAGGCCGCCGGACGTCACCACGACGACCAGCAGGAGCCCACCGAGGAACCCGATGGTGCGCCCGACCGGCCACCGGTCGCCCCGGCGCGCCAGCCGGATCACGCCGGCGATGTAGAGCCCGGCGGCGAGCACGCACAGCCCGATGAACACCCAGTCGGGACGCCAGTCGGCCAGCAGCCGCCACGGGGTCGGCGCCGGCGGCATCGGGTAGCCCAGCAGTGCCTCGGTGGCGTCCTTCGGCACCGCCGCGTCGTTGACCGGGGTCGACGTCCGGGAGAGGGCTGCGGCCAGGCCGAACGTCGCCGCGAGGACGCAGCTCTCGATCAGCGCGAGCCGGCGGAACAGCTGACGCCGGGCCAGCTGTCCGCCCTCGGCGGTGGCTTCGCTCCCACCCTCGGCGGTGGCTTCGCTGTCGGCGTCGGCGGTGGTCGCGGTCGCGATGATCCGGCGGCGGGTCAGGCCGCCGAGGGCCACCGCGGCCAGCAGACCAGCGGCCTTGCCGAGGACCATCAGGCCGTACCGGTCGTCGAACAGCGGGCCGAAGCCGCCGAGACGGATCGCGGCGCTGGCGATCCCGCCGACGGCGGTGAACGCGGCGGCGCCGGCGGCGACCCGGGAGTAGCGGCGCAGGGCGGCGGTGAACGGGGCGTCCGCCACCGCTCGCATGGTCAGCAGCGCCAGCAGGCCGCCCAGCCAGACGACCGCCGCCAGGATGTGCACGCCGAGCGCGACGACGGCCAGCGCGTGCTGCGACGACCCGGCGGCGTGACCGGTGAAGACCGGCGGGAGCAGCGCGACGCCGGCCAGCGCCAGCAGCCAGCCGGCGGCCACCGTCGACATCAGTGTCGGCGCGATCAGCACGATGACCAGCGCGCCCGCGGCCACGCCGACCAGGGCCTTGCCCTGCGACGTCGCGCTCACGAACGAGCGCAGCGCGGACGGGTCGAGGACGTCGCCGGCCGGGCGGGCGGAGATGTCGGAGGCGGTGAAGACGAGCTCCGCCAGCGTCGCGGCCAGCCAGACCGCGGCGGCGAGGGCGGCGGCGCGGGCGTGCCCGCGGGCGGCGGCGCCGAGCCGGCCGTCCCTGGACGGAATGAGAACCGCCGCGGCCAGCAGCCAGCCGACCACGCCGACCGAGGCGATCTCCCCCACGACCCGGGAGAGCGGCAGGCCCCAGTGGGTGAGCGTGCCGGCGTCCGGCAGACCGGGCAGGGTCGCCACGGTGGGATTGGTGGCGACCGTCACCAGGACCGCGATCAGTGCAAGCAGGGCGCCCAGGGCGAGCAGCGGAGCGGTCATCGGGCTACTCCCGCTTCCGTCGCCGGAACACCACGTACGCGCCGCCCAGGGCGACCAGTGCGGCGATGAGGAGGCCGATGATCCACCAGTCCTCGCCCTCCTTCGGGGGAGCCGGTTGCGCCGGCGGTGTCGTGGCGGCGGCCCCCGCGGCCACCGACGTCGACACAGGTGCGGACGCGGAGGCCGATGCGCTCGTGGCCGGCCCTGCGGTCGCCGTCGCGGTCGTGCTCGCGGCCGGGCCCGCGGCGGTGGCCGTGAAGGAGAACTCGCCGGTGATCGGGTGACCGTCGGCGGAGACCACGCGCCACGTTACGTGGTATTCGCCAGGTGTGGCGCCGCGCAGCGGCACCGTCAGGGTTGTCTCGATGACCTGCGGCGGGCCGGTCTGCAGGGTCCGGCCGTCGCTGCCGGTCACCACGACCGTCGCGTAGTCCGTCCAGACGGGTTCGTTGAAGACGAGGGAGATCCGGTCGGGCGGCGCGTTGACGGTGGAGCCGTCGCCTGGCTCCGTGCGCAGCACCGTCGAGTGCGCCCACGCGGCGCGAGGCGCCGCGAGCAGGGCTGCGAGGACCAGCAGGAGCAGCGCGGTCAGTGCCGCGGGTGCCGGGCGGGAAGCCGGGGCGAACGATCCTCGTTGCACCGGGCAGAGTCTACGTTCTACCAGCGGTAGAAGGACGGACGGTACGACCGCCGGGTGCCCGCGCCGCCGGCGACCCGTCGGGCCCGGCCGGCCCCGACGGCCCCGGCCGGCCCCGACGAGCCCTCAGCCCACACCGAACCCGGCCGGTGCGGCCCGCAGCGCGCTCAGCAGGCGTTCCAGCCGCCCCCGCGGCGTCTCCACCAGGGTCAACGTCAGGACGTCCTGCTCGGCCTCGCCCACCAGGGCGCGGACGACGGCCCGGGCCTCGTTCTTCGACAGTGCTCGCCCGTCCCGCGCCGCGACGCGGATGACACCTTCACGCAGGACGTTCCCGATCCGGCCGTGGGCACGTTCCAGCAACCACCGGGCGAGGAGATCGGCGCTGGCGGCCCCCTCTGGGTCGATCAACGCCGCCTCGACGGTCACGTGCCGCGCACCGCCCGACGAGGGCGACGACGACGGCGGGAAGCTCAGCCGGTATTTCGCGGCCAGCAGATCCGCGAGCTGGGCGCGGGCGGCCGGGGTGGAGACGTCGGGATGGTCCGCCGGCACCAGGAACCGAGCATGCGCCCCGGTCACGGCCAGCAGCCCACGCAGGAGCAACGGCCCGGGATCCGCGGTGAGGTCGACCTCGAAGGCCGCATCGGCATCGAGATCGCGCAGATAGTCCGAACCGGCGAAAAGCACCCGTAGCCCCAGCCGGCGGGCTCCCGGCGGCCCGGCCGTCTCGCCGATCACCGTGGCCGGCCTGGATGCACTCGAAGGCGGCGAAGCGGGTGCAGCAGGTGACGCGGGTGATGCGGACGGCGCGGAGGCCCGGGTCGCCGTGGAGCCGCCGTCTCCAGCGGCCCGGTCCGCGCCGGCGGCGCTTTCCACCGACTGGCGGCCGTGGGTGTAGATGCGGGTCCCGAAACCTTCGGACACCCGGTCGAGGACCTTCCAGGTCCGGCTGGTCGGCGCGCACACGTACAGGTCACTCGCGCTGCCCACCGCCTGCGCCCCGTGGTAGCGGTTGAAGGCCGGGAGAATTGTCTCGAAAACAACGCCGAGCTGCTGCGCGGACTGCTGGACCTGAAATCCCAGCATCGGATGGAGGCGGCTGTGCCCGTAGGCGACGACCACCACGCCGTTCACCTTGTCCCGCAGGCCCGAAAGGCCGCGCCCCAGAAACAGCCCGACACCATCCGGCGTGTACGGAGGGTCGGTGAAGACGAGATCCGCCCATTCCCGTGCCGCGGGCGGGAGCATGAATCGCAGGTCACCGAAAAGGGTACGGATCGGGAGGCCTTCCGAACGGGCTGTCGCGTCGATGTACGCAAGGGTCCGTTCGTCGAGGTCGACCACGGTGATGTCGGCCCGCGGGCAGACCCGGGCCAGCGCGACCGAGGTCAGATCATGGTCGCCGACGAACAGCACCCGCCGACCGGCGAGATCGTAGGTGGAGCACAGCCAGCTCGCGCGGCGGGCCAGGGTCGGCGCCGTGGCGGCGACATGGTCGAGGTCACGGCGCGGAGCGGGCGCCCCCTCGATCAGCGCGGCCAGCGCCCGCACCCGCGCGGCGGACTCGGGATCCGCGGCGGGGCCGACCCCGTCGGTGGCGTCGAGGCCTTCGGCGGGGCCGAGGCCCGCGGCCCGCGCGGTGCCGGCCAGTTGGTCGTCGGCTGGCACGGCCAGCTCGCCCAGCCCGAAGAATTCTCGGTACCGGGCGGTGAGCTCCGGTCGGATGCGCAGCCCTTCGGGACTTTCTTCGAGGTCGCCCCCAATACTGCGCAGAAGGTCCTCCACAGCCCTTCGCGGGGTCGCCGTCAGGGCGATGAGCGCCTCGATCGGCTGGCTGCCCCGGGTCAACAGCGAGAGAATTTCGCGGAGCGGTCGCGAACGCACACCGAAGCCGCCGACAAAGGCCGCGACAGCATCCACCGTGGACTTTTCGCCGGTCATGTCGACAGTCATATCATTCGAGGGGGCAACCGTGGTCAGGTCGGTCCCGGGCACGCGGGAGGTCCCGACGTCCGCCGCCGTTCGGACATCCGCCACCGTTCGGACATCCACTGCCCCGACGCCCACCTGGCCGGTGGCCCGCGGGCGGGAGCAGGTGGCCAGGCCCCGGGTGGTCGTGCTCGGCGGCGGCTTCGCCGGGCTGCGCCTGCTGCGCCGGCTCGAGGCGCTGTTGCCCGCCGACCGGGCCGAGCTGATCGTGGTCTCCCCGGTGGATCACCTGCTGTACACCTCGCTGGTACCTCAGGTCTGTGCCAGCACGGTCGAGCCCCGTCATCTCGCCGTGTCGCTGCCCGCCGTGCTGCGGCGGACCCTGCTGTGCCTCGGTGACGCGGTCGCGGCGGATCTGGCGGCGCCGGCCGATGCGCAGGCCTCGGCTGACCTGGCAGCCCCGGCTGGCGGCATCGCCGCCCCGGCTGGCCTCACAGCCCCGGCCGCGATGGCAGCCCCGGCTGCGACAGCGGCCAGCGTCGGCCGGCGGACGGTGACCGTGCGTGCCGCCGACGGGTCGACCCGGGCGATCGCCTGGGACCGGCTGGTCATCGCCGCCGGTTCGGTGACGGCGACACCGGACGTTCCGGGACTCGCCGAGCATGCCCTGGGCCTGAAGAACCTCGACGAGGCCGTGGCGCTGCGTGACCACGTGTTGTCCCGGCTGGAGCTCGCCGACGCCACCGACGACCCGCGCCGGCGCGGCGCGCTGTGCACGTTCGTCGTGGTCGGCGGCGGCTACACCGGCACGGAGCTGGCCGCGCAGATGGCGGCGTTCACCCGGCGGGCCGCGGCGGCCTACCGACGCCTGCGGCCGGCGGACGTCCGCTGGCTGCTGGTGGACCACTCCCCCCACCTGTTGCACGATCTCGCCCCGGCGCTCGGTCGGCGCGCGGCACGGGTGCTGTCCCGGCGCGGGATCGAGCTGCGTCTGGGCACGTCGGCCGTGCGGATCGGCCCGGACTCGGTCACCCTCGCCGAGGGCGGGTCCGGCGTCCGCCGGCACACCCGGGTCGCGACCCACACCGTCGTATGGTGCGCCGGTGTGTGCGCCAGCCCGCTCGCCGCGGCGCTCGGCCTGCCGACCGTGCACGGCCGGATCGTGACCGACGAGTTCTTCCGGGTGCCGTCGGTCGAGGATGTCTTCGCTCTCGGTGACATCGCCGCGGTGCCGGACTCGGCCCGCGGCGGTGCGCCCGCCGGTCAGACCGCCCAGCACGCCGTCCGCCAGGGCGCGGCGGCGGCCCGCAACGTCGCGGCGTCGCTCGGCGTCGGGTCGCCGCGCCCCTACCGACATCGTGACCTGGGCTTCGTCGTGGATCTCGGTGGCCGTGACGCGGTGGCGAACCCTTTCGGTGTCACGCTGAGCGGGCCACCCGCGGCCCTGCTGACCCGCGGCTACCACCTGGCGTCACTCCCGGCGACCGCGAACCGGCTGCGGGTGGCGACCGACTGGCTGCTCAACGCCGCCTTCGGCCAGGAGATCACCCACTACGTTCCGTCCGGCACGCAGCAGGAGACGATCGCCACTGCCGAACACACCGGGATCTACCGCACGCCGACCGACACCGAGCCCTAGCCTCTGCCACTGCGCCGTCGGTACGCCGTCAGCGCGCCGCGCCCTGGCGTGCGGCGGGCCTGCGGCCGGCGGCCTCGCCAGCGGTGGCGCGGTCGAGACGGCGGCGGATGAAGATCCAGGCGATCTCCAGGAGCAGCCCGGCCCCGGCGGCGATCGCCACCCCCGTCCACGGCCCGGTGGTGCCCACCAGCGACAGCTGGAAGAACTCCTGGCCGAACGGCACCACCAGTACCAGCGCGAACGCCCCCGCCATCACGGCGACCAGCAGGATCCGCCACCACGTGTACGGACGAGCCACGATCGCCAGCGCCCACAGCGCCACCAGGAACAGCGTCAGGGTCGCCATGGACGTCTCGGCGTCCAGATCGTCGTAGATCGAACGGCCGACGAAGTAGGAGATCAGGGTCGCCGTCCCGGCGATGATGCCGGCCGGCAGCGCGAACGACAGGACCCGGCCGACGAAGTCCGGGCGGGCCCGTTCCGCGTTCGGGGCCAGGGCCAGAAAGAAGGCAGGAATGCCGATCGTCAGGGAGCCCAGCAGCGTCAGATGCCGGGGCAGGAACGGATACGGCACCTGGGTGATCACGACGACGATCGCGAGCAGCACCGAGTAGACCGTCTTGGTCAGGAAGAGGTTCGCGACCCGCTCGATGTTGCCGATGACCCGCCGCCCCTCCCCCACGACCGAGGGCAGGGTGGCGAAGCTGTTGTTCAGCAGGACGATCTGCGCGACCGCCCGGGTCGCCTGGCTGCCGGAGCCCATCGACACGCCGATGTCGGCGTCCTTGAGCGCCAGCACGTCGTTGACGCCGTCACCGGTCATCGCGACGGCATGCCCCCGGGACTGCAGGGCGGCGACCATCTCCCGCTTCTGGTTCGGGCTGACCCGACCGAAGATCGAATGGGTTTCCAGGACGTCCGCCAGGGCGTCGCGGTCCTCGGGAAGGGTCCGGGCGTCCACGGGGTCGTCCGCGCCGGGCAGGCCGAGCGTGCGGGCGACGGCGCCGACGGACAGCGCGTTGTCCCCGGAGATGACCTTCGCGGCGACACCCTGCTCGGCGAAGTAGCGCAGCGTGTCCGACGCCTCGGGGCGCAGCCGCTGCGCGATGACGACCAGCGCCACCGGCGTGGTGCGGTCGGGAACGCCGCCCGGATCGTCGGCCGCCGCGGCGAGGTCGTCGCCGAACCGGGCCAGCAGCAGCACCCGCAGGCCCCGCGCGCCGAACTCGTCGACCTCGGAGAGCGCCGGGTGGCCGGCGGGCAGCAGGACGTCCGGTGCGCCGATGAGCCAGGCGGTCACCGCGCCGGTGGGGTCGGCGATCGCCGCACCGCTCCACTTGCGTGCCGAGGAGAACGGCACGTCGCCGCGGACGGTCCAGCCGTCCTGGGCGGGGTAGGAGTCGATGATGGCCTGCATGCTCGGGTTGGGCCGTCTGTCCGCGGCACCGAGCGCGCCGAGCACGGCGCCGACCGTCGCACGCGTCACCGCTGCGCCCGTGGCCGGCGCATCCGACGTCGTTCCCTCCGAGGCCGGCGCATCCGTGGTCGGCGCATCCGTGGTCGGCGCATCCGGCGCGGTCTCGTCCGAGGGCGACGCCTCCGGTGGGGCCGCGTCCGAGGGCGACGCCTCCGAGGGCGTCGGGCCGGGGTCGACGAGGCGCAGCTCGGCGACGTCCATCGCCGCCTCGGTGAGGGTCCCGGTCTTGTCGAGGCAGACGACGTCGACCCGGGCCAGCCCCTCGATCGCCGGGAGCTCCTGAACGAGGCACTGCCGGCGCCCGAGCCGCACCACGCCGACCGCGAACGCGACGGAGGTGAGCAGCACGAGTCCCTCGGGCACCATCGGGACGAGCCCGGCGACCATCCGCCGGATCCCCTCCGCCAGATCGTCGTCGTTCACCGTGATCTGGCTGATGACCAGCGCGATCCCGGTGGGAATGATCATCCAGGTGACGACCCGCAGGATCGTGTTGATGCCGTTGCGGAGCTGGGAGTTGACCAGGGTGAAGCGGCTCGCCTCCTCGGCGAGCTGCGCGGCGTAGGCGGCCCGGCCGACCCGGGTCGCGCGGAACGCACCCGTGCCCGCCACCACGAAGCTGCCGGACATCACCTGGTCAGCGGGCTGCTTGTGGACGGGGTCGGCCTCACCGGTGAGCAGCGACTCGTCGACCTCGAGGCTGCCCGCCTCCAGCACGAGACCGTCCACCGCGATCTTGTCGCCCGGACCGAGCTCGATCACGTCGTCGAGCACGATCTCGGCCGCCGCCAGCTCCGCGGCGACGCCGTCGCGGCGCACGAGCGGCCGTGCCTCCCCGACGACGGCGAGCTGGTCCAGGGTCCGCTTCGCGCGGATCTCCTGGATGACACCGATCAGCGTGTTGGCGATGATCACGCCACCGAACAGCGCGTCCTGGATCGGGCCCACGATCGCGATGAACACGAAGAGCACACCGATGATCGCGTTGATCCGGGTGAGGACGTTCGCCCGGATGATCTCGCCGACCGACCGGCTGGACCGGACCGGAACGTCGTTGACCCGGCCGTCCGCGACCCGCTCCGCGACCTCGGCGGCGTTCAGCCCCCGCGCGGAGAGCTCCGCGGCGCCACCGGCGCCGTCGACGTCACCGCTGGTCGCCCCGTCCGGCTCCTCGGCCCCGTCACCGGCGGCGGTGGGCCCGGTGGAGTCGGGCGACGTGGCCACTGGGCGGTCCATCAGCTACCTCCGGAGGGGACTGGTCGGCGCTCAGGCTAGGCGGGTGCCCCCGCCGACCCCACCGTATTGGACGCCCCACCGACGCCACTCGCCCACTCATCGCGACGAACCCGTTCATCGCGACGATGCCGCCCGACCAGTCGACGCCCGACCGGCCGGCACTCGGCCGGCCCGCCCGCCCAGGAACCGGAGGGCGCATCGCTGGGAGGCATCCGGTCAGATCCAGCCCTCTTCCCAGGCGATGTGCGCGGCCCGGTGGCTCCCATCAGGCCGTGGCGCCGCCGTCGATCACGTGGTCGTGGCCGACGACGTAGCTCGACTCCTCCGAGGCGAGCCACAGCACGGCGTTGGCGATCTCCTGTGGGTCCGCGACCCGGCCGAGCGGCACGGTCGGCGAGAGTCGGGCGTCCCGCTGCTCGCGGTTCTCGCCCGCCAGGTAGGACATCGGGGTGTCGATCGGCCCGGGGCTGATGGAGTTGATGCGCACCCCTCGCCCGATGTACTCCAGCGCGGCGGTACGGGTCAGGAAGCTGACTCCCGCCTTGGACGTCGCGTAGGCGCTCATTCCGGCCAGCCGCCAGTGGGCGCCCAGGTTGGAGGCGGTGTTCACGATGGTGCCGCCGCCGTTGGCTGCCAGGTAGGCGGTCTCGTACTTCATCGCGAGGAAGACACCGGTCAGGTTGACCGCCAGGACCTGGTTCCACACGTCCTCGTCGTGGTCACCGACCGGCGTGCCACCGCCGAGCACGCCGGCGTTGTTGAACGCGACATGCAGGCCACCGTGCCGGGCGACCACCGTGTCCACCATGGCCTTCACGCTTTCGGACCTGGTGACGTCGACGACGACGCCGGAGGCCTTCCCACCGTTGGCCTCGATCAGGCTCACGGTCTCCTTCGCCGAGCCCTCGGTGCGGGCGGCGACGGCCACGGTCGCGCCCTCGCCCGCGAACGACAGCGCGGCCGCCCGGCCCAGGGCTCCGCCGCCGCCGGTGACGAGGACGACCTTGTCGGTGAAACGTGCGCCCATGACGCAACTCCTTCGTCCTGGCGGACCTGGCGGACCTGGCGGGCGATGCCAGCCGGCACCTCAGCAGCAAGGGTCCACATAAGAGAACAGACATTCCACTATTCGGGGTGCGGCAGCACGCTCGAGCTGCATAACCACGCGAGCGCACGGTAACACGATCCGAAACGATCGGTCTAGAACCCATCCACAAGCCCAGGCCGGGCCCGGACAGTGATCAACACCGGCGACGGGAGCGGACACCGCCCACGCGCTGCGGCAGATCGACGCGGCCAGTACCCCGAAAGCCAGACCGGACGCTCTCATCACCCCGGCCACGACCTTTTCTTGACCGCTCGGTCTTGTTAGTCTCGCGTCCATGGGCAGGACGAGGGAATTCGACCCCGACGTGGTGCTCGAGCGCGCGATGGACCTCTTCTGGGCACGGGGATTCGAGGCGACCTCGATGACGGACCTCGTCGAGCATCTCGGGATCGGTCGCGCCAGCCTGTACGCCACGTTCGGTAGCAAGCACGATCTGTACCTGGCCGCCCTGCGGCGCTATCTGCTCCGCAGCGAGGCGGGTTTCGTCACCGCCCTCGCCCAGCCTGGGCCGGCCCTGCCGGCGGTGCGCGCGTTCGTCCGGAGCTGGATCGACGAGGCACTCACCGACCCGGACCGGCGTGGCTGCCTGGTGGTGAACGCCGCCGTCGAACTCGCCCCACGCGAACCCGAGGTCGCCCGTCAGGTGGCGGTCAGCTGGACCGTGGTGGAGACGGCGCTGCTGTCCTCCCTGCTACGAGCCCAGGCGCAGGGCGAGCTCGCCCCGGACAAGGACGCGCATGAGATCGCCAACTTCCTGCTCGTCGTGATGCAGGGCGTCCGTGTCGTCGCGCGGGCAGCGCCGGACGCGGACCGGCTTCGGGCCGCCGCCCGTCTCGCGCTGGCCGCGCTGGACTGAGCCGCACCGGCCCCAACCCCGATCACGCGGCCGGGATGGCCTCGGTCCGTCCGGCGAGCACGAGGGCCAGGAGCAGCAGCCCCAGGCCGACGCGGTACGCGACGAAGGGCGTGAAGTCGTTCCCGCCCACGTACCGCAGGAACCAGGCGATCGCCGCGTACCCGACGAGGAACGCCACCACGCTCGCACCCGCCAGCGGGCCCCAGGCCACGGTGGACGTCGGTTGCCTCGCCTCACGGTAGAGCCGGTGCAGCCCGAACGCCCCCGACACCGCGACCGCGGGGACGGCGAGCAGGAAGGAGAAGCGCGACGCGGCCTCACGCGAGTACCGCAGCACCAGCCCGCCGCCGATGGTCGCGCCGGACCGTGACACTCCGGGAATCAGCGCGGTGGCCTGCGCCAGCCCGATCAGCAGGCCGTCGCGGGCGGACAGCTCCGCCAGGGGCTTGCGATCACCGGGCCGGCGATCCGCCCAGCGGTCCGCGGCGCCGAGCAGCAGGCCGACGCCGGCCAGGGCGCCGGCCATCAGCCGCAGGTCACGCAGCCGGCCCTTCACCACATCCTCGAAGAGGTAGCCGCAGGCTCCGATGGGAACGGTGCCGAACGCGATCAGCCAGGCGAGCCGGGCATCGGCGGCCTGAGCCTCGGTGTCCCGAGCGTCGGCCCCGGTGCTGCCCGCCGACAGGGGCAGCGATCCGAACCAGGCACGACCGAGGCGGGCTATGTCCGAACGCAGGTAGACGATCACCGCCGCCGCCGTGCCGATCTGGGTCACGGCGGTGAAGGCCGCACCGGGGTCGTCCCAGCCGGCCAGCGCCGCCACGACCCGCAGATGCGCGCTCGACGAGACCGGCAGGAACTCGGTGAGTCCCTGGACCAGCCCGAGGATCGTGCCTTCGGTCCAGTTCACCGCGAGGTCCCGTGCATGGACACGACGTTATCGGTGCGCCGTCGCCGTCGCGCGCGTGCGCTGGGCCACGTAGCTTCCCGCGGCGAGCGCGGCCGCGATCGGCCACTCGATCGCCTCGACCGCCGCGAGTGTCCCCAGCCCGATGTAGTACGCCGTCATCTTCGCCGAGGGGATCGGGACGGGCCCGAGGTGGCGCCCGTCGTCCTTCGGCGGCGGTGCCATCTCCAGCCGGGCGGTGACGTAGGGCAGATGCAGCACCACCACCCGCTCGTCGTGATTCGGCCGACGGCTGCGGACGGCGGATCCGATCGCGCCGCCCACCGCGCTCCCGATCGTGTTCGCGGCGGACCCCGTCGCCCCGGACCCCACCGAGGCGACAGAAGCGATCCTGGACGCGACCGACCTCGGGAAGCCGGCCGTCACCGACACGTGACGCGCGGTGCGGGCGGCACCGGCCGACGTCCGCGCCTTCGCGGCGCTCCGGGGGGCGGTCGTGCGCGTCGTCGCCGTGAGGGAGGGCGTGGCACGGGACGTCGTGGCCCGCGCAACCGCGGAGCGTGACGCACCGGCCCGCGGCGTCGTGGCGCGAGTCGTCGCAGTCCGCGCCGGCGCGGTGCGGCTCGACGTCGCCCGGGGTGCCGTCGCTCGGATCGTTGTGGACCGGGACGTTGTGGACCGGGAGGCGGAGCCTCCGGGAGCGGAGGCAGCGGAGGCGGATCGCCGCTTCGCAAGCGCCTCGGTAGCGGCGGATTTCCCTGTCGGGGAGGCAGTCGAGCTACCGGTCGACGCCGTCATGGGCTGGGCCGGGCTCCCACCGACGCGCGCCGCGGGCACCGTCTTCGCGCCACCTGATGTCGCCTTCGCCGGCCCCGAGGGCGCCCCGGTGCCGGTCGTCGCCCCGGGAGCGCTGGTCGCCTTGACCTTGGTCGCCTTGGTCTTGGCGGCGGAGGGCTTGGCGGCGGAGGGCTTGGCAGGCACGGGCTTGCCGGCCGACGCTTTGCCCGACGCCGATTTGGCCGCCGCGGACTTGGTAGCGGCGGGCTTGGCGGTCGACGCCTTGTTGGCGGACGCCTTGGCGGCCGCGGGCTTGGCGGCCGAGGACTTGCTGGCCGACGACTTGGCGGCCGCGGGCTTGGCGGCCGAGGTGGCCCCGGCAGCCGAGGTCTCCCTGGGCACCGTCACCGCCGCGGAAGCGCCGGTCGACTTCGAGGCGGTGACGGGCTTCGAAGCGCTGGCGGGCTTCGAGGTGCTCGGGGGAACCTGCTCGGCGCCGTTGGTCGACCCGGCTGCCCCGGCGGCCTTCCTCGTCTCCGCGCTGGACGTCGCCGCGGACCCGCCGGTCGCAGGTGCGGCCGGAGCCACGGCGGTCGGAGCGGTGAAGGTCGGCATCGGACCGGGCCGGTGCGCGAGGCCGCCCACGGCGCCCGCACCGTTACTGGACGCGCTGGTCTCCGATGAACTGGTCGCCATGGGGCCGTTCCCTCCGTCGTGCGCCATGAAGCAACGAGCCCGAGCAGCTCATTGTCACTGAGCGTATATTACTCGTGACTCCAGGGGCGGGGCGGTAGCCGTCTCGCCGGGCACGCGCAGCCATGCGGCCCAACCGCCACTCCCGGCGACGACCCCGGAACATCAGCGCCCAGATCGGACGCGGCCCCCACGCCTGGCCCGACAAACCGTTCCATCCGCGGATCACGGCGAAAAGAGGAGAGCCGATCCCTTGACGCCGTCGAACACATCAACCGTTTCGACGACAGGAGAAGATTTACGCAGAAATCACGCGGCGCCACCGGATCATCCCTCGGGGGTGACTGGAAGCAGCACGACCTGTCGCCGCCTAGAATGCCCCGACGGCCTCGACGAAACGTAGCCTGCTGATTACGGCATACCCGGCCCGATAAAGCGGGGAAAGGCTGTGGCCGGGTTCACGGAGGTCCTTCTCGGCCGCCTCGGCGTATCGGCGCCCGCCGTAGGTCAGCGCCCTGAACACGATGCGGCCCGCCGCCGGTGCCGGCGCTCGCTCGCCGTCCGCCTCGAAGCTGGTCAGGTGTGCTTCCGTCACCTGCAGGAAGCGGCGGGTGGCGGCGACCACCGTGCCGTGGGCACCGCCCCCGACCGCACCGCCGCCAGCACTCGCGTACAGGCTCGTGGTGCCGTCGGCCAACGAGACGACCGTTACCGTTCCCTCCGCGGCGCCGATTTCCATCAGCGCACCCCACACAATCGTGCCAGCCGTGTGACCGAGCATTCCCTCAACGACCGGATCGAGCGTAAGAACCCCCTCACGGAGCCGGTGGAACAATGCCGCACCGTTGTCTGAACGACGAAGCCCACTCGCAACGATCATCGTCCAAATCGTAGTGGCGAACTCCGGATCCGTCCTCGGCAAGAGGAAATATCGGCGAAGAGGATCAGTGCTGACTACACTTTCGGTGGTCCAGGTTGGCGACATCCGGACCAGCTCGGGACCATAACTACTGACTGATGCGGACCGAGCAGATATCGGTCACGACCCTCGGCTCAGCTGTCGGTCACCGCGGCACGGCGACGCCAGGTCGGCGGCTCGCCCGCACGCTCCGCGACCACGCCGCGGCGCTCCAGGGCGCGCAGGTGCGCCAGCGCCTCGGCCACGGCGCTGCGTTTCATGAAGCCCTCGATCTCGTCCCAGGGCCGTGACCACTCCATCCGGCTCGCGACCTCCCAGGCGGTCGCCGGACCATCGTCCAACGTGGCCAGCACCTCGCCGAAGCGCTGGTCGTGATGCCTGCGCAGCTGCGCGACCCGGTCCGTCAGGCCGTCGAAGCGGTATTCGTGCGCGGGGAGCGTGGCCTCGGCGGGCAGGGCGTCGACCTTGTCCAGGGAGCGCAGGTAGTCCCCCAGCGGATCATCCCCGACCGCGGCGCCGAACGGGATGTTCGGCGTGATGCGGGGCAGCACGTGATCGCCGGAGAGCAGCAGCCGGTTGGCCGGCTCCCAGAAGCACAGATGCCCCGGGGAGTGCCCCGGTGTCCAGACGGCCCGCAGGTCCCAGCCGGGGACGTCCGGGCGGTCGCCGTCGTCGAGGAGGATGTCCGGGCTGGCAGCGGCCGGGAACGGACCGGGTGGCAGCTTCTCGACGGTGAACGCGCGCATGGCGCTCGGCGGTGCGCCCGCACGCAGCATCTCCGCGTTGAGGTTCCGGAACAGATCCGCCGGTTCGAGCGGGTGCGCGCGCAGCAGCGCGGCGTCCGCGGGATGCAACGCGATCCAGGCCCCGGACGCCTCCCGCAGCCGCCCGGCGAGTCCGTAGTGGTCGGGATGCATGTGGGTGGGCATGATGCCGCGCAGATCCGTGACGGAGTATCCGGCGACGGCCAGCCCCGCCTCGACGGCGGCGAAGGCCGCGTCGGTGTCCCAGCCGGAGTCGATCACGTAGGCACCGCGATCGGTCTCGAACAGATACATGAAGACGTGGGTCAGCCCGGCGGTCGGCAGCGGGACCGGGATGCTCCACAGACCCGGCCGGAGCCGTTCCACCGGGGGCAGTTGCGGGCCCGACGGACGCGCCACCCCGGTCACGCGCTGATCACACTGGTACGACGGTCAGCTTCCTTCATCCGGTCACGCCTCCCTGCGCTGCGCGTTCGCGGGCGGCTCGACCGGTGCCCCACAGGAGCCAGGGCCGCGCACCGCGCACTCACGGTCACCGGCGCCGTCACGATCACCCGGCCAACCAGGGCCCACGCGGTCGACGCCAGCAGGACGCGACGACATTATTCGATATATCTTTACTACTAATCGAACGGTAGCCCAAACAGACCGCCGGTGCAGAAGGCGGGATGGCCGATCATCCGCCCGACCAAAGTTTCGCGATCTCGGTCCGATGGCGTGCCGCCCACCGCGGCACCGACGTGCCCGGGCCCGTCGGTGGCTCGTCGAACCAGCCGAACACCTCCCAGCCGATCACCTCGGTGAAGACATCCCGCCCCCGGCCCACCTCGCCGAGGGCCACCAGGTCCAGCGCAAGCTGCAGAGCGGCGTCCAGGGTCTGAGGGTGCTCGTAGCCGAGCTGTCGCCGAGCCCATGCCAATACCCGCTCATGGAGAACACGGGCCTCGCATGGCAGACCGAGACCACGCAGAGCCACCCCCAGGACGAGTGCGGTGGTCTGGGTGTCCAGGTGGTCGGTGCCACACCGGCGGGCTCGCCGAGCATGGGTGTCCCGAAGCAGGACGTCAGCCTCCGCGAACTCCCCGAGCCGGGCCAGGATGTCGCCGAGGCCGTGCGCCGACCGCAACGTGTCGGGATCGTCCGGGCCGAACCGGTCGCGCTGGCGGCCAAGCGTGTCCCGGTACAGCCGCACCGCCTCGCCGCGGTCACCGATCTCGCCGTGTGCGCGGGCGAGGCTGCTCGCCACGACGAGCACCTCGCGATGGTCCGGGCCAAGTGTCCGCAGCCGGCGGCTGTGCGCCTGCGTCAGAAGCATCTGCGCGGTCACCGCCGCGGCCGTCACAGCCGGTGCTGTTGGCCCTGCTGCTGGTACCGGTCCTGCCGACGGCGCCGCCGCGCCACCGAAGCCGGTTTCGGTGGCGCGGCCGCCGTCCACGCCAAGGCCGTCCACGCCAAGGCCGTCCAGCAGGATCGAGGCCTCGACCACAGCGGCGGTGAGCACATCCGGGTGATCCGGCCCGAGGTCCCTGGCCCAGCGGCATCGCACGGGCCCGCTCAGCCCGCGGCCGTCCTCGTACCGCCCCGAGCGACGCAGAAAACCCACGACGAGCAACGTCAGCCGACGGAACTCCGCGCTTTCCACCTCGGCCCCGGCCGGGCCGGCCGTGTCCATCCAGGCCGAGACGGCACGTACGTGCGGCTCGAGCCGCGTGAGATGGGACCAGTGACCCGCCTCAGCGCCGTCGTGAAGATCGCGGCCGGCGAGGGTGAGCAGCCGCAGCGCGCCGCGCAGCGCTCGGCGCCGCCGATCCTCGCCCCCGAGCCCTGCCCGGAGCCATCTCCGCACCAGCGGGTGCACCCGGATCCCGGCCTCGTCGCGCCAGACCAGCCCGAGCCGGAGCAGCTCACCGCCGATCACGTCGACGCCGTCGGCAACCACGAGAGGAAACGGGGCGGTCGCGAGGAACGCCAGTCCGTCCAGGATCTCTGCCGTGGCCGGACTGTCACGTTCCAGCCAGGCACGGCTGGTGGCCACGATCCTGGGCAGACCGCCGCCGCCGGAGGCCTCGCTCGCAGCCCCAGCCGCCCCAGCCGCCTCGGCTGCCTCGGCTGCCTCGGCCGTCCCGGGCACGTGCCGCTCGTCGAGCAGGCGCAGGTAGGCCGCGATCGACAGCCCTGTCCCGGCCAGGAAGCGACCGGCCTGCGCGAGCGCGAGCGGCAGATCCCCGACGGTGGCCGCGAGCAGGGCCGCCTCCGCTTCACCGGCCCGGGTGTCATGTCGCCGCAGCAGCCGGATCGAATCGGCCCGCTCGAGGTCACCGAGCTCCACCAGGGTCGGCATGAGCCGGCCGACCTCGGGCGCACGGCCGATCATGATGACGTGCCCCGTGTCGGGCGGTGCGGCGATCCCCAGGTCCAGCGGCGCGTCGACGTCGTCGTAGATCAGCAGCCAGTCCGCGCGCCGGGCCAGCTCGGCCCAGAGCCCCCGCAGCACGGTGGTACCCGGCCCCGTCACGGCCGGCACGAGGATCGCGGCCAGGCCCAGCAGACACGACTCGGCCCGCGCCGGGGTCTGCGCGTCCACCCACCACACCAGGCGGTAGCAGCCGTGGTAGCGATGGGCGTACTCGACGGCCAGCTCGGAGCGGCCGACTCCGCCGGCCTCGTCCGCCCCGGCGGCGCAGACAATGCCGACGCCGCGTGCTCCCACGGCGCCGTCGGGCGTAGCCGCCCCGCGCAGCGCCCGATGGATGCGGACGAGCTCGTCGTCCCGCCCCACGAAATGCGGATCGCGTTGCCGCACGTTCCACACCGGCGGCAGCCGGCCGGAATCGCCGGCCCCCTGCATCGTCTCTGGCGCCGTCAAGATGTTCGCCCGTCTTTCAACACCGACAATGAGGCTTTTCCGTCTCACGGTGCGCCGCCGGGGACGCCTTTGGCCCGGACCTGCGACGGAAAAGGACCAATCCACCACAACATGCGCGTTGCCGCTCCCCACTTCCGATCGTTTCGTGGCGCGTGGCACCGGTAGCGGAACCCGGCCGCGGGGACGGCACCGCGTGCGGAGTCCCATTACCCAACGCCTCGAACGACACTCCTCCTTCCCCGACACAGCCGGCACAGGATGAAAGCCGGCAGCAGCCGGGCCGGTGTTCCTGTCCGGACTCCCCCACAGGCCTGCGAATGGTAAGGCTGGTCGTCCCGGAAATCCCGCCATGAACACGGGTACCGGGCCGGCGGGATTCGCGGGCCGCCGGACGTGGGCACGATGGGGCCGCGGCGGTCATCCGCCGCACGCTGGACAGCCGGCCGCGAGGGACCGGGCCTCGATACCCGGGCCGGAACCCGGGCCCTCCTTGGCCAGCTCACGGAACGTGCGAGTTGGCGGCCACGGTCACCCGGCGCGGAGATCCGAGTCACCGTCAGTCCACCGAACCGGCGTCGATGCCACCCGGGCCGGGACTCGCCGAGCGGTGGACTAATCGTTCTGATGCATGTCCTCATAAATGCTCGTATCGTCCGCGACGTCCCCCGTGGGCATTCCGCACGAGGGACCGGGACCCACCCATTTCCAACCGGGCCACCGACACCGGAGTAGGGCTGCCACGCCGTCGCCGGTCCGGTGCCCAGAAAGGTCGATGATGAGTAATCCGCGCACCCAATTGTCTCGGGCAGCCACCATGACCGCCGCGGTGGGACTCTCACTCGCGCTGGCGGCCTGCGGCGGAGGCGGCGAGGGCGCCGAAAAGCCCACCGCCACCGCGGCCGCGAACCGCCTGGCGGCCGGCTCCAGCAACGGTCTCGAGTCCAGGCCAGCCAGCGAGATCGTCGCGACCGCGGCCCAGGCGCTGAAAACGACCAGCAGCGTGCGGTATGTCGGCCGCGGCACCGAGGACGGCTCACCCTCGTCAGCCGAGTTACGGATGACCGCGGATGGCACGGTCACCGGCGTACTCGACGGAAACGGGCAACGGGTCGAGATTCTGCGGGTCGCCGGGGTCGCGTACGTCCGCGGCCCGAGCGCCGCCGGGCCGTATCCGGGTGCCAGGACCGATCAGTGGATCAACACCGGCCCGGTCGGTGCGGCCGACGACGACCTGTCGATCAGCAGCGCGGCCGACGCGATCCTGGACCTGAAGGCCGACATCGACGGAGGTGAGGACGCGACCGTCGAGCAGATGACCGAACAGGGCCAGCCCGCGGTACGGGTCGCCACGAAGACGGCCTCGTTGTACGTCGCGAATGTCGGCCAGCCCGTACCGCTGCGGCAGGTCTTCAACGACGCGAACGACAGGTTCGAGGTCACCTTCACGGAATACGGCAGTCCGGTGCCCGCGGCGGTCCCGACCGACGCCTTCCAGCCCCGGACCACACCGACATCCTGACCACTCCTTGACCACCTGGCGCACCCGACCCACCTGGCCTCCTCGCCCGCACGGCTCGCCCGGCCCGCCGGACTCCCGCAGACCCCCGCGTCACCGAAATCACATGTTTCCCGTTGAATTCCAAACAGTCGACTCCGCACCGCGGAAGAACCGCGAGTGAGCATTTTCCGTCGTCGACTCGGACCCGACCCATCCCTGACTACAGGCCGTGAGACGGAAACGGCCCAGTGACACTGCGCCGCCGGATGACCCAACGATCGCGCGGCGCAGGTCACACCCACAGCGGTCACTGTGAAAAGCGCCATCACGGCCAGGGGACGGATTCGCCGGTAGCGCGCCATACCCTTGGGTCCGGATAGCCGCGCCCACCATGGACTCGAAGTCGCGTCCGTCGAATACGGGTTCATGGAACGCGGGCCGCGGGAAGCCGCGCCGGTCGGATGCGGGCGGCAGGAAGCAGTGATCGGAGTATGCGCATGGCGCACGGTCAGACGGCACCTTCGGCCGCCCAGGCATCTCCTCTCAGGCCGGCGCCCGGCCGACCCGTTCCTCGCGTGCCGTCCACCGGCCGGCCCCGCTCCGTCGAGGACGGCACCAGGCCCGGTGGCGTCGGGGTCCGGCACGCCGCCACCGGCCGTCGCCCGGTCACCGCCGCACCGGACGACGCAGCACCGGACGACACAGGGCTGTGGCCCGGCACCACCGGCTCGGTTCACGGCACGCCGGCGCGCCAGCCCGGCTCCGTCCGGCGGACGATCTCGGTCATGATGGAGCGCCCGCAGGGCCTCACCGGCCTGCTGCATCTGACCAGCACCGGCCGCGATCTGATGACCACCTCGGCCGGCGGCGCCACCGTGCTCGGCGAGGCTCGGCTGCGCCTCGTGATCGACTACATGGCGGCGCCCGGGACGATCCTGGAGATCGAATCCGAGCCGGCGGTGCCCGGCCTGGCGAGCCTGGTCGGTACCTCGTCGCGCGCCGGCTTCCGCGCCGCCGCCCGCCAGGTGCTCGCGGCCCGGCCTGACAGCACGGCCCATCCGGAGGACAGCGCGCAGGGCACGGCCCGCATGGCCATGGCCCGTCTGCTGCTCGGCCAGCTCCTGGACGACGTCCCGGTCACGGTGCTCGTGTCGGGGGCGGCGCTGGGGCGCAACGGCATCCACCGCTCGGAGTCCCGACCGAACGCAGGGGCGGAGTCGGGTGGCAATCCGATGATCGATGTCTGCGCCGGGTGGCAGCGTGAGGGGCTGCTCGCGCGTCTGTCCGCCGAGCGGCGAGCCGATCGGGACGCCGGCGGCAGCGGGGACCAGGCCACCGGCGATCGAACGTCTCCGGCCCGCCCGATCAGTGTCCCGGCCGGCGATCTCGCCGTGGCGGAGGATCCCCTCGGGTGGCATCCGTTGCCGCCGATGTCGACGCACGCCATGCGGCGGCTGCGCCGCATCGACGTCATCCCGGCCCAGGGCACGCCCGGGGTCGCGGTCAGGGTCGACGCGCTGCTGCGTGACTCCTACCTGGAGGCACCCGGACGTGAGTTCGTCGTGCACGAGTACGGTGTCGACGCCGATGTGGACGAGGCGGGTCTGTTCACTCGTTCGGAGGCCCGGGCGGGGGTGCTTCCGGGAGCCGAGTGCCCCGAAGCTCTCGGCAGTGCCGGGCGCATCGTGGGGATGCCCGCCACCGACCTGCGCCGCACGATCGGCCGGACCTTCGTCGGAACCTCGACCTGCACGCATCTCAATGACACTCTGCGCGCGCTCGGCGACCTGCCCGTACTGATCGGGTTTCTCGGAGAACCCAGTACCGACTGAGCTGACATGTCATGGCTGCCAGCCCGGGAGCGGATATTCGTGGACAGGCCGGAGGGGCGCTGCGAAACGCACACCATGTCACTGTGTCTTTCGATATCAGGACACCCGGACAAAAGTCCTGCCCACGGGGGTCCATACCGGCTGACCTGCTCGCCGGGCGCCCGACAGGCGCCTTCGGGCGAGTAGTTTCTTGATCATGACTGGAGTTCGCGTCTTCCTCCTGGACGATCACGAAATCGTCCGCCGGGGCATCCGCGAGATGTTGGAGGACTCCGGGGACATCGAGGTCGTCGGTGAGGCCTCCACCGCGGCCTCCGCCCTGCGGCGCATACCGGCCGCCCGGCCCGATGTCGCAGTACTCGACGCCCGACTGCCCGACGGCAACGGCATCGAGGTGTGCCGCGAGATCCGTTCCACACAGCCGACCGTCGGCTGCCTCATCCTCACCTCCTATGACGACGACGACGCACTGTTCGCGGCGATCATGGCGGGCGCGTCCGGGTACCTGTTGAAACAGATCAGAGGCAACGACCTCGTGGGGGCGATCCGAACGATCGCGGCCGGCCGGTCGCTGCTCGACCCGGCCGTCACCCAGAAGGTCCTGGCCCGCCTGCGGGACGAGCCCGTCGAGGACGAGCAGCTCTCCGCGCTCGGCGCACGGGAACGGCAGATTCTCCGGCTGATCGCCGAGGGCATGACGAACCGACAGATCGCCGCGTGCGTCCATCTGTCGGAGAAGACGGTGAAGAACTACGTGTCCGCGATTCTGGGCAAGCTCGGGCTTACCAGCAGAACCCAGGCCGCCGTGTTCGCCGCACGCCTCAAGGCCTGAGCCCGGAAAGGCCTGATCTCAGACCTCCGGAGAACCCTCGACTTCGGCCACGTAATGCGATCAGCCTGGTGCTGCACGTAGCGTCTGGAGGTGTGCTGAACGGTGAGTCCGCCCTGCGGACCTGCGACACCTGCGGAAACGAGTACTGGATGGCCTTCGAGGTGCGTGTGGTCTCCGGGGAGACCTACCACTTCGACTGCTTCGAATGCGCCGTGCAGAAGCTGGCGCCTCGATGTGAGCACTGCGACTGCCGGGTCATCGGCCACGGCGTGGAGGTGTCCGGGCGCTTCTTCTGCTGCGCGCACTGCGCCCGCCAGAGCGGCGGCATCGGACGCGAGATCCGCAGCGCCGTGGGCGCGCATCCGACCTGACACCCGCCCACGGCGCGGTATCGATCAGCGCTGATCAGCCGGCCCGCTCTTGATCGCCTCGACGAGCGCGCCGATCTTCTCGCCGGGGAGGTTCCTGGCGAGGTCCGCCTCGCTGATCATGCCGACGAGCCGCTTGTTGTCGATGACCGGCATTCGCATCACGCGATGCGAGATCATCTGGTCGAGCACGGTATCCAGATCGGCGTCGGCGCCCACGTAGAAGGGCTTGCCCTGGCCCAGGTCGCCGGCGCAGACCTTCGCCGGGTCCTTCCCCTCCGCCAGACAGTGGATGACGATGTCCCGGTCGGTGATGATCCCGCCCAGCCGGTCGTCGGCGCCGCAGATCGGCAGCGCCCCGACACCGAGGTCACGCATCATGCGGGCGGCATCGGTAAGCGACTCGTCCGCCCCGATGCACCGTGCCTCGCCGTGCATGATGTCTCGAGCCGTCGTCATGGGAGTTCCCCCTCCGTCGGTACTGCCCGGTCCTTCGCGCTGCGCCGAGTCATGGCGCGTTCGTCCCGCGCGACTTCCGACCATGACATACCCAAAGTAATCACATGCACACGATCAGGATGCGATGCCGAGGGCGAGCCGCCCATCGCGCACTGCCTTGTCGAGTGAGAGGCGGGCGTCGAAGCTGTCGAGCTCGATGAGGTCCGACCAGGTCCGCACGGCGACGGCGGCCGCCTCCTTCCGCGCCTCGGCCTCCGACCAGCGTGCCTGCACGATCACACTGTCGCCGCGCTCCAGCGCCTCACGTGCCCGGCGCAGCAGCTCGGCATGGACCTCGTCATCCGAGCCGAACTCACGTGCCGGGCCCGAGTCCGACGCCGCCTCCGCGTCCGCGTCCGCCGGGCCCTCGCGGCGCGCCCCGGCGCCGGGTGGCACAAGCTCGCGTTCCACCGCGAGCTCACCGCGGATGGCGTCCGAGGCGAGGAGCACCCAGCCGTCCTCGTCCCGGATGAGACGCTCCGCGAAGGCGGCTCTGACACTTCCGGGCGCTCCGCCGACCAGGACGAGCCGCACCCGGGCCCGGCGCAGATGCTCCAAGGCGATCCGGACCAGGCGCCGGGCCTCGCCCGCCGCGGTCTCATCCCCCAGGTGGGCGCGTACCGCGGACTCCCCGGCAAGCAGGATCGCCCGGTGCGCCATGTAGAAGTGGGTGAGCGAGGGCGGGTGGGTCTCCCCCGCGAACTCCACGAACCACCGGAAGAACGGGCCGGTCAGCTGCGGCGCGCCGCGCAGCTCGAGATCCACGGCCAGCATGGACGCGTCCGCCAGGACGTCGGCGATGCGCCGGCCGTCGTCGGCCGAGAGCCGGTCCAGGATCCGCGGCCCGTCATCCAGGCAGAAGACGTGCTCGGCGAGCAGGTTGCCGTGCCCGTCACGGATCCGTCCGCAGGCGGCCCGCCCGTCGATCAACGGCCGGCGCCCACGCAGGTAGCGCTGGCCCAGCTCGTCGATCTCGGCGATCTCCGCCGCGTCCAGCATGGTCGCCTGGAAGGGTGTGAGCCCCTCGATCGCCGCCAGCCAGGCGGCTTCCAGATCCCGCAGCCGCCCGTGCTCGGCGATCTCGGCGGACGTCTCGCACTGCTCGTGGAAGGTGACGAGGGCCCGCGCGACCTCCCGCAGCGGCTCGTCGACCGGCTCGCCGCGTGCGAGCAGCTCCGAGAGCCGGCGTTCGCTGGGCAGCCGGCGCATGACCACCATGTGCTCGACCGGCGCGCCCGCGCTGTCCCGGACGTCGGCGACCCCCAGATAGACCCCGGGCGCGAACGGGCGGTTCCGGACGATCTCCGCGCGGCAGGCCTCCTCACGCGCCTCCCGGCGGCGCAGATCCGCCTTGCCGACAGCCGCGCGTTTGGGCATCTTGAAGACACGGTCGGAGACGAAGAACAGGGTCGAGTGCGCGGTCTCGACCGTGGACATGGTGGTCTGGTGTCCCCCGCCGCCGCGCCGGGTCGCCCCGGGCGGCGGCGCGACGTCGGCCTGCTGGCCGGACGTCCTGGACGTCGTCGAGCTGTTCACCTGGTTCTCCCTCGGCTCGAACGGACAAGCCCCGTACCTGGGGTGTGCCCGTCCGGAAGCCGGGTGGAGCGGTCGCCCGGACATCCGCCGGCGACCGGCATGTCAGTGGCGGTGCGCCGGAACCATCCTGGTCGCGTGCCGGGTCATCACCGCGCGGACACCACAGGGGTCGCTGCCGGTCGGCGCACACGGCTCGCACTCGGTCTCCACCGTGGCGTGCTCGACGCCGTACTTGTCGGCCAGCATCACCTTGACGCGGCCGGCGACCGTACGGGCTTCCTCCAGCGTCGGATGCCCGGCCACCTCGATGTGGGCGCTGGCCGCGAAGACCCGGTCCGACAGGCTCCAGACGTGCATGTCATGCACCCCGGTGACACCGTCCACCGCGAGCACGTCCCCGTGGACGGCGGCCAGGTCCAGGCCGGCAGGAGTCGCCTCGAGCAGCACCCGGGACGTCTGCGCCAGCAGGCGCAGGCCCTGGACGCCGATCAGCGCCGCGACCACGAGCGAGAGCACCGGGTCGAGCCAGTACCAGCCGTCCGTCAGCCAGATGACGAGACCTGCCCCGGCCACCGCAACCGAGACCAGGCAGTCGGAAGCCAGGTGGATGACGGCCGCACGGGTGTTGAGGTCGCCGTGCCGCTCGTGGACGAGCAGTGCGCTGAGGCCGTTGCCGGCGGCCGCTACCAGCGCGACCACCAGCACCACGAATCCGTCGATGCGCCCGGGATGGGCGAGCCGGCTGACCGCCTCGACACAGACGAGCGTGGTGGCCACCAGCACGCTGGCGGCGTTGGCCTGGGCAGCGAGCACGGGCCAGCGCAACCCGCCGAAGGTGCGGGTGGCGGACGGTTCCTGGCGAGCCAGTCTCAGTGCGACCAGGGCGAACGCGACGCCCGCGGCATCGGCGAGGTTGTGCGCCGCGTCCGCGAACAGTGCGACCGAACCGATGATCAGGCCGGCAGCGCCCTGGCCGATGACGATCGCGACGTTCGCCGCGGTCGCGATCGCCAGCCTGCGGGCCTGGGCGGTGTAGCTGCGTGCCGAGCGCCCGTCGGCACCATGCCCGTGGGCACCGTGCTCATCGGCGTGGTGCTCATTGGCGTGGTGCTCATCGGCGTGGTGCCCGCCGGCGTGGTGCCCGCCGGCGTGGTGCCCGCCGGCATCGTGGGCGGGCCCGCGGAGGCCGTGCGTGTGCCCTCCGTGGCCATGGCCGTCTCCGCCGTGCGCCGCGGCTTCGCCGCCCGCCGGAGCCGTCAGACCCGTCGGTGCCGCAGCTCCAATGCCCCGGGGCTGCCTCGGAACATGGTCGTGAACGTCACGCCGCCGACGGGCCTCGGAGTCGGAGGAGCTCACCGGTCCGGCCGATCGTCACGGCCGGGCTCGGCCCCGGCCACGGCGGCCGGGGAGAACTCCGCCGTCGACAGCTCCACGTGATGCGGCGCGGGTGCGTCGAGCGGATCGTCATGGGCATGGTCGTCATGGGCGTGGTCGGGATCCACGGCGAGGACCACGCTGAGCAGGTCGTCCAACGCGTGCGCGAGAGCGGAGTCCGCCAGTTCGTACCTCAGCCGCCGGCCCTCGGACACCGCGACCACGAGGCCGCAGCCCCGAAGGCACGCCAGATGGTTCGACAGGTTCGTCCTGCTCACCGAAAGGATCTCGGCGAGTTCCGTGGGATAGGAGGGACCCTTGCGTAGCACCAGAAGGAGCCGTGCCCTGGTCGGGTCGGACAGCGCGTGCCCGAACCTCGCCAGCACCTCTCCATGCGCCACAAGCTTCACCATGTACTGAACAGTACAGCGGACGCTGACATCAGGCGACCCTGAACTATCTCCTGATGCGGACGGGCCACCCGGCACGCGCCGGCAGGCCCATCCGCCCAGTACCACACCCGGGAGCACCGCCCGGGTCCGCGCTCAGCCGTCGATGTCGTCGATGTCGTCGATGCGGTCGATGCGGTCGATGAGCTCCTCGATGAACAGGAGAACGCGGGCCGGCACGCAGCGCCGACCCGGCCCGGCCAGCACCGAGTGCCCGCCCGGGACCACGGTGAGCTCCGCACGGGTGGCCGTCCGGGTCGTCATCCGCACCAGCGAAAGCGGACTGATCTGATCATCTCGGCCATGCACGAGGAGTATGGGGATGTCGGGCAGCACCCGCGGCGGCGGATCCGCGACCGGGATACCCGCGACGGGCACATGCAGCAGCGGCAGCCCGAGCAGGGCGAGCCCGTCGGGGCGCACGGCCGGTGAGCCTGCCATCGCCAGCGCGGCCAGTGCCCCCGAGTCGGAGCCGAGCAGGACGAAGGGCAGCCCTGGCCGGCGGACCTCACCGACGGCACGAGCGACGTTGACGCCGCCCGGCACGATCGCGGCGCTGTAGCCGTCGAGCGCGAGCCGTGCGGCGAGCCACTCGTAGGGCTTCGGACTCTCCCCCCGGCCCATGAGCATGGCGACGGTGGCCCGGACGGCCTCTCCGGCGAGGCGACTGGCCGGGTCCATGTCGTGTTCGGCCAGCCGGGGGCTGATTGTTGCGGTCAGGGGCGTCATGAAGCCGTGTTCTCCTTCTCTGGCGCTCCGTTGCGCCGTCGCGGCCCACGGCGGGGCATGACGCTCACAACAACGTGTGAGCGCGGATCTTTCCGGCCAGGCACACTATCCCCCTCGGCCGGACGCCACGGCAGCACGCACACGAGGTAGTCCGTGTCCGGCGGACGACACCCCGGATCGCCTCCACACCACCGGTCGGCGCTGCCCGAAATCCCGGGCAGCGCCGACCGCACCGTGGCCGCGCAGAACCGCGCCCGGCCACGCGCTCCGCCCCAGGAGCGCCGGCCGGGCGCAGGAGCAGCTTCCCGGCCTGACCGGGCGCCCCGCGCCGCTCAGCTCTCGTGGATCTGCTGAGTCAGGTAGTTCGTCGCGCCGAGCTGCTCGATGAGCGTGAGCTGGGCGTCCAGCCAGTCGATGTGCTCTTCTTCGGAGACCAGGATCTTCTCCAGCAGAACGGCCGATCCCACGTCGTTCTTCGAACGACACAACGCGATTCCGCCGCGGAGCAGTTCCACGGCCTCGTCCTCCTGCGAGCGGTCGGTCTCGAGCTGCTCGGGCACCGTCTCACCAATCCGCAGGGAGTGCAGCCGCTGCAGATTGGGTAGACCGTCCAGATAGAGCACGCGCTCAATCAGAGCGTCTGCGTGTCGCATCTCGTCGATCGACTCGTGGTAGTAGTACTCAGCCATGCGCCGATAACCCCAGTTCCGCTGCATCCGGGAATGCAGGAAGTACTGGTTGATGGCTGTCAGTTCGTTCGTCAGTACCCGGTTCAACAGGTCGATGATGTCCTTGTCGCCACGCACCTTCGCCATCTCCCTCACTCGCCTCTCGCGTCAGCCGACCACGGACGACGCCCTCCCGGACGGCCGCGCCCGCGACCGCCCTGAACGGACTACCTCGGCGTGCCCGGCACGGCAAGCCAGTTGGCCGCCGTCACCGCCCACCGCGAAATAGCCCAGGAAACAGGAAACCACACAGATGGGCGGAACACATAACGGCAGGAGAGCCGCGAAGGTCACATCGACACCCGTTTAGGCTAGCCTTTCCTCAGTTAGGGAAGGCTTCGCTGACCGGTCCTGGCGCACCTGAACCGAACGGGATTCACCACGCCCTCGCAGCGATAACAGGCCACCGGCCCGACCGGGCCGATCTGTTGCCGGCCACTCCCATAACGAGGACGTAAGCGTACGCAAGCGCCCTGTCGCGACACGGTCCAGCCGGGCCGGTTTCACGGGGCGCCAATTGCGGCACCCATCCGGAACGCGCGACGAGCGGTGCGCCCGGCCACGAACGCCAACCGCACCTCAAGGCAGGCCACCGGACCCTGCGGGAGCGCGAAGAGTTACAGACATGCGACGCTCTGCGGGTAGCAGGTTCCCCGGAACCCCGTCGACAGGTGGAGTGGTCCCGATGCAGCGCGGTACGAACATGGGTGGTGCCCTGTTCGTCTGCTGCGCGCTCGCCAACGCCCTGGGCCTGCTGGGGCTGGTACGCGCCTTCGGCTACCCGTATCTGCTCAACGAGCCGGCCGAGGCGACCCTCGCGGACCTGGGCGCGCACCTGAGCACGCTCATCCCCTTCGCCGCACTCGCCGCGACCGCCGCATTCCTTCTTGTCCCCCTGACAGCGAGACTCATCCGGCCCTCGCCGAGGGATCCGCTGCCCACACAGCCCGTCACCGGCACCGCCGACGGCGGCCGGCACACCGGGCCCCTCGGCACCGGGCCCCTCGACACCGGCCCGTCGAGCCCCGCCCACTCCACCCCCCACCTGGACGGCAGGCGGCGCACCCGCCGACTGCTCCTGTGGGTCAGCCTGGCGACAAGCACGATGATGATCTTCGAGTGGTCAATCTGGCTGGTCGGGGTCCCCCTGCTCGCTCGCCCGACCGAGGTACCCGGGCGGATCCCCCCCGAGGTGATCACCTTCGACCTGCTGCGCGTCACGGCCGGCGTCGTGTCCGGGGAGACACTCGGGGCCCTCCTGCTCGCGGCCTGGACGACACTCGTAGCCACCCATTTCATCGACCCGATCTTCGACGGGTGGTGGCCATTCGGCCCGCTGCGCCCGATCGGGCGTGGCGTGACCCGCCACAGCGGCCCCTTCGGCCCTCTCATCGCGATCATCCGGGCCTGGGTCGACTCGCTTCGCGTGCGCGGCATGCTGTGGTCGCGTCCGGCTCTCGTGGGCGGGGGATTCGTCTGCGCCGCGCTGCTCGTCGGCGGTGCGGCGGCCACGGCGGGGCTGGTGCCCCTGGCACCGTTGCCGTTGTTCGCGCGGATGGTGTGGAGCCTGTGGCTGGCGGCGGTCGGTGTGGCGATCTGGATCGCCGGCACACCTGCACGCACCGTGGCCGTGCGGATGCGCAGACCCCGGCTGATCACACTGCGCCGCTCCCCGCAGTCCACCGGACCGCACGCCAGCGACCGACCGTCCCACTTCGAGCGGCTTCCCTACCGGTTCGCCGCCTACGACGCGGCGCTGCGGCGAGGCCAGACCGGGCCCCGGCCAGTGCGGCCCTCACCGGACGACCTCACGGCCGACGCCGTCACAGTGGCCGGCGACGAGGTCGTGCTGCAGATGCCGGCCCCGCAGCCCGGCACCGACGGTCACCGTGCCACGGCCGCCGCGTCCGAGACCGGCCGACACGACGCTGACGCCGACGCCGGCTCCGGCTCCGGGACAGGGGCTGGGGCTGGGGCTGGGCGAGGCCAGGTCAACACCGACCCCGGGAAGGATGTCGACCCGCCCACCGAGATCGTCGGCGCACAGGGAGACCACGACCGACCCGTATGAACACGATCGCTCCGCCTGAAACAGCACGTCGGGGAGCGCCGCCCGAGCCAGGCCCGGTTCGTCTGGCTGCCGCTGCTGCCGACCAAGATCTGAGGATCGTGGTCACCTGGGAGCGCCCAGCGAAATCCCGACCAACAGCAATAAACAGGACACGGAGTAATTTGACAATCCGCAAGAAGTGCGGATTCCGGTTGCTGCACCCATTCCTTGCTCAGAAGCAGGCAGCGGAAGCGAGGGGCTCGGGGCCGGAACCTGGCAGCCCGGGTTCATCCGCCAGCGGCGGTTTCAGCCGCGCAGCTGCGGAGGCCGCGGGGGACGCACCGGAGCCTGCCGGCCGGCCTGGTGCACCGTCCAGCCGAGCTCATCCGAGCCGGTTACCTCCCACGGCGGTTCGCCCTGCTCATGGGCTCCCCTCGCTCGGCTTCCGCCGCCCCCACCGCCCCCACCGCGCACACCGCTGCGCGGGCCGGCGACGAACGCCGCGACGTCACGCATCGCCACGTCCACCAGCGCTCCCCGGCCACCGGCCCGGCAGAGCACGACCGCCAACGCACCGAAGAGTCCAGCCAGCGGATCCGCGATCGCGTCGCCGCAGAAGACCGGCACCGGGCCACCCGGCGCCATCTGGTCCCAGGCCACCAGGCCCCCACCCACCGCCGCGTCATCGCCGAAGGCGACCGGCCCCGCGCCGTCGGCCTGCGCGGCGACACGCCGCCCGTACCCGGTGATGCTCAGCCAGACCCGCCCGGGCCGGGCCGCGACCCAGGCCTGCGCGTCCAGCCCGAGCTGGGCCAGCGCACGTGGCCGGGACCCCTCGATGACGACATCCGCCTGCTCGACCAGGTCTTGCAGGGCCGCGCGCCCGGCCGGCTCGTGGAAGTCGAAACGGGTTTCGTCCTGGCCCATGTGCAGCCACCGGTAGAAGTCCGGATCACCGCGGCGCGCCCCGTCCGGGCGGTGCACGCTCTCGACTTTGATCACTCGCAGGCCCAGCTGCCCCAGCAGTCGCGCGGCCAGCGGACCGGCCCACAGCGACGACAGGTCGACCACGAGCGGGGCGGGAGCCGACGTCGGCCCAGGCGACCCAGGTGGGCCGTCCGACGACGGACGGCGCCCGGTCGCTCCACCGGACACTCGGACCACCGCGAAACCGGACCCTGGATCGAGGCCGCCAGCGTCAGCACCGCCAGCGCCGCCATCACCAGCGCCACCAGCACCAGCACCAGCGGCGGCGGCGGAAGGCAACGGTGCCACCGGCAGGCCCAGCAACCAGGCGCGCTCCACCAGGTCACGGCTGCGCCACCGCGGCAATGCCGCGGCCAGCGCGTCCCAGACGTCATCCGTGATCTCGGCACCGAGCAGTGCGGGGACTGCGTCGACGTCGTCCGGGCGAGCGAGGTTGACCGCGACCCAGCCGTCGGCGGCCCGCATCAACCGACAGCTGCCGTTCGCGGAGACAGTGCCGCCACGGCGCAGGCCGAGGAGGGCGGCCCGGCCGCCGAGGATCTCCGCGACATCGGCGAACACCGGCGAGCCCAGCCAGGTCGACACTGCTGTCAGCAGCTCGGCGGCGGCGCGGGCACGGTCGAGCACCGGGGCTGCCGGGACGACCGGTGGCCGCCCCGGTTGGCCGGTGAGAGCCATCAGCCCGGACTCCGCCCAGTCCAGGGCACTGTGCGTCGGCGTCGGCGCCACCGGCATCGGCATCGGCCGACTCCCGGGGCCACCGCCACCGGTCGTGGCCTCCGCCGGCACGGGAAGGCCCGCGGCGCGCAGGGCGTCGCCGAGCTCGACCAGCGCCCACGGGGCTGCCGCCACCACCGCAGGCCCCGTCCGCGAATGGCGACCGTCAGCCGCTCGGTTCGGCACCACGGGCCGGAATCTCACCACACTGGACCACCACGAAACCACCCCGCCCGGTGTACTCGATCTGCGCGAGCTCCCCGGACGAGCGGCCGAACAGATTTCCGATCTTGAAGGAGGACACGACCCGGGTACGAACGCCTGCAGTCCAGGCGACGGCCGCGTCCCGGTCGACGCACACGGGCTCGTCGGTCGACAGGACCAGCGGGCTGCCCAGGCACAGCACCGCGACGCCGCCGGTGCCCGACACCTCGGTGTTGAACACGCCTCCCGCGATCATCGCGCCGACACCCCCCGACGTCGTCGTGATCTTGTAGCGGATGCCGGACTCCAGGGCAAGCAGACTGCGGCCGTTCACGGTCAGGCGGTCGTTGTCCAGGTGAAAGATCGAGATGTGGCTTCCGGACTCGGCGAACCAGGCCGTGCCACGCCCCTTGACCCGCATCAGGTCCTGGCCCTCGCCGGTCACCGCACGCCGAAGGTAGCCGCCGACGCCCTGGCCCTTGTAGGCGAAATCGATCTGGCCGCGGTAGGCGACCATCGACCCCTGCTTCGCGTACATCTCGCCACCGTCGAGGCGAACCCGCAGCATCCGGTCGCCCGATTCCAGGCCGAACGGCTGCCCACCGTCATTTCCTGCCGCATGCTGCCCGAGTGGTTGATTCACGGACACCATTGAGCCTTTTCCATCTCACGTTTGTCGAGTGCCGCAGCCACCGGCCAGACAGCGCGAGCCGCGGTCAGCTCCGGCGGTGGATGCTGACCGCGTAGCCGTCACCCGGTGCGCTCGGGGCGCCTTCCCAGGTGGCGAGGCGGCGTTCCAGGGCCAGCCCCGCCTGTGCGCACCACGAGTCGTACTCGGCGAGCCCGAAGGGCGCCTCGGGCAGTGGAAGGTGCGCGGCGTCCAGACCGAACCCGGCCACAAGCAGACCACCAGGCCGCACCCGCTCCGCAAGGGCCCGCACCACACGCGCCTCGGAGCCCTCGGCCAGGAGTGGTATGACGTTCCCCGCGGCGACGACCAGGTCGAACTGGCCGTCCGGATCCGCGAGGCCCACGAGATCGGCGAGATCGGCGAGGACCCACGAGACGGAGTCGGAGGCGGCCCGCGCCCGCGCCAGCATCGACGGGTCGACGTCGACGCCGGTGCAGGCATAGCCCAGTTCGGCCAGGCGGATCGCCACCCGCCCGGTACCGCATCCGGCGTCGAGGATCCGTCCGCCCGGCGGGACCAGGGCTGCGCAGAGAGCGGCCTCGCCGTGCACATCCATCCCAGCAGCGGCCAGTTCGGCGAACCGCCGCTCATAACGCTCGCCCAGGCCGCCGGAGGCCGCGGCGGACCGGCGGTCATTCGTTCCGCTGGTTCCGCCCGTTGCGTGCAGGCTGGCCCAGCGGCTGGGCCGCCCGCCGGGACCGAGCCCGGGCCCACCCGCGCCGTCAACGGCGGCGGTGTCACTCATCGCCACGCCCCACGGCCGCCCGCCGCGCCGGCGAGGCCCGGCCCGCTCACCAGGCCGGGCGCGCCGGCCAAACCCTGAACCACCACCGGCCGAGGCTATCGGAGCAGCGAGGCTGTCGGAGCAGCTGGAAGCCGGTGTTACACCGCCGCTCCGTGCCATGCCGGCACCCGGTCGGTGAGCCAGCCCTCGATCACCGCACGCAGGCTGGCCGGACGCAGGTCGAGCCCGTGCAGGCTGCTGAGCGTGACCGCGGTCAGGTCGACGTCGAACTCCCAACTGCCGATCTGCGCGCCCCACGGCAGGTCCGCCGCGAACAGCACGTTGATCTCCTGGTAGCGGACGCCCTTCTCGACGTACACATGCTCGGCGCAGCCGATGAACTCCAGGTCGGCGACCTCGAATCCAGCCTGTTCGCGGGTCTCCCGCCGCAGCGCGGCCTCCACGGTCTCGCCGGGGTCCACGTTCCCGCCGGGCAGGTAGAACCAGGACTGCCCGCGGCGGTTCGCCAGCAGGACTCGGTCGTGCCGGAGGAACAGCACCCGGGCGCTGATCTCGACAGGGGCAGCGGCGGTCATGAACGCTCCAGGAGGGCTAGACACATCGGTGCGGATCCGAGCAGGGGGTGGGCCTCGGCGGCCGGTGGCCGGTGGAGGCTGCTGCGGCGGCGGTCAGTCGCCACGGGTGGCCGGCAGCGAGGCCGGGGCGAACTCCGCGGGATCGAGCCCGAGCACGTTCACCGCGTCCAGCACCACTGCCTGCTCACTGACGACGAACTCACCGTCGACCCGGCCGATGACCTCACCCAGCGCGATCACCGCCGCCGCTTCGGCCGGCCGGTTCCGGACCTTCGCGATCTCGGCCAGTGCGGTCGCGCGACCCTGCGTCGGATCGCTGACGAGCCGGGTGAGGTGGGCGTCGAACAGCGCCTCCAGCTCGTCCGGGGCGAAGTGCGACATCACCGGATCGCTGGCGACGAAGGCACGCAGCCCCTCGCGCTCGGCCGGATCCACCCGGCCGTCGGCGGCCGTCACCAGCGCGCACATCGCCACGGCCGCGTCGCGGAAGGCGTTGCCGCGCAGTTCCTCGCGCCTGGCGGCGAGCTGCGCCTTCAGCGACGCGACGCTCAGCCGGCGGCCGAGGCGCCCGACGTCCCCGACACCGGACGCCATCCCGCGCCACAGCGGCCACTCGTCCAGCACCCACCGGCGCACCGCCGTGGCCACCGGAAGCGGACGGAGCCGGGTCGCGACGAGCAGGCCCGCGTCGACCAGGACCAGCTCGCGCCCCTGCCAGGTGGGCGGGACGGGCGCCCCGTCGGACCAGTCGGCGGCGAACAGGATGGTCAGGGTGTGCGCGACCTGCGGGGCGGCGGCGTTGCCGAGCGCGTCGCCGGCGTGTTCGGCGGCACCGAGAAAACGCCAGCCGCCCGACGGCCCCACGGCCGCCGGTCCGCCGAGGACGACACCTCCGGCAAGGCCGGCCAGCTCACGGGCCAACGCACGTTCGGTGTTATCCCCCGGCGGCACCGGGCCGCCGGGCAGCTCATGCCAGTCGTCACCCGGTGAGCGGGCCAGCAGGACGCTGTCACCAACCCGGACAAGCAGGCGAGCCTCAAGCCGGATCAGGGCAGGCGGGGACATCGCGGAGTACCTCCCGACGGGGGCGAGGACGAGGAGTCACGGTGTCCGTTCGGAGGACACGCGTCCTACATCATCCCCCAGACGGGGGAGGGCCGGGCAGCGCATCGCCTACCCGCGCCCGGACCGATGTGGTCCGGTCGGCGACATCCGTCCGAGGGCGCCGCCTCACCTGCCGCGGACGCCGCCCTACCTGCGGTAGGAGACGTAGATCCGGGCCCGGTATCCCGTCGCGGCCAGCCGGCGGTGCTCACGGCGCGGGGTGCCACGCACCGTCTGGAACTCGAAGCTGTCCGGGTGGCGCCCGGCCCGCGCGGCGAGCCGGGTGGTCAGCGCCATCAGCCGCGGGTCCTGGGTAGCGATCATCGGATAGCCCGGCCCGGCCATGAGGATCCCCAGACAGGCCGCGAACCCACGGCGCTGGTCATGAAACGCGGGATCCGCCGTCGCCACCGACCGCCGGACCAGGTGCCAGCCGGGCCGCAGCCGCAGCCGCACCCGGGCGCCCGACCGGGCCAGCTCCCGGCAGTCGGCCGGGGTGCGGCGCAGATCGGCGCGCAGCGTCACCCCGGTCGTCGGCGCCGCACGGCGCAGGTCCGCCAGGGCCGCCAGAACCTCGTCCACCGAAGCCGGATCATCGATGTCGCCGTCGGTCGCCAGCGTGACGGTCGCGCCGACGGCCCGGGCCCGGGCACAGATCTCGGCGGCGTTGTCACGGGCCCTCTTCTCGCCGTCGTGCGGGATCTCTCGCCCGATCGCGGGCAGCCGCAGACAGATGTCGAGATCCTCGGCGATACCCGCGCGATCGGCGAGGTCCAGCAGGGTCAGATACGCCCTGGTGGCGGCGTCGGCGGCAGCGCTGTCCGCCGCGGCCGGGCCGAGCCGGTCGATGGTCGCCAGAATCCGGTCGTCGGCCGCCAGCGCGGCGCGCGCGAGCGCGTCCATCGGGCCGCCGCCGAAGGACGATCGAGACTGCCTGGACACATAAAGTAGCCTCACGTAGCGGCTCGGCGGTGTCCAACCGACCAGTCACCTCGATGTCGACGGGGCGGGTCGGCGGCAGCCGGCCGCGGGAGCCGGTCCTTCGCCTCCCCGCACCCCCCGCTCGGACGGCGCCGGCAGAAACAGGTACCGACAGATGATCGCCACGATGGGACGGCGGACCCGATGAGCAAGCTCCTCCTCGGCCCGCTGCACCGCTACGCCGACGACCGTCACGCGACCGTCTGGGTGGAGACCGACGAGCCCTGCACCGTCGAGGTACGGGCCGAGGAGGGACCGCGCGCTGCGGCACCGACCTTCACCATCGCGGGCCACCATTTCGCCCTGGTCACGGTGGGCGACCTGGAACCGGGCCGGGCCTACCCCTACGAGGTCTGGCTCACCCGGGCCACCCCACCGGACGAGGCCGCCGCGGGTGACGACGCACCGCCCGGCCGGGCGGTGCTGGTCTGGCCGGAACCCGGCTCCGCCCAGCCACCGAGCCTGCTGCGGCCGCTCGGCGCCGAACGGCCGGTGCGGCTCGCCTTCGGCTCATGCCGGGTGACCGCCCCGCAGACGAGGCCGTACACCCTGTCCCCCGAGGCTGATCCACGCGGGCTCGGCACCGACGCGCTGCACGCGCTCGCGCTACGCCTGGCTACGACGCCACCGCAGGGCTGGCCGGACGTCCTGCTCCTGCTCGGCGACCAGGTGTACGCCGACCACGTGTCGCCGGACACCGCCGAACGGATCCGGCGCCGCCGCGACGTCGGCGTACCGCCCGGCACGGAGATCGCCGACTTCACCGAATACGCCTGGCTGTACCAGGAGGCCTGGTCACAGCCGGAGATCCGATGGCTGCTCTCCACGATCCCCACCGCCATGATCGGCGATGACCACGACGTTCGCGACGACTGGAACATCTCCGCCTCCTGGCGCGCCGAGATCCGCGCACAGCCGTGGTGGGACGCCCGGATCACCAGCGGGATCATGGCCTACTGGGTCTACCAGCACCTGGGCAACCTGGACCCGCGGACGCTGGCCACGGATCCGACGTACGCCGCGGTGGCCGCCGTACCCGACGGCGAGAACGTCGTACCCGACGGCGAGAACGTCGTCCGGGCCTTCGCCCGCCGCGTCGACCGGCTGCCGGACCTCGCCGCCCTGGCCGACCTGCCCGCGGTCGACCTCACCGGTGCGGCCGACGGCGCCCCGGCCGACGGCGCCCCGGCCGATGACATCGCCGCCGGCGCGTGCCCACCGGTGCCGCCCCGCTGGAGCTTCCGATGGGATCTCGGGCGCACCCGGCTGATCGTCATCGACTCCCGGCTGGGCCGGGTCGTGGCCCCCGACGGAACCCGCGCGATGGTGAACGACACGGAATGGTCCTGGATCCGCGAGCAGACGTTCCAGCAGGGCGAGGTCGACCATCTCCTGCTCGGGACGTCGGTGCCGTTCCTGCTGACACCGACCATCCACCATGTCGAGGCGATGAGTGAGCGGCTCGCGTCCACGCGGTTCGGTGAGCGGCTCGGCGGGCGGCTCGGTCGGCTCTGCCAGTGGTTCGCGCGGACTGTCACGCGCCCGGTGGAACGGGTGCGGCGAACGCTCGACCTGGAGCACTGGGCGGCGTTCAGCCGGTCCTTCACGCAGATGTCGCAGCTGCTCGACGCGGTCGCCAGCGGCGAGCACGGGCCCGCACCGGCCAGCGTCGTCGTCCTGTCCGGGGATGTGCACCACGCCTATCTCGCCCGGGTCGGCTCCGATCGGGCGATGTCGCCGGTGTGGCAGGCGGTGTGCTCGCCGTTGCGCAACCCGCTCGGGCCGGGGATCCGCCGCATCGACGCGCTGTCCCGCCGCGCGGCGTTCGCCACCGTCTCCGGCTGGCTGGCCCGCCTCCTCGGGGTGCGGGGCATGCCGGTGCGGTGGACCGTCACCCACGGACCGTGGTTCGACAGCCAGCTCGCCACGCTGGAACTCGACGGCCGCACGGCGACCCTGCTCCTCGACAAGACCGAACCGGACGGCGAACCGGCCGGGCTCGAGGAGATCCTTCGGGTGACGCTGAGCCAGCCGGCCTGAGCCCGGCCAGTCGTTCGGGGCGGGTCAGCCGAAACGGTAGGGCTGGCCGGTGGCCTCCAGGACGGACATCCACAGATCACCGGCCGGATCGACCTGGTTGCGGTGGCTGACCGCCAGCTCGATCGGCATGTGGATGAAGCGGCGCCGCCACCGGCCGACCACCATCTGGGTGCGCCCGGACATGGCCGCATGCACCGCAGCATGCGCCAGCCGAATCGTATAGACGTTGTCGTACGGATTCGCCGGAACGCTGCGGATGTGGTAGCTCGGGTCGATGTACTTCAGGTTCAGCTCGGTGCCGTGCTCGGCGAAGTGGTCGGTGATGCGCCGCGAGAGCTCCGGCCCGATGTCGAAGAGCTTGCGGTTGCCGGACGCGTCGGACGACTCCGGCAGGCCCTCGACAAGGTCCTGCCCGGCGCCCTCGGCCACGACGACGACGGCGTTCCCCCGCTTCTCGACCCGGTGACGCAGGTAGGTGAGCAGGCCGCGCTCCCCGTCCAGGGTGAACGGCAGCTCCGGGATCAGCACCACGTCGGCGTCGCTCTTGGCCAGGCTCGCGTAGCAGGCGATGAAGCCGGAATGGCGGCCCATCAGGCGGACGACGCCGACACCGCCGGGTGCCGACGTCGCCTCGGCGGACGCGGCCCGGATCGACTCCGCGGCCTTGGCGAAGGCCGTCTGGAAGCCGAAGCTCTGGTCGATGTAGGGGATGTCGTTGTCGATCGTCTTCGGGATGCCGACAACCGCGATCTTCTCACCGCGCTCGGTGACGACGTCGGCGATCGCCCGCGCGCCGCGCAGAGTCCCGTCCCCACCGATCACGAACAGGATGTTGATGTTCATCCGGGACAGGCAGTCGACGATCTCACCCGGGTCCTGCTGGCCGCGGGAGGTACCGAGGATCGTGCCGCCGTCCTCGTCGATGTGGGCCACCCGCTCCGGAGTGAGGTCGACGACGCTGTGCCCGTACTTGGCGATGAAGCCCTGATAGCCGTGACGGAAGCCGAAGATCCGGTTCACGCCGTAGTGGTTGGTCAGTTCCAGCACCAGGCCGCGGATGACGTTGTTCAGCCCCGGGCAGAGACCACCGCAGGTCACAATGCCCACCCGGGTCTTCGACGGATCGAAGTAGATCTTGCGGCGCGGCCCGGCCGGCTCGAAGCCCGGCAGCTCGTCCAGCGGGACCTTCCGGGACGAGATCATCGTGAGGGTGTCGTCGAAGAGGACCTTGTCGCCCTCGTCGATGTAGTGCTGGGTCGTCGGACGCTCGCCGAGCAGCGGCAGGAGCGGTGAATCGATCCGGCAGGGACCGAGGGTGCGCACCTCCAGCTCGGCACCGTCCACGGTCAACGCCTCGCTCACGGCCCCCCGATTCCGACACCGCCAGGGCATTCCCATTCCAGCGCCCGACTGGACCGGACCACGATCGCCCCAGCTCCTTCCCGCCTTATCGCACCGAGCGTACCGGTCCGGGCGTCTGGCCCATGACGGTCGTCGATCAGACAACCCGGTCATCCGGCTGGTGGACACCAGGCGATTACCGGCACGAAACACAAACGACGACCAGCGGACATCATCGGGACAGGGCGAGGACCACCACCTGTCCCGTTCACGGTCTTCGTCCGGTTCATGCCTCCCAGTTCAAACCTCCGGTTCAGCGGTCCAGCCGGTTCGCGCCGGGCCGAACCGGCCGCCGGGCTGGCGCCCGCCGTCCCTCCCTACGGGTTCTTCCCCCGGCCGCCTGGGTGACGCCAGACCGTCGGCGCTACCGGTGCGCGAGCCGGGCGAGATTCGGGAGCAATGCCCCGGCAAGGTAGCGCGTCGCCAGCGCCCCGCTTTCCTGGACGAAACCCGCGATATCGGGAACCGCGTCGGAATGCGGGTGGGTGCCGAGCCAGGCGACCAGCAGCAGCCTGCGCAGCAGAACCATCGTCGGCACGATCGCGAGGTCATGGCCCGCGAGCGGACGGTCGAGCTGATAGGCGGCCAGCCAGGCCTCGACCAGCTCCGGGAGCGCCGGACTGTGCTCGACGAAGGACAGCGCGGCCGCGAGGTCGTAGAGATACCAGCCGAAGCCGCAGTCATCGAAGTCGATCAGGTGGAGGCCCTCGGGCGCGGCGTGGGCGAGGCCGGGTTCCCGCCGGTCGAAGGGCGGCGCCACCAGCAGGTTCGCCAGCCGCATGTCCGCGTGGATCAGCCCGGCCCGGTCGGGGCCGCGCCCGTAGGCGGCAAGCTCGCGCTCCATCCGGGCGACCGCGGGGCGCAGGACCGCGAGCACCGGTTCGGACCACTCCGCGAGCGCCGCCACCACGCCGGCCTGCCAGCTCCCCCACCGCCCGCACGGGCCCAGCGTCGTCTGCCAGGACCACGAGAAACGCCTGAAGCCGGCCGGCCGCGGCCAGCGCTGCGCATGGTTGTGCAGCCGGCCGGCGAGGCCGCCGAGGACACCGAAGAACGGCACCAGCGCCACCTCGTCCCCGGGCGTCGGCGATTCGCCCTCGACCCAGTCGAACAGCACGGCACAGCGCACCGCCGCACCCAGCCCGACGGTGGTCACGACCGACCCGGACCGGTTCGCCACCGCTCGGGGCGTCGCCACGACACCGTCAGCCCGCAGCGACGCCACCCAGTCGAGCTCGGCGACGATCTCGTCGATCGCGTGGTAATCCGGCCGATGCAGGCGCAACGCCCACCGGCGCCCCCCAGGCAGGTCATCCACCCGGTAGGTCACGTTCTCCGAGATGTTGACCAGCACCGCCGTCGGGGCAGGACCAAGATCATATTCGGCCAGGACGTCGTCGAGCACCCCGGCGAGCTCGAGGAGCTCAGCGGTGATCACACCGTTGACGCCATCACCGGAAGCACCAGCCGTCACCGTCGCCGGCCTCCTTCGCCCACCTCGCAACCCGGCAGCCTGCCCGCCGACCAAGCTAACGCCAGCGACAACCTGAGGCCACAACCCGAAGATCCGATGATCCTGGCCGTTCCAACGACCAGAATCCTCAGGCCTTTCCCGGCAGCAGCGGCAGCAGCGGCGCCCGATGTTCGGGATCCCGCCACCCGGCCGGCGACGACGAACACCCTCAACTCCTCGAACTGCGGGCGTGGGCGGGCGGGGCCACGGTCATGCGCGTTTCGATGCCCGGAAAGGCCGGAGCTCCATTCCCGGCCAGTTCCTCCCGCACCGGGGCCGGCGAAATGCGCGACCGCGGCCCGGTGCCACCCACCGGGAAACACGAAAACGCGTCGGCCGCCTAACCACGCACGCCATGAGCCACCCACGCCAGCTGCGACGCGCACCGTCGCCACGACTCCGGCCTCTCGCCGTCCGCCCAGGTCATCCGTCTGCCGAGCCAAGCACCCAGGCACGGTCACACTGTGCCGACACCCGCCACGGAACCGGCCGGAAACTGGCCGCCGCGGGCTCACCAAATTCCTCCCCGACCCACGCCACCTGGGTTATCATTGGATACACGCAGAATCCGGGGAGACAACGTGATCGTTTCCGACAACACGGTTCCCGAAAGCAGCGTTCCCGACTCCGGCGTTCACGGCATCGACCTTTCCGCAGCCGCCGCTTCCACCACCGGTGTTTCCGAGATCTCGACCTTCTGTCTGCGCTGTGGTCGCCGGCTCACCAGCCCGCCCAGCGTCTCGGCCGGGTTCGGCCCCGGCTGCACCCGGCATTTCCGCCGCACCGCACCCACTCTCACGGGTTTCACCAGCCAGCAGCTCGAGGACGCGTTGGAACTTCTCGAGCTCGGCGGCATCGTTCCGTTGCGGGGCCGCCGTGTCTGGCTCACCATCGGCCATCGAGGAGCCACCTACCGCACCGCGCCCACCGGGCAGTGCACCTGCGCCGCAGGGGTCCACGGGAAGCCGTGCCACCACGTGGCGGCCGTCCGTCTCGTCGTCGTCTGAACAGCAGGCGCGGCAGGCGTGCGGGTGCACGGGTGCGGGCGCGGAAGTGGCATATGTGGGCAGGTCGCCGGGCGTACCGGGCACGCGCGGGGGCGCTACGGCGCGCAGCCGGGTTCTGTCGGGCCGGCGCCGTATCGTCGCGGTGTCCCGCCGGTCCGTCTCCACGGGCGGACGGCGGCTCCGCGCCACCTGACCCATTTGCCGGAGGATCCCGATGCCCGCCCTCGACCAGGTCAAAAGCCGGTCACTGCGTCTGCTGGACTATCTGGCGGCGCTCGCCACGGATCTGCGTGGCGCCCCACGGCGGCGGCTGGCCGAGTACGACCCACTTCCGGTGCTGCCCGGCGACGTGCCCGGCCACGGAGGCGTGCCAGGCCACCGCGCCGTCCTGGTGGGTCCTGGGTCGTCGCGGGAAAGCTGGCTGGAGGTCGGCAAGGTCGCCGTGCCGGCCCCGCCTCGGCTTCCCCGCCTGCTGGACGCCTACCTCGGCAGCGTCGACATACGGCCCGACGCACCGCCCAGGCTGCCAGCCGGCCTGCGGGAGCGGGCGGCCGCGCGCAAGGAGGACCCGGAGGAGATCATCCAGGCGCACGAGCACTGGATACGTGTCTCCTGGCAGCCGTGGGCATCGAGCGCGCGGGCCGCGTATGCCGCCCGTGATCTCTATGAGCGGCTGTTCGATCTGCGGCTGCGGCACAGCCACGACACCGCCGGATCACAGCTCGTCTGGGGGCATTCGCTGCTGAGCTGGCGGGTCGCGGCCACCGGCGGCGAGCAGGTGGTGGTCCAGCACCCGCTGCTGATCACACCGGTTCGGGTGGAGGTCGACCAGCACGACGGGGTCATCAGGATCCTGCCCGACGGGCCGACCTCGCTGGAGACGGACCCGGTGCGCGGGCTGGAGGCTCCTGGGCTGCACGAGCTCCCCCGCCTGCGCGACCAGGTGCGCACCAGCCCACCGGAGGTGTGGGAACCCGAGGATCTGCACCGTCTGCACCGCCAGGTCGCCGCCCCGCTGGGGCTGGACGCCGCGATCCTGCCCGGCCCCGGCGTGCCGGCGCCCAGCACGAACGCCTGTGTCGTCGACACCTGGGCGTTGTTCCTGCGACCGCGGCCGGCGGCCGGCGCGCGTTTCTACGCCGAGCTGCGGGAGGCGATGGCCGAGCGCGAGTTCCTGCCCGAGGCGGTGGCCGCGGTCGTCGCCACCGAGTCCCTGGTGGCGCAGGCGCTCGGTGAGGCGCTCGGCGGATCGTTCGACGGCTCGTCGAGCTCGGCGAGCTCGTCCAGCTCGTCCAGCTCGGTCGACGGTGCCGACGGAGGCGCTTCGGCTGGCCAGGGCGACCGCGAAGGCGACGACCACGACGACGGCTGGGCCGCGACCGGAAGGCGCCTGCTCATGCCCCTGCCGACCAACGACGAGCAGGAGCGGGTGGCCGTCCAGCTCGCCACCGCGCGGGGCGTCACGGTGCAGGGCCCACCGGGAACCGGCAAGAGCCACACCATCGCGAACCTCGTCTGCCACCTCGTCGCCCACGGGCTGCGCGTGCTGGTGACCGCGCAGGACGAGCAGGCCCTCACCGTGCTCCAGGAGAAGATCCCCGCCGACCTGCGCCACCTGTCCGTCGCCGTCCTCGGCGCCAGCCAGGCCCACATCGAGCAGCTACGCGCGTCCGTCGTCGAGATCCAGGCCGCGGTCGGCGACATCGACCTGCATCGCGAGGCCCGGCTGGTCGACCGGCTCGCGATCGATCTGGACGCGGCGCGCTCCCGCACCAGGGCGCTGGAGCTGGAGCTGGTGGAGCTGCTGCGCGGTGAGGAGCGCGAGTTCGACCTGCCGGGCGGCCGGCTCCGGGCCGCCGGGGTGTCCGAATGGCTGGCGAGCACCGCGGCCGAGCTGGGCCTCATCCCGGACCGAATCGACCCCGTCATCGCACCGCCGCTGCCCCTCGACGAGCTCGAGGAGCTCTTCGCCCTGGCCCGGCGGATCCCGCCGGCTCAGGCGGAGGCCGCCGGCCTCGACCTGCCCGACCCGGTGGCGCTGCCCGGCGCCGCGCCGCTGTCGGCCCTGTTCGAGCGCCTCGACGAGCTCGACGAGGAGGTGTCCGAAGGGGAGCGTCTGGGCCTCGCGCCCGACGCGGTCGACCGGCTCGGCGCGGCGGGGCTCGCCGAGCTGCGCACCGAGCTCCTCGCCGGCGCGGAGGTCCTGCGCCCGTTGGAGGAGCCGTGGCTGGACCGCCTGCGGGAGCAGTGTGCGTACTCGCCGCGGCTGGCCGAGTTCTGGCAGGTCCAGGCGGATGAGCTGGCCGCGGCGGTGGCTGAGCTGCACGACCTGCGCGGGCAGCTGTTCGGGCACCGGGTGGGTGTTCCCGACACCGATCCCCGCACCCAGCTTGAACAGCTCGACGAGCTGCGCGGCCGGTTCGCGGCCGGGAAGAGCCTGCCCCGCTTCGGCGGGCGGGACCTGCGGGACTACGCCGAGGCACTGCTCGTCGACGGCTACCCGCCCCGTACCGCCGACGACCTGGACATCGTGCGCGCCGCGATCATCGGCCGGATTCGGGTCGGCACCGCGCTGGGCCGCTACTCCGATGTCGCCGAACAGCTCGGCGCGCCAGGCATCCCAGGCCCCGCGGGTCCCGCCGGCCCCAACGATGACCGTGGCGGATCCGCCGCGGCGGTGTTCGCGCCCGTTCCCACGCTGGACGCGGTGAGCGGGCAGCTGGCGGCCGCGGTGGGCTGGGAGGCCGGCCAGGGCCGCGAGCTGGCGCACCGGCTGGTGGCGGTGTTCCGCGAGGCACCCACCCGGCCGACCGCGGCCGATCTGGTGCACCACGCCGGCCTGCTCGACCTCGCCGAGAAGCGGATCGCGCAGCAGGCCGCGCGGGCGGAGCTCGCCGGTCTCACCGAACACCTGCGCGTCGGCGCGTCGACGCCGGCGGCCAGCCCGCTGTGGGCCGAGCTGGGTGACGCGCTCGATCACCGCGACACGCTCCGCTGGGCACAGGCACTCGGCTCCGCGACCCGGCTGCGTTCGGCCCGGCCCGAGGTCGAGCGCCGGGCCGAGCTCGCCGGGCGGCTCGCCGCCGTGACACCCCGGTGGGCGGCCCGGGTGCTTGCCGAGCACGGCGACCAGGCCACCTGCGGCGATCCGGGGCTGCTCGCCGAGCTGTGGCGGTGGCGGCAGGCCGAGACCTGGCTCGCCGACCTGCATGCCGGCGCCGACATCCCGGCGCTGCAACGGCGCCTCGGCGCGGCGACCGAGGAGAGCCAGCGGCTGGTGCTGGAGGTGGCCGGTCGATCGGCGCGGTTGGCACTGGCGCGCAACCTCGGCTCCGAGCAGCGTCAGGCCCTGACCGGGTGGGTGCAGGCCCTGAGCCGGGTCGGGAAGGGCACCGGCCGGTTCGCCGGTCGGTGGCGGGCCGAGGCCCGTGCCCACATGACCGCGGCCATGGGCGCGGTCCCGGTCTGGATCATGCCGATCCACCGGGTGATGGAAAGCTTCGACCCGCGGGTCAACGAGCCCTTCGACGTCGTCATCGTCGACGAGTCCAGCCAGTGCGACGTGCTCTCCCTCGGCGTGCTGAGCCTGGGGCGCAAGGCCGTCGTCGTCGGCGACGACCAGCAGACCAGCCCGTCCGCCGTCGGCGTCCCGCGGGACAGGGTCTTCGCGCTGATCGAGAACCACCTGCCCGACGTGGCGCACCGCTCGCTGCTCGACGTCGAGGCCAGCCTCTACGACACCGCGGCCCGGGTGTTCCCGCGCACGGTCGTGCTCAAGGAGCACTTCCGCTGCCTGCCGGAGATCATCGGTTTCTCCAACCGGTTCTACGACCAGCAGATCCTGCCGCTGCGCGAGACTCCGGAGATCACCGTCGGCCCGGCGCTGCGCCCGGTCCGCGTCGCCGGGGGCGGGCGGGCGTCGGGCCGGTTCGGTGATGCCAACGAGGTGGAGGCCGCCGCGGTGGTCGACCAGATCGTCGACTGCTGCGCCGACCCGGCCTACGCCGGCATGACGTTCGGTGTGGTGACCCTGCTCGGGTCCGGCCAGCCCCGGCTGATCGAGCACAGCCTGGTCGAGAAGCTCGGGGAGGAGGAGTACGTCCGCCGCCGGATCCGGGTGGGCGACCCCTACCAGTTCCAGGGCGACGAGCGTGATGTGATCTTCGTGTCCGTCGTCGCCGACGACAACCGTTCGGCGGCGACCCGGCGCCGTGACCTGCAGCGGGTCAACGTCGCGGCGAGCCGGGCCCGCGACCAGCTCTGGGTGTTCCACACCGTCGCTGCGGAGACGCTGCGCGACGACGACGTCCGTCGCCAGCTCATCGAGTACATGTACGCCGCGCCCGCCGCCGAGGAGGTCGCCCGCCTCGCGGACCGCTGCGAGAGCGAGTTCGAGCGGGCGGTGCTGCGCGAGATCCTCACCCGCGGCTACCGGGTGCGCCCACAGCACCCGGTGGGGCGTTTCCGCATCGACCTGGTGGTCGAGGGCGACGGTACCCGGCTGGCCGTCGAATGTGACGGCGACCGCTACCACGGCCCGGAGCAGTGGGAGACCGACCTTCGCCGGCAGCGGATCCTGGAACGGCTCGGCTGGACGTTCTGGCGGATCCGCGGCTCGGAGTTCTACCGCCATCCGGGCCGGACTCTCGACGGCCTGTGGAAACAGCTCGACCAGCTGGGCATCCACCCGGCACCGGCCACACCCGCCGTGCCACCGGCCGCATCACCTGCCGATCCACCGGCGCCGGGGGCGTTCCCGGGGGCAGCAGCCGCCCTCGGTTAGCTACCCTCGGTTGATGCCAGGCCACCCGTCATCGCTGCGCGTCAGGCTGCTGTGGGCAGCCATGTTCGCGCTGATGGCGCTGGTCGCAGCGGTGCCGAGCACGGCCACGCTCCCGAGCGGGGCCGCCCTGGCACTGGCATCCGCGCCCGCGACGCCGACGCCGACGGCAACGGCAACGGCAACGGCGCAGCGGCTGTCAGCGACGGAAGGGCTGGATCTCTCCGAACCGGCCGAGGCCGTCGCTCCGGCGGTGCCGGGCCGCGCGGACATCCTGCGCTCCTGGCTGGACGCCAAGCCTCCGGTGAGCAGCCAGCACCAGCGTGCCGACCACCAGGTTCCCGCGTTGGTCGCGGTGCTGTGCGCGCTCGCCGCCAGCACCGCCTGGGTACGGGCACAGCGGGGCCCGCACGGGCGCGGGCCGCGTGAGGCCGGCGGCGGCCCGGGCTCCCGTGGGCCGCCGGGCAGCCGACGCCGCGTCGAAGCGTCAGCCTGACGCCGGATCCGGCGCCGCGTCACTTCGCACGCACAGCGAGGTGCCCACCCCTGAGCACAGGCCCCCGGGCCGTCTGCCAGGTGCCCGCGGCCGCATGCCGCACACACCTCCCGCGCACCTGCCGCGTCTCGCGCACCTGCCGCGCCATCCGTGCCATGTGAGCCATCCGTGCCATGTGAGCCATCCGTGCCTCTCGCGTTGTCCGCGGGAGTTCGCACGGGGATGACCGCTGCCGCGGCCCGGAGCTCCCGATCACCAGGAGCCCAGATGGATCCACAGTTCGAGTGGGATCGACTGCTCGTCGCGGTCGCCCTGCTCAGCATCATGTTCATCATCCCGACGATCATCATCATTCGTGACCACCGGGCGGACCGCCGCCGCTTCGGCGAGGCGGCGACCAGCGCGCCGATCCGCTACACCGTGGACGGGCACCGCTACCGCGAGGGCTATCCACCGCCCGAGCCGGTCCGCACGCAGGCCTGAGACCTGCCCAGGTCTCACGCCTGAGACCTGGGCAGGGACCGATCCCGCCGGCCGGTGTGGGCGGCGGCTCCGCGGAGCCGCCGCCCACACCGCTCCATCACGGAAAGTGGAAGGTCCGGGGATACAGCTGCGGCCGGATCGGCAGCATGAACGGGAAGGCGGAGCGGCGTGGCGGCCACTCGTCACGAACCCCGGTGCGCCACGACGGCCAGGTAACCGACCGTGCCTGCCGCGGGGAGACCGGACCGGGCGTCGGCGGCCGCTCCTGGAGCGGGGGCAGCGGGGAATCCGACCAGTCGACCCGCAGGCCACCGCAACTCAGGCAGACCGGGCCGCTGCGCGGGGAAGGCACCGGCACGCCGTTGTGCCGGTAGACCTCCATGTAACCACCATCGTCCTCGAACCATCGAGCGACCGTGTACGAACGATGCCAGGTGCTGTGGCACCGGCGGCACCGGAAGTAGATCTCCTCGGTCGCGCTCTCGACATCCAGCACGTGGCGCTCGCCGGTCATCTGCCGAGCCCTTCGTCCGCTTCGATGGGGTCAGGCCTGTCCTGACCGTGCCCCGCCACGGGCGCGCTAACCAGCCCCGAGTGATCGTCGAGTGGTGCGATCGACGTTCGCCCGGAAGTGCGGGCCCGGCCCGAAGGTGGGCCCCGGCGCTGACCGGCTCCGTCGGTCGAGAGGACCTCCGTGATCGGACTTCCGTGATCAGCGTTCGGGGTGCTGGTCACCGCCGACCGGGCGCACCTCGTCGACCAGGCCCCAGTCCGCCGCGACGGACGTGTCCAGGGCCCAGCCCGTCAGGGCCATGAACGCGGTGCGCTCGCGGCCGACGCGCCGGACGATGCTCGACGTCCCACCCGCGCCCGGTACCAGGCCCATCGCCAGCTCGGGCAGGCGGAACGTGGTGGCCGGGTCGGCGACGACCCGCTCCGCGAACGCCGGGATCTCCACCCCGGCCCCGACACAGGTCCCGTGCACGTAGGCGGTGACGGGACGGCCGCAGCGCAGCAGCGCCAGCGGAATGCTGCGCGTGGTCCGCACCGCGTGAGCCCGCGCCGGATCCGGCAGCGTGCCGAACTCGGCGAGATCCCCGCCGCTGCAGAAGGTGCGCCCCGCCCCCCGCAGCCGCACCCGGGTGATGGACGGATCGGCCCCCGCCAGTGCGAACGCCGACACCAGCCCGTCACGGACGTCCCTGCTGACCGCGTTGTGCACCCGCGGCCGGTTGAGGACGACCCACAGCTCGTCGCCGTCCCGCTCGACGAGCACCGCCCGGTCAGTCGCCGGGGCAGTCGTCGGGGCAGTCGCGGGCCGACCCTCCGGGGCGGGTGCGGGCCCGCCGGCCGCGGCCCGCCGGGCCGCACGGCGTTCCCGCTCGGCGCGGTGCCCGGCCAGCCACGCCGCGAACTCGGGGCCGCCCTGCAGCGTCGAGTAGGTGAACGACTCGGCCACCACGGCGTCGTCCACATCGATACCCGCCGAGTAGCGCACCAACTGCGCGAACGCGACGGCCGCGGACGGCACCGCGCGCGCCGTCGCGGCGATCGCCGCGAGCGCGTCCGCGGTGGTCTGCCCCGGCCGCAGCGGGCCCACCCACGGCGCCGGCGGCGCGTTCTGCGGCGTCAGCAGGACGTCGAAGCCAGCGGACTCGACACCGGACGGCGCATCGGCCGGGTCCGCGGCGACACCGACGAGCACGCAGGGCAGCCGCCGGGCGAACGCGGCGACCTCGAGCGCCCGCGGACCGCACACCCGGACAGCCAACAGCGGCTCCCCCGTGAACGCCGCGAACATCTCCGGGTCGGCGCGCAGCAGGGACAGCGCCGTCTCGGGGTCCAACAGGCTGACCGGCGCGGCCCCGAGGGGCGGCGAGTCGCCGGGGTCGGGCGGCATCGCTGCCACCGGAGGCCCACCGCCACCGTGCGTCTGATCCACGTCCACCGGACCACGTTAGGGCGCGGTGTGCGGCGGCGGGAGGACTGCCGCCGGGTAGCGGCGGCGGGTGGCGGCCTGCTGGCGCAACGCTACCGGGACGCTACCCGGGACCGGGAACCTGCCGGCTACCGGCCAGCGCCGGTGGTCCACATCGCAGGTCAGCCGGCCGCAGGGCCCTTCCCGACGTCGACGGAGGTCGACGCGGTCGACGGGTTCGAGCGTAGCGGCGCCGGGTGGCCCACCGCCGCGGTTCGGCCCATGTCGTGTTCCGGTACTCCCGAAGGGTTGATGACCCGTGCCGAGTCGCTATTCCTGGGGCGGCGCCCATCCGTCGATCGTCTGGCTGACCGCGGAGACAGCCCCGGTCCGCGACACCGTCCTCGCCCACCCGGTGTACGCCCGCCTGGTCAGCCCGGACGACGTCACCGCCTTCATGACCAGCCACGTCTTCGCGGTCTGGGACTTCATGTCGCTGCTGAAGTCCCTTCAGCGCACCCTGACCTGCGTCGACGTGCCGTGGACGCCGACCGTCCACCGCGCCTGCCGCCGGCTGATCAACGAGATCGTCCTCGTCGAGGAGAGTGACGAGTACGGCGGCTCCTACATCAGCCACTTCGAGCTCTACCTCGAGGCGATGGAGCAGGCAGGCGCCGACACCGGGCCGATCAGGAGGTTTCTCGACGAGCTCGCCGCGGGCACGCCGGTACCCGCCGCGATCACCCGGGCAGCGGTGCCGGCCCCGGCCGCCGCGTTCGTGCGGGCCACCTGGGACCTGCTCGCCACCGCTGCGCCGCACGCCCTGGCGGCCGCGTTCGCCTTCGGCCGCGAGGACCTGATCCCCGAGATGTTCACCCAGGTCCTGGCCGGCAACGTGGAGATGGCCACCTTCCGCGACTATCTGGCCCGGCACGTCGCCGTCGACGGGGAGCAGCACACCCCGATGGCCATGGAGATGCTCGTCGCGCTGGCCGGCGACGACCCGCGGCGCTGGCGGGAGTGCGCCGATGTGGTGCGGGGCTGCCTCCAGGCCCGCGCCGCGCTGTGGGACGGCATCGCCGCCACGCTCCCCGATCGACAGCCGGTGTCCCGATGATCGTCGCCCTGTTCGTCCTGCTCGGACTCGCCGCCGCCTACGTCGCCTTCGTCTGCGCATCGGTCGCGCTGCCCCGGCGGCTGTGGCTCGCGCTGGGCCCGATGTCGCTGGAGCGGATCCCCGACCGGGCCGCCCGTCGGCATCGCGACCGGGTCCTGTTCACCAGCGACGAGCCCTGCACCTGGTCCCTGCCCGGTCCTGCTCCCGGTGCTGGTTCCGGTCCTCGTCCCGGGCCGCCCCCCGGCCCTGGTCCCGGTCCCGGTGCCGGTCCCGGTGCCGGTGCCGGTGCCGCGCCCGGCCCGGTCGCCTGGACGGCGCGGGACATCCAGGCGACCGCCGGCCTGGTCGCGGCCGCGCTGCGCGCGCTCGGTCTGCGGCACGGGCAGCGGGTCGCCATCCTCAAGCGGAACCATCTCGACATCCACCTGCTGCACCTCGGCGTCGTGCGGGCCGGTGGCGTCGCCTGCCCCATGAACGGCGCGTTCGCCGCGGGCAAGGTCGCGCCCTACCTGCTCAACATCGACGCCCGGATCCTGTTCGCGGACGTCCCGACCCTGCTGCGGGTGCTGCGGGAGGGCGGAACGCCCGGCGGCGTCGACGCCGTCGTGCTCGTCGGGCGGGCCGCCGACGTCCCCGCGGCGGACGTGCGGGAACTGACCGCGGCGCTGGGTGGCGTCACGGCAGCCGCCGTCCACTGGATCGAGGATCTGCTCGCCGCGGCCGGCGAGCCCGCCGCCGCGGTCCGCCGCGGTCCCCGGGAGCCGCTCCTGCTGGTGCACACGTCCGGGACGACCGGGTTCCCCAAGGCCGTGATCCTGCGCAACGGTCCACAGTCCCGCGCCGTGCGGGGCTGGCTGTGCTACGTCCACGTCTCGCCGCGGCGCGACCGGGGGTACCTGGCCGTCCCGAACAACCACCAGGCGGTGATCCTCACCTTCAACTCGATGCTGCTGCTGGGGATCCGGGCGCACTGGACCACGGCGACCGGACGCGACTTCGACGCCCCCCGCGTCGTCGAGGAGCTGGCCCGGGAGCGGTACACCGGCTTCTTCGGCTTCCCCATCACCTACACCCAGCTCAAGGAGGTGCCCCTCGCCGCCCATGACCTGCGTGCCATGCGGTTCTGGGCGAGCACCGCCGACGCCGCGCACGAGGAGATGATCCGGCCGTGCGTGCGGGTGGGTGGCACCTTCCGCCGGCTGGGACTGCCCATGCGTGGATCCGTCTACCTCGACGCGCAGGGCTCCAGTGAGGTCGGGACACCGTCGGTCCTGCGGTACTACTCGCCCGTCACCCGCCGGTACGACCGCCGGATCGGCCGACGGCACTCGGCTCCCTTCGGGCCGAGGGTGCGCATCGCGCGCGACGGCGTGCCGGTCGGCCGGGGGGAGGTGGGACGGCTGGAGGTACGTGGGAAGACGCTGTTCGAGGCCTACTGGAACAACCACTCCCTCACCTACGAGGCGGTCCGGGACGGCTGGTTCTTCACCGGGGACGTCGCCCGCTGGTCGGGTGGTCACGTCGTCCAGCTCGACCGCGAGGTCGATGTCATCCACACCGGTGACGGCGACGTCTACAGCCTGCCGATCGAGGAGCGTGTCCACCGGCATGCCGCCGTGTTCGACGTCTGCGTCTACGGGGCGCGCCAGCCCGACGGAACGCAGCGGCCCGCCGCGGCGGTGGCCCTGCGGCCCGGCGTCGAGATCGGCGCCGAGCGGCTGCGGGAGGAACTGAACGCGCTGCTCAGCCCGGCGGAGGAGCTGGTCGCGCTGCAGATCATGCCGTGGTCGGAGTTCCCGATCGGTGTCACCGGCAAAACCCTCAAGCGGGAGTTCCGGGACGGGACGGAGCCGTCGCCGGTACCCGAGGCGAACCGCCCTGTCACCTTGCGGACCTCCCCGCCTCCGCCTCCGCCGTCGTCCCCGCCGTCCCCGCTGGCGACGGCGGTCCCCGCAGCGGGTACGGCCGCTGGGACCACCCGGTCCGAGGTGGCCGTCTCGCCGGACCAACCCGCCGGCCAGGCCCTCGTCGCCAGCAGGTCGGACTGGTGACCGCGGCGCCGCCCGCCCAGAGCGGGGAGAGGACGGAGGAGCCGCCTGCCGCGGCCACCGGTCGCGGGGGCCTCGGGGCCCGGGACCGGCACCTGGTGCGGCTCGTGTGCCTGGCGTCGTCCGGGGCCACCGAAGCGCTCGCCGCCAGGGTGCGCGAGGTCCTGGAGCGGGAGGAGATCGGCCTGGGCGATCTGCTGGAGTTCGTGCTGCACTACGCCGTCTACGCGGGCTGGCCGCGCGGATCCGAGCTCGAGGCGATCGTGCGGCTCCAGTGGGCGTCCGTGCACGGCGAAGGCTCGGAGCACCGGGCGACCTGGCCGGCGCTCGAGTCCGACACCCCGCTGAACGAGGAGACCACGCGGGAACGTGTTCGGGCGGGCGAGGAGGCGTTCCGCACGGTGAACCGCGTCGAGGCACCATGCCCGGACAGCCCCTTCGTCGAGGCCGGCATGCTCGCGTTCGTGTTCGGGCACGTGTGGCGCAGACCGGGCCTGACCGTGCGCGAGCGCCGCCTCGTGGCGATCAGTGCCTGCGCGTCCGCGGGCGCGGTCCATCCGCTGCGGCACCACCTGCGCTCAGCCCTCGCCTCCTCGGACCTGTCCACCGCCGACCTGCGGGAGCTGATCGCGGAGATCGACGGCCGTGTGCCCGCCATGGCCACGGCCGCTCTGCGGGACGGACTGCGAGACGGGCGGCCGGACAGGCCGCGCGGGCCCGACCACCACTGAGGCCCGACCACCGCCGAGGCCCGACCACCACCGACGAAACTCCGCCAGGTCCCTGACCAGAAACCATCTTGAGGAGAGCCCGCCATGCACACCGCGCACACCGCCGCGCAGGGAGACGGTCCGTCGGACACCGAAAGCTACGGTTTCGTCGGCCTCGGGCACCAGGGTGCCCAGATCGTCCAGGCCTGTGTGGCGGGCGGACTGCGGCCGATCGTTTACGACCTGCGAGCCGACCGGGTCGAGCAGGTCCGCTCCGCACGCGTCGAGGTGGCCGGGAGCCTGTCCGACCTCGGCCGCCGGGTCACGATCGCGTCCGTGTGCGTCTTCTCCGACGACGACGTCCGCACGGTGGTCGCCGGGCCCGGCGGCCTGCTGGAGACGATGCCCTGGGGCGGCCTCATCGTCATCCACAGCACCTGTTCGCCCGGGACCTGTGCCGAGCTGGCCGCCCTCGCCCACGAGCGCGGACTCGTGCTGCTCGACGCACCGGTCAGCAACGGAGCGCGCACGGAGTCCGGCCGGGCGCTCGTCGTGCTGGCCGGCGGTGACGAGGAGCAGGTACGCCGGTGCGCCCCGATCTTCGATCTGTTCGCGCACACCGTGCTGCACACCGGCGAGGTGGGCAGCGCCCAGCTCGTGAAGCTGCTGAACAACGCCGTGTTCGTCGTGCACCGGGGCGCGGCGGTCGACGCGCTGCGGGCCGCGCGCGAGCTCGGCCTGGACCCGGACCGGGTGCGCCTCGCCCTGCAGGCGTGCAGCGCCAGCGCCCGGGCGCTGCCCCCCGGCGACCGGCCACTGGGTCTCGCCGGCGGCGGGCCCGACCTGAGCGCGCTCGCCGCGCTGCTCCGCAAGGACCTGTCGCTTCTCGGCTCGGCCCTGGCCGACGTCCGCCAGGACGCCGGCCCGTTGGGCGCGCTCGCCCGGCAGGCCCTCGACGCGCTGCTCGACCCGCTCGCCGCCACGGCTCGCCCCGACCCGTCGTCACGGCTGGCCGTCGCGGAGCTTCCGGGCTGATCACGGACACGGTGGGAGCACCCGGGGAGACCTGGCCGTCGTCCCGGCGATCGCGGCGCGGGCCGGGCACCGGACGTCCGCTTCCGCCCACGCCGGTCAACCGATTTCGCGGATAACCGCGAGATCGCGCGCCGCCCCACGGGCCGGTGGTTTTCCGATACGGACATCCGCAGAACCCGCCAGTAACCGAAACGGAGAACAACACCCCCCGGGCCGCGCCATTCCCTGCAACACAGGCGGTCTGACGAGTTGACAGCTATGCGCACACAGATGAAACTCCTAGTCGAACTGACGGGAGAAAGCCGATTCACGACCGGCTGGGCGGACCTTCGGTGGCAGGCCGGAATGCGGGCCGATTGAGCCCCCGCCGGTCCACGAACAGGCACCGCAGGAACCATAGTAGGAAGGGTGGACTCGCCCGTGTCGCAATGCGGCGACTGCCAGAACACGGCCCATTTCACCTCGACACCGCCCGGCACCACGCGGAATCGGGGCGGACGACAGCCGGCGGGACGGGCCTTGTTATTCGATTTGCGACGGCGAAAACCGCCAACCCGGGAAAGAAAGGCGACCCGACTGCTGCAGAAGGCCCGGCTCGCGCAGAACACCGGAGACACGAAGCGGGCCGTGGAACTCCAGTCGGCGGCCGCACAGGTTATGGCAGAACTGCACGCGGAATCGCCGGACGACCAGCGGTGCACGCGGATTCTCGGTGGCATCAGCTACGACCTGGCCGGTCTGTGCCACCGGGCCGGTGACGCGCCAGCCGCGATCCGGGCGCTGGACGCCGGCGAGCGGCTCTACGCCGCTCTCGCCGACCGGGCACCGGCAGCAGCCGGCCCTCTCGCCGACGTGCGCGTGCGGCGCGGCCTGATCCACGCCGGGCAGGGGCACGGCGCCTCGGCGCTGGCGGACGTGCAGGCGGTGTTCCACCCATGGTTGCGGCCGGACCGGTCCTGTCGGCGAGGCGGCTCCTGCCAGCTGGAAGGGGCGCGCCCGCCGGACCCGCCCGCCGTGCCTGACGGGCCTGACGGGGCGCGGGTGCTCGCTCTCGCCAGTGACGTGCTCGCGGCGTTCGGGGACCCGGACCTGGCACTGGTGGCGGCCGACCTCGCGATCCGCGCCGGGCTCGGCACGCTCACACCGGGCGGCACCACCGCCCCGGCGATCATCTCCAGTCATCCCGCCCATCCCGACGAGCATCCCGCGCTTCCCGGGCATCCCGGCTATCTCGCGCGCGCCTGCCGGGTGGCGGCGGTCATCAGGCAGGCCCGCGGTCCCGCCGAAGCCGACCGGGCCGAACGGCTGGCGGCCGCCGCCGCACATCTCGGCGTACCGCCGGCCGTGACCGTGGTGGAGCGTCGGCTCGCGACGCGGAACCCACCGGACCTCGCCCTCGGTCTGGCGGGCGCCCTGCGGGCCGCCCGGCGCCATGGCGACCGACTGGCGGCGGACCATCTGCTCGAGACGGTGATCGAGCCCTGGGCCGGCGAGGCCGGTCAACCGGCCTCTCCGGCGCTGGCACCCGCGCGAATGCCCGCACCGACCTGGCACAGCCGGATCACAGCACTCGATCCGGCCGGGCCGGCGCGGGACGCGAAGGCGGCGGACCACGCCGCCGTGCTGGCCCGGCTGGCGGGCGATGTCCTGCCCGCCGACCCGTCCGCCGGGATGCGGCTGGTGCTGGAGGCCCACTGCCTGCGCACCGCGGCCCCCCGAGCGGGCCTGCGCGGCCTCACCGCGGTGTCGGCGGACTCGGACTGGGCAGGCCTTCTGCTCACCGCGAGCGGCCAGGCCGCCGCCGCGCAGGATCCGGAGCTCGCCGCCGATCTGGCGGCCTGGGCGGCCCGGCCGGCCGCTGCCCGGACAGGGCCCGAGGCCGGTGGCCGGGTCGGGATCGGCGGCCGGGCCGGGGCCGACCGCCGGCCAGGGCACACCCAGGCACCCGACGCACGCGCCCGCCCGGGCCGAAGCCTGGTGGGCGCTGCCGTGCTGACATCCCGGAACGATCGAACCCATCGAACCCATCGAACCCGTCGGAACCGGTCAGCTCCGCCGACAGCCCTGGAGGACCGATGAAGACAATCGGACGGACACCGGTGGCCGACGGCCCCGGCTTCGCCTTACTCGGCCCGCTCGAGGTCCGCGACGAGCTCGGCCGGCTGGTTCCGGTCTCCGCTCCCAAGCAGCGCGGCGTCCTGGCGGCCCTGCTGGTCGACGCCGGCACCGTCGTGTCAGCCGACCGCCTGGCGGACCTGCTCTGGGACGGGTCGCCCCCGCCGTCCGCGCGCAAGACCCTCGAGAACTACGTCAGCCGGCTGCGCAGGTTACTGGAGCCGTCGTCGGCCGGCCGGATCGTGACCCGCTCCCCGGGGTATCTGCTCGAGCCACGGGACACCGCCGACATCGACCTGGTGGCGCAGGCCGCTCTCACCGCGCGGGCGCAGGACGCCGCGGCGCGCTCGGACTGGGTCCACGCGGCCGCGGACGCGCGTGACGCCCTCGCGCTGTGGCGCGGTGACCCCTTCTGCGACGTGCCTGTGGAGCGCCTGCGGCGCGAGCAGGCGCCGCATCTGGCCGAAGCCCAGCTGCGCCTGCGGGAGCTGGCACTGACCGCCCAGGTGATGACGGGCGACCACCACGGCGCGGTGACGGGCCTGCGACGCCTCGTCGAGGAGACCAGGATCCGGGAGCATCCCTGGGAGATGCTGATCCTTGCCCTGTACCGCTGTGGCCGCAAGGCCGAGGCCTTCGACGCCTACCGCGCGGTCGGGCGCGTCCTGCGGGACGAGCTCGGGGTCGGCCCCGGCCGCGGCCTTCAGCGGCTGCACCGGATCATGCTGGCCGACGACCAGCCCGCCCCGGCCTCCCCCCTCGACCCAGCCGACCTCGAGGGTGCCCACCGGACCGCGGCGCCCGTCGCCACGGTCGCGCGGCGGCGGGCGATGGACGAGCATCCGGCGAGGCCCGTCCGGGCCACGGTGGGAACACCGCAGGAAGCCCCCTTCCGACCGCCGGCGGTCGTGCACCAGTCCCTGGCACTGCGGTACCGGAACCTCCCGGCGCCGCAGGCGGCCACCGACCCCGATCCGTCCCGGGCGCTGCGTCTGCTCAGCGAGTGGAACGGCGCGGACCTGCCGCTGTCGGCGATCTGCGCGATGCTCCGGCGTCCGCGCGGGCTCGTCCGGCGCGACCTGGGCGCCCTCGTCGACCAGCAGCTCGCCGAGTCGCCGGCACCGGACCGATACCGGCTGCCCACGACGGTGCGGGTGTTCGGCCGGACGCTGACCGGCGACGGGAACGACGACATCGTCCCGGGCCTGGCCCTGCGGCGGCTGGTGGGGTGGTACCTGCGGACCGCGGTGGGGGCCGCCAACCTGATCCACCCGCACGGCCGCCGGCCGGCGGCGTACCCGGCCTCCGACGAGTGCCCACCGGACATCTTCGGCAGCTACCGACAGGCCTCGGTCTGGCTCACCACCGAGCACCCGAACCTCATGACCGCTGTGCGCGCGGCCGCCTCGGCGGGCGAGCACGCCCTCGCGTGGCGCCTGGCGGCCGCGCTGACCGGTTACTTCCACGTGAGCAAACGGTGGGCAGACTGGATCACCTGCGCGCAGATCGGCCTCGCCTCCGCACGGCATCTGAACGACCGGCTCGGCGAGTCCACCCTGCTGATGAGCGCGGGGCTCGCCTACGAGGATCTCCGCATGTCGGGGCGCTCCCTGGACATGTTCGAGCGGGCGCTGGCGATGGGCCAGGTCACGGCGGACCAGTGGAGCGAGGCCGTCAACCTGCTCTGCATCGCCCACGTACACGGGGCGGACCGGACGATGGTCCACCACCAGGGCGCGCTGCGGATCTTCGGCGAGGTGGGGAACCTGTGGGGCTTCGCGCTGACCCAGCTCGAGCTCGGTCGGGCCCACCGCCGGCTGGGCGACCTGGACCAGGCGATCACCTGCCACCGGTCCGGGGCGGACATCCTGGCCGAGCTCGGCGACGACTGGGGGCTCGGCCTGGCACAGCTCGGTCTCGCCGAGGACCATCTCGCCCGCGGCGACCACGCCCAGGCCGCCGCGGTGTGCCGCCAGACGCTGGCGCTGTCCCGCGAGATCCGCGACCGTCACACCACCGCCCGGGCGCTCGCCTTTCTCGGCGAGAGCTATCTGCGGGCGACCGACCAGACCGCGGCGCGGCGTTCCTGGGCCGAGGCACTGCGGATCTTCGAGGATCTCGCCGACCCGCGGGCGACCCAGCTGCGGGTCAGCATCGCGACGCTGGACGCGGTCACGGCACTCGCCTCCTGACCGCGCGCCGCAGGCCGCGCGCCTCCTGACCACGCGCCACAGGCCGCGCGCCGTAGGCTGAGACCGCTCGTTCCCAGCCCAGGCCGCAGACGAGGTGATCGTGTGCTGGTCCGACGTGCCGAGGTCCTCACGGGCTCCGCGGGCGGGCACGGGTTACGTGACGTCCGGATCGACCGCGGATACGTCACCGCGGTCGGGCCGCCGGGCCGGCGCCTGGAGCGCCGCGCCGGCGAGGCCGAGCTCGACGCGGCGGGTGGCGCGCTGCTGCCCGGCCTGCACGACCACCACATCCATCTCATGTCGCTCGCCGCGTCGCTGGCATCCACCCAGCTCGGACCGCCCGCGGTCACCGACCGGCCGGCGTTCGCCCGGACGCTGGCCACGGCCGCCGCGGCCGCCGCGGCGGCCCGGGGCCGGGGCGGTGACGGTTGGGTGCGCGGGATCGGGTACCACCCGTCCGTCGCCGGGGACCTCGACCGCTGGTCACTCGACGCGCTCACCGGCGAGGTGCCCACCCGGGTCCAGCACCGCGGCGGCGCGCTGTGGGTGCTCAACTCGGCCGCGCTGCGGGCGGTCGGCCTGGGCTCCGGCTCCTTCTCCTGGTCGTCCGCATCCTCCGGCTCCTGGTCGCCCGCATCCTCCGGGCCCGCGGGATCCTCCGGCTCCTCCAGCCCCGCGAGCTCCTCCGGCGCCGCGGGCGGTGAGGGGGTCGAACGCACCGCCGCCGGAGCGCCGACCGGGCGCCTGTGGCGCCTGGACAGCTGGCTCGCCACCCGGGTACCGCGGGTCGCGGCGGACCTCGCGGCGGTCGGCCGGACCGCGCTCGCCGCCGGGGTCACCGGCTTCACCGACGCCACGCCCGAGCGGCGGCCCGCCGACGCCGAGGCGCTCGCCCGGGCCGTCGCCAGCGGCGCCCTTCCACAGCGCCTGGCCCTGATGCTCCCCTCGACCGAGCCAGTGCCACCCGGCCCGCTCGATCCGTCCGGCGTGGGCCCGCACGACGCACGGCTCACCGCCGGACCAGTGAAGATCATCCTGGATGACACCGACCTGCCGAGCCCGGACGCCCTCGCACCGCGGATCCGCGCCGCCCACCGGGCGGGGGCGGCCGTCGCCGTGCACTGCGTGACCCGGGTCCAGCTCGTGGTCGCCCTCGCGGCGATCCAGGAGGCCGGGCCCGATCCCGGCGGCCGCGCCCGGCCCGCCGACCGGATCGAGCACGGCGCGGTGATCCCCCCGGAGCTGGCCGAACTCGTCCGCGCCGCCGGGCTCACCGTCGTCACCCAGCCGAACTTCGTGGCCGAACGCGGCGACGCCTATCTCGCGGACGTCGATCCGGAGGACCTTCCCTGGCTCTACCCGTGCCGGTCGCTGCTGGCCGCCGGCGTCGCCGTGGCCGCCGGTACCGACGCGCCCTTCGGCCACCCGGACCCGTGGCGGGCCGTGCGGGCGGCCACCCGGCGGCGCACCGCGGCGGGCGCCCTGCTCGGCGGGGACGAGCGGGTCGACGGGCGCACCGCGCTCGACCTTTTCCTAGGGCATCCCGACACCCCCGCCCGGCCCCGCCGGATCCGGCCGGGCCTTCCCGCGGACCTCTGCCTGCTGCGCGGCTCGCTCGACGAGGCCCTCGCCGACCCGGACGCGGCCCGGGTCGCCGCCACCCTCATCGGCGGGACCCTCGCCCACACCGCCGGCTGATCCACACCGCCGGCCGACCCATGCCGCCGGCTGATCGATGCCGTGCACGGACCGGCACCGCTCACCGGCCGCCCGGCCAGGCTCAGACCGCGGCGGCGGGTTCCGGAGCATCCATGGACGACGGCGGCGCGCCGGACGACGACCAGGCGGACCACATCCGCGCGTACCGCCCGGACGCGGCCACGAGCTCGTCATGGGTCCCCCGCTCGGCGACCCGGCCCTGTTCGAGCACCAGGACGTCGTCGGCGGCGGCGGCCTGGGTCAGCCGGTGCGCGACGACGATCACGGTCCGGCCGTCGAGCGCGCGCCGCGCGGCCCCCTCCAGCCTCCTCGCACCGGCGCTGCCGGCGTCGGCGGTGGCCTCGTCCAGGACGACGACCGGCGCGTCCACCAGCAGCAGGCGGGCCAACGCGAGCTCCTGTGCCTGCGTCGGGGTGAGGCGGTGGCCGCCCCGGCCCACCACGGTCCGCTCGGCGGAGGGCAACGCGGCGACCCAGGACAGCGCGCCCGCGCGCTCCAGCGCCTGGTCGACCTCCGCGTCCGAGGCGTCGGGCCGGGCGAGGCGAAGGTCGTCGATCAGCGGGCCCGCGAAGACGTGGACCTCCTGGGTCACCAGCGCCACCGTGTCACGCAGCTGCTCCGGCCCGAGCTCACCGACGGGCACGCCACCGAGGCGCACCTCGCCCGCCGCCGGTGGATACAGCCCAGAGATGATCTTGACCAGGGTCGTCTTGCCGGCCCCGCTGGAGCCCACGACCGCCGTCCACGTGCCGGCACGGACGGCGAGGTCGACGCCGTGGAGGATCTCGCGGCCCTCGTCGTAGGCGAAGCCCACGCCGTGGACGTCCACGGACGGCTCGCCGAGGGCGGCCCGCTCCCGCGGCGGCGGCGGGGCTACCCGGGCCACGCCGACGAGGCGAGCCAGCGCGGCGCCGGCCTCCTGGGTCGTGTCGATCATCATCAGGATCATGTTGACCGGTTCGAACAGGCGGCTGAAGTAGAGCGCCGCCGCGGTCGCCGCGCCGACCGACACAGCGCCGTCGCGTACCAGGTAGAAGCCCGCGACGAGGACGACGCCCACACCGATCGCCTCGGACAGGTGCATGCGCCCCCAGAAGCGGGTCCGGAAGTGGATCGCCCGGTAGGCGACCTCCACCGCCTCTTCGGAGCGACGCGCGGACCGGCGGAGGTGGTCGGGGCCGAGCCGGAACGCCCGCACGGTGTCGACGCCACCGACCGAGTCCAGCAGCTGCTGGGCCCGCGCGCCCTCGGCGATCCGCTGGGCCGCGAAGACCGGTCCTGACCGGCGCAGGTACCACCGCAACGCGTAGATGTCGGTCGGCAGGGCGAGCAGCGCGACGACGGCGAACCTCCAGTCGATGACAGCCAGGCCGACGGCGGTCATCCAGACCAGGAAGACCGACATCGCCAGGGTCGGCACGGTGGAGCGGATCGCGGCGGTCACGACCTCGACGTCGCCGCTGATCCGGGCGACCAGGTCCCCCGAGCCCCCGCGTTCGACCTCGCCGGCGGGCAGCCGCAGGGCCCGCTCCAGGACGTCCTCCCGCAGCGACGCGAGGACGGGCTCCCCGACGAGCGCGATGAGCGTCCTGGTCAGCGCCTGCAGGACGCCGGCGGCGATCGTCACGAACACCAGCACCTGCACGGGCCAGACCACGGCGCCGCGGTCACCGTCGATCGCGGCGTCGACGACCCAGCCGAGGGCGCGTGGCGTGACGAGCTGGAGCGCGGTCCCCGCCGACAGCACCAGGACCGTGAGCACCGCGAGCGCCCAGCGCGGCCGTAGCAGCCGCACCGCGTACCGCCACGTCTCGCCCGCGGTGGCGGTGGGGAGAAGGCCGTCGTCCGATAAGTGTGTCTGCACGTGTTCTCCTGCTCTCCTCGTCCGGGGACCATTCCTGAGGGCGGTCAAGCGAGGACCAGCTCGCGGTAGCGCCCGTCGCTGCGGACGAGCTCCTCGTGGGTTCCCTCGGCCGTGATCGCGCCGCCGTCGAGGAGCACGACCCGGTCGCAGGACGCCAGCACGGCGGGGCTCGCCGTCACGCACACCGTGCTCAGACCGGTGCGCAGGTCCCGCAGCCCACCGGCGATCCGCCGCTCCGTCAGCGAGTCGACCGCGGTCGTGGGCTCGTGCAGCACGAGCACGGGGGCGGCGGTGGCAAGGGCACGGGCCAGGGCGACCCGCTGCCGCTGGCCGCCGGACAGGGACGCCCCGCCGGAGCGCATCCGGGTCTGCAGCCCGTCGGCGAGAGCCTCCCGCAGATCGTCGACGCCGGCCGCCGTCACCACCGGGTCCAGGTCGGCCACCGGGGCCGCCGACCGGATGTTGTCGAGCACGGTCCCGTCGAACAGGACGGCGTCGTGCGGGGCGACGACGACCGACCGGCGGCTCGCGTCGGGGTGCAGCCCCGTGACGGGCGTCCCGTCGAGCAGCACGGATCCGGCCACCGGGTCGGTGTCCCGGGCGAGGACGGACAGCACCGCCGCGGCCTCGCCCGGGTCGGCCGCGACCAGGCCCAGGAACTCCCCGGCGCGGACCTCCAGGTCGAGCTCGCGGACGCTGCCCACGGTGATCCCGGCCAGCCGAAGACGCGCCTCGCTCCGCCCGGGGCCGTCCGGCGACCCGGCGCCCTTCGCCGGCCGCGGACGTCCCTGCTGGTCGCCGGCGCCGTCGCTTTCGCCGTGGCCCTCGCTTTTGCCATGACCCTCGCTTTCGCCGTGGCCGTGACTTTTGCCGTGGCCGTGGCCGTGGCCGTCGGGCGTCGCGTGCTCGGGGCCGTCGACCGCCCAGGGGGCGTTCAGGACCGTGGCGATGCGACCAGCCGAGGCAACCGCCTGTGCCCGCTGGGCGCCGAAGCTGGTGATCCGATTGAGCGGGTCGATCAGGAACTGGGCCAGGCCGAGCGCGGTGATCAGTGCTCCGATGCTGATCGAACCGTCGGCGGCGAGCCGACCGGCCACCAGCGTGACGGCCGCGAGCAGGCCGCCCGCCAGCACCACCGCCAGTGCCCGGACCATCGACTCCACCGCCGCCGCCCGCAGGGTGGCACCCAACGCGCGGCGGCTTGCCGCCCGGTAGCGCCCGACCGCGGCGCGTTCGCCGCCGAAGCCCTGGAGGACGCGCAGACCGGCGATCAGGTCGGCCGCCATGCCGGTCGCGGCCGCCATGGTCGCGCGCTCGGTGCCGCTGCGCCGTTCCAGCGGCCGCCCGAGCAGGTGGGTGATCACCATGAGGAGCACGGTTCCGGCGACGACGAGGCCGGTCAGCGGCAGGGAGAACCGGGCCAGGGAGACCACGGCGACGCCGACCCCGGCCACTCCGGACACGGCCATCGCCAGCGCGTAGTTCAGCATGCCGACCTTGAGGGTGTCGCCGGTCGCCAGGGCGACGAGCTGCCCGGGAAGCTGGTCGGCCTCGGCACCGCCGCGCGGGTCGAGGACGCGGCCGGCCACCAGCATCCGCAGGTCGTGACCGGCGCCCTGGACGGCGCGCAGGTTCGCGCGGAAACCCCAGCGCATCGCGCAGGTCAGCGCCACGAACAGCCCGAGCAGCACGGCGAGCCAGCGCAGCATCGACGCGCCGTCCCCGGTGGAGATCGCTCGGTCGACCGTGAGACCGATGGTGACCGGCACGAGGGCCTCGGCGACCTGGTGGCAGGACAGGAAGAACGACGACGCGCCCACCTGGCGCAGCTGGCCCTGGCGGGCCAGGCGCAGCACCGAAGCGGCGGTGTGGGTCGTGGTGGTCGCAGTGCCGCCGCTGCCGCCGCTAGCGCCGCCGGCGGGGGTGGCACCGGCAGGCGCGACGGGGTCGGTCATGACGCTCAAGGCGCGCTCCCCGTCCCGGCGCGGGGCCTCGCCGGCCGACCGACCACACGTTCAGACAGGATCACGGCTCTCCTCGGGGTCGGGTGCTCGCGAGCAGGAAGGGGTCACAGGCCGCGGGGGTGGGGGTGTCGCGGGGCGCGGAAGGTCCCCGGGCTGGATTCGAACAGTCGCCCAAAGCGACCGCGGCTGCGTAGTGTCACTTTTACGCGCCATCGCAATGGCCGTCGCGGCACATTCGGCCAGAAAACACGCCCGAGCGGCCAACGGTGCCGTCAAGGTCGTGCCGTACCGCCGGGAGCGCCGTGCGCCGCTACTCGCCGCGCTACCCGGGGCAGCCCGCCGCCACGGCCCGCCGCTACCGCCGCTACCCGGCTGCGGGCGGCGCGCTACCGGCCCCGGCGATCCTCACCTGGCATCAGGCCCGGCGGGCGCCGAACGCCGCGGCCCCGACGATCCGCGCCCTGGAAAGGCTGGCCGCCATGCCGATCGACGCGTCGCAGTACGCCGGTGTACCCGCCGCCGACTACCTGCTGGAACTCGTGGACCTCTTCGACAACTCGAACATCGGCATCGGGGTCACCGACGCCGGCGGGGCCGTCAGGCGGGCGAACCCCGCGCTTCGCCGCCTCGCCGGCTGGCCCGCGGTGGGCCAGGTCGAGCCGTCCGCGCGGGCGCTGCTGGGTGAGCAGACGTGGGCGCGGGTGACCGCCGCCGCGCTCGACGGGCGCGCGCTGCACAACCTGCCGGCCACCTTCCACCGCGCGGACGGGTCGACGGCCGACGCCCTGCTCGACGTCAACGGGGAGGCGGACGGCGCGGCCCTGCGCCTCGTCGCCCGGCCCGTGTTCCGGGGCTCGCTCCCGGGCCCGGACGGGACAGCCGAGACGGATGTGCGGGACTGGCTCGGCCAGTGCGACCGGACCGACGGCGCGCCGCTCGTCGAAGGGCTCGACGAGGCCGGGGTCACCGCGCTGACGAAGGAGCTCGAGGACCTCTTCGAGCTGCTGCCCGTACCCCTGCACGGCATGGCCCGCACCGCCGAGGTGAAGCGGACCAACCAGATCCATCTCGAGTTCCTCGGCTGCGCCGACGAGCCCACCAGGTTCGTCGGCCAGAACCTGCTGGCCATCTTCGCCGTGGAGGCGGACCTGGTCGCGCTCGGCGCGAGCCTGACCGGCGCCGGCGCGATCCTCAACTTCCCGACCACGATCCGCCGTCTCGACGGCTCCGAGCTGCCCATGCGGGTCTACTCGAGCGCGGTGACGCGCGGCGACGATTTCGTCGGCACCCGCTGCTACCTCTTCTTCGACGACGCCGCGGACGCTCCCGGCGGACTCACCCCGGCCTCGGCCTGACAGATCGGACGCACGGTGAGTGACGGGCCGGCGGCGTATCGTCGAGGTCGATGCCGGCTCTGCCTTCTCCCATGCTCGCCACCGCCGGGAAGCTGCCTCGCGGGGCAGAGTGGGCCTACGAGATCAAATGGGACGGGGTCCGGATCCTCGCCTCGGTGGCGGGCGGCCGGGTCCGCGCCCGCGGCCGGTCGGAGCGGGACGTCCTGACCGCCTACCCCGAGCTGGCAGCGCTCGCGGCCGACCTCGGGCCCACCGACGCCATCCTCGACGGGGAGATCGTCGCCTTCGGGCCCGACGGCGTGCCCGACTTCGGGCGGCTCGCGCACCGCATCCACATCGCCGACCCGCACCGCGCGCGCCGGGCGGCGGCAGCCGTACCCGTCCGCTACCTGGTGTTCGACCTGCTCGCGCTGGCCGGGCGCGAGACGGTCGATCTCCCCTACGACACCCGGCGGGCGATGCTGGCGGAGCTGCCCGGGATCGACGTGCCGGAGTCCTTCCCCGGTGGGCCCGCGGGCGCCGCCGCGCGCGAGTCGGTGGACATCGGCGATTCAGCGGACGTCGGAGAGTCGGTGGACGTCGGAGAGTCGGTGGACGTCGGAGAGTCGGTGGACGTCGGAGAGTCGGTGGACGTCGGAGAGTCGGTCCTGCGGGCGAGCGCCGCGGCGGGCCTGGAGGGGGTGGTCGCCAAGCGCCGGGCGTCCGTCTACCAGCCCGGGCGGCGCAGCGCCGACTGGATCAAGGTGAAGAACGTGCGGCGACAGAGCGTGGTGGTCGGCGGCTGGGAGCCCGGCCTGGGCCGTCGCTCGGCGCGGATCGGCGCGCTGCTGGTCGGCGTGTCCACCCCCACAGGGCCGCGCTACGCGGGCCAGGTCGGCACCGGCTTCTCGGAGGCAACCCTGGAACGGCTCGCGGAGCTGCTCGCGCCGCTGCGCACCGACCGCCCGGCCTTCCCCGACGTCGGCCCCGAGCAGGCCCGCACCGTGGTCTGGGTCCGTCCCGAGCTCGTCGCCGAGGTCGAGTTCACCGCGTGGACGGCGGACGGCCGCCTGCGCCACCCGTCCTTCAAGGGCCTTCGCGACGACCTGAGCCCGCTCGACACCGCCCGCGACGAGTAGCTGGTCACGGTGCCCGCCAGAACGACATCCGGCGGCAACGGACGGGGCCGAGGCCCCGCCGTGCCGCCGGATCATCCGCGTCGTGGGTCGGCGCGGTCTGCCGTCCAGTCAGATCACGTGCCGTCCGGGTCGTCGAACGGGCCGTCCGGGCCGTAGGAGGCGACCTCGGTGTAGATGACCGCCCGCATCGCCGGGTCCTGCAGCGGGCGCAGCGGTGAGGTGGCCGGCTTGTGCTCCGCCCCGCTCTCCCAGGCGGCGAACTCGGCCATGCCGGTCCACTCGCTGACCACGGCGAAGCGGGACGGCTCCGCCGCCGAGCGCAGCAGCCGGTTGCCGAGCAGGCCGGGCGTGCCCACGAGCTTGGAGCTGATCTCGTGGTAGGCCCGCTCGACCGCGCCGGGGTCGTCGGCCGGGTCGACCGCCCACAGCATCACCCGGACCCGGCCGCCGGCCGCGCCGGTGGTCATGCGGACGCCGCGCCGACCAGGTGGGTGAGCACCGTGCCGGTCACCATCGACCCGCTGGCGCGCAGCGGGTGCAGGATCTTGCGGTGCTCCAGGTGGCCCGGGCTCTGCTCGAACGCGCGGAACTGGGCCTCGTCCACCCAGTCGCTGATGATGAAGTAGGTGCTCGCCTCGTCCTCGGAGCGGATCAGCCACTGGCCGAGGTTGGCCGGGTGGCTGGTCACGCCGTCCCCGATGCGCAGCCAGGTCTGCTCGAACTCCTGCTCACGGCCGGGGTGGATGTGCATGGTGAGCATGATGCGGAACGGCTGCGGGTGACCCATCAGATTCCTCCGTCGACCGTGAAGGTGGCGCCGTTGACGTAGCTGGACACGTCGCTGGCCAGGAACAGCACGACCGCCGCGACCTCGTGCGCCTCACCGAGCCGGCCGAGCGGGATCCGGTTGGTGTAGGCGGTGCGGGCGGCCTCGGGCATGCCGGCGGCCTGGTCGGTCTCGATGACGCCCGGCGAGACCAGGTTGACCCGGATGCCCTTCGAGCCGAGCTCCTTGGACAGCGAGCGGGTGAGGCCGATCAGACCGGTCTTCGCCGCGGTGTAGTGGGCGCGCAGCGGCACGCCGACCACACCGGCGCCGGAGCCGATGTTGATGACGGTGCCGGAGTCGCCGAGCAGCTCCAGCGCGCCCTGGGTGACCAGGTGCGTCGCGGTGAGGTTGGTGGACAGCACCTGCGTCCACGCCTCCAGCGGCAGCTGCGCGTACGGGACGTGGCTGATCGTGCCGACGCTGTTCACGACGATGTCGAGACCGCCGAGGTGGGCACCGGTGGCCGCGATGAGCTCGGTGATCTGCGCGGGGTCGGCGACGTCGGCCTGCACCAGCAGATGCTCGTTGCCGGTGGCCTTGAGCTCGCGGCGCAGGCTCTCCGCCTCCTCGGTCTCCCGCTGGTGGCCGACGACGACGGTGGCGCCGGCCTGGGCGAGCCCGAGCACGACGGACCGGCCGATCCCGCGCGTGCCGCCGGTGACCAGGGCACGCTTGCCGGCCAGGTCTGGGAACATCGATGGTCCTCTCTACCGCCGAAGCGGATGACTCTGATGATTCGGATGAAGCGGGCCCGGCCAGGCTGAGCCCGGTCAGGCCGAGCCCGGTCAGGCCGGGTCGACGGCCCGGAGCACCAGCGAGCTGTTGAAGCCGCCGTAGCCGCGCGCGTTGACCAGCGCGACCCGGACCCGGCCCTCCCGCGGCGTCCGGACCAGGTCCAGGCCGTGGGCGGGGTTCGGTTCGTCCAGGTTGCCGACCGCGGGGATCACGCCGTCCCGGATGGCCAGCAGGGCGGTCGCCGCCGACACCGCCGACCCGCCGGCGCACAGCCGGCCGATGAGGCCCTGCGGCGCGGTGACGGGCACCGCGCCGGCGCCGAACACCGAGCGGATCGCCTCCGCCTCCAGCGCGTCGAGGTCCGCGGAGCCGGCGCCGTCGGCGAAGACGACGTCGACGTCGACCGGTGCCAGGTTCGCGTCGGCGAGCGCCCGGCGCATCGCCGCGGCGAGCCAGCGGGCGTCGCCCGGGGCCTGCTCGTGGTGGGCACCGTCATGGGTGGCCGCGTAGCCGGCGATCTCGCCGTACACCCGGGCACCACGGCGGGCCGCGGTCGCCGGGTCCTCGACGAGCAGCGTCGCGCCGCCCTCGCCGGGCAGGTAGCCGTTCGCGCGGACGTCGAAGGGCTTGTACCCGTCCGCCGCCTCGGTCGCGGTGCTGACCCGGCCGCTGCTGAGGTGGCAGGTGAGCGCGTACGGCGTCAGCCCGGCCTCGGCCCCGCCGGCGAGCACGGTCGGTGTGCCACGCCGGATGGTGCGCCGGGCCTGCGCGAGGCTGTCCAGCCCACCGGCGGTGTCACTGACCAGCACACCGGACGGGCCCTTGAGCCCGTGCCGGATGGAGGTCTGACCGGTGGTCGCCGCGTAGAACCAGGCGATCGACTGGTACACGCTGACGGCGGTACGCCCCCGCGACCACAGCCGGGACAGCTCACGCTGCCCGAAGTCGTTGCCGCCCGAGCCGGCACCGAACACGACCGACGTCTCGTAGGGGTCGTGGTCGGCCGGGTCGTAGCCGGCATCGGCCATCGCCAGCCGGGACGCGGCCATGCCCAGCCAGGTCCATCGGTCGGTCTGGACGATGTACCGGTTGTCGATGAAGGCGTCGGCGGCGAAGCCCGGCACCTCACCGGCGAGCCGGGCATCGTAGCGGCTGGCGTCGAACCGGGTGATCGGTGCGACGCGCAGCTCGCCGCGCAGCGTCGAGGCCCAGTGCTCCTCGGTCCCCAGCCCGCTCGGCGCGATGACACCGAGCCCGGTGATGACCGGGCGCACCACCGGATCAGGCCGCGCCGATCCGGTGCCGGTGTCCGTGCTGGTCGACGCGCCGGTTGCCGCACCGGTGTCGAGAATCGTCACCGCCGGTCCCCCGCCGCCAGCACGATCGCGGACTGGAAGCCACCGAAGCCGCTGCCGACCGACAGCGCGACGTCGACCGTGTGATCACGGGCGATGTTCGGGACGTAGTCCAGGTCGCACTCGGGGTCGCGGGTGGCCCAGTTCGCCGTCGGCGGCACGACGTTGTGCTCGATCGCCAGGGCGCAGGCGGCCAGCTCGATGGAGCCGATGGCGCCCAGCGAGTGGCCGACCATCGACTTGATCGAGCTCACCGGGGTCTCGTAGGCGTGCGCGCCCAGCGAGCGCTTGAAGGCGGCCGTCTCGTGCCGGTCGTTCTGCTTGGTGCCCGAGCCGTGCGCGTTGATGTAGTCGACCGCGGTCGGGTCCAGACGCGCCTGGTCGAGCGCGATCCGGACGGCCTCCGCCATCTCGACCCCGTCCGGGCGCAGGCCGGTCATGTGGAAGGCGTTCGACCGCGACGCGTAGCCGCCGACCTCGCAGTAGATGTGCGCACCGCGGGCCCGCGCGGACTCGAGCTCCTCCAGGACGAGGACGGCGCTGCCCTCACCCATGACGAAGCCGTCGCGGCTGGCGTCGAACGGCCGGGAGGCGTGCTCGGCGTCGTCGTTGCGCGCCGAGGTGGCCCGGATGGCGTCGAAGCAGGCGATGGAGATCGGTGACAGCGGCGCGTCCGACGCGCCGGCGATCACGATGTCGGCCTCGCCGTCGACGATGAGCTGGTGGCCGTAACCGACGGCGTCGATGCCGGAGGTGCAGCCGGTCGAGACGACGAACGACGGGCCGTGCGCGCCGAACCGGCAGGCGATCTCCGTCGCCAGGCAGCTCGGTACCAGGGCGTGGTAGAGGAACGAGCTCGCGTAGCGCGGGTCGACCTCCCACAGCTTGCCGCTGTCGCTGACGACGACGTACTCGTTCTCCAGCCGGGTGGTCGCCCCGACGGCGCTGCCCATGCTGACGCCGACGATCGGGCCGTCGCCCGGCTCGCCCTCACCCCCCTCGCCGTCGAGCTCAAGGCCGCTGTCGGCGACGGCCTCGATGGCAGCGGCCAGCGCGAACTGGACGAACCGGTCGTTACGGGCGATCTCCTGGCGGCTGAGGCCGGCGGCCAGCGGGTCGAAGTCGCATTCGGCCGCGATCTGCGACCGGAACGGCGACGGGTCGAAGAAGGACAGCCGCCGGGTGGCGGTGCGGCCGTCGGTGAGCAGGGTCCAGAACTCCTTGCGGTTCGAGCCACCGGGAGCGACGACGCCGATCCCGGTCACCGCGACGCGGCGCGGGCCCCCGCCCAGGGACGCCGGCCCGTGGGCGTCGTCCGGCCGCGACCGCTGGGTCGGCTCGTTCACGGCTGCGGCTGCTCGGGGTGCGGCAGCGGCTCGGTGTCGACATGGCCCAGGTCCGGCCGCGGGGCGAGCGGGCTGAGATGGAACACCAGGAAGGCCACCTCGTCACCGGTGTTCACGATCCGGTGGCGCATGCCGATCGGAATGAGCAGGCCGTGCTCGGCCGGCAGAGCGGTGTGCTCGCCGTCGAGGCGTGCCGTCACCGAGCCGGAGACGCAGTAGAGGAACTCCTCCGAGTACGGGTGCCAGTGCTCGGTCACCACTTCCTCGGGCTGCAGGGTCAGAGTTCCCAGGAAGCCCGACTTGGCGCCGACGGTCGCCGGCGAGAGCAGCGTCCGGATGTCACCGCCACGACGCCGGTTCGCGGGAACGTCGTGGATCGAGAGGACCTTGGGGACCGTCAGGGCGGCGGTCGGGGTTGCGATGGTCACCGGGATGCTCCTCAGACCTGCTCGGAAACGGCGCTGCCCACCGGCACTGCGGACCGGGCGGCCAGTTCGACCTTGTCGCGGATGGCTGCCATCTCGCGGGGGGTGTTGGTGTTGATCCGGGCCGCCATCTGCTCGTCGTTCGCCGGGGCGGACGGGCGCATCTGGAAATCCTGGACCCAGCGCATCCGGGTGCCGGTGCCCTCGGGGGCATAGGTCCACTCGATGTGCATGTACTCGAACGGGCCGGTCTCGACCCGGTAGGCGCGGACCTTGTGGTTCACCGGGTCGAGGATTCGCTCGGAAACCCAGCTCCAGGCGGTGCCCGACTCGTCCGGATGCATCGTGAGACGGAACTTGAACGTGTTGTCCGTACGTTCGAGAATCTCGACCGACGCGTACTCGGTGAACAACGTCGGCCAGGATTCCAGGTCGTTCGTCATCGACCAGACCAGGTCGATGTCGGCATCGATGAAGATCGAGTTGTCAGTATGTGCGCTCACGTGCTGCTCCGGTCTGCTCTCTGGCGGAAGTGGGTTTGCGGCTCAGGCGAGCTCGGGCTGCAGAAGCGCGTTGTTCACGGTCGCCATGATGTCGGCGAGCGTGAGGCCCTCGGGAGCCTCGTTCGGCAGCTCCACGTCGAAGCGCGACTGGACCTCCGCCTGAAGCTGAAGGTAGGCCAGCGAGTCCAGACCAATGTCGGTGAAGGTCACGTCAAGGTCGGCCGGACGGTCCTCCGGCGGAAGGCCAGCCTGCTCCACCAGGAAGCCGAGCAGATCGTCTGCGGTCCACTGCATTGACATTCGACTTTCCTCCCCATCGTTTCCGCGCACGCGGAACAACCCTGTGACACATGTCTTAAAACCGCGACGGCTCTCACCTCGAGAGCGAGTGGTGAGGGCACGAGAACGCGAGAAAGTGTGGTGACGCCTGGGCACGCACCGGCGGCTCTGCACGGCGGTGTGCGTCAGCGGTTCTGCCCGGCGGTGGGCGCTGGCTGCCCTGGCCATGGGCCCTCCGGCCGCGGTACGCGCGCGGGCAGGGCGCCTCTGCTCAGGGCCCCGCTCCCACGGCGGCCGGCAGCCGGGCCACGACATCCGCGCCATCGCGGACCTGCGGACGAGCCGCGGTCGAGGCGGTCGTCGCGAGGTAGGTGGGTGGCCAGACGGCACTGCGGGCACGTCGGGGCAGGACACACCGTCAGCGGCTCCTCGGGCCGCCAGACGATCGGACTGCCTGGCGGCCGAAGGACACGCGGAAATCCGCTGTCGGAGCCTTCTGGCGGGCTTGATACGGCGCTGCTCAGGGACTTTTCTGATCGGCCACCCAGGTGTAGAAGCTGTGTGCCATCGCGTCCCGAGGACCGCGCCAGGTCTGTGGGTCGTACGCAGCGACGTACTTCTCGAGCTTGCTGTTCACATCCACGAACAGGGGATGCTCCCGCACCGGCGGCAACGTGCCCTTGATGTCGGCCCGACTCTCGATGAGATGGAAGTACAGGCCGTGGAAGTGAAAAAGGTCACGCCGGCCGACGCCGACTAGGTGCGGAAGCTCACCGGCATCCGACTCCGCGAAGATGTCGGCGACCGCGTCGGCGTCGGCGGAGTTCATCCGGGCGACGATCAGCGTTCGTTGCGTGGGTGTGCTCTGGTTCGGAACCGAGCCGGATTCCGTCGGCACTCGATGCCTTCTTTCGGAGTCAGGGTGAACAGACCGCGTCGAGCACTCGTGGACTGCTGACCCACTCCGCGGAGACCGGAGTATTCCGGGCAACGGAGCCGGCCGTCCTCGACACGGACGCGCGCGCGACCGGGACCGCGTGACCGCCGATCGGCGGAGTCGCCTGACATGTTCCTGCTGTGGTGGACCGTGTCAGGTGAACGCGATTCCGGTTGCTCATCGGAATCATGCGGCGCTTCGGCACTTCTGTCCCCCAAACCGGGTGGCAGGAAGTTGCCCTGACCATCTACTGCCAACACTTGCACCAGCCGACAACAACATGTTTACAACCATCCGCGCCGAGCCGCGACGGTGCCGGCCTGAAAGCGGCTGCGGGCGTCGAGCCGCAGCATCAGGTCGGCGACCATGCGCCGCACGGTGCGGACGGAGACCCCGAGGTGCCGGGCCGCGGCCTCGTCCTTCACCCCCAGGCTGAGCAGCCGCAGCAGCAGCCGCTCGGAGTCGCTGGGGGAGTCGTCGGATCCGTTCTCCCGCTCGCCGTCGGCTTCCACGGCAAGCGGTTCGGCGGTCTCCCAGATCTGCTCGAACAGCTGGGTGACCAGGTTCGCCAGCGCCGGTGAACGCACGATCAGCGCGAGCGACTCGGTGCCGGGTGCGGCGAACTGCACGAGGCCGATCCGGCCGTCCACCGTCGTGGCGTCGATGCGGGGATCGTCGGTGAGACGGGCTTCCAGGCCGTGCGACGCCACCGTCCGGACGTACCCGACACCGGTCTCATCGGCGCTGACCGCTCGTGGCAGGACGCTGCGCATGGTCACGCCACGCCTCAACGCGCGCAGTTCGACCGGGAGGACCTCCGTGGTGAGCGCGGGCACCAGGCCGTCCCGCGTGTGCAGGGTCAGCACCTCCTTCTCGGCCCGGCCGAGAAGGGCCAGCAGTTCGACCCGGGCCTGGTCGGCGCTGTCGATGTGCTCGACCTCCGCGCCGTCCCCACCAGGCCGGTTGTCCAGGTACTCCGAGACGAAGGTGCTGACCTGCGCCCGGGCCCGGACCAGCCGTTCGTGCCGGCGGATCAGTGACTCGTGCTGGGCCTGCAGGAGATGTTCGAGACCGGCTTCCGGATGCACGGCCACCAGGTGGCCCGGATGCTCGGTCGAGGGCAGCAACAGTGACAGCTCGACGAGCCGATCGCGTGATCGGCGGACCGTCCCGGTCGCCTGGCCGACGGCGGTGGCAACCCCGTCGACATCCATCTCGGGATGTCGTAGCCACTGCCGGTAGGCCGCGAGCGTGACGTCGTCAAGTCCGAGGAACTCGAGCAAGGTCCCCTTCCCGGGTCGGATCGGAGGGTCCGCGGGGCGCCGGGGCGGCACTCGCGGCTTCTCTCATCGCGAGCCGGTCGGCAGCCCCGGTCGCTGGCTCTCCGCCGACACCACCTCCAGCGCATGGCGGACGAGGGCGATGAGGGACTGGCGGACGGACTCCCGCTGGCGGGCATCGCAGTGGACCATCGGCCGGCGGGGGTCGAGGTCCAGCGCGGCGCGGATGTCCTCGCTGCGGTGCTGACGGGCACCGTCGAAATGGTTGAGCGCGATGAGGAACGGGATGTCGCGTTCCTCGAAGTAGTCAATCGCCGGGAACGAGTCGGCGAGCCGGCGGGTGTCCACCAGCACGACCGCTCCGATGGCGCCGAGGACGAGCTCGTCCCACATGAACCAGAAGCGGTCCTGGCCAGGTGTACCGAACAGATAAAGGATGACGCTGTCGACCAGGGTGATGCGGCCGAAGTCCATGGCCACCGTGGTCGTCGTCTTCGAGGTCACCGCACTGGTGTCGTCGACGCCAATGCTTGCGGCCGTCATCGCGGCCTCGGTCGTGAGCGGTGGAATCTCGCTCACCGCGCCGACGAAGGTCGTCTTCCCAACCCCGAAACCTCCAGCCACGATGATTTTGACCGGATGCGGCGCCGCTGTTTCCGGCGCTCGGGGCCTAGAGAGCCTGGAGTCCACTGAGAACCTTCTCGATAATCGCCACGCTGGGGCGGTCCGCCGGTTGTTCGGGCCGGTAGACGGTCACCAGCCCGGCATCTAGCATGTCGCCGACAAGAACACGTGCCACGCCGACCGGAAGATTGAGCCGGGCGGAGATCTCCACAATCGACTGGTGCCGACCGCAGAGCACCGCGATGGCGCGCTGTTCCGGCTCCAGCGTGTTCGTCATTGCACGGCCCTGTGGCGAGGTGGTCACCAACGCCACCAGATCAAGGGCCCGGTTACGGGGACGGGTGCGCCCCCCCGTGACGGCGTAGGGCCGTACGACCGGCCCGGCATCGTCGTCGAACCATTCCTCATCCCCTGACACCGCGGTCCTCCTGTCTTGGATCGTCATGTGCCGACGGTCGGCGCGGCGCAGTGCCCAGCGCGGTCCAGCCGCCCTGGGCACTGCGCCTTCTCCATCTCACGGCCCGCGGCCAGGGAACGCCGCGGGTCCGAGTCGAACGACGGAAAAGGCTCATCGAGCCCTTTTCATCTCACTGCGCTGATCGTGATGCCGCAGATCCGGGCCGATAATGAAAAGGGGTCATTCGTGACGCGCCGCCGCGCGTGCATTCGGACAGGTCCTAGATCGGGAGCGCCGACTGGATCTCGGCGCGCAGCTCTGGTGTCAGGAACTCACCCACCCTCGTCACCAGCAGTGCCATCTCGTACGCGATCAGCCCGATGTCGGCACCCGGACTGCTGAGAATCGCGAGACAGGACCCGTCGCCCACCGCCGTGACGAACAGGAATCCCGCTTCCATCTCCACGATGGTCTGCCGCACGTTCCCGCCGCCGAAGAAACGACCGGCCCCCCGTGCCAGGCTGTTGAATCCAGAGGCGACCGCAGCGAGCTGGTCCGCGGTGGCCCGATCCATACCCCGCGAGGTCGCGAGCAGCAGACCGTCCGAAGAAAGCACGATCACATAGGTGACCTCGGGGACCTTCTTGACCAGGTTGTTCAACAACCAGTTCATGTTCTCGGACGGCCCCAGCGGACGCATCAGGTTACCTTCCCCACATCATCTCCGTCGTTGGACAGCGTTCCGTCCTCAAGCCCGCGGCCGAAGTTGGCCTGGAAGGACGACATCATGCTGCGGATCTCCTCGGGAGAACGCGGACCAGCGGCCATCGCCGTACGGTTCGTGTCCGTGTTCTCCCGCCGCAGCTGAGGTGCCAGACTCGCGCGGCGCCGCCGCTTCGGCAGGCCGAGCTCGTCGAGCTCGATGGGCGGTTCCCCGGCCCCGCCCTCCGTCGCGACGCCTGGCTCGCCCGGCCCGGAATCGGCACCGTACGGCGGTCGGCCGGGGTTCCCCCCGGGTGCCCGTGACGATCTGCCGCCCGTACGGTAGCCGTCGCCGGAGGCACCTCCGTCGTGGGGCGCGGATCCGGGATAGCCCGGCGTCGTGAACTCGCCGCCGCGGTACGCACCGTCGCCTCGGCCGCCTTCCCGGGCCGGGCGGCCGTAGCCCGCCGCGCGGTCGGCGCGTGGGTCCCGCTGGCCCGTTCCGGCGTCGGCGCCTCCGTGGTACGCGGACGCCGAGCCGTTGCCGTTGCCGTTGCCGTTGTCGCGGGATGTCCCGCGCCGGCGCAGTGGTAGTGCGTCGTCGGGCGCGGGCGCACCGTATCCGTCGCCACCGCCCGGCCGGAACCCGGAGCTGTCGCCCGCGAAGCCCCCGCCCGCGCCGAATCCGCCGCGGCTGGTCTCCGTGGTCGGGTAGTCCGTGTTGGCGAACCCACCGGGACCCGCCCCGTTGGCGCCACGTCCATCGTCACTGCCGGCCCCGGCAGCGGTGCCGTGGTCGAAGCCGCCCGGCCCGAAGCCGGGGAACTGGCCGGTGTCCGGGGGTGCGTTGAACAGCGAGCCGGTCGCGGGCGGGCTGAACAACGAGGACGGCGGCCGGTAGCGCCCGTCGGAGGGCTCCTGCTCCTGGCGGCCGTACCCGCCGCGCGACCAGCCGTCGGAGGGGTCGTCCGTGGCCTGCTGGTCACCGGCGGCCTCGTCGTCGGGGTCGGTGACCTCCGACAGCGGCATCGGGCTCGTCCAGTCGCCGGTACCGTTCGGTGGCGGCGCCGAGTCCTCGTCCAGAGGCCGTCCGCCCCGGGGCCGGTCCGCGACGAACCAGCTCGACCGCGCGGTCGCGAAGACGGGAAGATCGTCGATCAGGGTCTCGTCCGCGGTCGGGCCGGCGGTCGGCGTGCCCGCGACCTTCGACTGGGCGCCGGCCCCGTCGGCGGAGTCACCGCCGAGGTCGCCGTGCCACCGGCCGTTGCTCGTCGAGGCGGCCGGGCCCAGCTCGCCGAGCTCGGAGAGGTCCGCGGGAATCTCGGTCTCGGCGTTGAGAGACGCGACGCTGCCGTTCAGCGCACCGGCGTTCGCCGCTCCCACCGCGGCGAACTCACGGGGGCCGCTGTCCTCCGCCTTGTCGTCCGAGGCGCGCAGCAGGGCCTCGGGCAGCAGCACGATCGCGAGCGTTCCGCCGTACGGCGAGGAACGCAGCTGCACCTGGACGGTGTGCCGCTCGGCCAGCCGGCCGACGACGAACAGCCCGAGCCGCTCGCTGGTGGACAGGTCGAACGGCGGCGGGTTCGCCAGCCGGTGGTTGAGCGCGTCCATCTCCTCCTGGCTCATCCCCAGCCCGCGGTCCTCGATCTCGACGACGAAGCCGTTGGAGACCGGGTGCCCGGCGACCTGCACCGGCGTGTGCGGCGGCGAGAAGGAGGTGGCGTTCTCGATGAGCTCGGCAAACATGTGGATCACGTCACCGACGGCGTGGCCGCTGACCGCCCCACCGGTGATGGGCAGGACCTTGACCCGGGTGTAGTCCTCGACCTCGGCGACGGCACCTCGCACGACGTCCTTGATCGGAACCGGGCGGCGCCAGCCACGGGCGGGCTTGGAGCCGGAGAGGACGATGAGGTCCTCGGCGTGGCGTCGCATACGGGTCGCCAGGTGGTCGAGGCGGAACAGCTCCTCGAGCTCGTCCGGGTCGGTCTCCTTGCGCTCCAGCGCGTCAATGATCTTGAGCTGACGGTGGATCAGGGCCTGGCTGCGGCGCGCCAGGTTGAGGAAGGTGTCCCCGATGCTCTTGCGCATCGCGGCCTGCTCGACCGCGGTGCGCACAGCCACCTCGTGCACGGTCGCGAACGCGTCCGCGAGCTGCCCGATCTCGTCCTTGCTGGTCGCGGGGATGGGGAAGGCCTCGGCGTCGATGTCCACCGGCTCACCCCGGTGCAGCCGGTCGACGACCGCCGGCAGCCGCTCGGACGCGACCTCGAGGGCGCCGCCTCGCAGCCGCCGCAGCTGGCTGATCATGGGGCTGGCGACGAGCAGCGAGATGATGATCGACACGATCAGAATCGCCGCGACGCCGATACTTCCGAGCAGGGCGCCTCGCGAGGCGTCCTTCGAGATCTTGGCGCTGGTGGCCCCGAGGTCGGAGGCGACCCGGCGCTCGACCTCCCGCATCTGCGCGATCTTCGCGTTGGCGAGCTCGACCCATTCCGCCGGGGCCATGGTGAGTTCCCCGGAGCCGGTCAGCGTGGAGATGATGCGGTCACGTGTCTGGTCGACGGTGGTCTTCGACCGGCCGACCGTGGTGTTGAAGAAATCCTGCTGGCCGGCGGTCGCGGTGGTGCGGAACTGCTCGATCCAGGCGTCCTCGGAACCCGCTGTCGCCTGCAGCGCCAGAACGGTCGGCCAGTCCGCCCCCTTCTTGAAGAGGATCTGCGCGATCGCACCACGCTGCTGGGACGCCTGTTCCTTGGCCTGCGAGATCCCCGCCAGGGTGGTGGCGCCGTTGACCAGGCTGGCGTCGGAGCTACCCGAGGCGACCCGGGCGTTGAGCAGCATCAGGTCCTTCACGGCGGCGTCGTAGAAGGCGATGTTCGTGGTGACCTGGAGCTTGCGGGCGTCGAACTGCTTGCGATGCTCGGGCAGCTGGTTGAGATGCTCACTGATCGCGGACAGCGTCACAGCGAGCTGTTCACGGGCCGAGGCGGGTAGCCCCTGCTCGCCCGTCCGGTACACCGCGAGCGCCTCGTCCACGGGCCCGCGGGTCGTCTCGACCGCCTTGGCGAGCGGCGCGGCGAGGGCATTGAAGTTCGAGCCGGCGAAGGCGTTGGTCGCGTACCGTTCGTTCTGCAGCGCGTCGACCAGGTCGCTCGCCTTGATCGAGAAGTTGGCGAGCGCCTCGATGCGGTCCGCTTCCCGGACGTTGTTGACGTCCCCGCGCACCTGTATCGCGCTCAACACGGCCAGCGCGGCCAGTGGGACGAGGAGAATCACCACCAGCTTCGAGCGGATGGGCCAATTTCGAAGCATCCAGTCCTCTCGTCCGACGCCCCGCCTGGGCGCCTCGTGTGCGGGGTGAGCGAATCGCTCATTCGATGCCTGATCCGCGACGGACGGCGCGCGACAAGAACGGCCCGCGCATGATTGCCGCCCGGTCCGCGCTCGGCTGAAAGCCTCCGACGCCGGACAACTCTAGCGACCGAGCTGACAAGCCCTTCAACATGTCCCGCTCGCACACCGATGACACGGGCCACCGCCGCCGGCATTGTCAACCGCTACCTACGGAAGCCGTATTCCCAGCAGGAATCAATTAATCACAGGCTGTAAGCACTCACCGCATCGACAGTCCCTATTACCTGGGGACTGTTGATATAACGGAATGCTCACGGTAGCGGTGAGGCATCTCACATTGAGCAGGTCCGAACACTGTCCCGGATGCCGCCGGGCAGACGTTCTACCTGCGCAGACGCAAAGAAGCGCGGCTGCTCGTGACAAGTCCTGCGGCACCAGGCAGCCCGCCGGAGCGGCACAGGCCGCCGGCACCCGACCACACGATGCGACCTACGCCACATCCGGCGACCCACAGTACGAATCTGCCGGCTTCACAGGTTCCGGAGCGCCGCAGGTGAGCAACTCCGGCGCCTGTTGTGTTCAGGTCGGGTGTGAGTTCGCGGTCCGGAGCGAACCGGGCCGGGCAGCCGGCGGCCGAACGTGAGGCATTCGTCTTCAGTTCGCGCCGGGGCCCGCACTCACCGAGCCCCGGCTCCTTGCGCGGACAACCGGCGTCGACCGGCCCATGGCGTGAACAAGCCAACACGTGCCGACACAGCAGCACAACCAGGTGTCGGTGCCACGACACGAACTCGCCGGGATCATCCGATAACCACGCAAGGTGTCAAAAACGGCATTTCGTGCGTGATGCGGCGACCGAGACCGATGCCGGCCCCACCCCGGCCCGCCACGTCCCCGGCCCCCGCCGACACATCCACCGACCCCTCGGCCGCCGGGATCGATCGGGCATAGTGTGGTGACAGGTTCGATGCGGCACCGGGGGGTGCACAGACCGCATGTCGGGAACCACGCCGTCTTCCGTCCCAGGCTCGCCGTTATCGGGCGCCGCCGTAACGCCGCTCGGTCCCCACGACCCACGCGAGATCGGCTCCTATCGAACGGTCGGGCTTCTCGGCCGCGGCGGCATGGGCGCGGTCTACCTCGCCGCGGCTCCCGGTGGCCAGTGGGTCGCCATCAAGGTGATCCGGCCGGAGCTGGCCCAACGTCCCGAGTTCCGGGCCCGGTTCCGGCGGGAGGCCGAGAACGCACGCCGCGTGCGCCGGTTCGCCACCGCGGCCGTGCTCGACGCCGGTACCGAAGGGCCCAGCCCCTACCTGGTCACCGAGTTCGTCGAGGGGCCGACCTTGGCCAGGAGGGTCTCCACCCGTGGCCCCCTCGGCCACGGTGACCTGGAACATCTCGCCCTGAGCGTCGCGACCGCGCTGGGCGCCATCCACGCCGCCGGCATCGTCCACCGCGACCTCACGCCGGCCAACGTGCTGCTCTCGCCGGTGGGCCCCAAGGTCATCGACTTCGGGCTGGCCCGCGCGCAGGTCAACACAACCACGGTGAGCCAGCAGATCGGCCGGGTCGTGGGAACCCCCGGCTACATGGCACCGGAGCAGATCCTGGACGAGCCGATCACGCCGGCGGCGGACGTCTTCGCCTGGGGCGGCGTCGTCATCTACGCCGGCACGGGCCGGCCTCCCTTCGGCTCCGGCCCGACCGACGCGGTCCTGTACCGGATCGTCCACGAGCCCCCACGCCTGGACGGACTGCCCGACGAGCTGCGCGGCCTGGTCGAGCTCGCGTTGTCCCGAGACCCCGGCGCCCGGCCGAGCGCGGAGGAGCTGCGCGAACAGCTGGCGGGGACCGGCGGGGTGGCGGCGGCTCCCGTCCCCCGGCCCCGGTCCCGGCGCACCGGCGCACTCCGCTGGCAGCGCCGCGGGCGGTCCGAGCAGACCACCACCGCCGCCGTTCCACCCGGGCCGACATCCAGGCGGCCCGAACGCGAGCAGCCGGTCACGGTGGTGACGCCCGCGCCCGCGCCAGCACCTCCATCAGCAGTACCACCACGGTTGGCGGCACCGGCACCGGCACCGGCTCAGCACCAGCGTCCCGGCCGCTCCCGGCGCACCCCGCTGCTCGTCGGCACGGCGGTGGCCGGCGCCGTCCTCGTGACCGCGGTCGGTACAACGCTCACCGTGACCGGAGGGCAGCGGCACACCGGCGCCCAGGCCACGACCGCGGATTCCGCGGCGATCTCCCGCGAGCTGGCGAGCCGCTCCGATCTGGCCCGTGCGAGCGATGCCGTGCTGGCCGGCCGGCTCGCGCTCGCCGCCTACCAGCTGTCACCGACGCCGGAGGCCGGGACCGCCGTCATCGCCTCGTTCGCGGCCCGCACCGCGCTCACCACCCGCGCCGCGGGCCCCGGGGCGGTCGACGTCGCACTCAGCAGGTCGGGTGAGCGCCTGGTCGAGGCCGGCGCCGACAACCGCATCCGGGTCTGGGACCTGCGCTCCTGGCTTTCACCCACGGCCACACCGGCGGAGCCGCCGGCACCAGCGTCCACGATCGTGCCGTCGTCACCAACCGCATCATCTCCGCCGACGGCACCGTCCCCACCGACGGCACCGGTGCTCCCGGCGCCCCTCGACCTCGGCGCGCAGGGTGCCCTGGCCGTGACGATCAGGCCCGACGGGGCCTGGGTCGGCTGGGCCACCGCCGACGGGCTCGGTCATCTCGTGGGCACCGACCGCGGCTCGGCACCGGCGGCGGCCGGCACCCTGACCGGTAACATCAGCCCGATCGAGCGGATCACCTTCAGCTCCGACGGAACCCTGCTGGCGACGGTGACCCGGGACGGATCCGTCGGTGTCTGGGACGTCAGCCAGCCTGCCCGGCCGCTGATACTCAGCCGTCTCACCGATCACAGCGCACCCGTCACCGACGCGGCGCTGCGTCCCGACGGCGCCGTGTTGGCCACCGCGGGAATCGACCAGAAGGTCCAGGTGTGGAGCCTCGCCGACCGGCGTCGACCCGCCCTGCTGGCAGAGCTCACCGGGCACCAGGGGGCCGTCGACGCCACGGAGTTCTCCGCGGACGGCCGCACGCTGGCGTCCGTGAGCGGGGACGACGCCACGTTGCGCCGCTGGGATCTCTCCGACCCCGCGCACCCGCGCGTCCTGGACTCCCGCCGGGTCACGGCCAGCGGCTCCCTGACCGATGTCGTCGTCGGCATTCACGGCAGCACCGCCACCGCCGCGGACGACGGTTCCGCGGTCGTGTGGTCCGCACCTGGTCCGGGCGGTGCCACGGACCTCGTCCGCCTCGCCACCGGAACGACCGGCCAGGCAAGGATTGTCACCGACGGACCAGGTACGACCTTCGCGATCGCGGGTGGCGGGCGCGGGCCCGTCGTGTTCACCGTCGACCCGCTGCGACTCACCCGGCTCGCCTGCGCCCAGGGGCTCGGCCCGGACCGGCGGTGGTGGTCCCGCGAGATCGCGGACGTCCCGTTCGAGGACCCCTGCCGCCGCTGACCTGGGCGGATCTGCGTCACAACGCTTTCGTCTCCCGGCTCGGCGCGCGAACGTGGACGAGGAGGACACAAGGGCGTGCCAACGGCCGGACCGGATCCGACGCCGGATCCGACGCCCGCTCCCCCGGTCGATGAGGAAGAGGAGCGTTCGTGGCGATGACATTCGGAGAGTTGCTCGTCTCGGTCGGAACCGGTCATCTGATCACCCTTCCCGGTTCCCGCGCGGCGCGGACGCTGGCCGCGGGATCAGCCTCGCCCCGGTTGGTCCCGGCCCCGGACGAGATCTGCGCGCGCCTCATCGCCCTGGCGGCCGCGGAGCTCGACCACGGACCGGGTGCCTGCTGGGACGGCGCGGTGCTCACGCTGCTGTTTCCCACCGACGCGCCACGGGACCCCGCGGTGCCCGGCCCTCGCGGGCCGGTGGAGGAGGTGGCGACGCCGGCGGAGCTCCTTCGCGCGGTCAGCGCCGCTCGATCCGCCGGCACCCACGAGATCCGGCTGCGCCCCACCTTCCGTCTGGACACACCGCTCCCGGACGCCGTACCACTCCCGGACACCACGTTCCCCACACCCGGCACCCACGTCACGGCCACACCGGGCGTCACCGCCGACAACGCTGCCGACAACCCGATCTCCCGACGGCTGGCCGGGATCGTCGGCACGCTGGCGGCGCAGGACGAGGCACCGCTCAATCCCGCCCGTGCCGCCGCCGATCTGGCCGAGACGCTGCCTACCAGCGGGTTCGTCGTGGCGGAGGCCGGCCCGGCCGGGCTCTGGATCGAGCACGCCATGCGACCGGCCCACGGCCGGGTACGGGTCCTGCGAGCTGGCGGCCCGGTCGCGCTGGCCGGCGCGCTGCTGGCCGGCCTGCACGGCGACATCGGCGTGGCGGTGGTCGAGGACCCGCCCGTGGGGCCGGCGGCGACCCTGCTGCATCTCGCGTCCGCACTGGACGTCGACCTCGTTGTGGAGGTGTGGGGACAGCGAGGCGGCCTGCGCCGCGCCGCCGACCATCGGCAGCGGCTGCGAGCGGCGCTGCGGGGGCACGGTGTGCGGGTGATCGAGGTCCCGGTGGATTTCACCAGCACAAAGCTGCTCGTCGACGCACTCACCGACGGCACCGAGGACGCCCTGGGCGCAAAGGGTTCCGCAGGCACGGGCGAGTTTCAGGCAAACTTCGAGTCGAAGCAGTGATTCGCGGGATATTCTGCGGTCATCCCGGAGATTCCGCCACCGGCTCCCCCGGGCGGCCGACCGACCCGTCCCGAAATCAGGGATACCTCCCCGAAATGGCTTCTTCCGCCAAGGTCCGACACACCCGCGCCGAGCGTTCCACCGCTCCCACTACTTGATATCCATACTCCGGACGAGGCTTTTACCACACGCAATGCGGGCCGCCACCACCAAACATCCGCATGGCAACTTCATGCCAGGTCATTTTCTCCCCGTTGACGGAAGGTGCTGACGCGGAACCTGGGCCAGGTGCGCCGCGGTCGTGGGGAACAATCGCCCACGCCGGCGTGAGGTGGTTCATCGGTGCGGACGAGGGCACACCGCAGGACGTGACCCGTCAGGTACCCAGCCAGCGCACCGAACGCAAACCGCGGCAGCAGCCGTGGTGGCGCTCGCCGGGCACCTGGGGGGACCGCCGCACCGGTGCCCCACCGGCCGCCAGCGCGCTTGGTCTCCGGCGCGCGCTGGCGCTGTTCGGTGTGGTCTTCTGTGGCGTCGTGAGTGGCCTCTTCGCTGTCGCGGATCACACCGCGCCTGCGGTCGCCCTCATGGTGATCGGGGCCACGGCGCTCATCGATCTGATCGTGATCCACCGCCGGATGGTCACGCAACGACGGAGCGGGAGCCCACGCCCGTAGGCTGTTCGGAGATCCCCGCCGGCGCGGCGCGCTCGTTCCTGATCGCGCCGGGCACCTGCCGGCGGGACCACGGGGAGGGTGGGCCGGCGCGGATGGCACGTGACGCGGCGCGCACGGAGCCGGCTGCGGGCGTGGGTGCGGGTGTGCCGCCCGGCGCCGCGATGCCCGGAGGGCTGTCCGGCGGGGGTCTTCCCGGCGGAGGTCTTCCCGGCGGCGACGCCGACGCGGAGTCCCGGATGCGCGGTGGGCTGCGCCGGATGCGTGCGATCGCCACCACGCTGCTCGCCTTCATGGTCACCGTCTACGTCCTCACCTGGCGGTGGGACGCCTCCGGCGCACCCGGCTGGGTCAGCTACGTCGCCGCCGCCGCGGAGGCCGGCACCGTCGGCGCGCTCGCGGACTGGTTCGCGGTCACCGCCCTGTTCCGGCACCCGCTGGGGCTGCCGATCCCGCACACCGCGATCATCCCGCGCCGCAAGGACGCGCTGGGCCGCGGGCTGCAGAACTTCGTCGGCACCCACTTCCTCTCCGAGGAGGTCGTCCGCGAGAAGGTCGACCAGCTCGGGGTGGCGGCCCGGGCCGGCGGATGGCTGGCCCGGCCGGCGAACGCCGAACGGGTCACCACCGAGGTCTCCACCCGGGCCGCCGCGATGATCTCCGGCATCGAGGACGACCTCGTCCGCGAGCTCGTCGAGAAGTCCGTCCTGCCCCGGCTGCTGGAGCGACGCTGGGCCGGCGCCCTGGGGCTCGCCCTCGACCGGGTGGTCTCCGAGGGCACACACCATCATCTGATCGACCTGCTCGTCGATCAGCTCGCCGACTGGCTGGTCGCCAACCCGGAGACGGTCCTGCGCCTGGTGCGTGAGCAGGCACCCGCCTGGACACCGAGGTGGCTCGACGAGGCGGTCGCCGCGCGGGCCTACGCCGAGGCGCTGCGCTTCGCCGCGGATCTGCGGACCGACCGCGGGCACCGGCTGCGCCGCGCCCTCGACAGCTTTCTGCTCACCTTCGCCGAGCGGCTGCGCACCGATCCCGAGCTCGGCGACAAGGTCGAGGCGCTCAAGCGCCGGATCGTCGCCCACCCCGAGGCCGACCGGGCGGTGACAGCGATCTGGGTGACCGCCCGCGGCGTGCTGCTGGACCTCACCACCGACCCCGCCGGCGCCGCCCGCACCCGGGCCACCGAGGCCCTGGCCGCCTTCGGGGCCCGGCTGGTGAGCGAACCCGATCTCGCGGCCACCGTGAACCGGGCCGCAGCCGATGTCGCCACCCGCGCCGTCCGGCGGTATCGGGCGGAGATCGCCGCCGTGATCGGCGACACCGTGGCCCGCTGGGAACCGGACGAGACCTCCCGGCGGATCGAGCTGCACGTCGGGCGCGACCTGCAGTTCATCCGCATCAACGGCACGGTCGTGGGTGCGCTCGCCGGTCTGCTCATCCACCTCGTCACCGAGGTCCTGCTTTGATCCGAGGTCCTGCTCTGATCCGGGGCGGTTCACCACCCGATCCGGGCCCCGTGCCACCGTCACCGCACCCGCCCGGTCCACCTGGTGTGACGTAGGCGGCCGGCTGCGTCACCGAGCGCACCAGTGAGGTGGGAACATGGCCGTAGCAGGCGCCGAGCGGCCACGAGCCGAGGAACCGGGAGACTGGGTGGAGCGCAGACCGAAGCGGGCGTCATGACGACGGCCCCGGGCCGACCGGCCGGGAGCACCCGCCCGGCCACGCGACGCCAGCCGGCCGGGCCGGCCGGCTTCGTCGGCGCGACCGTCACGAACGCGGCGGGCCCACTCGTCCTCGCGGGCATCATCGCCCTGGTCTGGGTCGGCTTCGTGGCCCCGATCGCCCACTTCGACGTGGACGTCTTCCTGCGGGCCGGCGCGGCTGTCGCCGACGGGCGGGATCCCTATCCCGTGCCGGGCACCCCCGAGGTCTACTCCGGGTTCTCGTTCGTCTACCCGTACCTGATGTCCCTGCCGTTCGTCCCGCTCTCCGGCCTGCCGCGAGCCGACGACCTGTTCATCGCGCTGTCGGTTGTGGCCCTGTTCGTGGCCTGCCGGCTCGCCCGGGCCGGCTGGTGGACGTCCGCCCTCGTGCTCGGTGCCTCCTGCACCATCACCGGCCTGCAGATGGGCACTCTCAACGCGCTGCTGTTCTGCGGGCTGGTCGCCCTGTGGCGGCTGCGGGACACCCCCGTGGCGGCCGGGGTGCTGGCCGCGCTCCTGGTGTACAGCAAGCTCTTCCTCTTTCCGGTCGTGCTGTGGCTGGTGCTGACCCGCCGGTGGCGCGCGACGGTGCACGCGCTGGCCGCGCTGGCCGCGCTGGCCGCCGTCGGGGAGGTGTACAGCCCGGTCGAGGCCCGCACCTACGCGGACATGCTGGGGGTGCTGGCCCGCGAGGAGGCCCCGGACGGCCTGAGCCTGACCGGCCTGCTGATGAACACCGGGCTGGGCACGGGCACCGCCACCTGGGCGGCGCGGATCACCGCCGCGGCCCTGCTCGCCGGATGCCTGTGGTCTGCGCGGCGGGCCGGCCGCGCGGAGGCCGACGGCCTGCTGTTCGCCGGTGTGATCGCGGCGGCGCTGGTGGCGTCGCCCATCGTGTGGAGCCACTATCTCCTGCTCCTCGTCGCCCCGCTGCTCGCGATCACCCGCGGCGTCCCCGGGCCGCGGGCGGGCGCCGGCGCGGGTGATCCCAACCGCCCGCTGGCCCTGTTCACCGCCGGTAGCTGGCTGCTGGTGACCCCCCACCTGAGCACCCCGATGGACCTGCTCGTCGCGTCCGTCGTCCTCGTACCACTGGTCGCCGTCCCGTTCCTGCGTCCGCTGCGCGCACCGCGCCCACCGGGCGAGGGACGACCGAGGGGCCCGGAACATCCGGCGGGTCTGGCCGGGCTCCCCCGCACGGCGGCCCGGGCCGCCCTCGCCGCGGGGCTCGTCGCTGGCCTGGGAGCGGCGCTGTGGGCTGTGGCACGCGTGCACGGCGATGACCACCGGGTGATCGGTGCCTACGGCACGCTCGTGGGAACGATCGTGCTGGTGGCCTGGGCCGTCCGCGCCTGCCTCCCCACCGGGGACGGCCCGCTCTCCAACCTGGCTCCGGCTCCGGCTCCGGGCCCAGCCGCGCACGCAGCCACAGGCCAGGCCCCGGCTGCGGCCTCGGACCCGGGCCCGGCGGCGGATCCCGCGCCGGCCGCGGGTGCATCGCGCACCCGAACGGGCCGGATGCACCCCCAGTAACAGATGCATGCCAGGCATGGGCATTCCGGCGTGTGGCCACGTCGCCATGGTCATCCGAGAAGGAAGTGTCGTCCGGACGACTGCGAACCGCTGTTCGGCGGTTCACCGGGGCAGATGTGACGTAGAACGTCCTCCCCTGATGGTTAAGCACACACCGCACGGCCCCCGATCACGCCCGGGTAGGAGGTAACGTCTTCCTGTCGGCGTCACCGAGGGCAACCAGCCCGCGAGGCGGCGACAAGATCTCGGGACATCCGATCAACCAGGTCGGATGTCCAAGGTCGGTGCGAGCGCCATGGCGGTCCGAAACCGCGGTTGGGTCCGGTCGCGTGAAACCGGCCGCCCCCCGGCCGCCGGATGACACTTTCCGCGTTCGTGAACCACGCCGCATGGCGCGTGGAACCGATGTGGCGTGTGTTCTGTCGGCCCTGACCTGATCGGCGGATCCCCTGACTCAGCCCCGCAGCACCCAGCCCAGCCCCGCCCACCGTTCGGCCCGTCCCGCCCGGGGCAGCCGTCCCCGCCCCAGCGGACACGGTCGCGGCGGGCCCCGTCCCGCCCCCTTCAGAGCTGGCGAGCGGCCGGCAGCGCGTCCGGCGCTGGCCACCCGCTCACCCCGTCCGCCCGCCGAGTCGTTCGCGGCGGCCGGGCTCCCCCCGAAGCTTGTGGCGGCCCTGGCCGACCGCAAGATCCTCGCCCCGTTCCCGGTGCAGGCCGCCACGCTGCCTGACGTGCTGGCGGGCGAGAACGTGCTCGGCCGGGCCCGCACCGGCTCGGGCAAGACCCTGGCGTTCGGCCTCCCGCTGCTCGCCCGGCTCTCCGCGACCGGCCCGGCCCGGCCGCGCCAGCCCCGTGGGCTGATCCTCGTCCCGACCCGGGAGCTCGCCCAGCAGGTCAACGACGTGCTGGCGCCGCTCACCCGGGCGCTGGGGCTGTGGATGACCCCGGTCTACGGCGGTACGTCCATCAGCCGGCAGATCTCGGCGATGCGCCGCGGTGTGCACCTGGTCGTGGCGACCCCCGGCCGGCTCACCGACCTCATCGAGCGGGACGCCTGCCTGCTGGACGAGATCGAGATCACCGTGCTGGACGAGGCCGACTTCATGTGCGACCTCGGGTTCCTGCCGGCGGTGAAGGCACTGCTGGACATGACCCCGTCGGGCAGCCAGCGGCTGCTGTTCAGCGCCACGCTCGACCGCGAGGTCGAGGTCCTGGTCCGCAGCTACCTGCCCGAGCCGGTCCTGGTCGCGATCGACCCGGAGGTCTCGCAGGTCTCGACGCTGGCGCGGCACGCGCTGGAATCCGTGGACCGTGCGGCCCAGCTCCGTCTGGTGACGGCGCTGGCCGGTGGCGCCGGGCGCACGCTGGTCTTCGTGCGCACCCAGCGGGACGCCGACCGCGTCGCGCAGGCGCTCACCGAGGCCGGGGTGCCGGCCGAGCCGCTGCACGGCGGGATGCCCCAGGGTGCGCGCACCCGGGCGCTGGCCGGCTTCACCGACGGCTTCTACCGGGTGCTGGTCGCCACCGACGTCGCCGCCCGCGGCATCCACGTCGACGGCATCAGCCTGGTGCTGCACCTCGGTCCGCCCGACGACCCGAAGACCTACCAGCACCGTGGTGGCCGCACCGCGCGGGCCGGGGCCGACGGCGCCGACGTCCTCGTCACCGTGCCGGCCGAGCGCGGGAAGGCCCGCTCGCTGCTGCGGGCCGTCGGTGTGCCGGCCCAGCCGGTACCCACCCTGCCCGACGACCCGATCGTCACCGAGCTCGCCGGCCCGCCGGCACCGCCGGTCGACCCGGCCACCATCCAGGCCCGCCGTCGGCGGGACGGGGGGCGCCGGGAGGGCGGGCGTCGTGAGGGCGGCTTCCGCGAAGGTGGTTTCCGTGACGGCGCACGGCGTGACGGTGCCGGGCGTGAGGGCGGTTACCGGCGTGGTGGTCCGGGCGCCGGCCAGGCGGGCTCGGGGGCGAGCGGCTCCGGGCGTGAGGGCGGCGACCGTGACGGCGGTTCGCGCCCCCGCTTCGACGGCCACCGGCCGGCCCGGACGGGCCGTGGCCTGAACCGCGCCCCGCGGGTCGAGGCCGCGCCGGCCTCCGGCAGCTGAACCCGGCCAGCCGGGTAGGACCGCGGTAGGCGACCGCGACGCTGCGGGCCCACACGCGACAGTGCCCCGGAACGCTTCGGCGTTCCGGGGCACTGGTGGTTCGTCCCGATCGTCCGGCGCGAGGCCGCGACGGTCCGGTCACAACGAGCGTGATACGCCCAGTCGCAGCCGCTTCGGGTTCGCCAGCGACCCGAAGGACAGCCCGTCGCTGCTCTGTTCCGCGAGCTCGACGCCATCCACGGTGCCCGGGACCGCCTCCCGCTGGCCGTGCGGCGCAGACCCCGTCTGGGGAGCGACCGACTCGTCCTGATCCATGCGCAACACCTTTCGAAGAGTTACCGAATCGGCACTGAATACCAAAACGGTATCCAGTGGGCGCGTCGGCCAGTGCGGGAGGTGTCGGCGGTCACAGTGAGGTACGTCCACACATCGAACTGCACCCGAACGGCACCCGAACCACGCCCGAACGGCGTACAGACGACGGGGAACGACGGAGAAGGAGCACGATGGCGCCACGTCCGCGGTGGGAGGCCGGCACCGCTGCGGAGCGGGCCTTCGCCCACATCACGGACTACCTGGCCGGTCTGCCGGAGCGGCCGGTCGGCGCGGCCGAAGGCTACGCGAAGATCCATGCCCGGCTGAGCCTCCCGCTGCCCGCCGGCAGCACCGATCCTCTCGAGATCGTCGACGAGCTCGCCGCGGCCGCCGAACCCGGGCTCGCCGCCACCGGATCACCGCGGTTCTTCGGCTATGTCATCGGCGGAACCGTCCCGGCGGCCCTGGCAGCCGATCTGATGGCGGTCGCCTGGGACCAGAACGCCGGCCTCGCCAGACTCTCCCCCGCCGCCGCGGCCGCCGAGGCGGTCGCCGGTGTGTGGATCAAGGAGCTGCTGGGCCTGCCCGCCACCGCCTCGGTCGGCATCACCACCGGCACCCAGATGGCCCATGTCACCGCGCTGGGCGCCGCCCGGCACCGTGCCCTGGCCCGGTACGGGTGGGACGTCGAGGCCGACGGCCTGCACGGCGCGCCGCCGGTACGGGTGTTCGTCGGGGCCGCCCGTCACACGACCGTGGACGCCGCGCTGCGCCTGCTGGGGTTCGGCTCCCGCCGCCTGACCGTGGTCGACACGGACGACGCCGGCCGGATGCGGCCGGAGGCGCTTCGGGTCGCGCTCGCGGCCGGCACCGGCCCGGCGATCGTCGTCGCGCAGGCCGGCGAGATCAACACCGGTGCGTTCGACGCGATGGGGCAGATCTGCGCGATCAGCCACGAGCACGGCGCCTGGGTCCATGTCGACGGCGCGTTCGGGCTGTGGGCGGCCGTGTCCGCCTCCGCCCGGCGACGCGCGCTGGTCGCCGGGATCGACCAGGCCGACTCCTGGGCCACGGACGGGCACAAGTGGCTGAACCTGGCCTACGACTGCGGCATCGCGATCGTCGCCGACGAGCGGGCGCACCGGGCCGCGATGTCGACCCGCGCCCCCTACATCCCGCCCCCGGCCGTCGACGAGCACGACCCGTTGGAGTGGACACCCGAGTTCAGCCGGCGGGCCCGCGGCTTCGCGCTCTACGCCGCGCTGCGATCGCTGGGCCGGGCGGGCCTGACCGACCTGGTGGACCGCTGCTGCGCGCATGCCCGGCGCCTCGCCGACGCGCTGGGCGCGCTCGACGGGGTCGCGGTGCTCAACGACGTCGAGCTCAACCAGGTCCTGGTCCGGATCGACGACGACGACGCGACCACGGCGGCGGTCATCGAGCTCGTCGTCACCGGCGGCGAGGCGCTCGTCTCCGGCACCGTGTGGCATCACGCCGTGGCGATGCGGCTGTCGGTCTGCAACTGGATGACGACCGAGGCGGACGTCGACCGGGCCGTCGCGGCGATCGCGGCCGCCATAGCCGACGCACGTGGCCGTTGTCACGCGTGAGTGGCCCGGTGGTGCGCGGCCGGCATGTTCTCTTCAGGCCTGTCGGCGGGCAGCGCTAGGCTGCGTCAATGCCGCCGGACCCCCGCGCGACAGCCGTCGACCGCCTTCACCGCCACCGAGAGACCACAATCCTTCACCGAGAGACACAGTGAAGCCACACTAACGACCTGAAGTAGCCGGGAACAATAGGCGAGTAAGTTCGGCGGACTTTCCGGCCGGCTTTCTTTTCGCCCTGCCCGCACTCGTATTGCCACACCGATATCGTCCCACTCATATCGCCCCGTCCCTGCCCCCGCCCCGTCCCTGCCCCGCATCGACCGGCGTGCCCTCCGCGCGCGGGAAGGTCCCGACGACATGCCGAACTCCTTCGTCCACCTTCACGTCCACACCGAGTACTCGATGCTCGACGGGGCGGCCCGGCTCAAGGACATGTTCTCGGAGGTCTCCCGGCAGGGGATGCCCGCCGTCGCGATCACTGACCACGGCTACATGTACGGCGCCTACGACTTCTACAAGCAGGCCACGGCGGCCGGGGTGAAGCCGATCATCGGGTGCGAGGCCTACGTCGCGCCGGAGTCGCGCCTGCTCAAGCAGCGGGTGCGGTGGGGTGACCCGAACCAGAAGAGCGACGACGTCTCCGGTGGTGGCTCCTACACCCACATGACGATGTGGGCACGGAACGAGACCGGGCTGCACAACCTGTTCCGGCTCAATTCCCGTGCGTCCATCGAAGGCCACTACATCAAATGGCCACGCATGGACTCCGAAATCATCGCCGAGCATGCCGAAGGGCTGATGGCGACAACCGGGTGCCCGTCCGGGGAAGTGCAGACGCGGCTTCGCCTGGGGCATTACGACGAAGCACTCAAGGCCGCCGCGAAATACCAGGAGATCTTCGGCCGCGAGAACTTCTTCTGCGAGATCATGGATCACGGCATCGAGATCGAGCGCCGGGTGCGGGACGGGCTGATCGACATCGCCCGCGCACTGGACATGCGCTTCGTGGTCACGAACGACTCGCACTACACCTACGAGTCGGAGCGGGCCACCCACTCCGCTCTGCTGTGCGTCCAGACGGCGTCGACGGTGGCGAACCCCACCTTCCAGTTCGAGGGCTCGGGCTACTACCTCAAGAGCGCCGAGCAGATGTACGCGATCGACACCTCCGACGCCTGGCAGCAGGGGTGCGAGACCACGCTGATGATCGCCGAGCGGGTCGAGCCGGCCGGCATGTTCACCAAGCGCAACCTGATGCCCCGCTTCCCCGTGCCCGAAGGCGAGACCGAGGAGTCCTGGTTCCGCAAGGAGACCTGGGCCGGCATGGACCGGCGGTTCCCGAACGGGTTCGACGAGGAGCACCGCACCCGGGTCGAGTACGAGCTCGGCGTCATCCTCTCGATGGGCTTCCCGTCGTACTTCCTGGTGGTCGCCGACTTCATCATGTGGGCGAAGAACCAGGGCATCCCGGTCGGCCCGGGCCGTGGCAGCGCGGCGGGCTCGATGGTCGCCTTCGCGATGGGCATCACCGACCTCGACCCCATCCCGCACAGCCTGCTGTTCGAGCGGTTCCTCAACCCCGACCGCGTCTCCATGCCGGACATCGACATCGACTTCGATGAACGTCGGCGCGGTGACGTGATCCGCTACGTGACGGACAAGTGGGGTGAGGACCGCATCGCCCAGATCGTCACCTACGGCACGATCAAGGCGAAGGCCGCCATCAAGGACTCGTCCCGGGTCCTCGGCTACCCGTACGCGGTCGGCGACCGCATCACCAAGGCGATGCCCCCGGCCGTCATGGGCAAGGACATCCCGCTGTCCGGGATCTTCGACCCCAAGCACGCCCGTTACAGCGAGGCCGGTGAGATCCGCGGCCTCTACGAGTCCGACGCGGACGTCCGCAAGGTCATCGACACCGCCAAGGGCCTGGAGGGGCTGATCCGCCAGGCCGGCGTGCACGCCGCCGGCGTGATCATGTCCGCCGAACCGATCATCGACCACATCCCGGTGTGGCGCCGCGACGCCGACGGCGCGATCATCACGCAGTTCGACTACCCGACCTGCGAGAACCTCGGCCTGCTGAAGATGGACTTCCTGGGCCTGCGCAACCTCACCGTCATGGACGACGCGGTGCGCAACGTCGAGTCCAACCGCGGTCACAAGGTCGACCTGATGGGCCTGGAGCTCAACGACCCGCCCTCCTACGAACTGCTCGCCCGCGGCGACACCCTGGGCGTGTTCCAGCTCGACGGCGGGCCGATGCGCTCCCTGCTGCGCATGATGCGCCCCGACAACTTCGAGGACATCTCCGCCGTGCTCGCGCTCTACCGGCCCGGGCCGATGGGCGCGAACTCGCACATCAACTACGCGCTGCGCAAGAACGGCCAGCAGGAGATCACCCCGATCCACCCGCAGCTCGCCGAGCCGCTGGCCGACATCCTGGACACGACCTACGGCCTGATCGTGTACCAGGAGCAGGTCATGGCCATCGCGCAGCGGGTCGCCGGCTACACCCTCGGCCAGGCCGACCTGCTGCGCCGGGCGATGGGCAAGAAGAAGAAGGAGATCCTCGACAAGGAGTTCGTGCCGTTCTCCGACGGCATGAAGGCCAACGGCTTCTCCGCCGAGGCGATCAAGATGCTGTGGGACATCCTGGTCCCCTTCTCCGACTACGCCTTCAACAAGGCGCACACCGCCGGTTACGGGCTGGTCTCCTACTGGACGGCCTACCTCAAGGCCAACTTCCCCGCCGAGTACATGGCCGCGCTGCTCACCTCCGTCCGCGACGACAAGGACAAGAGCGCGATCTACCTGAACGAGTGCCGGCGGATGGGCATCCGGGTGCTGCCCCCGGACGTGAACACCTCCGACGCCGACTACACCGCGCACGGCGACAACGAGATCAGGGTGGGCCTCGCCGCCATCCGCAACGTAGGCGTCAACGTGGTCGAGTCGATCGTCCGCAACCGGAAGACGAAGACCCGCTTCGCCTCCTTCCCCGACTTCCTGGACAAGGTCGACGCCGTCGTCTGCAACAAGCGGACCGTGGAATCGCTCATCAAGGCCGGCGCGTTCGACTCGCTCGGGCACACCCGCCGCGGTCTCGCCGAGAAGCACGAGCAGGCCGTCGACGCGGTCATGGGCGTGAAGAAGAAGAACGCCGAGGGCCAGTTCGACCTGTTCGCCTTCGACGGCGAGGACGGCGAGCCGGACGCCGCCCCGATCTTCGGTGTCCAGGAGTTCTCCGACCAGGAGTGGGAAAAGTCCCTGCTGCTCTCCCTCGAGCGGGAGATGCTCGGCCTCTACGTCTCCGACCACCCGCTGCTCGGCGTCGAGCACATCCTCGCGGCCAAGGCCGACTGCAGCATCGCCGCACTCAACGGCGGCGAGTACCCGGACGGCGCCGTCGTCACGATCGGCGGCATCATCTCCGGCCTGCAGCGGAAGGTGACCAAGCAGGGCAAGCTGTGGGCCCTGGCCACCGTGGAGGACATGGGCGGCGGCCTGGAGGTGATGTTCTTCCCCGCGACCTACGAGACGTGCTCGACCCAGCTCGCCGAGGACGCCGTCGTCATCGTCAAGGGGCGCATCGACAAGCGGGAGGACACCCCCCGCCTCGTCGCCTCCGATCTGACCGTCCCGGACCTGAGCGATCACGCGCTCAGCCCGCCCGTGGTGATCACCCTGCCGGCCTCACGGGTCAACCCCCCGACCGTCGACCGGCTGCGTGAGGTGCTCGGCGACCACCCCGGCACCACCGAGGTCCACCTGCGCCTGCAGTCGTCCAGCCGGGTCACCCTCCTGCGGCTCGACGACGCCTACAAGGTCCAGCGGACACCCGCGTTGATGGGCGACCTCAAGGCCCTGCTCGGTGCCTCCGCCGTGGCCTGATCGACGCTGATCGGCCGGATCACGGCCGGTCGTGCGGAGGCGGCCGCCGCCATGAACGGCTACAAATCAGAACATGGATGCGAGTGACCACACGCGGACGGTACGTCAGTCCTTCAGCCGTCAGACCCGCCTGTTCACCGACCGCGACGCGGTCTTCGCCGCCCGCGAGCCCGCCGTCCCCTGGCTCGAGCCGCTACACCCCGACATGATCATCCTCGACGTGGCCTGCGGAGCGGGCCACGTCGCCGAGCTCGCGGCACCGCGCGTCCGCCAGGTCGTCGGCCTCGACGTCACGACCGAGCTGTTACGGATCGCCGCCACCCGCCTGCGGGCCGCCGGTGTGGCCAACGTGCTGCTCCAGGAGGGCGACGCCGCCCGGCTGCCGTTCCTCGACGCGTCCTTCGACGTGGTCTACTGCCAGGCCGCCCTGCACCACTTCCCGGACCCGCGACCGTACGTCGCCGAGATGGCCCGGGTGTGCCGGCCCGGCGGCCGGGTGGTGATCTCCGACATGGTCGCCCCGAGCCCCCGCCTGCGCGGCCCCTTCGACGACCTGCACCGCAGGATCGACCCCTCCCACGCGGCCACCCTCCTCGACACCGAGATCACCACGCTGCTGCGCGCCACGGTGGGCCCGCTCGCCGGGGACCCGGCCCGCCGCCGCTCCACCCTGCCCATCAACCGGATCCTGACCCCGGTCGCCGACCGCGAGGCGGTGTTCGCCGCCCTGCGGGCCGAACTCGCCGGCGGCCCGACCACCGGCTTCGCCCCGACCGAGCAGGACGGCCAGCTCCTCATCAGCGTCACCACCATCGCCGTCACCGCGACCCCGGCCGGCCACTGACCACCCGCCGCGTTCCCGTTGACGCCGGGGAATTCGCGAACCCACCGGCGACCTTCATCAGGATGTGAACGGCCGACGTCCAGCACCGGGTGCTGGACGAAGATGCCGCTGTGAGCGACTGACATCACCTGCCATCGGGCCACACATGCCCGGGCACGCCATGCGCAGGCCCGGTGTTGGTCGCACAGTCCCGTAGCCCAGGAGGACGACCATGACCACCACGCCGTTCGACCCGCATACGCTGCTCGCGGAAAGCCGGCTCGGGGTGCTCGCCACCATCAAGGCGGACGGGCTCCCCCAGCTCTCCCCCGTCCTGCCCTTCTACGACCGGCCGGCCGGTGTCCTCTACGTGTCCATGACCGAGGGCCGGGCCAAGACGGCGAACCTGCGCCGGGACCCGCGCGCGGCACTGGAGGTCACCAGCCCCGACGGCTGGGCCTGGGCCACCGCCGAAGGCACGGTGACACTCACCGGGCCGGGCACCGACCCGCACGGGCCCGAGGTCGAGGCACTGGTGGACTACTACCACCTCGCCGCGGGCGAGCATCCCGACTGGGACGAGTACCGCTCGACAATGGTCTCGGACCGCCGAGTTCTCATGACGATGACGGTCAACCACGTGTACGGCGCCAGGCTCCGCTGACCGAGCGCAGTCGATCGGGAGGGAACACCGTTGTCGCAGCACCGCCGGCCGCTGGTCGTGGCCGTCCCCACCGAGGAGCTCCGCGAGGCACTCGCCTCCGCACCCGGAGCCGGAGCCGGAGCCGGAGCCGAGGTGATCATCTGGGATCTGTCGGGCGCGCCACCGCGCCGGGACCTGGACATCGTCGTGGTGCCGTACATGTCCGATCCGTCGGTGCTCGGCGCTCTCGGCGGGCTGCGGCCCCAGCTCGTGCAGAGCCAGTCGATCGGCTACGACCGGGTCGCCGCCGCCCTGCCCGCCGGTCTCACCTTCAGCAACGCCACGGGCGTGCACGAGGCGTCCACCGCCGAGCTGGCGATCGGCCTGATGATCGCCAGCCAGCGACGGCTGCCAGCGCTGGTCGCCGCGCAGCTTGATCATCGCTGGGCGCACACCGAATCCCTGTCGCTGGCAGACTCCAGAGTCATCGTGGTCGGGCAGGGCGGCGTCGGGCGGGCGATCGTCAGCCGCCTGCGGCCGTTCGAGGTCGACATCACCCGGGTGGCCGCAACGCATCGCCAGGACGCCGACGGCGTCGTCTGGTCGGTCGACGAGCTGCCCAAGCTGCTGCCCGACGCGGACATCGTCGCGCTCGCCGTCCCGCTGAACGCCGAGACGGAGGGCATGGTCGACCGGGACCTGCTGACCCTGATGAAGCCGGGTGCCCTGCTGGTGAACGTCGCGCGGGGCAAGGTCGTCGTCACCGCCGACCTCGTCGAGGCGGTCCGGGCCGGCCATGTCCGCGCCGCGCTCGACGTCGTCGACCCCGAGCCGCTGCCACCGGAGCACCCCCTGTGGCGCCTCGACGGCGTCGTGCTCACCCCGCATGTCGGCGGGCACAGCGCCGCGATGCTGCCGCGGGTCGTCGCCCTGGTGCGCCGCCAGATCGCCGCCCTGTCCGCGGGCCATCCCCCGCACAACGTCGTCATCCCGGCCCGGGCCTGAGGCCGCGCGGGACGCGGGCGCGGGTCGTCTGCGGATACGCTGAGCCCGGGGACACCGGGCGTTCGGGAGGCATCCTCAATGACCAGCGTCGACATGAACGACGTCGTCAGCGAGCCGTACACCGGCATCCTCGGGCTTCATCATCTTCAGCTGGCGATCCCGGCCGGGGCGGAGGACGCCTGCCGGGCCTTCTGGTGCGGTCTGCTCGGCCTCACCGAGGTGCCGAAGCCGCCGCCGATGGCCGCTCGGGGTGGCGCCTGGTTCCGCGGAACCGGCTTCGAGCTGCATGTCGGTGTCGATCCGGCGTTCACCCCGGCTGCCAAGGGGCATCCGGCCATCCTCGTCGACGACATCGACGCGCTGTCCGAACGCCTGGCCGCCGCGGGCATCGCGGTGACCTGGTCGCACGACTTTCCGGGCCACCGCCACTTCTACAGCCCCGACCCGGTCGGCAACCGGATCGAGTTCATCTCGCCCGACCCGGTGTCGTAGCGCGCCTGGTGCCGGGAGTCCGCGAGCCGGTCAGGGCGTCAACGCCTCGACCTCGGCGATCGCCTGCTCCGTGTCGTGGAAGAGGACGCCCTGCCAGCCGGCTGCCCGAGCACCCTCGACGGCCGCCGGTGTGTCGTCCAGGAACACCACGTCATAGGGTGCGACGCCCAGCCGTTCGCAGGTCAACGTGTAGATCCGCGGATCCGGCTTGGCCAGCCCGACCTCATGGGAATAGACGATAACTTCGGTGACGTCCGCGAACCCGTACCGCTCCTGCTCACGTTCGCGCGCACCGACGAAACTGTTACTGAGAACTCCGGTACGAAACCGCGGCCGGAGTGCCCGGAACCACGCGAACAGCTCGACGTTCAGCGTGCCCAGATACTCGTCCCACATCAGGCCCCAGAAGTCTTCCAGCTGTTCCTCGGAGACATCCAGGCGCGCGCGGGCCATGGCGATCACCTCGCTCTCCGACATCGTCCCCAGCGAACCCGCGAGGAAGACGTCGGCCAGACGCTCCAGCACCGTGCCCGCCGCCAGACCGGTCCGCTGTTCCCAGCGCGGCATCCACCCGGTCTGCGGCGTCACCTCGAGTACGCCCCCGATATCAAGGACCACACAGCGCGCACCCATTCATCCACCTCCCCTCGAGACAAGCCGCTTCCGCCCATCCGCCTGGAGGTCCGAATGCGGCCAGCTCAAGCAGCATGCCGGACACCGGATACCAGTCGTCGAACGCCAGCGCAGTCAGCCAACCCGGCCAGCTCCGCGCAGACCGCTCCGTATGGCCTTCAGCGCATGGCCCGTTTGACGGATTGAGCCGGTCGAGGCGCACGAGCCGACGACTACCTCGCCTGACCTCACAAATCGCCGGGAATCACCTGATCTCGGCCGATCGGTCCTCGGTCATCCAGGACACCAAGCTATCGACCGGGTCGCCCGACTTCCACCCGCATGTAACCAAGCAGCCACCTGCTGCAGACTTGCATAAGCACAGTTATCATAACCACGCTTACGAGAAGCCCGACCTTCGGCAATACGAACAAAAAGGCCACACGACCTGGCCGCGACCCGTCTGCCGCCCCCAGCCACCTCCCTTCGGCAGAACCCGTCCAGCAGAAAAAACCCAAACGGAGACTGACCTTCCTGGACGACACTCGGCCTCACGAACCCCCGAACACCAGTGACTCGCCGTCTGCGGCCTCGTCTGCCCCGTTGTGATCCTCACCAGGAACGGATCCCGGTGCCGTTTGTGGGTCCGCGCCGCGCTCCACCACGCATTGCCGAGGTTTTCGGGGATACCGAAGGTTCCGAAACAGCGCCGTCGGGTGATCATATCCGTCGCGGCGTGCCCCACGGAGCCCGCCATCGCGACCGTAGGCGTCAGAGGACGGCGCGGCGCGTCATGGGGAGCCGTGACCGCGTGAACAGCCAGCCGGCGGCGACCGCGAGCAGCGGCACGGCAACGATGACGATCAGCAACGTCTCCCAGGGGATGACCAGCCGCCAGGGCGGGCCGACCACGCCTTCACCCTGCCGCATCATCAGGACCGTTGCCGCGCCGGGAAGGAAGCCGGCGATGCCACCGAGGACGGTGCCCAGCCCGGCCACCACCCCGGCCTGGCTCGCCGCAAGCCGCCGGCGCAGGCCGGGGCTGGCACCGATCGAGGCCAGGGTGGAGAGGTCCGCACGGCTGTCCGCGGCCGCCAGCCCGACCGTGATCACGGTCGCGCTCAGGGTGATCAGGCCGGCGCCTGCGGCCAGTGCCAGCAGGCCGATGCCGAACTCGCTGACATAGCCGCGTTCCACCACCGGAGAGCTGAGCCCCAGGTCTTCCGCCGCCGCGTTCAGGCGCTCCACCTCGGTCTGGGTGGGCATACGGTCCGTGGCCGCGACGATCTGGGCCGGGCCGCTGCGCAGGCCCAGGTCGCGGGCGGCCGCGGGGGAAAGGAGCAGGCCGCCGAAGGTGAGGTCGGAGGAGGGTGCCGACGTCGGGACCCGCGTGGCGGGTACCACGATCTCCCGTAGGGTGCCCCCGTCCGCATTGTCGCCGTCGACGGTGACAGCGATGTGCACTGTTCCGTCCGGCCAGCGCAGCCGGTCGTCGGACACCGCCGCCCCGCCTCCCGCCAGCACCCGGCGCAGGGCGGGTTCGGCGCGGCCGAGTGCCACCTCCACGCCCGTCCCGTCATCGACCACCACCTCGCTGCCGCCGAGGGTGACCGGGTAGGGGCCGGTGCCGTCCCAGCCACCGAGGCCTTCCTGACACCGCGGGTCGTCCGATGGCGGCCCCCCGGCCGGTGATGAACAGCCCGCTGGCAGGGGTGGTGACAGCGTCATCGACAGGCTCTTGCCAGCGGCGTCGACGGGCGTCTCGACCACGTGCACCGACCGGATGGGCAGGTGCTCGCGCAGCACCCGCTCCGCGCCGGCCAGTTCCCGCGCCACGTCGGCCTGGTCCCGCGAGTCGTCGAAGAGGCTGATCAGTGCCACGCCGTCGCCCAGCATGGGCTGGTAGGCACGGCGGTCGTGATCATCCATGGCGGCGACGAACAGGGAGACGGCGACCGAGGCCGACACCGCCGCCATCACCGCGCCGATCGCCGGGGTGGTGCGGCCACGCTGACGGGCGGCGTCGCGCAGGGCCAGCCGCCCGGCGACGGGCAGGGTCCCGGCGAGACGGGCGACCAGGCCGACAAGGACGCCACCGACGGCGATCAGGCCGAGCATCGCCAGCGTCGTCCCGGCGAGGATCAGCAGCCCACTGCGGTTGCCGGCGCCGAGGAGCGCCACGGCCGTTCCGGTGCCGACCAGGACGGTCCCGGCGACCGGGACGCGGCGCCGCATCCGGGCCGGACTGCCGTGCCCGTTCAGCGCGGCGAGCACGTCCAGCCGGCTCGCGGAGATCGCCGGGGCGGCCGCGGCGGCGATCGCGGTGAGCGTGCCGACCGCCACGATCGCCAGCAGATCCAGGATTCGGACGTCGGTGCGCACGATGTCGGCCCAACCGTGGTCCACCAGGGTCGGGATGAGTGCCACGCCGAGCCCGGTGCCGACGGCCGCCCCGAGCAGCGACGCGGCCAGGCCGATGACCACACCGCCAGCCAGCACGATGTCGCGCAGGTGCGCGGGTGCCCCGCCACCGGCCGCGATCAGCGCGAGCTGGCGGCGGCTGCGCCGGGAGCCGATCGCGAACGCGGGGCCGGCGAGCAGCGCCACCACCAGCAGCGCCAGGCCCGCGGCGAGCACCGTCGCAGCGACCATGTCGGCCGCGGGGCCGGTCGAGAGGACCGCCGGTCTCTGGGCCTTCGGGGGCGGGTTTGCGAGCACCGCCCGGCTCACCACCACCGCACCTGCGGCGTTGGCGGCACGTACCCGCGACCAGTCGATGGGATGCGGACCGACCACATACAGCATCTGGGTGACATCCGAGGCCACCGGAGCCAGCGTGCGGGGTGGGGCCAGCACCGTCCTCTCCTGTGGCCCGCGGGTTTCCTCGACGACCCCGACGATCGTCAGCGCGGGCCCGGAACCCGGGGCCTCGCCCGCGGCCTGGCCGGAAGCCTCGCCTGCGGCGAGCGCCGCCGCCGTGAGCGTGTCGCCGACCCCGAGGCCGGCGTGGCGCGCGAGTGCCCGGCTGACCGCGGCCTCACCCACGGTGGTGGGCAGCCGGCCGGACCGGACCGTCGCCAACGCCGCGAGCTCAGGACGGGTCCAGTCGGTCTCCCGCACGTTCGTGCCGACGGACCGGTCGCGGTGCGACCCGTCGCTGATCCGGAACCTCAGGTAGCCACGCAGCTCGGTGACGGCCGTGTTCCCGGCGGGCAGGGCCGCCAGCGCCTGCCGCTGCGAGTCGGCGGGATCTGGCGCGGGGTCGCCCGCGCCGACGGCGTCGACGGCGTCGACGGCGCCCGGCGGAGGCGTGGGGAGGTCCTCGGTCCGTATGTCGCTGCCATCGGGACTCTGGGTCAACGGACTGTCCGGCCCGAAGAACGAGACCTCGGCCTGCACGGACGGGTCCTTGCCCAGGTGCCGGTAGGCGATCTGGGCCGGGCCGTCCTGGCTGGATCGCGCGATCACGTCGACCGTCGACACGAGCATCACCGGCACCGCGATCATCGCGAGGACGAGTGCGGTGCGCCCGCGGGCACGCAGGGCGTCGCGCCGAGCGAGGCGCAGCGCCGCCCGCCAGGCCCGCAACCGGCCAGCCGTCACCGCCGGCCCCCGTCAAACCCGTCGGACTCGCCGGACTCATGGAACTCATCGAACTCATCAAAATCGTTGGAGTCGCCGGTGCCGTCCCGCGCCGGGTTCGGCCCGTCCGGCGCCGGACTCGCCGCCGCGCCGGCCCTCGAACCGTCCGCAGGGACGGGGACCGGGGCGCTCAGCAGGGACTCCGGCGTCTCGGGCGTGCCGGTCGAGTCGACGACCAGGCCGTCCCGCAGGAAGATCACGCGGTCGGCCCAGGCCGCGTGCCGGGCCTCGTGCGTGACGAGCAGCCCCGCGGACCCGGCGTCGCAGCGGGCCCGCAGCACCCGCAGAACCGCCTCGCCGGTGTTCGAGTCCAGCGCACCGGTCGGTTCGTCCGCCAGGACCAGGCCTCGCGGGCCGACCAGCGCGCGGGCGATGGCCACCCGCTGCTGCTGGCCACCGGACATGTCGTCGGGAAACCGGTCGGCGAGGTCGGCGACACCGACCTCGGCCAGGGCCGCCTGCGCCTCCCGCCGGGCCGCCCGGGCGGAGATCCCGTCCAGCTCGCGGGGAAGCATGACGTTCTCGACCGCGGTCAGCGCGGGTATCAGGTTGAGGTTCTGAAAGACATAGCCAAGCGATCGCCGCCGCAGCGCGGCCAGGGCCTTCGGCGACTGGCCGCTCAGCGTCGCGCCCGCGATGAGGACCTCACCCGAGGTCGGGGTGTCCAGACCGCCGGCGAGGGCAAGCAGCGTCGACTTGCCCGACCCGGACGGGCCCATCACCGCCACCAGCTCGCCGGCGCACACGGTGAGATCCACCCCGCGCAGCGCCTGCACCCTGGTCGCGCCCCGGCCGTGCTCCCGGTGCACGCCCCTCAGTTCCAGGGCGGGTGCCCGTCCGACCTCCACCTGGACGTCCGGGCTGGTCAGTGCCGTTGTCATCGGGTGTCCTCACGGTCGGGTCCGGCGGGAGCGCCGGAACTGCGGCGAATCAGGCGCAGCTCCACATGGTCGAGCCAGCGGATCTCCGCCTCCGCGGTGAAGATCAGGTTTTCCAGGACGAGGAGCCAGGCGAGGTCGGCGCTGTCGTCGGCCCGGTGCCGCAGCCGGGTGTACTCCTGCATCGCCCGGAGCGTCTCCACCCGCTGCCGCTGGAGCAGCGATCGGACGTCCACCTCGGGGAGCGTGACGGCGAGCGCGAGCTTGATGGCGAGCTCGTCGCGGCCCGCCATCCGCCGGCTCACCGGGGTCGACCGCCAGCGCTGCGCCTCCGCCGCGCCGGCAGCGGTGAGCCGGTAGACGATCCCTCGGCCCTCACCACCGTCACCGTCGCCCGGCTCCGGGTTCATGACCGCGGCACTCGCCACTCGAGCGCCGCTGACCGGCGCGTCCGCGACCACGGGCGCGGCACTCGGGGCCGGCGTCTGTGTGGCAGGCCTTTCCTCGGCCCCGGCATCCGCCGCCGCAGCATCTGTGGCCGCGGCGTTCGGGTCGGTCGCGTCCGCTCGGATGGGAGCGCGCTCGCCCGTCACGAGGCCGTCCCGCTCAAGGCGGCGCAGGGTCGTGTAGACCTGCCCGATGTTCAGCGGCCAGGTCGATCCCGTCCTGGCCTCGAACTCCGCCCGCAGCTGGTAGCCGTACATCGGGCGCTCCGCCAGCAGTGCGAGCAGCCCGTTCCGGACCGACATCCCAGACCTCCCTCCTCCGCATACCGAGTATGCATGGCGGACAATACTCGGTATGCAGTCAAGGGATACTTCCGTGGGTTCGCGAGCGGGGGCCGCACCCTGGAACGGGCTCGCGGTTCCGCGCGGTGACCGGGAGGCTCGAAGCCTGGCATCACCCCCACCGGAGATCCACGACCTGCGACGCGAGCGAGGCGCACCGTGGCCGCCGAGCGGCTTCGGCCGCCCCGACCGGCCGGGGAAATCTCGCGCCGACTGACGTGATCCCGACAGCCCACCGACGGACACGACATCACCCGAGGCCTTCAGGCCGGCTCGGCAGCGGATCGTCGGCGCCCACATCGGCACCCGCCACCTCGACCTGGACGGCTGCTTCGCCTTCGCACCGCACAGCGTCAGACCTCGGCGCAGCTGGACGACCCCGTCATCCTCACCGGACTCGCCGCGCCGCGGTCAACAAGTCGGCGAACCCGGGCATCGCCAACGTCGCCAACTCCGGGTACGGCGAGGCCTCGACACGCGCCTGCGCCACCAACTCTGCCCCGGGGCCACGTTGCTGCGGCGCGCTCGACATCAGACATCACTTCCGCCTCATTGAACTCGGCGAAATCTATGGCCGAAGCAAAGAATGGCACTCCTCGTGCACGGGCAATGCCCCAAACGAGTGGACGGACAAGGCTGGCGCGGTCAGAACGGGGCGCCAAGACGGTGTGAGGCAGGAAACACCCGCGGCACGGCACTCGGGTTGTTTGCACCACCCATTTGTTGGGGGACCATGCGATCAGGAAGGGCCCGCGTCGCCCTGCTCCAGCTGACGCCGCCCTGGCACAGACTGAGCAGGCAGGGCCGGTGCTCCCCCGCGGCCGCCCGCCGCATTACCCGTGTCGTGTGGTCGCCGCGCGGGCGATCTGGCGGTTCCGCGGTGACCGCAGGCCCCGGCGCCCGCAGGGACCGGAGGAAAACGTGACGGTCGATCACCCCGTCAGGTCGGAAGCAACCATGTCAACGCCGAGGGAAACGCGCCAGACCGACGCCGCGCCGAGCAGGCCGGAAGGTGCGCGTGAATGGGCGGCGGACGACCCGCGCCCGCCCGGGTTGGACTGGCCGCCGGAGGTCGAAAAGGCATCCCGCGATCTTCTCGTCGAGCTTTTCGGGACGGATCCCGCGGTCCGGGTCGAGATGTGGGACGGCTTCGCGTTGGGGCCGCGGACGTCGACGCGGGTACTGATCCGCAACCCGCATGCTCTGCGCCGCGCGTTGTCCCACCCTGGCGAGCTGGGGTTCGCCCGCGCCTTCGTCGCCGGTGACATCGAGATCGATGGCGAAGAGGGCGGCCAGGGCGACATCTTCGAGGCCCTGGCCCTGCGCGGTCAGATGGCGACGATGCGCCCGTCGGCGGCGGTTGCACGGGCGGCGGTCGTGCTGGCCAAACAGTTCGGGGTGCGGCCGCCGGAGCCGCCGCCGGAGGAGGCCCGTCTGCGGGGACGTCTGCACAGCCGCGCCCGGGACGCGGCGGCGATCTCGCACCACTATGACGTCTCGAACGAGTTCTACCGGCTCGTCCTGGGTGAGTCGATGACCTACTCGTGCGCGGTGTGGGAGCCCGAGGCGGCGCAGGGTCCGCTGCCGGCGGGGCTCGGCGGGGCGCAGGCGGCGAAGCATGAGCTGGTCTGCCGCAAGCTCGGGCTGCGGCCCGGTGAGCGGCTACTGGATGTCGGCTGCGGCTGGGGCAGCATGGTGCTGCACGCGGCCCGCCATCACGGGGTCCAGGCCGTGGGCATCACGATCTCCGAGGAACAGGCCGCGCTGGCCCGCCGCCGGGTGGCGGAGGCCGGGCTGGGCGACCGGATCGAGATCCGCCTGCAGGACTACCGGGAGATCACAGACGGCCCGTTTGACGCGATCAGCTCGGTGGGGATGGTCGAGCATGTCGGCCGGGCGAAGCTGCCGACGTACTTCGAGAGCCTGTTTCGCCTGCTGCGCCCGGGCGGGCGGCTGCTCAACCACGGGATCTCGTTCCCCGGTGACCCGGCCGGCGCCGCCCGCCGGCGCCCCCGGATCGGGCCGGTCCCGCTGCCCGAGAACGCCGACTTCCTGCACCGCTATGTCTTCCCGGACGGTGAGCTGCACGAGATCGGCGCGCTGGTCACGCTGATGCAGGGCGGCGGGTTCGAGGTGCGCCACGTCGAGAACCTGCGTGAGCACTATGCGCTGACGCTGCGGGCGTGGGTCACCAACCTGGAGCAGCGCTGGGACGAGGCCGTCGCCATGGTCGGCGCCGGCCGGGCCCGGGTGTGGCGGCTGTACATGGCCGGGTCGGCGCTCAGCTTCGAAGGCGGCTTCTCGCAGATCCACCAGGTGCTGGGTGTGCGCCCCGACGGCGGCGACGCACACCAGCCACTGCGTCCGTCCTACTGAACCGGAGCGGCGCTGAGAGCGACGTCAGCCGCGCAGGCGGAAGCTGAGGTCGGCGGCGGGGACGGTGACGTCCATCTGGGCCTTCTGGAGGCGGCCGGAGAGTTCCCAGGTCAGCGACTGCCAGCGGGTCATCTGGTCGAGGACCCACTGGCCGGACTGGCGGGCGCCGTTGCCGGACCGCCCGTTGCCGCCGAACGGCAGGTGCGCCTCCGCGCCGGAGGTCGACGTGTTCACGCTGACCATGCCGGCGCGGACGCCGCGGCGGAAGCGCCGTACCGTCACCGGGTCGCCGGTGAAGATCGACGAGGACAGGCCGTAGCCGGGCAGGTTGGCGAGCTCGATGGCCTCCTCCAGGTTGCGGTAGGTGGTCAGGCCGACGAGGGGCCCGAAGGTCTCCTCGGTGAACAGGTCGTCGTCGGGGCGCACGCCGTCGACCATCACCGGGTGGTAGTACAGGCCGGTCTCGGGGTTGCCGAGGAAGCCCTGGCGCGGGCTGGACGGGCCGATCCGGCCGAGTGCGGTGGAGCCGAACGGCTGGTGGTGGTCGCGGATGTGCGCCAGGTGGTCCTCGAAGCCGGCGGCGAACCGGGCGTCGAGCAGCGGCCCGTAGAGCACGTCGCGGGTCGGATCGCCGATGGACGCGGCTGCCAGCGCGGCGGTCATCCGGCGGCGGAACGCGCCGTGCACCGACTCGTGGGCGATCACCGTGCCAAGTGAGGTGCAGCGCTGGCCGGCGGTGCCGAAGCCGGCGAACAGCGCGGCGGCGACGGCGGCGTCGAGGTCGGCGTCCGGGGCGAGCACCATCGGGTTCTTGCCGCCGAGCTCCAGGCAGGGGGCCTGCAGGTGCCGCCCGCACAGCGCGCCGATGAACCGGCCGACGGACGTCGACCCGGTGAAGCCGACCTTGTCGACGAGGCCGGCGTCCAGGGCGCGTTCGAGGCCGACGGAGGTGGTGGGGCCGTCGGCGAGGACGAGGTTGGCGACTCCGTCGGGCACGCCGGCGGCGGTCATCAGGTCCATCAGCGCCGCGGCGCAGGCGGCGGCGTACTCGGCGGGCTTCCAGACGACGGAGTTGCCGGTGAGCAGCGCCGGGACCAGGTACCAGGACGGGACCGCCACCGGGAAGTTGCCGGCGGTGATCACCATGGCGACGCCGAGCGGCTCCCGGTAGGTGAACAGCTCCCGGTCGGGCATCTCGGAGTCCACCGTCTGGCCGTGCGGGCGGCGGCCCTCGGCGCGGAACAGGGTGCAGGTGTCGACGATCTCGCGGACCTCGCCGCGCGCCTCGGCGAGCGGTTTGCCGACCTCCCGGGTGACCAGGCGCGCCAGCGCTTCGGCGTTCTCCTCGACGAGCCGTCCGAAGGCGCCGATGACCTCCCCGCGCACGGGTGCCGGGACCTGCGCCCATTCCCGCTGGGCGGCCCGGGCGGCCGCGGCGGCGGCGACGATGGACTCCGCGCCGTCGAGGACGACCTCGGCGACGACCTCGTCGAGGCGGGCCGGGTTCGTCGAGGTGATCACCCGGGTGCCTTCCGGCGCGATACCGGACGGGCCGGCCGTGGCGTACAGGTCGTGCTGACGTCCACCGATCACCGCGGCCACCCGGCGGGGATGAACGAGAGTCATCGCTGTCCCTTCTGCTGCGTTGACGACGAGGGTGCTGGCGAGTCCTGCGCTGCCGGCGAAGGAGCCGGCAAAGGCGCCCGCGAGTCGGCCCCCGGGCTCGGCGCGCCGGTCTCGACAGGTCTGATCCGGGTGCGCCCGAGCGAGGTGGCGACCCGGTCGAGGGCCGCCACGCCGCGCTCGAGCTCGTCGGCGCCGATGGTGAGGGCGGGCCGGAACCGCAGGGCCTGCTCGCCGGCGGGCAGCAGCAGCACCCGCTCGTCCTCGCGCAGCCGGCGGACGGCCTCGTCCCGCAGCGTGCTGTCCGCGACGTCGACGGCGCACAGCAGCCCACGGCCGCGTGCGTTGCGCAGCAGCCGGGGGTGGCGTTCGGCGACGTCCGTGAGCGCGGTCAGCAGGTCGGCGCCGAGTGTGGCCGCGCGGTCGAACAGCCGCTCGGACTCCATGATCTCCAGCATCCGCCGGGACCGGACCATGTCGACGAGCCCGCCGCCCCAGGTGGAGCTGATCCGTCCCGGTACCCGGAAGACGTTGTCGGGGACCTCGTCGACCCGCCGCCCGGCCATCAGCCCGCCGAGCTGCACCTTCTTGCCGAAGACGACGATGTCGGGGCGCAGCCCGAGCTGGGTGTGCGCCCACGCGGAACCGGTGGCGCCGACGCCGGTCTGCACCTCGTCGACGATGAACAGCGCGTCGTGGCGTTCGCACAGCGCCGCCATCGCGCGCAGGAACTCGCCGCGCAGATGGTTGTCGCCGCCCTCCCCCTGGATGGGTTCGGCGAGGAAGCAGGCGATGTCGTGCGGGTGGCGGGCGAACGCGTCCTCGGCCTGGGCGAGGGCACGCCGCTCGGCGGCGACGACCGCGTCGAGCGCCGTTCCGACGCAGGGGAAGGTCATCGCGGGGCAGTCGATGCGCGGCCAGTCGAAGATCGGGAAGCGCGCCGTCTTGACCGGGTCGGTGTTGGTGACCGACAGCGTGTAGCCGCCGCGGCCGTGGAACGCCGAGCGCAGGTGCAGCACCCGCCGCCCGAGCTCGGCGGGACGTCCATGTGCCTCGTTGTGGCGGCTCTTCCAGTCGAAGGCGCATTTCAGCGCGTTCTCGACCGCGGCCGAGCCGCCTTCGACGAAGAACAGGTGGGGCAGCTGCGGGTCGCCGAGCACCCGGGTGAAGGTCTCGACGAACTCCGCGTACGCGACGGAGGCCATGTCCGGGTTCGCCGGCTTGTTGACCGCGACGCGGGCGAGCTCGGCGAGGAAGTCCGGATCGCGCATGAGCGCCGGTGGGCTGACCCCGAGCGGCGCGGACGCGAAGAAGCTGTAGAGGTCCAGGTAGCTCGTCCCGGTGCGGGCGTCGACGACCGTGCTGCCGGAGCTGGCCTCCAGATCGCAGACGACGTCGTATCCGTCGACGAGGACATGCCGGGACAGGACCGGGATCACGTCGGTGGGCCCGAGTTGGCCCCGGGTGCCTGTCGAGGTACCGATCTGGATGTGCCCAACCGCCACGGTCCGCCTCCTCACCTGCCGATCGACTACTGCACTCCTGCCCCGCTCGCGTGCGCTCACATGCCGCGCTCGCTGGCAGCTTCCTGCAGCGTCCCGGTTACCGGGCGGAACCGCGATCCGATCAACCTCCGGTGCCGCGCGGACGGCGTTGCGCGGCCCGCGCTGCCTGTCGGCCACCGCGGGTGAGAACATCGACATCTGGGACCAAACGGCACGAGACAGGAGACGAGGCCCAGGACGCGGTGCTGACCCCCCTGACCACGGACGATCCGCAACAGATCGGGCCCTACCAGCTCACCAACCGCATCGGCGCGGGTGGAATGGGCGTCGTCTATCTCGGCTTCACCGACGACGGCCGGGCCGCCGCGGTCAAGGTTCCGGCCACGGCCCTCGTGGGCGACCCGAGTTTCCGCTCCCGCTTCCGCCAGGAGGTCGCGGCCGCGAGCCGGGTCCGCGGCCGGACGGTCGCCGCCGTCCTCGACTCCGACGCGACCGGGCCACGCCCGTGGCTGGCGACCGAGTACGTGGAGGGGCGCAGCCTCTCCGAGGCGGTGCTGGCGCGCGGCCCGTTCGACGAGCGCCTCGTGTCCGCGGTCGCCGTCGGGCTGGCCGACGCGCTGGTGTCCATCCACGCGGCCGGTGTCGTCCACCGTGACCTGAAGCCGGCGAACATCCTGCTCGCCTGGGACGGTCCGCGCGTCATCGACTTCGGCGTCGCCCGGGACGACGCCACCACCTCGCTCACCCGGACCGGCAGCCTCGTCGGCACGATGGCCTGGATGGCACCCGAGCAGCTGCGCGGCGAACGCGCCGGCCCGGCGGCGGACATCTTCGCCTGGGGCGCCTGCGTGGCGTTCGCGGCGGCGGGGCGGCCGGCCTTCCGCGGCGAGCAGCCGCAGGCTGTGGCACTCGCGATTCTCAACGGCGCACCGGACCTGGAGAACCTGCCGCCGCTGGTGGCACCGCAGGTTCACGCCGCGTTACGCAAGAACCCGCAGGCTCGTCCGGGCGCCGCGGAGATCCTGGCGAACCTGCTGGGCCGGCCGGCGGACGCCCCGACCGACCCCGCCGAGACCGGCCGGCTGATGCGGAGCTGGTGGAGTCCGCCGCCCGGCACCGAGCAGGCCCCGCATCCACCCCCACCCCGACCTCGGCCCACGCACACGCCCATGCCGGCGCCTGGGCCTGGGCCCGCACGGGCGCCGCGTCCGCAGGTGCCCCCATCGATGCGGGCACCCGCGCATCCGCGGGAGGGACAGCACCCGCACCCGCGCGGCATGCAGCCGGCGCACCCGGGGAACAGACAGCCCCCTCATCCTCGCGGCGGGCCGCCGCCGCGCCCGCGGGACGGGCAGCCCGCGCCCCGGGCGCGGCGCCGGGCGCTGCCCGTCGCCGCGCTCCTCGCGCTGGGGCTGCTGCTGGCCGCCGGCGGCGCGGTCGCCGGCGCGCTGGCGATGTCACACCGGAATCAGGGCACCGCCGGCACGGCCGGTACCGTGACGCCCACCCCCGGCTCCCCGGGCATCACCTCCGCGACGGCGAGCCCGGCGGGCTCCGCGACCGGGCCGTCGGCCTCGACGACCACCAGCCAGCCCCCGCGGATCATGACCGCCACCGAGGCGGCCAGCGTCGTCCGGAGGGAGGGCTACACCCCCGACATGGCCTCCTACGACCCGCAACGGACGCTGAACCTCGTGCGCGCTACCCGGGGAGACCGCGGCCGGCACGAGGAGACCGCGTTCGTCTTCGCCGACGGGGAGTACCTGGGCACCGACACACGGGATCCGAGCACGAGCATCAGCGTGGAGCCGCTGTCATCCGTCGAGGCCGAGGTGACGTACCGGACCTACCCCGCGGGCGGTTCGACGCCTACCGGTTCGGCAGTCGTGCGGTTCCGCTGGGACGGAACCAAGCTGCGCACCGACGGCCAGTTCCCGCCCGCGGACCCGGCGCTACCGGATCATCGTTGACCCATCCCGCGCCCCAGACGAGCGCAACACAGGAAAAAGTCACCTTTAGGCCAAAAAAAATGTGACCAGCACAACGAAGTCACCCGGACGGGCCTACCGCTATTCGGGTACCGATGTTGGGATGGTGATACATCGGGCCGAGGCGCACGGAATCGCAACGGTCTCCACAACGCGGGTACTCGTTCGAGGGTGCCCAGGGCAGTAGCCGGTAGTCAGTAGTGAGTAGCCAGTTCAGCAGTGAGTAGCCAGTAGCGAGTGCCAGGACAGACATTCCAGCCCACCCGGGCCGGTCGCGAGGGGGAACGGTGCTGACACCGCTGGTGGCGGGGGACCCTCGGCGCATCGGCCCGTTCGAGATCCACAACAGGATCGGCGCCGGCGGCATGGGCTCGGTCTACCTCGGCTTCACCGCCGAGGGCCGGGCCGCCGCGGTGAAGGTGCCCGCCGAGGGCCTGGCCGGGGACCCGGAGTTCCGCGCCCGGTTCCGCCGCGAGGTGGAGGCCGCCCGCCGGGTACGCGGCCGTGCCGTCGCCGCCGTCGTCGACGCCGACCCGGACGCGAGCTCGCCCTGGATGGCCGTCGAATACGTCGAGGGCACCAGCCTGGCCGACGCGGTCATCCGGCACGGCCCACTGGAGCGGCGGCTCCTGCACGGCTTCGGGGTGGGCCTCGCCGACGCGCTCGTCGCCATCCACGCGGTCGGGGTCGTCCACCGCGATCTCAAGCCGACCAACATCCTGCTCGCCTGGGACGGACCGAAGGTGATCGACTTCGGGATCGCCCGGGCCAGCGGCACACCGACCCACACGCACACCGGCATCCTCGTCGGCACACCGTCATGGATGGCCCCCGAGCAGCTGCGCGGCGAGCGCGCCACCCCGGCGGCCGACGTGTTCGCCTGGGGAGCCTGCGTCACCTACGCGGCGACCGGCCATCCCCCGTTCGGCACCGGTGACCCGGCGGACGTGCTGACCGTGCTGCACCGCGACGAACAGCCCGACCTCGCCGGGGTCCCGGCGAACCTGATGGGCGCGGTGCGGGCGACCCTGTCGCGCCGGCCGGAGGACCGGCCGACCGCCGTGGAGCTGGTCCGCAGCCTCGTCTCCGACGTCGCGGGCGACGGCGTCCCGGATCCGTCGCGGGTCGCCGCGATCGCGCAGACCTCCTGGCAGTGGGATCCACACGCGCCGGCCGCGCCGGCTCCGCGGCCGCCGGACGCTCCAGGCGCGCTCGGCGGCGGTGGCCAGGCCGGAGGCGCTGCCGGGGCTGGCGGCGCCAGCGGCGTTGCCGGGGCCGGGGCCGGGGGTGCTGCCGGGGGCGGCCACGCCGGCGGATCCGGTCGTTCCGGCGCCGCACGGACACCCGCGGTCGGGGCGGCCGCGGCGGCCGGCCGAGCGGGGTCACGCGCCATCGACCGGCCCACCCAGCCGCTGACCGCCCGGCCCGACCTCCCGTTCTGGGAGGAGCCGCCCGGCGGGGACTCCTCACTCGGCACCATCCCGGTGCCGAGGCTGACCGGCCTGATCGACCCGCGAAACGAGGTCACCGACCCGTCGATCCGGCCACGCGCCGGCGCCACCGCGCCGGCCCACGCCGCCACCGGCACCGGAACCGGCACGACAGCCGGAACCGGAACCGGCACGGCAGCCGGTGCGAAGCCGGCCACAGCGGGAACCAGATCTGCCGGCAAACCGGCCGCTGCAAGCTCGGCGGCCACGGCAGCCAAGCCTGCCAAGACGGCGGGCGGGGCTCGGCCCACGGTGCCGACGGGCGGGGTTCCCACCGCCGGCACCGCCAAGTCCGCCACCGCCGACCCGCATGACCCGGGAACCCCGTCACGGGCCTCCCAGCCGGTTGTCGCCGGTGCGGGCGGAGACGGGCAGCTGTGGGCCGGCTGGCCGCCGGCGGCACGGCTGTGGCTGGCGAAACTGACCACCACCCGGCGACGGGACCGGGCCGCCATGGTCGCCGCCGTCGTCGCGATCGGAATCGTCGTCGGAGCCGTCGTCGCGCTGACCGCCATGGACAGCCAGCGCGCCGAGGGCAGCCCGGGTTCACCCACCCCGGAGCCGTCCTCGTCGCTGGGCGTCACGACAAGCCCCGTGTTCACGCCGGCGTCCCAGCCTGCCGCAGTCGTCACGCTCGCCGCCGCGCACACGAGCCGTCCCAATGGCTGGCCGGACGAGCTTGCCATGGCCGACGAGCCGGGCGCGGGCCCCGGCCACGCTGCCGGTCAGCCCGACGACCCGCGCACCCAGCCGGCGCCGCAGGCCACCCCGACCGGCAGCGTCTCCCCCACCCCCGACGCCCCGGCGCCGACGAGCACGAGCGGCTCACCGAAGCCGACCTCGACCCCGTGCCCCTCGAACGGGCGGGTGGACGAGCTCGCCACCAACGCCACCATCAGCCCCTGCTGACCGCCGGTGGCGAGGCCGGCGTCGGCGTCGTGGCCGGCGCGGCGGAGGCGCCGAAACCCGCCACGCCGGACGCTGACGCGCGAGGGTACGCCGACGGGCTCGCGGTGTTCTCGGCCCCCGGCGCGGCGGAGCCGGAACCTGCGGCGGACGGGGTGAGGCTCGGGTCCGGCGACAGCGTCGGCGTCGGATCGGCGCTGGCCTGGTCGCCGGGCGAGCCGGACGCTGTGGGCGCCGCCGGCGTGCGCGGCCGCGCTGTCGGTGTCGGCGTCGCGGTCGGACTCGAAGAGGCGAGCTGTTGCTGCTCTCGCCGGAGCTCGGTCCTGGCCTGCTCGACCGCCGCGTCGTAGGAGCGCGACGCCGGCAACGACTGCGGCCGCACGAACACGTAGAGGACGAACACGCCGACCAGCGCGGCGGTCAGCAGCGCCGTCGAGCGGCGCATCGGCAGACCCGTCGGGAGTCGCATGGTCGGGCGTCTCATGAGGCGGTCGGCGGGGCAGTGTCGAGGACGGCGGGAATGTGGATGCCGGCCCGCAGCAGCGCGCCGCTGATCCTGGCCCGCAGCGCCCGGCCGACCTCGAACTGCTTGCCCGGCAGGGTGCGCGCGACGATCTGAACCTTGAACTGGTCGAGGTCGAGGCTTTCGACGCCCATCACGGTCGGCTCGTCCAGCAGCAGGCCGTGCAGCGTCTCGTCGGCGTACGCGTCGACACCGACCTCGGTCAGCACGTCGGTGACCGTCGCGACGTCCACGTTGGACGGGATCGGGACGTTGATGACCGCCCTGGCCCAGTCCCGGGAGAGGTTGACGACCTGGACGATCTGCCCGTTCGGCGTGATCACGACCTCCCCGTTCGGTGTCCGGACCCGGGTGATCCGCAGCGTGACCTCCTCCACCGTCCCGGTGATCGCGGTCGGCGAGCCCTGCACGACCAGGCGGACGAGGTCACCGAAGCCGTACTGTCGTTCGGCGACCATGAAGAAGCCGGCGAGGACGTCCTGCACGATCCGCTGGGCACCGAAGCCGAGCGCCACACCGAGCACCGTCGCCGGCGCGACGATCCCGGTCAGCGGCACGCCGAGCCGCCGCAGCACCAGCATGACCGCGACGCAGTAGACGAGCACCAACGTCACCCACGTCAGGACCTGCACGACGGCGTGCCGGTGCTTGGTCGTCTCGGAGCGGACCGCCCCGTCGGTCACCAGGGCCCGCGCGTCGATGCGACGTTCGACCCGGGCACCCGCCCAGTTCGCGAACCGGGTCAGCAGGACCGCCCCGATCACGATCATGACGATCTCGAGGCCCTGACCGCGAGCCCACTCCGAGATGTCCGTCAAAGGCGCGGCGGCCAGGCGTTCCGTCTGATCCGCCTGAATTGTCCGCACACGTTCGAACCTACCCGCGCGCCGCGGTTCAGCCCCGCCATCAGTGCCAGGCCGCCGCGCCCCGTCCCCCTGCCACGGGACTCGCACGAGGAGGCCCCGAGGTGATCAGGCGGTCGGCTGCGGGACGATGCGCCGGCACTGCGCTGCGCCGCCCGCACGGAACGGACCGCCCGCTCCAGGCCTCCCCCTCCAGCGCGGCGAGCGCGGACGTCTCAAGATCGAAAATGCGCGAGGCCGGTCGTCAACGTCGTTGACTATCTTGTTCAGGGGGTCTTCCGCGGGAAGGTACGACCGAGATCACCGCCGATGGTGGAGCCCTGGACACCCGACCGAGGCAGTGGCCTGGGATCTTGCGGTCCTGCTCGACGGCGGTAGTGGCGGTTCGTGGTCGCCGCCCGAAGATCTGAGGATTCCGGCCGTTCCAGCAACCAAGATCCTCACTCCTTGCCAAGCAGTAAACACAGCCCGAATCCGCGGCGCGGAAGATAGGAGGATTCCGGTCGTTCCAACGACCGGAATCCTCCTATCTTGTCCGGCAGCAGCGCGGCAGCGGCAGGGGCAGGGGCAGTCCGAAGCTCCGGATCCTGCGACAGGCTCCTCGGAACCGGAACCGGAACCGCGGGCGCTACGACGACCAGGCCGGGCGGGCGGCTTCGCCGGCCTCCCGCCGCGCCGCATCGGGGCGGCGCCGCTGGATGGGCCGTTCGAGCAGGTAGTACGACGCCGAGGCCAGGCCCAGCGAGATCAGGCCGACCACCAGGATCGCCGGCCCCCGGCCGACCGCGATGGTCAGATCGCGGCCCCAGTGGGCGACCACGGGGAAATGCCACAGGTAGAACCCATAGGAGATCCGCCCGAGCCAGGCGAGGGGCCGCACCGCGAGCACCCGGAACAGCCAGCCGGTCGTCGCCCCCACCTCCAGCGCGAGGATGACGACGCCGGCGAGCAGGGCGATCACGGTGTACCCGCCGCGGGCGAGCGCCGTCGGCCGCGGGCCCCAGCCGCTCGGCGCCGCCACCATCGCGACCGCGAGCAACACGAACGCGACCGCCCCCACCACCGGCAGCGCCGCCACCGGACGCACCGGCACCCGACGGGCCGACCCCGGCCAGGACACCGGCCACGCGAAGGTCGGACGCACCCGTACCGGGCGCATCATCTCGGGACGCACCGTTCCGGGCGGCACCGTTCCGGGCCGCTCCGTTCCGGGCCGCTCCGTTCCGGGCCGCTCCGTTCCGGGCCGCACCGCTTCCGGAACCACGGGCACGGCGGCTTCCTCGGGACGTCGTTGACGGCCAGGCAGCACCGTCCCGCGATCCCCGGCTTCCCCGGGTTCCCCGGCATCACCGGCCTCCCCGGCATCGCGCTGGCGGGCGCGCAGCCAGGCGGCGAGGGCGCAGCCGACCAACAGGGCGTCGGCCCGGGTGTCCAGGCCGAAGTAGGTCCGCGTCGCCGACGCGCCGGAGGCGTTCAGCGCGTCGCGCCACAGCATGACCACGACCACGCCGCCCAGCAGGACCACGGGAAGCCGGCGGTCGATCCACGGCCGGCGGCACAACACGAGCAGCAGCAACGGCCAGAGCAGGTAGAACTGCTCCTCCAGCGACAGCGACCAGGTGTGCCCGAGCCAGCCGGCCCCGGTGTTCTGCTGCACCACCTGGAAGTAGTTGTTCACATACAGCATGGCGGCGGCCAGGGTGTGCAGGAACTCGTCCCGCTCGCCGGCCGTGCCGACGCCGAGCACCACGACCGCGGTGAAGCCGACGAGGACCAGCATCCAGAACGCGGGCAGCAGCCGGTAGGCGCGCCGCAGGTAGAACCTCGGCAGGCAAACCCGGCCGGTCCGATCCCGCTCGGCCAGCAGCTGGCGGCTGATCAGGAACCCGCTGAGCACGAAGAACACGTCAACGCCCAGGTAGCCGCCGGGCAACGCGTCCATGTGGAACACGAGCACACACAGCATCGCGAGCGCCCGCACACCATCCAGCGCAGGGTTGTACCCGGTACGCCGGGTCGGAGCGCCCGCACGCCGGGCCGCCGCGTCGGGCCGGACGGGCCGCTCCCCAGGTCCGTCCACGTCGGTCGGATCGGTGAGACCGGGCGGGCGGGACGGACTGGACAGGTGAGGCGCCCCGGAACCGGCCGGGCCTGGCAGGCTGGGCAGGCGGCTACTACCGGCCCGATCGGCCGGCACGACCACCGGTCTCGGCCTGCCGGGTGCCCTCGGTGGCGCCGGGCCGGCCAGCGCGACGCCCCTCGAGCGATCCGCCGACGCCGGACGACGGCTTGCCGTCTGGTCCAGACGACGCGATCGGTGTTCCAGGTCGTTCGCGTGCTTCGCCATCCGCACTCCTCCGAGAGCAGCCGAGCCGTCCGTCGCCCCTGCCTTCCGTCCCCTTCTATCGGGCCAACCTTGGCGCCAGCTGTCAGGGAAGCCTGGCAGAAGTGATCACGAAGCCTTCGGCGGCAAAGCCGCGACGAGGCCCACTACGAGCGACAGGTTGCTACCCAACGCATCGATCAACACTCTCCGAAGAGGAAGCTGCGTCCCCAGACACGTCACGATCACTGCGACAGCTACATCAGGAGATCAAGAAATCGCATCCTGTGAGCTGCGGCAGTACTCGACTGATGATCGAATATCCAGGACGTGGACGCGGTTCTCGAGCGGGCCCGGCGAGATTGCCGGCACCGGCTCGGACAATCCGGCCGGTCAGCCGTCCGACGGGCCCGCACCAAACGCGACGCGCAGGCCCGCGACGCAGGCGGCGGGCCTCGTCGCCGGGACCACCACACAGCCTCGGGTGGTCAGCGGCGGGTCCACCGGGAGCACCGCGACCCGGGTCACCTCCGACGTCGGCACCGTGTCCGCGTGGAGCAACGCCCAGCCCGGGGAGCCGTTCGCCAGCTCCAGCAGGACGTCCGCCGTGCTGCCGGTCGGCCGGCCGAGCCGGGGCTCGAAACCCGCGTCGCGGCAGGCGTCGAGGACGAAGGCACGCAGCAGCGGGTCGCCTTCCCGCGACGGCAGCCGCAGCGGGAGCGCGGCGAGATCACGCAGCCGCACGGCGGACCGCCCCGCGGCCGGGTGCCCGGCCGGCAGCGCCGCCACCAGCGGTTCGGGCCACAGGTCGATCACCTGGAATCCGTCGCCGGGTGGGGCGAGCCGCAGCAGGGTCATGTCCAGCTCACCCCGGGCCACCGCCGCCGGCTGGTCGACAACCGGCATGCCGACCAGCTCAAGCTCGACGTCGAAGTGGGAGTGCGCCTGCCGCAGTCGTTCCAGGCCGCGGTCGAGCCGCGGGCCGAGCCCGGGGTTGGCCCCCACCCGCAGGACGCTCATCGGTGCGGACGTGAGGTCGCTGGCGACGGCTGTCACCCGGTCGGCCGCGGCGAGCGCGGCACGCGCCTCGACGAGCAGGCGATCACCTTCGGGTGTGAGCCGGACACGCCGTGACGAACGCTCGAACAGGCGCAGGCCCAGTTCCCGTTCCAGTCGGCTCACCTGCTGGCTCACCGCCGGCTGGGCTATGTGCAGGCGGTCGGCGGCCCGCCCGAAATGCAGCTCCTCGGCGACCGTGACGAAGTATCGAAGCTGCCTGAGTTCCACGTCCGCCTGCCCCTCCCCCGACCACCCGGCCACCCGGCCACCAGTGCCGATGCCGATGCCGGCATCTCACCCATCGATCATCTTTCCTTATCGCTGCGCGTGGATGCCGGCCCTTGGTCCACGGTGATCCGCCCCGTTGACTGGACGAACCCGGCCGGACGAACCCGGCCGGACGGACCCGTCCGGCGCGCGGGCGGAACACGGAGAAGGCGGACTACATGCGGATTGGGCTGTGGCTCGACGACGACCAGCTGTCGGTCGGCGAGATCACGCAACGGGCACACGAGGCGAGCAAGGCCGGGTTCAGCTCGGTCTGGCTGAGCGAGCGCGGCGGCTGGGACCCGCTGACCCTGCTCACCGCCATCGGGCCCCTGCCGGCCGGCACCCCGGTCGGGACGTCCATCGTGCGGACGTACCCTCGGCACCCGCTGGCGCTGGCAGCCCAGGCTCTGACCGCGCAGGCCGCCACCGGAAACGGGCTCCTCCTCGGCCTCGGCCCGGGCCCGCAGCCCATCCTCGAAGGTCAGTACGGCTACGGCACCGCGAAGCCGGTCGAGAACCTGCGCGAGTACCTGTCGATCCTGTTCCCGCTGCTGCGCGGGGAGCAGGTGGCCCACGACGGCCCGGCCTGGCACGCGGCCGGCGCGCTCACCGTGGCGGCCGACCCGGCCCTCCCGGCGCCGCCGGTCTACCTCTCCGCGCTCGGCCCCCGGATGCTGGCGCTCACCGGGGAGGTCGCCGACGGAACACTGACGACCTGGACCGGTCCGCGTTCCATCACCGACTACGTGCTCCCGGCCCTGACCCGCGCCGCCGAGGCGGCCGGCCGCGAACGCGTACCGGCCGTGATCGCAGGCGTCTGCGTCGGCCTGACGAACGATGTGGACGGCCTGCGCGGCTGGGTTCACGAACAGTTCGGCGCAGCGATCGGCCTGCCCAGCTACCGGGCCGCGTTCGAGCGCGAGGGCGTCGCCGGCCCGGCCGACACGGTGCTCGCCGGCGACGAGACGACCCTGGAACGCGAGATCGACCGGTTCGCCGCGGCAGGAACCACCGAACTGCAGATCATCCCCTGTGGCACACCGGCGGAGAAGGAACGCACGGTCACCTTCGCCGCCGAACTGGCCACCCGGTTCGGCAACGATCGCACCTGACCTCCGACCTTCGGAGCAGCGATACGTGACCATCCGACTCCGGGTAGTCTTGCCATCGGCCGGCCGCTGGGCGCCAGGTCACGGTCCGGGAGGTCGTCATGCAACCTCTCGACATGGCCAGCGTCGTCCCCGAGGCCTACAAGGCCGTGATGCACCTGGAGAGGCACGTCCGGTCGAACGTCGACGGCACCGTCCTCGAGCTGGTGAAGCTGCGGGCGTCGATCCTGAACGGCTGGGCGCACTCCCGATCAAGCAACATCGTACGGCAGGATGTACAGGCATGTCCGCCAGTACAGTCCGCGACGCGCCGGAACCCCGCTCGATAGATAGCGCAGAGTCTGCATACGGTTACGAACGGCTGTCGCGGGACCGGGAGGGCAAGAAGCGGAAGGTCACCGAGCAGCGGGCGGACATCGACGAACACGGCCCGCTGCTCGGCTACAACCTGGTGCAGCACTTCGACGACAACTCTGTGTCAGCGAGCAAATACGACATCGATCGACCTGGGTTCGAAGCACTCTGTGAGGCACTGAGGACAACCAGTGTCCGGAACGTCCTGGTAACCGAGGTGACCAGGATTTCCAGGCAGGACGAAAGCGGCGGCGCTTTCATGGGCATCATGACCCGCGCCAAGGGAAAGGTGGTCAAGATCCCGGAAGGGATCATCTACGACTTCAGCACCTCCCACGGACGCGACCAGTTCCGCCAGGCCCTCGGCGACGCGATCCGGGAGTCAGACAAGATCTCCGAGCGGGTCAGAAAGGCTCAGAAGAAGCTTCGCGAGAAGAAGCGGTGGACCGGCGGGCCTGCCCCCTTCGCATACAAGAAGGACGTCTACCCCGAACTAGTCGATGGTCGCTACGAGACCCGAATCCGTTGGGTAGTCGAGGAATCCGAAGCCGAGCACGTACGCGAGATGTGCGCCGCGATCCTCCGTGGCGAGTCCCTGTCTATGATCTCCGAGCGACTCAACCAGGCCGGAGTGAAACCGCGTCGTAGCAAATACTGGCAGTACAGCAGCGTCAGCGCCATTACCCAGAACCCGCGCATCTGCGGACTGTACGCACTTCAGGTTGACGGGGTCTGGGAAGTTCCCGACGTCCAGCCCGAAGAGCAGCAGTTCCCGCCGATCGTCGACTATGCGACCTGGAACGCGGTTCGGCTGAACCTTAAAGCCCGGGGCCAGAAGCCCGAAAGGACTACCGCGCACGATGCTGTCACCGAGACAGCCGGACTCTTCCGCTGTGGAGCCTGCCAACAGACGCTATTCCGTCACGCAGCGAATTCGGACAGTGTTTCATCGTTCATTCGCCATCCCGGCCCCGGCAGGTCTCGCCCATGCCCAGCGGGTCACAAGCTGAGCGCGTCCTATGACGAGACGTGGGATTACGTCGCAGGCCTAATCGATCGCTTCATTCTCGCCGCGCCCCTCATGCGGCGTACAGCGGAAGTCCGCGACTTTGACGACGAACTCTCCCGAGTCGAGCGGGACCTACAGGAACTCAACACCGCGCTCGACGCCGGAGAAATCACTATTCGACTCGCCGGAGTTCGAGAGAAGGCGCTACTAGAAAAGGAAAGGGAAATTAAACTCGCACGCGAAAAGGCGCGTGCGGGAAACCGGCCGGTGAATAATTTCGGTATCGCGGCGACGTGGCGGAACCTCCCGCTCACAGAACTCCGGGCAATCATTTTCGGCGTCTTTAAGCACATCGAGATCACGCCCGGGATTCAGGGGCGGGATCCGTGGGACCGGAGCCGCTTCACGCCGCACTTCACCGAGGAAATGAGTCCGGCGCTTAACGACATGTTGATCGGGTCGGCCCCCGGGTGGGAGACAGTGTCGGCCTGGTTGCGAGCCATGAAGGACGATCCCGACGCCCCGAAGGATGCCGCCGGAGCGCTACAGCTCTCACAGGCGATGGTGTCGAAGCTCCTGTTCTGGGCACGCGCCGCAGAAAAGAACGGGCTCGAAGATTTCTTCAGGACGCCCACGTGGTCACAGTGGGTACTGAAGCCGCGGACCCCTGCCGACAGTGAAGACATGAACTACCTCGACGTACCCACGGATCTCTCACCGTTCGACTGAGCTGCACCAGGGGCTGTGACAGCGACCCCCGGCAGGCAAGTCGAGACAGTGGCACGCCACGTATCGTCGTCGCGACGCTCCGTAATCCCCCATATCGGGGTAGTCCTCCGGGGGCGCCCCGTAGTTCGATGGGAGCCACCAGGACACCCGGCATCACAAACAGGAGGATCGACCCCGGCCCAGCCATAAGGGCCGGGGTTTTATATTGCAGAAAAGAATAAGCGGAAGCATAAATTCCGCTTTGCTATCGAGGCAACGACCTGTTTAACGTTGTTGTCGACTAGAAAAAGAGAAAACCCCCCGGCACAAGCTTGGCGAGCGGTAGCCGAGGGGTTCTCATCAACGATCATGGAGTTTTGCGTTGCCAAGAAATTACAACAAGAACAGCGTACCCGACGCTGCCCAGGACGGGCAAGCTCAGGATCCGCACCTACCCGGTACGCCGGTGCTGTCGACCCTGCCGGTAAACAGGGCCACCCAAGCGATCCTGGAAGCCTTCCAGAAGGACCGTGAGGCCACGGAAGCCGAGCGGCCGAAGGATCCTGCCCAGGAGAACGACGGCCAGGACGTGAGCGACTCGCACCACGCGGAACCTGGTACGCCTGCCGTAGCACCGATCGCGCCAACAGGAACCACTGATGCCGACTCACGCCAGACTGACGCCCCGTCTCCTGGAGTTGGCGTGAGTGGCGCCAATGGCGCCAGTGAGCCCCAGGAGCCCGCTCACGCCGCCGAGAACGACTCACGCCAGACTGACGCCAACCCCACCGATTCACCTGGCGATGGCGTCAATGGCGTGAGTGACCTGCCCGACCTGCGGGGTAACCGGCACTGGTCGGGCCAGACCGTGACCCTCACTCGGTTCAGCTACATCCAGTGGGCCGAACCGAACTGGCTCTGGCAGTGGGTTGATCCGGACACCGGGAAGCGGCACGACGCCATTCCGGCGGGAACTCTCGGGTACGCCACCGGTATTGGTGGTGTCGGGAAGTCGTCCTTCGCTCTGTGGCTCGCTGCACGTCTCTCTAAGGGTGAACTCCCGGGAATGTATGAGGGAACACCGCAGCATTCGGTGATCGTCGCTCCCGAGGATGGTGCGGAGATGACAGCACTGCGGCTAGCCGCAGTCGATGCGGATCACGACAGAGTGATCCTCCCTGAGATCTGGCAAGACGGATTCCCTGAGACATTGCATTTCCCTGAGCACTTCGAGATTCGCAGCGTCGAAACTTCCTGCGGTGATCCGGGATGACGACTGAAACCCTCACCCGTCCGGGGAAAAGGTCGGGGGCAAAAGTTCCGAGGGTCAAAGTATGCGAGTGCGGTAGAAAACATTACCGCTGGGGTTCGCTATGCGATAGCTGCGCCTGGAATCAGCTACCTCTCAACGAAAGACGGGCCCGCACTAAAGCAAAAGTAACAATAAGAAATGCCCGCATCGCAGAAAACGGGGGCCGCGGCGTCTCAAAGAAGGAACTGAAGGAGATTCGCGAAAGCGGGCCATGCGGATATTGCGGGGCCAAAGCCACCGAGACGGACCATGTTCATGGTTTGGCAGCGGGTGGCAGGGATACAGCCGACAACATAATTCCGGTCTGCCAGCACTGTAGCCGCAGCAAGGGGGCGCGAAGTCTACTCATCTGGAACAGATGGGACCTCGTATGTCGGGCCCTGGTAATGAATGTTCCTGCGGTACAGCGGGAACTTGCCAGGATCTCAGGAGAGATACAGGACGAAGTTCCCGCTGCTGCCTAATCCATATGTGACGAGCCGCCCACGTAAATGATACCGCCCTCGGTCATTTCCATTGGTGTTGATGCCCACCCGTGGAGATGGCCGGGGGTTCTGCTTTCAAGGCCACAGGAGCCGCTCAGGCACCAGGGACAGGCAGCATGAACAGGCCGCAGCATGAACAGGCCGCAGCACAGCCCGTACCAACTTCCCGGGGGCATTCCTACAGCTTGGGATTGGCATGGGCGCCACGATTCCGCCCGTGGGCAGGGAGGCAGTGTGTCCGGCCGCGTGCTCGTGCGCCTGGTGCTCCCGCTCGACGATCGCGGGGCCGGTGTCCTGGGTGCCCTGCCCCTCTCCCCTGGTGCGCTCCCTGGTTTCGCTCCCTGGTTGCATGCCTCGCCGTGGCCCTGAGATGGCCGTAGACGAGATCCTTTGATTTCCGAGTAGGTAAGGGTGGGTCCACGCGAGAGGGTCTGTGCTCCGATGAACACGATCTGTGACGCTCAGGCTGACGCACGGTCTGACGCACGGCCGGTGTTATCAGCGGGCACCAGGACCAACATCACGAGTGAGAACGGCTGCACCGCAGGCAAGATCACCATTTTCTAGCGCCCGATACATGAGAGTTATAGGGCGCAACACAAAGTAGGCGCGTCACTACACCTGACACGCGGGCGCGAAGTGCGATCCGCACCACACATGCTGATGCCGCTTGACATGGTGCTCAGCATCAGGATCAAAAGATGATGTTCGTGGCTCGACGTTCACGCTCGACGCACCGACCCGCGAGTGATCGTCAACAGGTCGGGGCGTCAAGGCTCCGGCGTCGAAGTCGAGTCGAGGTCTGGCGTCGAGCACGAACCGTCGTGGTGATCCACAGAACCGACCGGCGCACCCCCGCCCGACGAACGCCATGTGATGAACGACACATCGGATCGTGATCATGACGACGTGACGGCTCGTCACTTTCTGTAGCGGAGGGGGGTACCCTTAATGTTCGCACCACCAAGAGCATGTGCCAGACATCGCGCGTGCGATTTCCGCGATCACTTTGTGACAGTGCAGGCAGTGTCAGGCAGTGACGTCCGGGATCACGTCAGCAGGGATCGGGCTTCCGTCCCTCGTGAACCTCTCCGACCGTGAGTGATCGTCACTGACGACGGCGTACGCCACGTAACGGTGATCTTCTGACATCACCCGTGACGCCAGCACGTGAAGATCCACGATGCCCCGCGTGACCTGCCACTGAGGGACGTAGAACGGCACCGATCCAGCCGGAGCGCGTTCGTTCTCTTCACGCTGCAACACCAGGTAGGGCATCTCAGGCCCTCCCACCGAGAGCGCTGATGAGCGAGCCATCAAGTCCGTCGTCAGGCTTCGGGATCCACCACACCCCGGGGGCTAGCTCCTGCTCCTGGTCGTCCCGTGCCTGGTCGTCCTGCTCCTGGTCGTCATCTTCGCCGTGCCCGTCCTCACCGAAGTCGTCTTCGCCGTACCCGTGGTAGCCGTAGGCGTCGTCATACCCGTCTTCCAGGTCGTACCCGTCAACGTCGTACACCGTCCGTCTCCCTTGCCCCCGACCACACCGACGCTCCCGATGATGACATGTGCCCTTGACAGTTGTCCGGCCGGAAGGCTGGTGCGGTGGAAGCCGTCACCGTGTCCGCCGTAGCCGAGATGCTCGGTGTCAGTCGCCAGAGAGCAGACGAGCTGACACGACGTGCCGGCTTCCCGGAACCCCTGACCTCCGGCCGGATGCGTGCGTGGGACCGCGACGCTGTAGAGCGCTGGCTAGACGATCAACGTCCGGGATGGCGAGAGAAGTCCTGACACTTGCTCGTAAGCAGTCATGTCGACTTCCACGAACTTCGGGTGCCTTGCTCGGAAGGTAGTGACTTAGACAGCACACCCGACCACGCTTTGCATGGTGACTCACTATCGACACCAGGGCGGCCACGGACGGACACTGAGAAGGTGTCGGATACCCCCATGCCTGTCTTCCGTCAGCCCCTGTCCCGTCGTCAGACGCTCACGCTGGCCACGCTGGCAGCGGGGGGCGTGCTCATGAGTCCGACCATGGCTGACGACATCGTCGCCATAGATCAAGAGCTGACCGACCTACGGGCGTCGTACGAACTCACGCCCCTTGCGGTCACGGTTCCCGCGTTGAAGGGGCTCCACGAACGCGCGCTATTCCTTGGTCATCGCCGCGGGCATCCTGCCCACCGTTCCGCGCTGAACGCGGTCACCAGTCGCGTCGGTGCGCTCCGTGCGGACGCTCTCTACAACGCGGGAGAAGTCAGCCTCGCCCGTCGCATCAGCGGCCACGCTGCCAGTCTCGGGAAGCTCTCAGGCGACCCGCACACGTACGCGAACGCCCGGAGGACACAGGCCGCGATCGAGGTCTACGAAGGACGCCCCGCGTTCGCCATGGCCTACGCCAACCAGGCTGACGAACGGACGCCGGCAGGCATCGCGTGCATGGCGTCGAGGGCCCGTGGTGCTGCTCTCGCGGGTGTGGCTGCGGACGACGTCTACCGACTCGCGGACCAAGCTCTCAACGCGGCGTACGGCCTGCCTGGAAACGTTCACGGGGTACCAGGTGACGAGGACCCCCGGACCTGCTCACCCGTCGAGGTCGCCTACAGCGCCACTCTGGCGTCTGCGGTGGCTGGTGATCTGTTCCGGGCGGACGGGTTCGCAGACCTGGCACTTCCGCACCTTCCCGCCGGCTTCCGCTCCGTGGTCCTGGCCCATCTCGCGGTCGCGTCCGTCCCTGTCGACCTTGACCGATCCATAGCTGAGGCACGCAAGTCCCTGGTGATCTCGCCTACGCCGTTCCGGTCGCTGTCGGTGCCTCTCGCAAACCTGGTGAAGGCGCTCCGGCCGTACCGGCACTCGGTGCCTGACGTGATGGTCCTGGCACGCGAGATTGACGAGTGGCATGGGGCTCCGGCCACCGCACAGGCCGCCGCACCGCACCCTGACGCAGACTTCGTCTGACGTCGTCGAGGGCTCGAAACCCTGCAACCTGGGATTATTGAGCCGTCAAGTAACGCGCACCAGGCTAGGCCCGGAGCCCTGTCGCAGGACCCCGGACAGCCCCGTTCCAAGATCTAAACGACGATGCCCCTAGGCCCTGGATCCCTTTGGTTGCAGGGGTTCCGGACCTAGGGGCAACCCTAGAGTGACTAGCTATGACCTATCAGTAACTGCCTGCCGGATGGCATCGCGGGTCACTCCGACAGCGTTGGTGGCCTTGCCCTTGACGCCCACAGCCCAGACCTGGTCATCCACCACGACACCGGCCGTCCGCAGGTGAGCCCCGATCTGCTGTGACGCCCACGGGGCTGGACCGTCGCCCCCGTCCACCGCGTACCGGTCGGGGTGCAGCTCCGCGAGACGGACCGCCAGGACCGCGAGATGGATCTTCTCTTCCCGCGCGACCTCCATGACGTGACCAGTGATCGCAACATCGACCGTGCATCTGCAATTGCAGTTGCCATTTCGTCGACCATAGGGCCCCCTACCTGCATCGATCACTTTCGGTTGCAATTTCATCAAAGAATCGACGCTCCGTGATGCTTGATAAGAATCCGCAGCTCAGAGGACTGTCCGGGGAAACACTTCGGCGACCAGCGTTTGACCATGCTGTGATCACCATCACATTCGATTGCGGCGCAGCATTAAATCCCTGATTCTTTGAGATCGACGAACTGCCCCTTGTCAGATCGAAAGCAGGAGATTAATGAAACGCCGCGCGCGTTCTTCTGTCGCCGTTAGCTCTCTCGGGATAGCCCTGTTGGCGGGACCGCTCTTGGCAGGATGCGGTAGCGGAGGTGAAGAAGGAACGGTCACCGCGGCGAGTGTTGCACAGTCGGGAGATCCGGACGCGCCCTGCACTAAAGTTGATGTACAGGCAAGGCTTGCCGAAATGCGAGCATCAAAGCGCGACCTTCTGGCAACACCCCCAGCGGCCCCCGGGCAACCCGATATTCAAATTGGGAACCCTGGCGACTATGCCTACGCATCGCTTCCCATAGATCTCACCGGACCCGGCCGGTACACCCTCAAGTTTGGCCCAGTCGATGAAGGCTTCGACTACCCGAGGATCCAGAAAAGCGTGGCATTTCTGCCTGCCGACGATTTCGCCGCTCAAGTGGAAACTGCGCACACCACTGAAATGATCACCGATCCGGATGGCAAGCGCTATCTGAAGGTCGATGTGACCATCAAGAACATCGACCCATGCACATCTTTCGTGATGTTTATCGCGTAGAAAGTCGTAATTTCCATACTCAACAAGACGGGCTTAGGTGCATGGCACGAACTTCACGGTTTATCGTAAGCTTCGCTGTAGCGGCGATACTACCGCTTCTGATCGTCCTTCCTGCAAGGCCCGCCTCGGCGGCAATTTCAGTGTGTCAAATTATCACTGCCTTGCCCACGCATACCATTCCGTCGGGCAGTTTCTCTGCCACCGACTTCACGATAAACGCCGGCATTCTGAGTGGAGTTTACAATCAGAATGTTAACGTGCAGAACACGGGGAATCTTAACTCGGTGGTTACGCAAGCTTCCGCTTATAATATTGCCACGATTCGGCAATACAACGTTGGAGGATCAAGTGTGACAACGACGGGATGGGATGTGCTTCTTTACTGGTGCTAACGGTGCCTGGCGCACTTATTGGCTCGCTCGGGGTCCTGCCAGGGATCCGCTCATGACCATCATGCCTCCGCCCCCGCAATCGTCCGGGCAAGGGCAGCGATCATCAGTGGCGTCGAGATCTTCCCGGCCATCTGCTCTTTCGCCAAACGGAGGGCCCACTCCGGTACTTCGGCCGGAGCTGATGAGTCCGGACTCGTTGACGTCCTGGCGGTGCTCTTCCGGGGCGCTGAGCGGGGCGTGAGGCCCTGCCAGATGCCTACCCAGGCAGACCAGAACCGCGCGGGATCCCACGCCTTGTGAGCCAGCTCAGCGGCTCGAATCAGCGCACCCTCACCAACCCTGCCGAGGGCGGCCCGGACGATGTCCACCTGCTCACGGGTCAACGAGAACGATGCCCGCAACCTGGCATCCGCCAGACCTTCCGCCAGCGACCGCAGATCGTCTGGAACAACCCGGATCCGGTCGATGTACGCGGCCTGTGGACGTACCCCGCCCCCCTGGTGAGAGTTCAGACCAGGCCGCATAAAGCTCTCTGGGGTAAAGGACGTGGTGTCGTCGGTCACCGTGACCGGGGTGATCGGTCCTTCGCTGTCGGTGTCAGGCTCGACGATCCGGACATCGTCCGTCTCGTCATCCCACTCGACTACCGCCATCACCGGACCGACCTCGTCAGATGCGGCGTCAGAGGCGACGTTAGGCACCGCCGGGGCCACTTCGACGGGCCGAACGAGTCGGTAGTCGTTCGACTTCCGGCCGCCGCCGATGACCGTCACGAGCACGCCGAGAGTCTCCAGACCACGCACCGCGCGGCGAGCAGACGAGACGGAGCACTCGGCGCGGGACGCGATGGTTTCCATGGACGGCCAGGACCCTGCCCACGTCACCGCGTCGATGTTGTGGACGACGGCGGACAGGACGTCACGGAGGATTCGAGCGCTGACGGTTGTCTTCCCGACGATCACGGACTCAAGAGGAATCGAACGTACATATGCATACAAAGCAGACACGGCGGACCGCCGTGCGGTTCCAGGCATGACAGGGCTATCCTTCGAAGTCTGTGGTAAGTGGACGCGTGTTGACGCACGCGTTCGGAGCGCCCCGCCGGAAATCCGACGGGGCGTCTTTCGTTTCAGGAGCTGGTGACGGCCTGGTGCGGGTGCGGGAGGGCTACGCCGCTACGGGCTGGTGAGCCGTCACAGGAGCCGTCTCGGCGGGGAGGACAGCGACCGGCGCGTCTGCGACGTCAGCCGTGACGTCAGCCTGAGCAGCACGCCAGGACGCCAGGTACCGGCGGGCAGTGTTCTCATGAAGCCCGACCAACGGCGCGTACGTCCTGATCAGTTCGGCGTCCGTCCTGGTGTCGTCTGCGGACACACCGTCGAGGTAAGCCGTGAACGCTGCCTTCTTGCTGGTCCTGGGCCTGTCGACCCGCGCCGTTGACGTCTTCCGGGTGATCTTCCGGGGCGTCGTGACGGGAGGCTTCGGCGCGTCTGCGGGTGCTTGCTCCGGCGCAGTCACAGGCACGTCTACAGCCACGGGAGCGGATACCGGAGCGGGCTCGACAACCGGAGCGTCAACCGGGGCGGACGGCTCAGACACTGGAGCATCCACCGGAGCAACCTCGACGACAGGCACGGTGACGGGTGCGGGCACAGTGACCGGCGCGGACTCTTCCAACGCGCGGATCCGGCCCCCGACTTCAACCAGGCAGACGGACGCCACCAGCACCAGCCCGTCAACCGAGATCGGGATCATGTGGGCACTCGTCGTGCTCTCCCCATAACGGGCTGCAACATCCGCCATGTGCCAGTACGACACCCACGCGGCGATACCAGCGACAGCCGACGTGCTCACCCAGCGAGCGACGCTCAGAAGGACGTGGTGAACAGGTACGCGGCTGATCAGCTCCACGGTGACGAGCAGAGCCACGGGAGGCCACGCGGCGATCGTCCGTCCGACGATGTTGGGTTCCGCATGCAAGACGTTCGCGGCGAGGGAAGCGAAGACGCCCAACGCGAGAGCGCCACGGACACCCCACCGGACTCGACGAAGCCGGGGGAGATCAGCCACCGGGGGCACCGGCGCGGGCACGGGGCTGACGTCTTCGGGCTGGACTGCTACGGGCGGATCCTTCGGTAGCTCAGGCGTTTCAGGGCGTGCGCGTCGTACACTGCCGATCATGGGGTGACCCTCCAGTCACTCCGCCCCCGGGGTCTGCCAGGACCAACCGGGGGCATCCTCACTTTAGTAAGTGATCAGCAGTTCGCCTGCGCGTTCTGCGTGGACCTGCACAGCCGCGACGCGCTCGCCGCCGGCGAATCCAGCCGGCGGCTGTTCTCCGTCGCCGCCTGGCACGAGTCACCGTTCTTCACCGAACGGGAACGGGCCGCCCTCGCCCTGACCGACGCCGTCACCCGGCTCGGCCCGGACGGTGTTCCCGACGACGTCTGGAACACCGTGACCAAGGTCTGGACCGAGCAGGAAGCCGCCAACCTCATCGTGGCCATCGCCACGATCAACGTGTGGAACCGCTTCGCGGTCACCACCCGAACCCCTCCACCCACCACCGTCTGACCGGTGGGCCGGCCGGCCGGTACCTCGAGGCGCAATGGAGACAGTGTCGAACGCCGGGGTCATCGCGGCTGATCCGGGCACTGGGCGCCGGCCGCGCCGAGGACACCGCAGAAGGTCCGCCGCTGCACCTGCCAGCCGGCCGCGGTCAGCACCGCCTCGCCGAGCAGGCCGTCCGCCCGCAGGTCGCCGCCGGTGACGTCGTACAGCAGTGCGGCGTGGCCGGGTTCGACGAAGAGGATCTCGCCGACGGTGACCGACCTGGTGGCGGTGACCTCCGGGCGGTCCCGCCGGAGCTGTTCGACGGTGCCGCGCAGCTCGGCGCCGCCGTCGACGGCGGCGAGCACCCGATCGAGGTCGATGGCGGTGAACGCGTCAGCGTAGGCGGCGCGGATCCGGGCCATGGCAGCCCGCGGATCCGCGGGCTCGGCCCCGGGCCAGCCCGCCTGCCCCGCCGGCCGTACCTTCAGCTGGTCGTATGCCCGCCCGTCGCCTGCCAATGTCACGTCAAGGGTGGTCGACAGATCCACCTCGTCGGGGTCGAGGTCGACCTCGCTGGTGGTGATGCCAAGGTCGGCGGTGCAGGTCTCGCCTTCGACCGTCTCGACCGAGATCCGCAGCGCGTGCGGATTCACGATCTCGATCTTCGCAGGCACGGCCGGGCACGAGGAGGAACCCAGCAGGCTCAGCGCCAGGACGCCGCCGGGGAGCAGCACCGCGGACGGCCGCGGCGTGCCGTCCTGGCTGGCCTGCGACGCCTCCCAGCGTGCGGCGACACTCTCCCGCAGGCGCTGGGCGAAGACCCGGTCCTCGCGGCCGTCGCGCTGGGCCAGCATGGGCAGCACCGCCAGGGCGACCAGCATCGCGGCCGCCGCACCGAGGGTCGGCAGCCAACCACCCCGTCGCCGAATCCACAAGGACCTCACGAACCCTTGGACGCACTGAGCCGCCGCCCGGTTCGCCCGCTCAGGGAACTCAGGAGGCGAGCCGCTCCGGAGCTCCGCCAGGACGGCAACGGTGAACCTCCCTTTTCGTCGACCGACGATGGCAGCATCGACGACCGCGGCATCGATTGTGCATCTGCAATTGCACCTGCCATTCCAGTCCTCCGGAAGGCCGCCACATGCAACGATTACTTTCGGTTAAGATTTGACCGGCGAATTGACACCCAGTGACACCCGAAAGGATCCACAGGTCAGCACACCGACCAGAGTAAAGCGTCGACCACTTACTATTCAATTACATTGAAATCAGCATCACTTTCGATTGCGACACGGCATCAGAGGCGTGATCTTTTGATCCGATCAACTAACCCTTGTCGGATCGAAAACTTTCGGAAATCACGGCTGGATCAGGTTGTCGTCAGCAGGGTCTTGCCGATCGCGGTGCGGGCTTCGATGGCGGCATGTGCCGCGGCGGCGGCCTCCAGCCGGAACGTCTGCCCGATCGTCGCTCGCAGGGTTCCGGCCGCGGTGAGCCGAAGCGCCTCGACTGCGAGGGCGAACATCTCTTCGCCGGTGGCGCCGATCGCGCCGATCGGCAGGATTGTGATGTGCCGCGCCGCGGCGTCGGCCTGGTCGATCCTGCCCCAGCGCCCGCCCGCGGCGCCGTGGGGCAGATAGCGTCCGCCGGGACGGACCAGCGGGAACAACGTCTCGGTGATCGTGGAACCGACGCCGTCGAAGACCACGTCCACGCCGTCGGGTGCCAGCCCGGCGAGCGTCCGTTCCCAGCCGGCGGCGCGGTAGCTCAGGGCGTGGTGGGCACCGAGAGCGCGCGCCTGGCCAAGTTTCGTGTCATCGCCGGCGAGCCCGATGACACGCGCGCCGCTGGCCGCGGCGAGCTGGACGAGAAGGCCACCGACTCCGCCGGCTGCCGCGGTCACCACGACGACCTCGCCGGCACCGGGGTGGGCGGCGCGCCGCAGCCCGAGCGCGGTGCGGCCGTCCGCGAGCACGGCGGTGGCCTCGTCGAGCGTCAGCTCCGCGGGGACACGGTGCAGGTCGCCCGCTCGGGCCAGGGCGGCGGAAGCGTAGCCGCCGCTGCCCCCGGTGGTTGTGACGACCCTCGCACCCAGCCAGGCCGGGTCGACGTCCGCGGCGGCGGCGTCGACGACACCCCCGACACCGTTGCCGAGGATCACCGGAAAGGTCACGCGGGGGCCGGGTGAGGTGCCGGCGCGCAGCTGGGTGTCGATGAAGGTGATGGCGGCGCGTTCCACCGCGACTCGGACCTGCCCGGGGCCCGGCTCCGGGTCGGGCAGTTCGACGGGGCGCAGCACTTCGGGGCCGCCGGGACGGTCTGCGATTACGGCACGCATGGCACACTCCTGGGATCTTCGACGGGACCTGGGCGCCTGGCCTGACGACCAGGCAGGAAGGCGGCCGGAACGAACGTCACCGCTGCGAATCCGAGAATCCACCAGAACGTGACGGCGAACGCGGCGCCGGACTCCGTCCCGGCCGCGGTGGTCTGGCTTTCGAGGATGAGCGCGACGACGACGGTGCCGAACGACGCGCCGAGCCGCTGCACGACGTTGGTCAGACTGGTTCCGCGGGCGAACGCGGCGGGTTCCAGGTCGCGGTAGCTCGCCGCCGAGACCGCGACGCCGAGTGACCCGATCCCGGCGCCGAGCAGGAAGATCGCCGCGGACAGCGTCGTGATGGCGGCGGCCGGGCCCGTCGACGCGATCAGGGCGACACCGGCGCAGGCGAGCACCACGCCGAGCACCGCGACCCCCCGGGGGCCGGTCCGGTCGACCCATCGCCCGATGACCGCGAGCGCGATCATCGTGCCGACTCCCTGGGGCACCAGGAGGAGGCCGACCTCGGTTTCGGAGAACCCGTGGACCCGCTGGTAGAACAACGGCAACAGCAACATGGGCCCGTACAGGCAGAGCCCGAACAGGAACATCGCCGTGGTGGCGGCCGCGAACGACCGCAGCCGCAGCAGGCCGACATCCACCAGTGCCCGGTGGCCGAGCCCGCGGGCGTGGAGCACGAAGACGCCCAGCAGGAGCAGACCCGCCGCGATCAGGACGCCGGGCGGGACGACCGTGTCGATCTCGCCGGGGACCGCGGAAAGCCCGGCGAGGATCGAGACCGCCGCCGAAGTCAGCAGGAGAACACCGATGCGGTCCAGGTGAGCGTGACTGTCGTCGGTGGCCACCCGGAGATACCGATGGGCCAGGAGGAGGGCGGCGACGCAGATCGGCACGTTGACGAGGAACAGCCAGCGCCAACCTCCCAGGCCCAGCAGCAGGCCGCCCAGAACAGGCCCGAGGATCGGGGCCAGCTGGCCGGGGATGCCGACCAGGCCCATGACCCGACCGATGCGCGCCGGACCGGCCGCCCGCGCGAGGATCGTCTGCACGAGTGGCAGGACCAGGCCGCCGCCCAGGCCCTGGACCACCCTGAACGCGATCAGGCTCTCGATCGACCAGGCCAGCGCGCACAGCACGGACCCGAGCAGAAAAATCGAGATCGCGCCCAGCCAGACGCGCCTGCCGCCCCACCGATCGACCAGCCAGCCCAGTAACGGGATCACCGACGTCATCGCGAGCAGATAGCCGCTCGTCGCCCACTGCGCCACCGCGACCGTCGTGTCGAAGGTTCGTGCGACGTCATCGAGGGCGATCGCGACGATCGTCGTGTCCAGCAACGCCGCCTGGGCGCCGAGCAGCAACACGGCCATCAGCCGAAGCAGGTCGCGATCCAGTGGTGGCACCCGGGACGAATCCAGGGAGGTTGTTGGCATGCCAACAATATGCACGAGATTTGTTGGCATGCCAACAGTGCGAGGTAGGCTGACACCATGGCGAAGGCGTCGCGCGGCGAGGATGCCGCGGCATCGCACCGCGAACCATCACCTCACGCGCCCCACACACGTCGCGCACCTCGCGCACCTCGCGCACCTCGCGAGCCGGGGCGGCGGCACGTCGGCACGACCATTGACGGCGCGCCGCTCGGCTCGCTGCTGCTGCAGACCATCCGGGTCCACGCCCGGCTGGGCGACGATCTGCTGAAGCGCGCCGGCGTGACGACCCCCCACGAGATCGTGGTGCTTTTCCTCGACGAGCACGGGCCCGTCCCCCAGACCGAGCTGGTGCACTACCTCGGTCGGGATCGATCGACGGTCACCGCGACGCTCCAGGCCATGGAACGCGCCGACCTCGTCGCCCGGACCCCGTCACCCGACGACCGGCGCACCATGATCGTCAGCCTCACCCCACGCGGCCGCGACCTCGCCCCCGCCGCCCGCGCGGCGTGGCACGAGCTCGAGCGCCACACCACCAGCCAGCTGACCGCCGCCGAGCAGGAGCAGCTCGTCGCCCTGCTCACCGTCGTCCGCGACGCGCTCGACGACATCGTGGATCGTCGGTAACAGGCCGAACCGACCAGGACGGAACCGACCAGGACCGGACCGGCCTGGCGGTGTCAGGAGCGTTTCGGGCCGCGCCGACCGCGCGGGCGCTACCGGTCGCCCACGGCTACCGTCAGCCCGTGAGGGCACCCGGGCCGGCCACCTACCCGTCGGCGGCGAGTCCGAACGTGGTGCTCGCCGTGATGTCGGCGTGCGTCGTCCTGGTCGTCGGCATGGTCGCCGCGGTCAACCTGGCGGTGCCCGACATCGCCGCCAGCGGCCTGCATCCGTCGGCGGCCGCGCTGCTGTGGATCGTCGACATGTACGTCATCGTCTTCGCCTGCCTGCTGATCCCCGCCGGTGCCGTCGGTGACCGCTTCGGGCGGCGGGGAACCCTGCTGGTGGGCCTCGCGGTGTTCGCGTTGGGCGGCGCGGTGTCCGCCGGCGCCCCGGTGGTCGCCGTCATGCTCGTCGGCCGGGCGGTCACCGGCGCCGCGGCGGCCTGCATCCTGACCAGCACGCTCGCCCTGATCATCAACGTGTTCCCGGTCGAGCGCCGGCAGGCGGCGGTCGGCACGTGGGCCGCCATGACGGGCGTCGGCGGCGTCGTCGGCAACGCCGCGGGTGGGCTGGCGGTACAGCTCGGTTCCTGGCGTGCCCTGTTCGCCGCCGTCGTCCCGATCGCGCTGCTCCTGCTGGTGCTGGCCGCGCGGACCACGCCGAATCCGCCCCGGCAGCCCCACCCGCTCGACGTCGCCGGCACGGTCGGCCTCACCGCGTCGTTCCTCGCCCTGCTGTACGGGATCATCGAGGGGCCCGACCGGGGCTGGGTGACCGTGCCGGTGCTCGGCGCCTTCACGTTCGCCGCGGCCGGCCTCACCGGCTGGACCTGGTACGAGCTGCGCCGGGCTCATCCGCTGCTGGACCCGCGGGTGTTCGCCATCCCCCGCCTGCGCGCGGCGACGCTCGGCATGCTGGTCGCCTTCTTCGGCCTGTACGCCCTGTTCTATGTCAACGCCCAGTACCTGCAGTACGGAAAGGGATACTCCGTACTGGTCGCCGGCCTCGGAATCGTTCCGATGGCGGTGGCGATGGTTGTCGTCGCCCAGGTGAGCGTCGGGCTTGGCGACCGGATCGGCCACCGTGCGGTCGCCGGGCTCGCCCTCGGATCGATCGTCGCCGGACTGCTCCTGCTCTCGACAGCTACTCCGGACACGCCCTACCGGCTCTACGTGATCTTTCTCCTCGTCGTCGCGGCCGGTTGCGGGCTCGCCCTTCCCGCGCTGTCGAACGGGATCGTGCACGCGTTGCCGCCCGCGAAGGCCGGGGTTGCCGCGGGCATCAACAGCACCGCCCGTGAGCTGGGCAGCGCACTCGGGGTCGCCGCCGTCGGAACCGTCATGGTCTCCCGCTTCACCGGTCAGCTACCCGCCGTCCTGCGCGATCCGGCCGGCGGCAGCACCCCGCGCACCGTCTCCGCGGCGCTCGCCCGGCTCGACGCAGAAGGCACCGGTGCCGGTGCCGGTGCCGTGCCGGACGCGCACGCGGCCGTCGTCCAGGCCTTCACCTCCGGGATGGACACCGGGTTGCGGGTGGTGGCCGTGATCGTGCTGGTCGCGGCCATCGCGGTCGTCACCTGGCATCCGTCCCGGAAAGCCCGCGAACCGGTGCGTAGGTGAAGGACTACCGTGTACGGATGAGGCCGTCATGCCGGCGGCCCTGGGCACGGAGCCGGTTCCGATACCGGCTCGGCGTCCAGCCCGAGGTGAGGAGCGCACAGATGCTGCGTGTCGGCGACACCGTGCCGGACTTCGAACTCCCCGACGAGACCAACACCCCGCGCCGGCTTTCCACGCTGCTGGCGGACGGCCCGGTCGTCCTGTTCTTCTACCCGGCGGCGATGACCAAGGGCTGCACCGCGGAAAGCTGCCACTTCCGGGACCTCGCGGCGGAGTTCGCCAAGGTCGGCGCGCAGCGGATCGGTATCAGCCCCGACACCGTCGCCAAGCAGAAGGAGTTCTCCGACAAGCACGCCTTCGACTATCCGCTGCTGTCGGACGCCGACGGTGTCGTGGCACGGATTTTCGGCGTGAAGCGGTCGATCGACCTGCTGCGGGTCAAGCGGGCCACCTTCGTGATCGGTACGGACCGGGTCATCATCGAGGCCATCAACAGTGAGCTGAACATGAACACGCACGCGGACAAGGCGCTGGCCGCGCTGGGCGGATAGGCAAGCTCGTCCACGGGACGTCCTGTTCCCGCGCTCCTTCGTCTCAGGCGGCTCCGCGGCACCCGCCGGTGGGCGCCGCCGGTCATACGTCCTGCTGGCTCGTCACCGGCGTGCGTGATCCAGCTGAACTGACCGGCAGTGCGAAGAACGCGAGTACGGCGGCCAGGCCGAGAAGCACGCCGCTGATGCCGACGGCCGTCGCGTACCCGGCGGCGAGAGCGGCAGGGCCGCCGCCGTCGTGCCGGCCGGTCACCCCTGTCGCCACGGTCGCCAGGGCCGCGAGGCCGATCGAGCCTCCGATCTGCCGGGAGCTGGTGATCAGCCCGGCGGCCATCCCCGCCTCGGCCGGGGCGACACCGACCGTCGCGGCCGATCCCATGGGCACCACACACAGGCCGATTCCGACGCTCGTCACGATCGAGGGCCCGAGGATGGACGTGAGGAAGCTCCCGTCTGCTCCGAGTGCCGCGGCGAACCAGCCGAACCCGACCGCGGCCAGTGCCCCGCCGACCGCCAGCAGGAGACGCCCCTCGATCCGGGCCGCCAGCCGGGATGCCGTGGTCGAACCGAGCAGCATGCCGGCGCAGAACGGTAGGAAGGCGCCCCCCGTGGCCACCGCCGAATAGTTCAGCACCTGCTGGAGGTAGAGCGAGACGAAGTAGAAGGCGGCGAACTGGCCGGAGAACAGAAGCAGCACGAACAGGTTGGCGACGACGACCGAGCGATGCGTGAACAGCCGCATTCGCAGCAGCGGCGCCGCCGCTCGGGTCTCGACCAGGGCGAAGGCCGCGAGCAGGACGACAGCCGCGGCGATGGTCAGCAACGTGGTCGCCGACCCCCAGGGGTGCGCGTCCGTGCGGATGACTCCGAGGACGAGTGCCGAGGTCCCGGCGGTGACCAGCAGCGCTCCGGCGACGTCCGGCCGCGGCGTGGGGGCGGCTTCCCTGCGGTCGGCGGAGACCTCTCCGCGGTCGGCGGGGACGCCGCGGCGGGCCGCGGCCAGCAGGAAGCCCACGACAGGCAGGTTGAGGAACAGCACGACCCGCCAGCCCGCCCACTGGGTCAACGCTCCTCCGGCGAGCACACCAACCGCGCCGCCGACGGCGGCGGCCGCCCCCCACAGCCCGAGCGCCCGGGCCCGCGCCGGCCCGGCGGGCACGTACACCGCGATGAGGGTGAAGGCGATGGGGGCGAGCACGGCCGCGCCGACACCCTGGGCGGCTCGGGCCGCGATGAGCTCCCCCGGCGTCCGGGCGAGCCCGCCGGCCAGGCTCGCCACGCCGAAGACGACGAGTCCGGCGAGCAGCGCCCGGCGCCTCCCGACCAGGTCACCGGTGCGGCCACCCAGCATGATCAGGCCGCCGAACGCCAGGGAGTACGCGTTGACCACCCAGGTCAGGCCCCCGGGACTGAAGTCGAGCGCGGACTGGATGTCCGGCAGCGCCACGTTCACCACGGAGGTGTCCAGCGCCACCATCGCCTGCACCAGCAACACGACCACGAGCAGCCACTGAAGGGTCCGCCCCGACAGGCCTTCCGGTGGCGCCGGGTCCGCCGGGTCCGCCGGGTCCGCCGGGTCCGCCGGGTCCGCCGGGTTCGCCGGGTTCGGCGGGTTCGGCGGAGCGGCAGGAGCGGTGGTCCGGGAGCCCGTTCCCGTCATGCCCGCCGCTCCAGCCGGGATCCGGAGCGCAGCGCGATGCTCATCAGGTCGCTCGGAGCATCCAGTTCGAATCGGTGCCAGCGCCCGCGCGGAACGACGAGCCCGGTCCCGGCAGCCAGGGTGACGACGGTCTGTGCGCCGTCCGCCTCCTCCGGCCGCACCGCGCCGACCAGCCCGACATTGATCCGGGCCCGTCCGGACAGCACGCACACGGCCTCGTCGCTTTCGGGATGCACCTCCCAGTGGTCACCGTGGACGTCCTGGTCGGTCTCCGCGTGTGTGACGGCGACGGTCCAGCCCTCGTCATCGGCGTCCATCCGCCGCGGCTCGACGGTGACGGTTCCGCCCGGGCGCAGGCGCAGCACGGCGGTGCGGAGATCGACAGGGATCAGGTCCATGAGAGCGGTCCTCCTGGGCGGGTGCGCGGATCTCCGGCCGGACGGCAAGGGGGCTGGGAATGCGCCGCCCCACCCTGCGGAGACTTTAGGAACATGTTCGAAAAGTAGCCCGCGCGACGATCAGGGTCGAGAGGCAACCGCGCAGCGTGATCCAGGACACACTCCGGGGGCGCCGTGCGGCCCGGGCATGATGAACCCGTGACAGCGGCAGAACCGTCGGCCCCGGCGCGCGGGCGTATGGGCCGCCCGCCCCGCACCTCCCGCGCGGAGATCATGACCGCCGCCCGTCGCCTGATCGACCGGGACGGCTGGGAGAAGCTGACCATGCGCCGGCTCGCCGCGGAGGCCGGCACCGCGTCAACGACGCTCTACCACCACGTTCGCGACAAGGACGACCTGCTCACGCAGCTCCTCGACGACTACGCGGCGGGCATGCCCCGTCCGGCCATGCCCGCCGACCCACGCGAACGCGTCATCACGGCCGCGACGGTCATCCGGGACACCCTGGCCGCCTGGCCGTGGGTCGTCAGCGTGCTCGTCCAGGACGATCAGGTGGGCCGGGCGGCGCTGTGGATGGTGGAGGCGCTGCTCGCCGGGGCCGTCGAGTGCGGATGCACGCCGGAGCAGGCCGTCGACCTGTACCGGACCATCTGGTACTACACCGCCGGCGAGGTACTCGTCCGCGCGAACCACGACCGTCAGCAGGCAGAGAAGCCCGGCACGACCCGGCGCGACGACCTCATCCGCGCGGTCGACGCCACCGAACTGCCGCACCTCGCGGCGCTCGCGGAGCGCTGGGCCACCCTGGCCAGCCGGGACACCTATGCCCTCGGCCTGCGCAGCCTCGTCGACGGATTCCTCCGGGCCCTGCCGGCGGACGGCGAACCCGATCACACGTAGAGCCCGTGCGGTCACGATCGCCGACCCGGCCCGTTTCCACGGGAAGGAGGCACCTCGTGGCGCTTCGTGGCGGACTATTACGCTCGGACCCGATGGCGCCTCATGGAGACGGTGTGCGACGACGGGCCCGGCGGGACGATCAATGATCGTCGACCGGGACCGGGTGGCGAAGGCCCTGCCTGGTTATGTTCTGGGTGAGCAGCTCGGGTCAGGGGCGTTCGGGCTGGTACTGGCGGGTACGCACCGGCAGATGGGCCGGCCGGTGGCCATCAAGGTGATGGAGGCCCGCGGCACCGCGGCGGCCGCGGCCGGTTTCGCCGCCGAGGCACGGGTGCTGGCCAGGCTGGATCATTCACACGTCGTGCGGGTCTACGACTATGTCGAGGACCACGGCCTGTGCATGGTCGTGATGGAGTTGCTCGCCGGCGGCACGCTGACCGAGCGGCGGGCGACGATGAGCCCCGAGGAGATCTGCGCGGCGGCGCTGGCGATCGCCGCGGCTCTCGAGCACGCGCACCGCCACAAGGTCCTGCACCGCGATATCAAGACCGACAACGTCATGTTCGCCGGTGACGGCACGCTCAAGGTCACCGATTTCGGCATCGCCAAACTGTTCGACGGGTCGGGGACGACCACCAGCGGCATCGCCGGCACCCCGGCCTACATGGCCCCGGAACAGATCGAGGGTGGCCAGCTGGGGCCGTGGACCGATCTGTACGCGCTGGGGATCGTGCTGTACAGCCTGTTCACCGGACGGCTGCCGTTCGATCCGAAGCTGCCGCTGCTGGCGTTGCTGGGCCGCCAGCTGAGCGAGCCACCGCCACCGATGACCGGTGTGGCCGCTCCGTTGGCCGAAGTGGTGTCACGCGCGCTGGCCAAGTCCCCCGCTGACCGCCCCCCGGACGCGGCCACGTTCGCGCTCGAGCTGGCGTCCGCTGCCACCGCCGTGTTCGGTGTCGGCTGGGCGGCGCGCGGGCGGTCGCCGCTGCATCTCGACGCGACGGTTCGGGCCGCCACCGAACGTCCGCCCGGGTGGGCGCACTGGGACTTCTTCATCTCCTACGCCAGCGCCGATCAGGACTGGGCGGACTGGGTCGCCTGGGTCCTGGAGACCGCCGGCTACCTGGTTCTGCTTCAGGCACGGGACGGCACCGCAGGGCCGCGATGGACCGCCGACGTGCGTGCCGGTGTCGGGCACTGTGCCCGCACCCTGGTCCTCCTCTCCGATTCCTACCTGGAGTCGGAGTTCGAGCAGGCCGGGTGGGGCACCGTGCGCGGCGCGGACGCGGTGACCCTCGCGCGGACGCTGGTGCAGGTGCGGGTCGAGAACTGTCCCCGCCCGGAGCTTCCCGGCACGATGCCAACTCTCGACCTGTTCAACAGCTCCGCCGAGGCGGCACGAACGTCGCTGTTGGAGCGGGCGACCGTCGCTCTGGCCGGGCGGGAGGATCGCGCGGGCCCAGGGGCGTCTGTCTCCCTCCCGCCGACCAGGGCGATCGTCGGGTTCGTGCCCCTGGTACCGCCCCGGCTGCCGGGCACGACCGTCGCGCCGCCGTTCCCGGCGGGGCCCGGACTCCCACCGCGGCATTCCTGGGACGACCCGCCGCCACCAGCCGCGATGCCGGCGGACGCGATGCCACCGGCCGCAATACCACCGGCGGCAGTACCACCGGCGGCAGTACCACCGGCGGCAGTACCACCGGCGGCGGAGTCTGGCCCGCCGGCGGCGGACAGCCAGGCCCCGGGGATGTCCGGGCTGGCGGCCGACGTCGTCCCGGGTGGTCCGGAGCCGTCGGCGGACAGTTCGGGCGCCAGGCCGCGGACCGGGCCGCGGAGCAGGCGGAGGCGGCGGCGACGGCGGCTGGGGCGCAGGGCCGCCGTCATCGGCGTCGTCGTGCTCGTGCTGACGGTCGTGGTGGGAGCGCTCGCGCTGTCCCGGTATCCCGGGAGGTCTCCCACTCATCCCGCGGCACGCGTCTCCCCCGCCGCCTCGGCCGACACCGAACTCACGGCCGAAACGCCCCGGTCGCCGTCGCCGGGGCCGAGCGGACCGGTCTCGCCGTCCACCGAGGCGACCATCTCGCCCAGCGCCTCCAGCACGTCCGCCACCTCGAGCGCCGGGCCGGCGAACACCGCCACGCAGTCCGCCGCCGCGCAGGCCGGCCCGCACCTGACCTCGTCCTCGATCAACGGGATCAACGGCGGCGACGACACGACACAGGTTCCGGGCTCCGAGGCGGACACCTACTGGGTGGGCGACAACGCGACCTGTTCCGCGTGGCTGTCCGACAACGGCTCCGGCGCACTCGCGGGAGTGCTCAACACGTCGCTGACCCAGTCCTGCGTCGCCGAACTTTTCCGCAGCGACGGAATCGCGTACACCTTCTCCGCGTCCTGGGGCGCCAGGAAGACGAACTTCGTTCCAGTCGCGGGATACACGATGTGGATCTGCGTGTGGCACGCGGATCTCCGGTCCAGCACCGAAATGTGCTCACCTCACTTCGGCATGCGCGGCACCATTCCGGCCAGGCAACCCGGCACCTGATTTTTCCGGATGGCCGTCCGGGTCATCAGAATTCCGAATCGGTCAACCGTGCAGAACCCCGGATGGTACTGTCCCCGCCGGAGGTATATGTGATCATATATTTGGCACACGATGACCTCACGCGGGCGGGACGTCCGGTCTGGCGGCGATCGGGAGTGTGCAGATGAGTCGGCAGCGGCCACGGGAAACCGATGACGGCCAGGAGCCCGACCCGCGGCCGATGAGTCGTCGCGGCGTCCTGCGGGCCGGTGCCGTCGCCGGCTGGGTGGGTGCCAGCGCGGGTGTCGGCTGGGCGCTGAACGCGGGGGCGGTCCGGTCGTGGGCCGCGCCGCCCTACCCGGACCTGGTGTTCCACTCCCCGCCGCTGACGCCCTATGTGGACGAGCTGGCGGTCCCGCCGGTGGTGACCGGCGACCTGACGCTGGCCGCGGCCGAGGGCACTCATCGCTTCCACCGGGATCTCGGCACGGCCCGCACCTGGGGCTACGGCGGGCAGCCCTACCTGGGCCCGACGATCGAGGTCCAGGCCGGGATCCCGACGAGGATCGTTCACCAGAACCGGCTCGGGCCGCACATCTACGCCGCGGACGTCGACACCGCCCTGGACGGTGCGAGCGACCTCGACCGCACGTCGCCGCGTACCGTTCTGCACCTGCACGGGGCTCCCAGCCCACCGGGATCCGACGGCCACCCGATGGCGACGTTCCTGCCGGGCCGTGACGTCGTCCACGACTTCCCGAACCGGCTCGAGGCCACCGCGCTGTGGTACCACGACCATGCCATGGGGATCACCAGGCTGAACGTGTGCGCGGGGCTCGCCGGCATGTGCCTGGTGCGCGACCGGTACGACACCGGCCGGCCGGGTAACCCGCTCGGCCTGCCCAGCGGCGAGTTCGAGGTCCCGCTGGTACTGCAGGACAAGATGTTCAACGCCGACGGAACGCTCGGTTTCCGCGTCTTCAAGCTGGTCGCCGCCGGTACCTGGGAAGGTGGCATGACCGGCGACACGGTGGTCGTCAACGGGGTGGTCAACCCGAACCTCACCGTCGCCCGTGGGCTGTACCGGTTCCGGCTCCTCAACGCCGCGAACCTGCGCACCTACCACCTGTTCTTCGCCGACCGGATGCCGTTCTGGGTGATCGGCAACGATGGCGGCCTGCTGAACGCGCCGGTGCGCACGACGGACCTGCACATCGCCGCGGGCGAGCGTTACGACCTGCTCGTCGACTTCTCGGCGTTACCCCCCGGGACGCAGTGTGAGTTGCGCAACGACGAGGCACCGCCGGCCCAGTCGACGGTCATCGGCGTCGACGTCCTGCCGCGGGTCATGCGGTTCACCGTCGGCGCGGCCCAGGGGGTGACCGGCGGACCGCCCGCGTCACTGCGCGGCGGCACCAGCCAGCCGGCCGTCCTGCCACCACTGCCGACGCCGCAGAAGGTGCGCACCGTCACGGTCAGCCAGCTGGTCGCCGTCCGCTGGCCACCGGCCAAGATGACGCTGAACAACCTGCGGTTCCACGACACCGACATCGACCGGCCCCGTCAGGGCTCGGTCGAGCAGTGGGACATCGTCAACACCACCGACGACGAACACCCGATTCACCTGCACCTCGTCCAGTTCCGAATCCTGCACCGGCAGGCGTTCGACGCGACCAGCTATGTGCTGCTCAACCCCCGCCCCGCGCTCGGTACCCGGTGGGCACCGCCCGTCGGTCCTTTCACCCTCGGCCGGCCGGTGCAGCGGCCAGCGGCGTGGGAAGCCGGATGGAAGGACACGGTCCGTGCCCCGAGCAAGATGGTGACCCGGGTCCTCGTGCGCTTTCCGACCGCGGACGAGCTGGGCTTCGACCCCGATTCGCCCTTCCTCAGCCCGGACGGCGAGACCCTGCAGGGATACGTCTGGCACTGCCACGTTCTCGACCACGAGGACGACTGCATGATGCTGCCCTTCCGCGTCGTCGGCTGATCTCGCGCGGCCGCCGGATCCGGTCGCCGGGCGGCCGGCGGGACGGCAGTAGCGTCAGTAGCGGCTGAGGATCACCGCGAGATCCTGCGGCCGGGTCTCGGGGCCGCGCACCAGCGCGCGCGACTCGACGGCGCTGACATGCCGCAGGACCAGCTGCTCCGCCCCGTCGGCGTCCCCGGACTCGAGCAGGTTGATCAGCTCCTCGTGCTCGGCGATGGACTGGTTCTGGTCGTGGGGGTGGCCGTAGACCGACAGGATCAGCGCGCAGCGCCACACCACCTCGGCCAGATAGCGCTCCATCAGGGAGTTGCCGCTGTACTCCCCGAGCCTGAGGTGGAACTCCGCGGCCAGCCGCCCGGAGACGCGGTGGTCCCCCAGGGCCATGGCCTCCCGCTCGGCGTTCACGTGCCGGCGCAGTTCGGCGGCGGCGTCGCGGCTCCATCCGGCTGCCGCGAGTCGCACCGCCTCCCGTTCCAGGCAGCGGCGTACCACGAAGACCTCCCTGGCCTCGGCAGCGCTGGGGCTTGCGACGGTCGCCGACTTGGCCTTGCCCGACTCGACCAGCCCGGCGGTGACGAGCCTGGCCAGGATGGCGCGGATGAGGGTCCGGCTCACGTCGTACTGCGCGGCCAGGACGTCCTCCGGCAGCTTGGTCCCGGGCAGGAGGGCGGCCTCGACGATGGCCGTGCGCAAGCTGATGAAGGCCGCTTCGGCACGCTGCGCCGGGCGAGCGGGCGATGCACTCATGGAGCGAGTCTAGCCGCCCAGTATACGGAAACGATCAGCCTGGTCGACGAGAAGACCTCGATACATCGACGAAACGGCATCGGTACGTATCCGAAAGATGGCCATGTTCGTATACCGAAATTGAAGCTTCCGTATACAGAACGAGGGGCCACCATGCCGTACGTAGTGCTCAGGCTGACCGACCAGCAGCTGGAGCTCGTCGACGCCTCGGTGGCGGCACGCGAAGCACCCACCAGGGCAGAGCTGGTGCGGCTGGCGCTGACCGAGTCGGCGCGGGGAATCCGGAGCCGGCCACATCCCCGGGTGACGGGCCGCCCGTGGCACTGGCAGCACGCGATCACGCCGCAGCCGAGCGCCGGGAGACGGACCGAGCTGGCGCGCTGGGAGATCGCACCCGGCACCGGCCGGGCGATCGAGGTACGGGCCGGGCAGATCCTGCGGATCGAGCAGATCGAGGGCGACCAGTGCGTGGACCTGAACGTCTTCAGCCTCCACGACTACCGCGAGTTCATGCACGTGGGCCGCACCCGCACGCTGCACGGCCTCAACCCCGGCCAGGGCGACTTCCTGTGGTCCGCACCGCCCCGGGAGCGGGCGATGATGTATCTGCTCACCGACACGGCGCATCTGAACGACACCCTGTTCCCCCGCTGCAGCGCCGCCATGTACGAGTCGACCCACGGCTTCGCCGCGCACACCAACTGCGCCGACATCCAGGCCGAGGCCCAGCGTGAGTACGGGCTCACCCCCGACGACGTACACGACTCGTTCAACCTGTTCATGGCCACCCGGGTGGTCGACGGCAGGCCCGAGATCCTGCGCCAGCAGACCGGGCCGGGCGACCATGTCGAGCTGCTCGCCCTGATGGACGTGCTCGCGATCCCCAACACCTGTGGCAACGACATCATGGGCACGAGCAACTACTCGTTGTCGCCGGTGCTCGCCATCCTCTCCAGCGCTGCCCGCGCGGACGTCGACGCCGTGCCCCCGCTGCGGGCGTACGACTCCCAGCGCACGCCCGCGCAGTTCCGCCAGCCGCACATCCGCGCCGAGCGCCGGCTGATCCGCGACCCGCACTACGTCCCGGACTTCCCGCGCACCCCGATCCGCCTGGTCGACGTACCCGTCGAGCTCAGCCCGACAGACGAGGCGGCCCTGGACGCCGTCGGACCCGGCGCGCGCGCGGACGCCGCGGCCGCCCTGCGCGACGTCCTGCTGTCGTGGTGGGTGGCCAGCCATGCGTGAACCCGCGGGCGCCCGGACGGACACGCACGCGGACGCGCCTGCGCTGCGCGTGGCGCTGGGAGAGCTGAGCCCGTACGAGCGGTACAAGCTCATGGCCGGCCTGATCGTGCCGCGCCCGATCGCGCTCGTGACCACGGTGGACGCCGACGGGAGGGTGAACGCGGCGCCGTTCAGCATGTTCGCCATGGCCGGGGAGGATCCACCCCTGGTGATGATCAGCCTGGACCGGCGGTCCGGCCTCCAGAAGGACACCGCGGCCAATATCGGCACGAACGGCGAGTTCGTCGTGCATCTGGTCGACGAGGCCATCGCGCAGCAGATGCACGACTGCGGCTTTCCGCATCCACCCGAGATCGACGAACTGCGCGAGGTCGGCCTCACCGCGGTGCCCTGCGCACAGGTCCGGCCGCCGCGGATCGCCGAGGCGCCGGTGGCGTTGGAGTGCACGCTGCACGAACGGATCGAGACCCCCACCCGGGAGATCTTCCTCGGCCTGATCTGGCAGCTGTGGGCGCGTGCGGGCCTGGTCGACCAGGAGCGCTGGCATGTGCGGCTCGCCGACTACCACCCGGTAGGGCGTTTCGGCGCCAGCTTCTACGTCACCACCCGGGACCGGTTCGCCCTGAACGCCGCCGATGCGGCCACTGCGCCCGCCCGGCACACCGAGATCGACTCACTGTGACGCCCGCCGTCCGCCCGGCCCCAGCCTCGCCTCCCCCGCATCCCTCACCTCTCCCACCCGCCGCGCTCCCCGCCGGCGCCGCTCCACATATCCGTCCTCGTGAAGGAGACAGCACGATGAACGCGAATCCCGGGCGCCGTCAGCGCCGGGCCGCACACCGCTACCTCCGCCGCGTCGCGGCCGCACTCTGCGCGGTGGCGCTGCCGGCGCTTGCCGCCTGCGCCGACAGCGGTGCCGGTGCCTCGCAGGCCGGTTCCACCGCGGGTCTCACCATCGGCTCCGTCGACCTTTCGAAGGTCTGCCCGGCCAAGGTCGTGATCCAGACCGACTGGAACCCCCAGGCCGAGCAGGGCGGGCTCTACCAGCTGCTCGGCCCGAACCCGGTCCTCGACGACGCCAGGAAGCAGGTGCGCGGCCCGCTCTACGCGAAGGGTGAGTGGACCGGTGTCGAGGTCGAGATCCGGTCCGGCGGTCCGGCGATCGGCAACCAGTCGGTGGCCGTCGAGATGTACACCGATCCCGACATCCTGCTCGGCTGGGTGAACACCGACGAGGCCGTGCAGAACTCCGCCGAACACCCCGTCACCCAGGTCTTCGCCACCTTCGACAAGGCCCCCTGGATGATCATGTGGGATCCCGGGACATACCCCGGCGTGTCCACGATCAAGGAGCTGGGCAAGGCCGGCGCGACCGTACGCTATTTCGACGGCGCCACCTGGATGGACTATCTCATCGGCAACAGCATCCTGCGCCGTGACCAGGTCGACGGGAGCTATGACGGCTCGCCGGCCACCTTCCTCGCCGCCGGCGGCAAGGCCGCGCAGCAGGGCTTCGCCACCGTCGAGCCGTACCTCTACCGGAACGAGCTGCCCCAGTGGCACAAGCCGGTCGCGTACCAGCTGATCAGCGACACCGGCTATCCGCTGTACGCGGTGGCACTGTCGGTCCGCAGCAGGGACGTGACCGCGCAGTCCGCCTGTCTGAGCGCCCTGATCCCGGTGGTGCAGCAGTCCACAGTCGACTACTTCGCCCACCCGGAACCGGCGAACAGACTGATCATCAAGGCCGTCGACGCCTTCGACAACGGCTGGGTGTACACCGCAGGGCAGGCCGCGGACTCCGCGAAGAGCCAGCTGACGACGGGAGTCGTCAGCAACGGCGGCAACGGCACCCTCGGCGACTTCGACGGGAACCGGGTACAGACCATCCTCGACATCACCACCCCGATCCTGACGAGGAACGGCACCGCACCGGCCGACAGGTTGAAGGCCACGGACCTGTTCACCAACAGGTTCCTCGACCCGGGCATCGGGCTCGGGACGACCGGCGCGGCCGACAGCCCCGAGGACTAGCGATGTCGGACCCCATGCTGGACTTCCGGGGCGTCGGCCTCACCTACCCGGACGGAACCACCGCTCTGCAGGAGATCGATCTGGCGGTGAGCCGCGGCGAGTTCGTCTCCGTGGTGGGCCCCTCCGGCTGCGGCAAGTCCTCACTTCTGCGCATCGCGGCCGGGCTCAGCACAGCCACCCGCGGCACGGTGACCATCGGCACGCACCGGCTCGGATATGTGTTCCAGGAAGCGACGCTGCTGCCGTGGCTGAGCGTGCTGGACAACGTCGCGCTCTTCCCCCGGCTTGCCAGGCTGCCGAAATCCTCTCGGCGGGAACTGGCCGCGGAGGCGCTCACCACAGTCGGACTGACCGACTTCGGGAAACATCTGCCACATCAGCTCTCCGGCGGCATGCGGATGCGGGTATCGCTCGCCCGCTCGCTGACCATGGAGCCGGATCTCTTCCTGTTCGACGAACCGTTCGGTGCGCTCGACGAACTGACCCGGGAGCGGCTCGGCGAGGAGATGCTGCGGCTGTTCGTCGACCGCCGGTTCGCCGGGGTGTTCGTCACCCACTCGGTCAGCGAGGCCGTCTATCTGGCAACCCGTGTGGTCGTCATCTCGGGCCTGCCGGGGCGCGTCGTCGACGTGGTCGACGTGCCGTTCGGGGACGTCCGCGACCCCAGGCTGCGGTTCTCGGGCGAGTTCGGGGCGCTCTCGGAACGGATCAGCCTCGCCCTGCGGAAGGGGTACACGCCGTGAACGCGATATCGGTCCGGGCCCAGTCGCAGGGCCACTCCCCGGCCCAGGGCCGGGGCCGGGGCCGGGGCCGGACCTGGCCCCGGTTCCGCACCCGGCCCGGATCCCCGCTCGGGCGACGGGCCTGGATGGCCGTCCCACCCGTGCTGGTCGCCGGGTTGATACTGGCCGTCTGGTATTCCGTCAGCTATCTCGCCCTCGATGCCTCCCGTCGTTTCCTGATGCCCCCACCGCACACCGTCGCCACGGTGGCGTTCGGGGACGCGAAGGTGCGCGCCGACATCGCGACCGCTCTGTGGCGGACGGCACAGGTGGCGTTCACCGGACTGGCGGCGGCTTTGGTCCTCGGCGTGCTGTGGGCGGTCGTGATGAACCACGCGGACTGGCTGGAGCGCTCCCTTTTCCCATACGCCGTGATGCTCCAGTGCATTCCGGTCCTGGCACTGGTGCCGCTGATCGGCTTCTGGTTCGGTTTCGACTTCTTCGCACGGGTCATCGTGTGCGTGCTGATCGCCCTGTTCCCCATCGTGTCGAACACGATGTTCGGCCTGCGTTCGGTGGAACAGGCGCAGCGTGAGCTGTTCGCCCTGCAGCGGGCTTCCCGCTGGGTCGTCCTCACCCGCCTCGAACTGCGTGCCGCCCTTCCCGCGATCTTCGCCGGAACGCGGATCTCGGCGGGCCTCGCGGTGGTCGGCGCGATCGTGGCGGACTTCTTCTTCCGGCAGGGCGATCCGGGAATCGGCGCCCTGATAAGCCGTTACCAGGCCCGTGCCCAGTCGCCGGAGCTCTTTGCCTCGGTTCTGGTGGCCTCGGCCCTGGGGGCGGCCGTCTTCGTCGGCTTCGGGTGGATGTCCCGACGCTGCGTGGGACGTTGGTACCACGGCGCCTGACGGGCGTGCGGCGGCGCTGTCGTCAGCCCCGGGGCAGGCGTGGCAGCCCGCACTCGAGACCGGCGGCGAGTGCCCCGGCGGCGCCCTCACCAGAGGCATTCATGGGCACCCACGATCACCGCCCCGCAACCAGTCGCGGCCAGAACCAGTCGAGGTATCGACTTCTGCGGTACTCCATACGGGGATGCCACCAAACCGGCTACTATGCCTGGTATGCGCGTCACGGCGTTGTCCGATCTCGATCCATCGCAGGTCAGCTCAGTGGAGCGGATTTATCTGGAGGCCTTCCCCGCGGGCGAACGGATGCCGTTCGAGGAGATAGTGCGGGATGTCAACGAGGGTGTTCGCATCGCTTACGTCGCGCTTGACGAGGGAACTGCACTGGGCTTTGCGTCGGCCTACGTGCTCAGGTCGGTTCGGATGTTCTATCTTGAATACCTCGCGATCGACGAGAGGTACCGCGGTGGCGGGTTCGGCGGCGAGCTCTGGTATCACATCTGCACCGATGCCCGGCATCATCGGGGGGTGACAGCGATTGTCCTCGAGGTCGAGGACCCCAACGAGCCGGACATCGACCCGGGAACGACCGCCGCACGCCGACGGCGTATCTGCTTCTACGAGAACAGAGGCGCCCGCAGGTTACCCACCGTCAACTTCCGGGTTCCACTTCTCCAGGGAGACGGCGAACAACCGATGCTCCTGATGTGGGCGCCGGCCACCCAGCCCGATCCGCCGACCGGCGACGAGCTGACCAATCTCGTTCGAGCACTGTACGAAGAGGGCTACGACCTCCCACCCGACCACCCACTTGTCATCGCGACAGCTGGAAAGTGACCTCGGATGGAAACCTCGAACATTGTCGCGGTCGTCGCACTGATGCTTTCCATCGGCGCGACGGCGCTGTCCGTCTCGGATGCCAGGCAAAATCGGACAGTCACCACCTACAACAGTACAACCGATCTGGCACTCCAAGTGGACAGAGTATTCATCGAGTACCCTCAGTGGCGACCCCATTTCTATGAGGACGAGCCGATCCCGACGGATTCGACACGCCAGGATCGCAATCAGATACTGGCGATCACCGAGTTCTGCCTCGACATCCTGGAATGCATCTGGGATCGGAAACCCGAGTACTCCAAGAAGGATCTCGAATCCTGGCGCGCGTGGATCCTGGACCTCTTCGACTCGTCGCCGGCCATGAGGAGCTACTTCGCCGAGAACAGCAGCTGGTACCCCACTCTCAAGGGCCTGCACGAGGAGGCACGGTCGGCGTGGTGGCTCGACGGCCCACCTCCGACGCCCGCACCGCCCCAGCCGCGAGCCAGCTGAGCACTCCGCGGACAGACGTCCGACGTCCCCCACGATCAGCGGCTTCCACTCCGACCCGCTCGCCTAAGCGCCCTCGGTAGCAGCCGAGCTTCGTGTCTCATCACGGCGTCGCGCCGCCGGCGCGACGTGCGATGACGCTGCTGTCGGCCGCCGGCAGGTGCAGTAGCCCGAACCCGAGGCCGGCGGCGAGTGCTACGGCGGCGCCGACGAGAAGCGGCGACCGCGCACCATGCGCGTCGAGCAGCACGCCGCCGATCGCCGCGCCCGCCGTGATCGCGACCTGGAACGCCGTGACCTGCAGAGACATCGCGGACTCGGCGCGTTCCGGCTCGACTCTGGTGACCCACAGCTGGGTGGCGACCGGCACCATGTTGAACGCGAACCCCCACAGCACGATCCCGATCACGAGCTGCACGGGAGCGTCCGCCATGGCGGTGATCACCAGGCTCACGCCCAGCAGGGCCGGTCCCCCGGCCGCCAGTGGGCGCAGCCTCGCGGCGAGCGCGCCGGCGATGATGTTCCCCGCCATGCCACCGAGGCCCCACGCGACGAGCAGCCAGGTCGTGTGGGCCGAGGTCACCCGTTCGATCGCGAGCCTGATGTAGGGGTAGGCGGCGAAGTTCCCGAACGCGACCAGGACGACGCACCCGATCCCCGCCATGAGCCGCCGGTTCCCGACAGCCTCGCGCAGCATCGGCAGGCCGGCGGACGGATGCGCAGGCACCGGCGGAAGCGTGCACGCCAGCCAGGTCGCGGCGGCGGCGCAGATGACGGTGGCGCCGGCGAACGCGGCCCGCCAGCCGACGTCGTTGCTGACAAGGGCGGCGAGCGGCACACCCAGCACCGTCGCGAGGCTCACGCCGAAGGCGAGCGCGGTCGACACGACGCTCGACCTGCCCGGGGCAACGGTCACGCCCGCGCCGAAGGCGAACGACCAGAAGCCGGCGAGCGCGATGCCGAGCAGGAGCCGGCCCAGCAGCAGGACGGCGAAGTTCGGGGCGGCCGACACGGTGATGTTGGCGACCGCGCCGGCGGCCAGCAGGGCGACGAGCACCGTGCGCCGGTCGGCCCGCGGGAGGACGAGCGCGATCGTGGGCGCGGTCACCGCACCGGCGATCGCGGTGACCGCGATCGCCAGGCCGGCGACCCCGTCGCTGACACCGACGTCCGCGGCCATCTTCGGCAGCACGCCGGCGGGCAGGAACTCACTGGTCACGAGCACGGTCGTCCCCGACGTGAGTGCGGCCACCGGTGTCCAGGCCGCCGCCGGTGTGACGGCCCCGCCGGTCGGCGAGGACGTCGGCGGGGACACGGCGATCTCGTTGCTCATGAGGCCAACCTGCACCACCGCCGGACGACAGGCGTGATCCCGTGACACTTCCGGAGATCCCGCCGTTCGCTACACGTCCGCGTGCGTGGCCACTTTCACCGGCGCGGACCCGCGGCGGCGACAGCCGTGACGACAGCCGTGACGAACTTGCGATGTGCCCGGGTGATCCGCGGAATCCCGTCGAAGTAGATCTTTCGGGTCTCCCACGCCAACGAGTGCCTCAGAGCGGCGTGGTCGCGGTGACCACCCCCTGGTGGACGAGCACGTCGAACCAGCCGCGCAGGCTGCCCCCGGACATGAAGTAGGACGGGTCGTTGGCGGGGTCGTAGCTGGGGCCGACCGCGCGGAGGACGGCGGGGCCCCGAAGCCAGCTCCGCACGGCCGGCGGGGCGGGCGATCGCAGGTCGAGCAGGTAGTCGGCCGCCGTGGCGGCCGGCGCGAACGCGGTGTCGGTGAACTGTGGGGCCGGCGGCGGGACGGCGTACCGCTGCAGCGGGTAGCCCGCGTTGACCTCCCCGTGGTCGAAGGTCATGGCGACCGACAGGTACCGGTCGCCGTAGCGGCGCCGCAGGATGCCGCCGGCGCTCGTCTGCGTCGAGGGCGGGAACGGCGGATAGGAGATGGTCAGCGGGTCGCCGCAGGCGCTGTGAACGTTCGAGGCCCAGTAGATCGAGCGTCCGCCGGTGTACCCGCGCCAGAAGGCGACGGTGTCGGCCATGTAGCGGTCCCGGACGGCCACGGCGGAGGTGGCGTGGTACTCGTGGAAGCCGACGATCGCCTCGGCGTGCCGCAGCGCGAGCCGTCGCCCGGGGTCGGCGGGAAGGCTGGCGACGAGGTCACGCGCCGCGCGGGCGTGGTCGATGTAGGGCTTCTTGTCCGGCTGGCCGCGGTACCAGGCGATGTGCGGGCCGATGGCGCCGGCCGGCCGGATCACGTCGTAGTGGGCGCTGAGGTCGGCGAGGCGGCGCCGCGCGCGGCGGGCCACGTGGTCGGTGACAGCGTCGTAGGCGAGGGCGCGGACCGAGACCACGTCGGCGCCGGCGAACCGCACCGGGTCGGTGGGATGGCGTTCGTTGTGCTCCCGCATCCAGACGAGCAGGTCGAGAATCTCCCGGCACTGCCACGGTGTGCCGGCATCGGCGAGCAGATCGCGCGGGTCGCCCCGGCCGTGACGGAGGAACTCGTCGATCTGGATGCCCTTGGTCCAGTCCTCCTCCAGCACCACCGACCGGAAGCCCGCCCGCTCGACCAGGAACCGCACCAGGCGGTGCTTGAGTCCGAGCTGTTCGTGCGCGCCGTGGGTGGATTCCCCGAGCCCGACGACCGCGACGTCACCGATCATCGTGCGCAGCGGCTCGAGGTCGACGGGCGCGGCGCCGGGCACGATGCTGGCGATGCCGTGCGCGTGACCGCTGATCCACCTGGAAACGGGATCAGGCACGGCGGTCGGCTCGGCCGCGACCGCCGGCCGGGCCCCACCCGCGACGCCGAGTCCCAGGGCGCCACCGCCCACCGCCCGGAGCAGGCTTCGGCGGGACGTGCCGTATGAGTTCGGTTCGGTCGGCACTGGCGTCTCAACGGACGGGTGGCGACGGGACGACGGCAGCACACGGTGAGGGCATGACGACTCCTCCATCGATAGACATACGTGAACCATATACGAGTGTCTATCATTATCAAGCTGCTAGTATTTCGCTGGTGTCCGAGGAGTGCGACGAACCGAACCAGAGCCAGGGAGGAGTCGCCTTCCTGCTCGCACAGCTCGGCGCGCACGCAGCCGCACGCTTCGCCGACCGCGTCGCCGAACTCGACCTGACACCGGCGCAGGCCGGGCTGCTGCGCATGATCGCGGTGTCACCCGGGCTCAGCCAGCAGACCTACGCGGCTCGGCTGGGCACCCCGCCCAGCCGCTTCGTCGTGCTCGTCGACACCCTGCAGGGGCGGAACCTGGTGGAACGGCGCCGCGGCAGCCCCGACCGGCGGTCCTACGCCCTGCATCTCACCGGCGACGGCGAACGCCTCATGGGTGAAATGGGTGCGGTGGGCATGGCGCACGAGGGCGACCTGTGCGCCGCGCTGACCGCCTCCGAGCGTTCGGCCCTGCGCGGCATGCTCGCCCGCATCGCCGAGCAGCAGGGCCTGACCCCGGGGGTTCATCCCGGCTACCGGCGCCCCGCCGGCTGACACCCGCCCGCCGTGTCACTGGACCCATGCACGTACAGCCCCTGCGGGCGGCCGGCGATGACGTCCAGGCAGCGGTGGCGGTCCTGACCGCAGAAACGCCGTCCGCGAATCCTGATCAGGAAGCGAGTCGGTCCACGGTGACTCCCATGGCTTCGTAGGTCGCGGTAGCTCGCTGGTCGAGACTCATCAGGGTCGCCTGGTGTTCGGCCGCGGTGAAGGCGATCAGGGCGTCGTAGGCCGGGCCGCCCAGGATCTGGCCGGCCGCCAGAACAGCCAGGAGTTCCTGGTAGCCCGTCTCCGACAGGGTGAGGAACGGATCAGTGAACCGCTCGGTGATGAACGTGTGCACGGTCGACGGCTGCGCCCGGTGCGGAGGCGGAAGGCGGGTCAGGACCGAGTAGGACTCGATCGCCGCATGTGCGATCAGGCGCGGATGGCTGGCCATGGCCTTGCGCGCGACGGCATGGTGCTCGTGCCAGCTGGCGAAGCAGGCCACGACCACGCTGGTGTCGACAGCCTTCATCGCCGGGTTCGCTCCAGCGTGGTGCGTACCAGATCAGCGGTCAGCACCGGCATGTCCGCCTCTGCGATGGCGACCACGCCGTCACCCTCGTCCACCAGCGTCATCGGTGTCGGCGCCGGAACGATCTCGAGCCGCCCGTCTCGCTCGGCGATCTCCAGCGGCTGACCCGCCGTGAGCCCGAGAGCATCACGCAGCGCCTTGGGGATGACGACACGCCCCGCAGCGTCGATGGCAGTGCGCATGCCAGAAATCTACCATCGACTGCCCTGAAAGGCTTTCTCCGCGGCCAGGGTCAAGACCGCGACCAGAGTCGACATCCACGATCACCCGCGCGGTGGCGCCGAAGACGACAGTCCGCCCATCAGCCGTCGCGGCCGCACGGCTCGTGATTCGATTCTGGTGACACAGGACGCGAGACCCGAGCGACCAAGCCGACGAGAAGTCGCGTGCGCCGCGAGACCCTAGGCCGCTGGGCGACCGGTCGCCCCGGGCAGTGCGGCCGGTGGTCCGAACAGCTGTCCCTGCCCGAAGCGGCATCCGTGGCGCGCCAGTGAACGTGCCTGCTGCCGGCTCTGGACGCCGGTGGCGATGACCATGAGATCCAGGTCCTCAGCGAAGGCGATCACCGCATGGCGGAGCAGGTCGGCCCGGCCCACGCCGCCAGGGACACGACCGCCGAGCGAGCTGTCGAACATGAGTATCTCGATGGGCAGCTCGTCGAGCGACAGAAGACTGTTGTGGTTGCCGGCGATGCCGTTCAGTGCGAGGCGCAGCCCACGGGCGGCACAGGTACGCAGGCTGTCGGCGGCCCGCTCATCGAGGCGCTCCGTTTCCGACAGCCTGAGGACCAGCGCCTGCACCGGGAGGTCGGAGGCGGCCAACGCCGTCTCGATGTCGGCCGGCAGGTCGCGGGTCGGCCGTGCCACCGACACGCTGACGTAGACGGCGACGTTCTTTCCTGTCCGCCTTCGGTAGCGGCCGATGTCGTGGCAGGCACGGTCGAGGATCGCCTGTTCGAGCTGGTGGCTCAGCCCTGCGCCGGCCGCCACCGCGACCGTCCGTTCGCCTGTGAGATGCCCGAGGACCGGGTGACGCCACCGCGCCGAGGCCTGGTAGGCCACCGGGTGACCGTGGGTCAGATCGACGATCGGCTGGTACAGAACGTCGAGGACGCCACCCGCGGGATCTCCCCGCAACACCTGGTGCAGTGCACGGTGCGCCGGCAACGAGCCGCTGTGGGCGACGATGCCGGGATCGTAGACGACCAGTCGGTCCTTGCCCCGCTGCTTGGCCGCGTACATGGCGAGATCTGCCTGCTGGAGCAGACTCTCGGAGCTGATCGGAGATCCCGGCTCGGCGACTGCCAGGCCAAGGCTCACCTGGACGGCGTATGGCTGCCCGGCGAGGCGGCACGGCGCGCTGACGGCCGCGCGCACCCTCCTGCCGGCCGCCTCGGCGTCCACGGTCTCGTCCTCCAGGAGGACCGCGAACTCGTCGCCCCCGAGGCGGGCAACCGTGTCCGACGACGGGACGCAGCCGAGCAGCCGCCGAGCGACCAACCGCAACAGCTCGTCGCCGGCAGAATGCCCCAGCGTGTCGTTGACGGTCTTGAAGTCATCAAGATCACAGAAGAGCAGCGACAGCCGGCCGCGGCTCCGCCGAGCGACCGCGTGTTCCAGCCGGTCGCCGAACAGGGCACGGTTCGCCAGCCCGGTCAGGGGATCATGGAGCGCCTGGTGGCGCAGCTGCCGACGGCTCTGCTCAACCCTGTCCAGCAGCCTCATGTTGTCCGCCAAGGTCAGCAGCTGACGGATCAGCACGACGAGCACAAGCAGGAGGACACCGAGTAGCACGCTCGGTCCGACCTGCGTCCGCGTCGCCATCTGGACGGCCACCAGCACGCCCAGGGCGGCCAGCGGAAGGTATGGGAGGAGCAGTCTCGCCCAGCGGGGGCCCTGCCCGGCCTGCCAGCCGGCCCAGCGGGCACGCCACCGGGCCAGGCCGCCGGGAGCGGATCCGAGACCAACGGCGGCGGGGCAGACAGCACGGTCCGTCCGCGCCCGCGGCGGCACGATACAGGCGAGCCCGATCATCATCGTGCCGACGGTGTTGCTGGCCACCAGTTGCAGGGGCTCGGGCCGGCCGCTCGCGATGAAGTACAGCGACACGTGCAGAAGTACGGTGATGGAACCGAGCCCGCCCCCGAGCAGCGCGAATGATTCCCTGCAGCGGGGGCGCCGGAACACCCCGACGAGCAGAACTGTGATCAGCAGCAGGAAACATCCCAGGCCGAACGCCAGCAGGATTCCGAGCGAGGCCGGCGCCGGTGCCCGCGCGCGCACCAACGGGCCGAAGACGACCACCCAGCCGAGCAGGCTCAGCGAGCCGACGAGAAGCACCGCGTCCAGTACGGTGACGACCTTCCAACGAGTGCCGTGAGTTCCCGCCGGTTCGTCCTCCGGCCTGAGCGGGTCGGCAGGGAAGGCGAGCACCGCGGCGATCGACGCTGGAATGTACGCCAGATAGGCGGGCTCCGTCCCCGACAGCGGCGGCAAAGGGTTCTGCCCCAGGAACAACGCCCTGACGGATGTGATCAGGAGGCCGATCGCCACGCCGATCCATCCGGTGAGAAGGAGCAGCCTCCAGCGCCGCTCGGCGCCCCTCGCCCGCCGCGTCGACCAGAGCTCGCAGCCACCCTGGAGCCCCATCGCGGCCATGCCGCCGAGGCCGACGGCCAGCTCGGCGACGCGCGAAGGCAGGACGAAGGGGGCAAGCAGGGCTACGGACGCGACCACCGCGCACACAACGACGATTCGGCGGAACCTGGCCGCGCCGCAGTTCGGCGCTTCCCGCTCCGGTGCGATGCCTCGAGTGAGCTCCGCGTGCGACATCATCCTCTCCGCCTGGGCTCTTCGTCGGCTCCGCCGGCGAGGATCGTGCTGCCAGCCGGACCGGATCACGCCGGCGAGCCCCCGCCACCACCATCTGACCCAAGGTCAGCATGTGGATGCGAACAGCAACAACCTCCACGCTAGTGCAGGAGGAAGAAGTCCGCTAATGCGCCGACCACGATCCTTTCGGGCCGGTCAGGCCACCGGATGGTGCACCTTGCACGCCGCGAAGGTCCACAGCGGGCCCGGGCATCGCCACCTTGGCCGCGCGATGCGGCTACGGACTGTGCGGCACCAGTCTCCAGCCCGGTAGCGGGCCGGTCAGGGTGAACCTCGGAGAGGGGGCCGCGGCCAGGCCGAACCCGCGCAGGGCGGCGGCCGTCAGGTCGATCTCGTCCTGCCAGGCTGCCGGGTCCAGGCCGGCGCGCCCGGCGCCCCAGGATGTCCGCGCGCTGCCCGGACCTCCACCGACCGGACCACCACCTGCCGGACCACCGCCGACCGGATCTCCGCCGACGGGATCTCCGCCGACCGGATCTCCGCCGACCAGGGCGGAGGTGTAAAGGCCCAGGCAGGTGCGGACGTGCTCGGTGAAGGCGGTCAGGACCCGGTCCGTGACATGCGCGCGGACATCCAGCTCGTCGGCGCCGCGGTCGACCACGTCGATGGCCGCCGCGGCGAGTACCGCTGTTCGGACAGCCTGCGCGGTCCCCGAACCGCTGAGCGGATCGAACCGGGCGGCGTGGCCGCCCACCGCGATCCAGCCGGGCCCGCAGGGCGGTTGCCGCAACCGGGGCGCCGCGGGCACCACGACGGCGGCCTCGGGCGGTGCCACGAGCCGGCGTCCCAGCTCCGTCCCGTCCAGGAGCCTGCGCAGCAACGGCACCGGGTCCGCGACCGGCCCAGGCACCATGGCCTGCACCAGCGCCCGCCGCGGTCCGACCGGTGCCAGGAAGATCCAGGCCGGACCGGTGGCCACCAGGTGACTCGCGGCGGACTCGCCCGCCACGAGCCCCACCTCCGCGCTGATCATGTGTCTGCGCCCGATGTGAACCGGACGGCTCCCGGCCGGCCCGGCTGACGGGTGCCCGGCGGCGATCAGCCACTCGGCCGCCGACGGCGCGGGGCCGGCCGCGGTGAGCCGGACCAGGTCCGGATGGGTCTCGGCCAGCCGCCTGCCCAGCCGCTGGGCCAGCTGGGCCCCGTCGACCGCCAGACTCCGCTGTTCGAGGGGCTGGTCGGTGCCGGAGCCACCCCACCTGACGTACCGGCACCGAACCGGCCAGGCGCCGTCGAACAGACCGCTTCCGCCGTCCCAGACCTCCCGCAGCAGGTCGATGGTCAACTCGTTGAGCACCAGCCAACGCGCCGGCGGGGACGTCTCTCCCGGTGCCTGGCTGGTGCCGGATGCCCGCTCGGGGTCACCCGGACGCCATCCGGTGACCAGAACGCGGCGGCCCTGCCCGGCGAGCAGGTAGGCGCAGGTCAGGCCCGCCAGCCCGGCCCCGGTGACGACGGCGTCGGTCACCCCTGGGTCCGGGGCGGTGGCGGCTGGGCCGGCGGGGCGATCGTGCCGCCGGCGGCGATCGTGCCGGCGCCGGCGGCCTGCAGCTCGGCGAGCAGGGCCTCGTGCGCCGCGCCGTGCTGGAGGACGAGCCTGCGCTCCGGCGCGCCGCCCAGCTCGGCGACGGTCTCCTGGGCGCGGCGGATGCCGGCGGCATGATCGGCGACCGGGACGGGCAGCGTGACCGGGACGGGCAGCTCGAAGCGCGGCCGTACGCCGCGCGCCGCGAGCAGGTGGTTCGTCTCGTGCAGGCTGAACATCGCCCGGCGGGCCTGTTCGAGCAGCTGGCCGCCGGCCCTGTCCCCCAGCGCGAAGGTCGCCTGCAGGGCGTTGAGCAGCAGCGCGTAGTTCTGGTCGCTGAGATCGGCCAGGCCCTCGGTCAGCGCGTCGGCCGGGGCCACCCGCAGCGTGCGCAGGTAGCTCTCCGGTGCGAGCCCGGCGAGGTGGCCCTTGACCAGGCCGAACCGGCGGAAGTGCTCACCCCCCTCGTCGATGATCAGCTTGATGAGGTGGACGAGCCTGTCCCGCTCGGGGAAGAGATCGGGGCGCGCGTCGATCGTGGTCAGCAGCTGGACGTACATCCCGTCGACACCCGAGGCCGTTCCCTGGCTGGGCCGCTCGACCTCGATGAACCAGTCCAGCTGCGCCGGGGTGAGCGGCTCGAGCTGGAACGGCCGGTCGAGCTGGCGGTGGATGCGCTCGGCCCGCCCGACGTTCGGCGGCTGGCCGAGCAGGGCGAGCGCCTCGTTGACCCAGCGCAGGTGCCGCATCTCGTCGACGGCGATGGAGTAGACCTCGGTGGCCGCGGCGTGCACGCGGCGGGTGTGCTCGTCCGCGTCGTCGGGCAGCAGCCGGGGCGCGTCGAGCGAGTAGTGCGCGAACAGGTACTCCACCGAGAGGGCGTGTTCGACGGTGGCCAGGTAGTTCAGCTCGTCGAGCACCTCCTGGCGGGCCAGCTCGCCGACGGTCGGCCCCGGCGGCGGTGGCGGGGCGACCCCGGCGGTCTCCCGGCCGCCCAGCACGACCGCCAGGTCGTTCCAGGCATGGAGCATCTCGGCGTAGTCCAGCTCCTGCTCGCGCCGCCCCGCCTCGGTCGGCAGATCCGCGGGCGGCGGGACGGCGGTGCGGTCGCCGCGCTGGAAGTTGACGTAGGGGATCTGCCCGTCGGCGCTGGTGACGACGTCGGGCTTGGAGGCCGCCCAGTAGAAGCAGCCGCAGTCCCGGAAGTCGTACTGCCACGGCGCGCACAGGCTGCGGGTCAGCTCGCCGGGCAGGTAGACCTCGGGGTCGATGACACCCTCGGGGTCGAGGTAGCGGGCCCGGTCGGCGACCAGGACCGCCAGCACCGTGCCGTCCGGGTCCCGCTGCACGACGCTGCGGTCACCGCGGCGGAACCCGTTGAGCGAGCCGTTCACGACGTCCGCGCCGGGCGAGGAGATGCCGGGCGCCGGGCCGAGCAGGATCGCGATCCGGCCCGGCATGAGGTCGTGCACCAGCCGCCAGACGTCCAGCCCGCCGAGGTTCGCGCAGCTGAACGTCGGGATGTCCGCCTCGGTCTGGTCGACGGTCGTGCGCCCGCAGACGGCCCACAGGTGCAGGGGCAGGTCCGCGTCGGTCAGGCCACGCTCGGCGGCGATGCCGGTGGCGTCGACGCGGCGCAGCACGGCGCCGTCCGGGCGGTGGAACTCGAAGGTCAGCCCGGGGAAGAAGGCCTTGTCCAGGTTGCGCTGGTCGAACTCCAGCCCCGGATAGCAGTTGTCGACGCCGCTCTCGGGACGGGAGGCCGCCGGGTTGCCGCGCACGACGTGGTCCGCCCGCGCCGTCAGGTTTCGGGGGAAGATCTTCCCCACGGGTGGCCCGGCCACGGGTTCCGTCACGTTCCAGCCCTTTCGTCGCGCGCCGCGCCTCGTCGGGCGGCGCGTCGGTGTCCGCGCGGCGCACCTGATGGGCGACGCGTCCTGCTCACGCGGCGCACCTGTGTGGTCCGCGCGTCCAGCTCACGCGGCGTCCGTCAGCGGGCGACGGTCGTCGGATCGCTGCCGCTGCCGCCATACCCGGAAGACGCCGGCAGTCCCTCGAAGTAGTCGGGGCGCGCCGCGGACAGCTCGACGTAGGCCCGCAGGCAGAAGGCGAGCCAGCCGCGGATGTAGTCGCACCCGGGCCGCCCGCGCCGGGCCACCTCGTGGTAACAGCCGCCCCCGCACAGGTACCGGGCCCAGCACGACCGGCACGGGCTCATCCGGTCGACGTGGCCGCGGGCCAGATGCTCCGCCCGGGCCGCCTGGTCCGGGCCGGCCGTCACCGAGCCCATCGCGAAGCCTGGGTCGTCGACGAGCCGGTGGCAGGCGAACAGGTCGCCGTTCGCGGCCGCGCTGAGATACCCCGCACCCGCGCCGCACGGGTAGGGGCGGTGGCTGCCCCGGTGAATCTGCGCCATGGCCGTCTCGAAGTTGCCGAACGGGTACCGGCGGCCGGCGGCCAGCTCACGCAGCGCCACCTCGCCGCATTCGACCATGTGCGCGAGGAACCCCTCGAACTGCGGCCCGGTGAACTCCAGCGCCGGGTCCGGCGACGCGACGACCGCGGCGAACCCGACCTCGTCGAAGCCGAGGCCGATCACATGGTCCAGGACGTCGAGCAGCCGGCCGCCCGCCGGGGTGACGGTGACCCGCGCGGCGAGGTGGCGCGGACGCCCGTGCCGCGCCAGCAGGTCGAGCCCGGCACGCACCCGGTCGTAGGCGCTGGCGCCACCGGGCAGCCGGCGCAGCGCGTCGTTACGGTCCCGGTCGCCGTCGAGGCTCACCGAGACGGCGAAGGGATACCGGGCGAAAAGGCGGGCGTCCGCGGGGCGCAGCTCGGTCAGGTTCGTGGTGAGGGAGAACCGCGCCCGGCGCCCGGCGGCCTCGGCCGCCCGGGCAGCGTAGGCGGTGACCTCGTGCACGAGGTCCGCGGCGAGCAGCGGTTCACCACCCATGAACCCCACGACCACGTCGGCGCCCGGCCGCGAATCGGCGAGGAGACGGTCGACCGCGGCGAAGGCGACCTCGCGCGGCATCACCCGGGCCGCGCCGCCGAAGCGGCCCTCGTCCGCGTAGCAGTAGGCGCACGACATGTTGCACGCCTGCATGACGTTCAGGGAGAGGGCTGACAGCGGCGGCGGGTCGATCGGGCGGCCGTCGATGCGTCTGGACGCGCCGGGCTCCAGCCCCAGGGCGGCGCGCGCGCCGGGCCCGAGCTCGCGCGCATCACCCGAGTCCAGCCAGGACCGCACCTGCCCCTCGACGTCACCGGGCAGGTCGTAGACCCGGCTGCCGTCCACCACGAACAGGTGTGCCCCGTGCGCGCTGTGGAACAGGCGCGCCTCGGCGGCGGCGCCCGGCACCACGTCCGGGACCGCGCCCGGCAGGGGCCGGTCGGCCGGCACGGGGTGCCCGCCCGGGGACGGGTCCGGAGTCGGGTCCGGCGGGCGGCGGCCGATCTGCAGCAGGACCGTCACGTGCCCTGCTCGACGTCCTGCCGCAGCGCTGCGCTCCAGGCCCGGAGCAGGTCGTACTGCCGCCGGGTGAGATGCATGGGATGGCGGTCGGAGCCGCGCATCAGCGCCGGCATGCGGCGGTCGTAGTAGCGCTCGCTGGTCGCCGGCTCGCGCACAACCGTGGGGAGCAGGTCAGGCCGCTCCCGCAGCAGGTCCTCCAACACCTCCAGAGCCAGGAACCGGCGGTGGCGCGCCCGGGCCGCCTCTGTCAGCGGGAACGGATGGTCGGTCAGCGGCTCGGCCGCCGGGAATGCCCGGTCCCGGGCCGCTGCCTCCGGTTCCCCCCGGCTGCGCGCGATCGCGATGTTCTCGAAACGGGCGCGGCCGTTCTGGGCGTCGACGTTCACCGTGGCGACCGTCTCCAGGATCCGCTCGAACAGGTCGCGGACCTCCAGGGTGGTGCGGGCGGCGTCCGCCACGTACGCGGGGTCGCGGACGTCGGCGCGCCGGACCCGGTCGGTCAGGCCGTCCGCGGCCGAGGTGAACGGGCGCTGGTCGGGGGCGAAGTCCGGCGGACCGACGACGATGCGTGCCACCGCGCTCAGCTCCGCCGGCTGACCCGGGCCCGCCGGCAGGACGACCCGCACCGTGCCGTCACAGACGTCGTCGACGAGCCCGAGACCGGCGTTGCCCTCCGCGCCCGCGAACAGCCCGCCCGGGTTGGTCCGCGGATCGTCGCCGCCCAGCGCGAAGCCGACCCAGGGCGACTGCGGGCTGAGGACGAGCCGGTCCGCGGGCAGGACGTAGTCGCTCGTGCGGTTCGGGAGGTCCGTCGGCCCGTACACGGCGCCGACGGCCGGGGTGAACCGCAGGCGTAGCTCCGGCAGCTCGGCGCTGGGCCTGGTCAGCTGCACACTGCCCAGCGGGACGCGGCTGCCGGCGGGCACCAGCGGCGCCGCGGACCCCGCGGGCGAGTGCCCGTCGAGCGCCCGGCGCCCGGTGTCGTCCCCGGCGATGCTCACCGTCGCGACGATCCGGTCGTCGTCGACCTGGGTGTAGTGGTGCGGCTTGAGGTTGGCGACCTCGACCTCCCAGCGCACGTCGCCGAGGGCGACACCGGCGGCGGCGAGGACCTCGGCGGTGATCGGCCCCTCGTGGGTCACGCCGTCGGCTGTCCAGGCGCCGTGCAGTTCGAAGAACGGGCACACCGGGCGGAAGCCGGCGGGGTCCTTGAACGTCACCGTCGCGGGCTGCCGGAGGGTGACCGTTCCGTCCTCGGCGACGTCGAGCGTCTCGGCCGGCTGGACCGTCGTGCGGCCGGTGCCCCGCGACGACAGGTCGTTGGGCCCCCAGACGTAGTTGTCACAGGGAGTGGTGGACGGGCCCAGCCGCCCGTAGGCGAGCGGCGGATACAACCACAGCCGGTCGATCACCCGGGTCTCCTGTTCTCCGTTTCCGTGCTTTCCGTTCCCTGCTGCCACCCGCACCCGTTCGGGTGGTCGATGCCGATGGCGGCGGAGGATTCCGTGTCATACCACACGGGAATCCGATGCCGTCACCGGATTTCGGCAATTCATCGGTGTTCCCTGGTGATTCCGATGCCCGCCGACAGGGCGTGTCCGTTTCATCCCGAAGGTTCATTCCGCACGTCATCGTCCCGACCAGCCACGGCAATCCCGAACGCCGGGCCGGACAACAGTACGGTGCGCTGGAAGCGAGATCGTTCGCGGTCACATGTATCACACCGACGCCGTCGGTCACCACCCCGGTTCGCGCCGCCACGCGGGCGACTGTCGGCTCCCGGACAACGCGTGGTTCCAGCCGTCGCCAGCCTCTTCCCGTGCGAGGATCAGCCTGCCCCACAGGCGGTGTCGACCGGATGAGAGACTCAGGTGCCCGTCGTGTTCGGGCCCCGGCGGTCTCGACGACCTCGCCTCCGCACCAGGCCACGCAGCCGCCGGGAACAGGGCTCTGACGGCTTTCTTCGAGCAGGCAATCGTCAGAACCGAACAGTACGTCGGTCGCGGCGACAGCAGGTTCTTCAATCCTGCACGCATCGACCCAGCGCCCCGGGCGGCCCGGGGAGGTGAAAGGCCGTGGCGGTTTTCCCGACAGCCTGCTCGACGGCGCACACGGGGCCCAGGCCCACCAACTGGCCGAACAGCTGCCGGACAGCTACCGGACGGCCTGGTCGGCGACCGCTGGAACCGCGGGGGCGTCAGGGACGCCCCCGCACTCAACCAGGCCCGAGCGTCGCGTGGCCGAGCCGTCGAACTCAGCATGGCAGCGGTCCGGAGTACGCCGCGCGCGCTCGTCTGGCACCGCATCCGGCGACAGCGAGGTACATCGACACCCATCCGGATAGGTTGTTCGTGTGGTAAGCGGCAAAGGGACGGAGCCGGCGCGACGCGGAACGGCTGTCCTGTCCGCGGCTGCCATCGGCGGGGCGGCGGGGGCGGCTCTCACCGCCCATCGGAGCCGGCGGGCCACCGCTCTGGGCGCGCTGGTGGGCGCGGGCGCCCTGGCGGCCGGCGAAGCCGTCGCGCGCGCCCGGCAGCGGCCCGGCGAGATTCCCGCGCTGTGGCAGCGGATCGCCACCAGCGCGGCACTCGTCGCACCCGTCGGGTGGGCGGCCGGCCGGCGCAGCGGCGCGGGCCCCGTCACGATCGGCGCGGCGACCGGGAGCCTCGGCGGCCTGCTCGGGCTCCGGCCGCAGAAGGTGCTCCTCGGCCCGCCGTTCGGCGCCGCCGTGGGAGCGGTGCTCGCGGCCCGCGGCCGCCCGGTGCCGGCTGCCGCCGTCGCCGGCATCACGATGGCCGCCTACCGGACCGTGTCGGCGTTGGCGTTCCGGGACGCGCAGGTCGCCCTGCTGGCCGAACGGGTCCCCGCCGAGAGGCTGCCCTTCGTCGTGCCCCGGCAGTCGCGCTCGCGCGTTGTCGGAACCGGCTTCGTCCGAGAGCTGGCCGAAGAGCTCGGCGGTCGCTACGTCGCAGACGCGACCGACGTCGGAATCGTCGCCTCCATGGACGATCTGGCCGGCCCGGACGTCGACCCCGGCGCCGTCGACCCGCTCGTCCGGGAGTTCTACGAGCACACCACCCGCTTCTCGCTCGACATCGTGCCGCGGTGGCGGCTGTGGGTTCGCCCCGGCTATCTGCTCTACCGCAACCTGCTGGCCCGCCCACTGGGCCAGGCGAACGTGCCGATGAACCAGCGAGAGACCCAGCGGGGAATCCGCAGCCGCATCGACACCATCACCCACCCCGGCACCGGCACCGATTCCGACGTGGTGGCGGTCCGCGGCTGGATCCGCTCGTTCGCCGACACCGACGAACCCATCTACGTCGGCATCTACACCACCTACCGGCATGACGGCCGCGGCTACGTCAGCGTCGGTTTCCCCCTTCCCCAGGCCAGTTTCACCGCCACCCTGCTGCCACGCGCCCGGCCCGACGGCGGCCTGACCCTGACCAGCCGCGGTGGCGACCTGGCGCACCCCGGCCACTACCTCACCTTCCGCGACCCCGCCGACGGCACCCTCACCGCCCTGGCCGTCCACGGCTTCACCGAACAGCTCGACGTGTACCGGCGAGACGGCGACCTGCGCGCCGACCACGCGTTCGCACTGTTCGGCATCCCCTTCCTCGTCCTCGACTACCGCATCAGCCGCAAACCGCACAGACCCGCGTAGGCGACACGACCCCGTTGGGCCGCCTCGAGTCCGCGAGCGCGCGGCCGACAGGTTCCTCGCCGCGCCGACGAGCGCAATCCCCCGGCATCCGACAGGCGGGCCGGCAGGCGCGGTGTCAGGATCCGGCCCAGGGGAGGCGGCCCGGTTCCCCCAGCGGCCTGGCGGGCAGCGACCATCCCGCCGGTCCGGGGCGGCCACACGGTACGGGCCAGCGACCGCCGTCGGCCGGATGACGGCCAGCCACACTCGCGGAGACGGGACTACCGATGACGAGACGGCGGTGACCGGGCGGACACCCGACGCCGAACAACCCGCCCTGGCGCGCGTCCTGAGCGGACGGATGCTGGTGTTCCTGGTGCTCGGCGACGTCCTCGGATCGGGGATCTACGCGCTCACCGGGCAGATCGCCGCCGATGTCGGCGGGATGATCTGGGCGCCGTTCCTGATCGCCTTCACACTGGCGTTGCTGACCGGGACGTCCTACGCCGAGCTCGCCGGCAAGCACCCCCGGGCGGCCGGCGCGGCGCTCTACGCCGACCAGGCGTTCCGTCGCCCGTATCTCACCTTCATGGTCGGCTTCACCGTACTCGCCGCCGGGATCACCTCCACCGCCACAGCCGCGCAGGCCATCGGGGGCGAATACCTCACGGAGTTCGTGACAGCCCCGGTGGTCGTCGTCGCGGTCGTGTTCCTTCTGCTGACCGCCGTCCTCAACGCACGTGGGATCGAGGAGTCGGCCCGGGTGAACCTCGTGCTCACCGTGATCGAGCTGGCCGGGCTGTTGCTGATCGTCGGAATCGGCGTGTACGCGCTGCTCACCGGAACCGGTGAGCCGGGGCGGGCCTTCGAGCTGCGGGCCGAGGGCCCTGCGCCGCTCGCCCTGCTCGCCGGCACGACCCTCGCGTTCTACTCGATGCTCGGCTTCGAGAACTCGGTGAACCTGGTCGAGGAGGCCCGACGGCCGCGCCGGGACCTGCCGAGGGCGCTGTTCGGTGGCATGTTCATCGCCGGCATCGTCTACCTGTTCGTCGCGTTCACCAGTGCGGCCCTGGTCGATCCCGACGTCCTCGCCGGTTCGAGCGCCCCGCTGCTGGAGGTGCTGAAGGCGTCCGACGTGCCGGTGCCGCCGAAGCTGTTCGCCGCGGTCGCGCTGGTCGCGGTTGCCAACACCGCCCTGATCAACATGGTGATGGCATCCCGTCTCGTCTACGGCATGGCCGCCCAGGGCACGATCCCGGCCGTCTTCGCGCGCGTGCTGCCCGGCCGGCGCACCCCTCCGGTGGCGATTGGTCTCGTGACGGCCCTGGCGGTGGCGCTGGCCTGCACCGGCCAGCTGGCCGGCCTGGCCGACACCACCGTCCTGCTCCTCCTGCTGGTCTTCCTCATCGTCAACATCAGCGCGCTGGCACTGCGCCGCGAGCCCGCCTTGCCGGGCGCCTACCGGGCCCCCACCTGGGCCCCGGCACTCGGCGCGCTGTCCTGCGCGGTGCTGGCCACCCCGCTGGTCCACCGTGAAGGCACGGCCTACCTGCGCGCCCTGGGTCTGCTCGCGATCGCCGCCCTCGTCGTCATCACCCGGAAGGTCGTCAACGGCAGGTTCCGCGCGTGCGCCAGCCGCCCGCCATCGCTGTAGTCGGCGGCCCGCTCCAAACGCGTTCCGGATCACCGTGATCACTGGTGGTCTGCGGCCCGGCCGGCGGTGAGACGGCATGACCGGGCCGCGCGAACCTGCCGAGCCGGACCCCTGCGCGATGGCAGAACGCGGCGGGCGGACTTCGCCGGCTACCAGGCGAAATGCTCGGGGGCCGTCCGGTAGCCCGGGAAGATCTCGTCCAGCCGGGCCAGCGCCTTCTCGTCCAGGCGTACGTCGAGTGCCCGGACGGCGTCGTCGAGCTGCTGCGGGACGCGCGGGCCGACGATCGGCGCGGTGACGGCCGGCTGGTGGAGCAGCCAGGCGAGCGCGACGTCACCAGGCTCGTGACCAAGCTCGGCGGCGAAGTCCTCGTAGGCCTCGATCTGCGGGCGCCTGGCCTCCAGGGCCGTCGCGGCCCGGCCTTCCAGGCGCCGCCTGCCCTCGCGTTCCTTGCGGAGCACGCCACCGAGGAGCCCGCTCTGCAGCGGCGACCACGGGAGGATGCCCACGCCGTAGTGCTGCGCCGCGGGCAGCACCTCCAGCTCGACCTCACGGGTGAGCAGGTTGTAGATCGGCTGCTCACTGACCAGGCCGAACGTCCCGCGCCGGGCCGCTGCGCTCTGCGCCTGGGCGATGTGCCAGCCCGCGAAGTTGCTGCTGCCGACGTAGAGGATCTTGCCGGCCGCGACGGCGACGTCGACAGCCTGCCAGATCTCGTCCCACGGGGTGCCGCGGTCCACGTGGTGGAACTGGTAGAGGTCGATGTGGTCGGTCTGCAGGCGGGCCAGGCTCGCGTCCAGGGCGCGGCGGATGTTGAGCGCCGACAGCTTGCCCTCGTTGGGCCACTCCCCCATGGCGCCGTAGACCTTGGTGGCCAGCACTGTGCGCTCCCGGCGCCCACCGCCCTGCGCGAACCAGCGGCCAATGATCGACTCGGTGTGGCCCGGGCCCTCGCCCTGACCTGACACGCCGGCCGAGCGCAGGCCGTAGACGTTGGCCGTGTCGAAGAAGTTGATGCCGTACTCGTGCGCCGAATCCATGATCTTGTGAGCATCGGCCTCGTCGGTAAGCGGACCGAAGTTCATCGTCCCGAGACACAGGCGCGAGACAGACAGACCGGAACGGCCGAGATGAGTGAACTGCATCCTGGGCGAAGTCCTCTCCGATGAGGGATCGCTCGGCGCCAGGCTTCCACGGGCGCCGCGCTGGCCTTTCCAGTCTCCACCTCCACGTGGGCCCCAGCCAGCAGATCCGCGGCGAGGCGGCCTCCACGCCGCACAACACCGGCGGTCAGGCGGGCGCGGCGGCCCGCCGGGCGACAAGCTCAAGCACTTCACGCAGGGCGCCCCGCACCCGTTCGTCGCCGACGAGCCCATCCGGCCCCACCGCATCCCGCCCCACCACGATGCGCACCGGGCTGGGCACCGCGACGACCGCGCCGACGTAGCCCAGCACCGTGGCCAGCGCCGCGTCCGCACCGCCCCCTCGGCCCTCGGCAGCCACATTGACCCAGGCAACCGGCTTGCCGTACAGCTCACCGCCCCCGACCGTCCAGTCGAGCAGGTTCTTCAGGCTGCCCGGCAACGACCCCGCATATTCCGGCGTGCAGAACAGCACCGCGTCCACCGCGTCGAGGTGCCGCCTCAGTTTCGCCACCGCGGGGTGGACCGGCTCCTGGTCGCCGGGAACGAATGCCGGCAACTGCGCCAGTCCCCCGTAGAGGTCGGCGATGACGCCGTCGGGGGCGACGGCCTGGGCGGTTCGCAACGCGGCCGTATTCGTCGAGCCGCCACGCGTGCTACCGGAAACGAGCAGGATCCTCACCTCAACGCCCCTTCATGTCGCCAGGAACAACACGCTTCGGTACGGCCGACGCTCGCACCGAGCCGGTTACGCGGGCCAGCCTGGGGTTGTACCGGCCGATCCGCCGTCTACCAGGAACCAACGGCTCAGGAGACTAGGAACGCAGGGCGGGAACGGTCAGGGCTTGGGCGCGGGCCGCAGTGGCGAGCAGGGTCTGGGCCGTCGAGGCGAGGTCCGCGACCATCGCGACGAGGATCCGTGGGTCGTTCTGATCGCCCCAATCGTCGACGGCGGTGTGCGCGTGCGCGGTCGTGAGGTCGACCGTCACCGAACCGGGGCCGTCGCCCTCGCCGTTGCCGAACCCACTCGTCAGAAGGCTTCGCGCGGTGTCGGCGATGCCGCGGGCGACGAAGTCACGGGCCGACGGCCGATCCTCGCCCTCGCCCTCGCCGGCGTTGCCGTAGCGGTCCAGCAGCGAGCCGGCGAGGCCGTGCGGGCGCCGCGGCGACTCACTCGCATCGTCCGGCGGCATGCCACCGTCGTCCCCACCACCACCACCACCGTCGTCGTCCCCACCACCGTCGTCCCCGCCGCCTCCTTCGTCCCCGCCGCCTCCGTCTCCCTCACCATCGTCGCCACCGCCGTCGCCACCGTTTCCGCCACCACCGGCGTTACTTCCCTCACCGGCGCCGGCGGTGGAGCTGTCGCTGATGGCCTCGCCGTTCCGATCGAGAACGGTCGTATGCCGGTAAACGGTGCCGTCCTCGCCTTTCGAGGTGGTCTCGATGGTTGTCTCGCCGGTGGTTTCGTCCTGGGTGACCTTCGTTTCGCTCTCGTTCTTCCCGTCGGTCGAGTAGGAGCTCTTCTGCTCCGACGTGACGTTTCCGTTCACGTCGCGGTGGACGTCGGTGCGGACCGTCGTCGTGGTTCCCGAGTCGCGGTCCTTCCAGGTCGTCTCGGTATCCGTGTCCGTTCCGCCACCCGGGGACGGCGTGGTGACCGTCTTCGTCGTCCTGTCGACGGTGTGCCCGTCACTGTCGACGTAGGTCTTCGTGTCCGTGTCCTGGCGGACAACCAGATTCCCCTGGGCATCGCGCTGCTCACGGGACTCGCTGACCGAACCGTCCGGGCGCTCGGTCCGTTCCTTCGTGCTCTTCACACCGTTCGGCGAGACGATGGTGGTACTGGTTCGGACACTGCCGTCGGGCTGGCGGACCGGACCCGTGGTCGTAACCGTCGGACGGGCGTCGCCCATGGTGACGGCGAGGTCGGGGAAGGCTCCAGGAACGGTCCTGCCGACCACGGCCCAGCCGCCCGTCTCGGCCGTCCAGCTCGCCGTCCCGTCCGGGCCGAACGTCGCCGTGCCACGGACCGTCACCCGTTCGCCGGTTCGGCGGGTCCAGCTCGTCTCGGTGTCATGCGGGCCGACCGCACGGGCGACGGTCACGAGCGTCGCCGCCGGCGCGCCCCAGCGGCCCGGAGCCAGCTCGACCTCGGTCTGTGACCAGCCGGAGCCATCGGTCACTGCCACGCTGACGCCGTGGTGGCTCGTCTCGACGACCGCGTACCGCTGGCCGGTCCCGTCGGTCAGGACGGCCGTCAGGCGGCCGTTCGAGCGCAGTACCAGCCTCATGCCGTCCGGCTCCCGTTCCCGAAGGGGATCGCGACGACGAGTCGGTCGTCATGGATCGCGGCCACCCGGCCGTCGCGCAGCGTCACGCTGAACGGCGGGGGCTCGGCGCCCGCGGGCTCCTCACGCGGGCCGGCTCCCGCGACCTCACGGACCTCACCCGTCGGCGACCAGACGGTCAGGCCGCCGTCGACGGTGCGCACACCGACCCCGTCCTCGAGGCGGAACAGGCTCGCCGCGGGCGCGGGCAGCGCGACGACCTGGGTCGGCAGCAGCCAGCGCTGGATCAGCCGGGCCCCGTCCGGGGCGGCCGGCAGGTCATGCTCGAGCGTGAGCTCGGTGGCGGCATCCGTGACGAGTTCGATCGCCACGGCAGTGCCATCCGAGGGTGAGAGCGCGACCAGCCTGCGGTCGTCCGCACCGTCGCGGTGGCCGGTGACGGTGACGGTCGCGCCCCCGGGGATCTCGCTCACGGCCAGCTGCCAGTGCCGCAGAGCGTCCACGCCGTAGGTGAACGGAGGCGGGTCCACGAGCCAGCCGATCCTGATCCGCGGGTCGTGCCAGTCCCGGCCGAACCGGCGGCACTGGTCGACGGCCAGGATCTTGACCCGGGCGGGGTCCGGAGCGGGAGGCGGAGCGGGGACCGGGCCGGTGCCGATCGGTTTGCCGGACGGCGAGCGCAGGTAGCCCGCCAGGTCGTAACGGCGGATGCCCGCCGAGGTGTGCAGGAACGCCCGCCCGACGGACCCGGCAGCCGCTGGATTCCCCACGATGGCGATGCGTTGTTCGGGCCGCGCGCTCCACCCGTCGAACTGGAGCTCCCAGCCCTCCGCGGGCAGGACCGTGCTGGAACGGAACACCGTGACCGGGACGTGCATGACCAGGGTGGCCAGGGCCATCGCGTCGGCGGTGACCCGGACGTTGGGAAGCTCGAACGTCTGTCTCCAGCCTCCACCGTGCTCGCAGGTGATGCCGCCGACCCAGTCGCCCTGCAGCTGCCCCAGCGGTTCGGCCGCCGGGGCGAAGGTCGCCCGGTGGTTGATGCCGAACGGGACGCCCAGCTTTCCTGAGACGACGAGGCCGTCCGGCCCGGCCGACGCGGCCTGGACGAGGGCGGTCGGCAGCGGGGCCGGGAGGCTCTGGGTGCCCTCGTAGGTCGCCGACGAGTCGTCGCTCGCGACCTTCCGCAGGTCGCCGCGCGAGTCGGCGCCCGTCACCTGGTTATGCACCCCGTCGGCGATCATCGAGCCGACGATGCCCAGGCTCAGCGCGGCGAGCGCTATCGCGGGGACCGGGTTGACCACCGCCAGCAGGAGGGTGAGGGGGCCGCCCTTGGCCGCCCAGCATCGAAACGAGTCCCAGTCCGACGCGTTCCCGTCTATCACGAACCGCGTGGTCAGGCTTTTCGCCTCGATATCGGGCACCAGCGCCAGCCGCGTGGTGACGTCGACCGAGAGGTCGACGTCACCGAACGGGCCGGAGCAGGCCTTGAGCTTCTTGACACCGAATCCGCCGACGACACCCCAGTCGCCGGTCCCGAAGGGGCCGAGGGGCTGCCAGGTGGCTACCGGCTGCTCCTCGACGGCCATTCCCGCGCCGAAGTCCGCGATCGCGGTCTTCAGTGCGGTGAGCAGCTGTTCCCGGAACACCTCGCCAGAGATACGGATGCACCATTCGGCCCCGTCGAGCGCCACCACGCGGTCGGCGGTCGGCGCGGTGAGCTCGCCGGGATCGCCGGTCACGAACCGGATGGTCACGGCCTGGTCGCTGGCGAGCACCGCGGCGCCGACCACCCTGACGCCGGCGGGCACCGGGAAGTCGCGGCGCGCGATGCCCAGCGAGAAGGCCGGCTCCGACGGCGGCCGGCTGGGAATCGCGAGCGCGACGAGGTCGATCCGCAGATGCTGCAGCGCACCTTCGCCGGGGACGGCAGTCACGGTGAGGGTGGCCGTCCCGGTGGTCTTCGTCATGGCGGCGGGGTCGGCGTCCAGCTCGGCGATCGACACATGGCTGATGGTCACGTCCGCCGTCAGGAGGAGGACACCGAACCGCGCCGGCACGCCCGGCGCGGACGAGACGATGGTCGGCAGGCCCCAGTCGAGCCGAGTGATCAGCCGGTCATGACCGAGCACCGCGAGCGAGCCGGTCGGCAACCCCTCGATCAGCATCAGACACTGGGCAAGCGCGGAAAACTGGTTCCTGGTGAACTCGGCCTCAATGACACCCATGCCCGTCTTCCTCATTCCCCGTTGTACGCGCCCGCCCGCCGGGAACACACGCAGGCACGTTGAAAGAAAGTCCGGTGACACTGCCGTGATGTCGGCCTCAAGCGCCGACCGGGCACCGACGATACCGCTGGAAAAAGTCGACGACCCCGCCATTGTCGGTGTACCGACCAATGCCAGCGGGTCGCGCCTGGCCGCTGACGGTTGACGGCCCGGCCGGCGGTGAGGCGGCACGACGGTGTCGCACGAACCTGCCCGGATGGACCGTGACGCAATGGCTGACGCGGGAGGCGGCCTTCGGCGGCTACCAGGCGAAATACTCGGGGTCCGTCCGGCACGGCCTGACGATCGACGAACCGCCCCGCAACAGGTTGTTCCGGATCACGCGGACATCAATTGTCGCGTTCCGCAGTCAGGGGGGCGGTGCGGACGGCACCCGGGCGGCCCGCCTGCCTAGATCACATCGCCCGGCGCCGCGCCTGACGGGGGAGACGGGGGAGACGGGGGAGACGGGGGCGATCCGAGGGCCGTCGGCGTTCCCGGCGTCGTGAGCGACGCGGAGGCGTCGAGGGCCTCGGACTGCTCCTGGCCGAGCCGCGCGGTCTGAGCCCTGAGGACCTGGATCGTGTTGCGCAGGTAGTCGACGATCGCGGCTGTCTGGTGCTCGTCATACCGGGTCATGAACGCGCCCATCTCGCGGCCGAGCTCCGCGAAGATGCCGGTCAGGTCGGGTGCCCGCTGCGGGTCGGCGCGGACCAGCACCCGCCGGCGGTCCGCCGGGTCCGGAATCCGCTGGACGTAGCCGGCGCGTTCGAGGCGGTCCACGATTCCGGTCACCGCGCTCGCCCCGACGCCGAGGGAGGGCGCGAGCGCGCCGACGGGCATGGGTCCGGTCCGCACGATCACGCCGAGCGCCTTGTGCTCCGCCGCGCCCAGCCCGAGGCGGCGGGCGATCGCCTCGTGGAAGAGCACCACCGCGGTGCTCAGCTCCCATCCCAGTGTGTCGCCGTCCGTCACGGCCCTCGACTCCTCCGGCACGCCTCCAGCATGACCTCCACAGGCCGCCCCTTGCGCGCCCACCCTCCAATAGTTCATGATCGTGGAAAGTTCATGATGATGAAAGAAAGGGAGCTGGGATGGCAACGGGACTCACGGTGAGTGGTCACGCGCTGCGTTGGGCCGCACGCTGTTACCGCGACAACGCGGCACTGCTGGTGGCGCTCGCGGCCGCCGCCTCGCTGCAGCGCTTCGGGACGATCCGGTACGGCGACGAACTGCCCGCGGCGATCGGCCCGGCCGGCGAGGCCCTCACCGGCCTGACCCGTATCGCCGTGATCGCCGTCGCCCTGCGCGCCCTTGCCCGGGAGCCCGAGCTGGCCCCGCTGACACCCCGCGAGCGCCTCGACCTGTTCGGGTCAGCGGCGGGCGCTCGCCGGAGGGCGCTGGTCGCGCCCGCTCTGCTGCTCGCCGCCGCCTTCGTGATCTTCGATGTCATCCCGAACGCCGTGATCACCCTGCGGGTCGAGCCAGCTGATCGCCGTGAGCTCATCCAGGCGATCCTGGTGGCTGTGAAGAATCCGACGGTGATCGTCCTGACCATGCTCTGGATGGTCGGCCTGGCTCGCGAACTCATGACCGAGCACCTTCGCGCCGCGGCTCGCTGAAGCTCTCGGTTCCGCCGTACTGCCGTCGGGTCCGCGGGCCTCGCTGGGTCCGCGGGCTCCGCCGGGTCCGCGGCGGGTGGCCGGCGAGCGGGTCAACCGCCGTCTCGTGGCCGTTGCACGACACGCCCGCCCACCCGTGGACGGCGGCAGACCCGGCGGCCAATATCGGAGTGTCGAGGGTCGGCCTAGCCCGTGGTGTCACCGTCATGGTGGGCGAACCACCGATCACCCACCTGGCCAGCCGGCGAATCACCTCGGCCGCCGACCTGCTAGGGAGACCGACCAGACGGTTGGCACGATCGCGAGGAAGGTCGCCTACGCCAACGCCTTCGCACTGAGCGTGGCGTTCAAACAGCTACGCGGCACGCGACCAAGTAATCATCGAGCCCCAGGACACGACGTCCGCGATCCCGGCTCCAGCCCGTGACACGGACGACCGCTGCTCGCACTGCGAATGAGAGCAATCCGAAGAGCGGAGGTCAGCACTCGCCTTGGCCTTCTTGCTCATCGTCAGGTGTCGGACGCTCGGCAATCTTCGGTCGGATCGCAGTGGCGATCATTAGCTCAACAACGACTGGTGCGATCAGCTGCGGAGCAGTTAGCCAACCGAACCATGCAGCGACCGCTACCAGCCCTAGAACCAGGACATATATGAGGATTTCCCGCCAGACAGGGGCAGTGCGGGGGGTGCCGGAGGTGCTCATGAGCGTCTCCCAAGGTTTGCCGCGATGAGTCGTGGAACGCGAGGTCTTTCGACGTGTCCTGATCGACTGCGCAGTCGCCGTCCACCCGGCTTGTCGCTTCTGCCAGGAGCTTTGCGTCCCACCCGATGAGACCACCCGGACAGGAGCCAACACCAACCCCACATGTGCACCGTTTCGGTGCGATGAGGGTGCCGTGACGGTGCAGGCGGCACTACCATCGCACCCAAGCCGTCCGCACGGCCTTGTGGCGTTTTGTTGCGAGGCGTCAAGTGGATCTTGTGGCGAGGGGGTCGGCCAGGGAGTGCAGGAGAAAGATTCGTCATCACATTCGGGACCAGAAGGCCCGGCAAACAGCATTCCATTGGCCGACGATCTGAACAGCCGGATTTATGAAGACCTAAAGCGACTCATTAATCCTGGGCTGGTGCGTGCTCACGGCGACGGCGAGCTGACCACCTTGCCCCATTTGGCATCCGTGAGAAGAAAGCGATCAGGGACTTCGAAACGTGGGGAGCTTCACGCAATTCGTACTGTTGTCCTTGGGGCGATTGAGCAGCTGGGCCTGCCAACGTCCGCGGCCGCGAAAGAACTCTTGGCTCTTGAATCCAATCCGACAAGGGTGGAATTCCGACGGGACCGCGCCGCTCGCGCGATAGGCCTTCAGTCCGGCCAGGGGTTCAAGTCACACCGCCAGTCGGCACTGCTGAAAGAACTCGCCGACACCATCGAGCATCTCGAGGAGAGCATCCATGAATCACTGAAGACTCAAACACCAATCGTTCTAGAATGGCCAGTAATACAGATGGCAATTGTCCGGATGCATGCAAACGTCGACCGATCGTTTGCGCCCGAACTTCTGCTGACCATGTCGGGTCCCGGCAGTTTCGCCGCCTGCTATTTCAGCACCCTTAGCTCAAGAGACGTGCCACTGATAGTGTGCACAACCTTTCCAAGGCGAGACGACAGACTCCCGAGCCACAGTATCTTCGAACGCGCCGCCACGGCTTCCAACTACGTCAGGATCGACACATCCAAATGGGTCGTTTACCTGCCAAACCTTCTCTTCGAATTGCCAACCAAAACGAGGGTCCTAATTCTTGACGATCGAATCCTGTCGGGCGAAACGCAAAATACCGTCGCCGAAAAAATTGGGGGTCGCTTCGATGTTCGAAGGGCGGCCATTATCGCGCACACCTCGGCACTCTCAATGCTCGATTACCACGGGATGGTCCTCGATGATGACTACATAATGCCCTGGGGATCCAAGCACGGCCGACAGTGAGAATTGAAATATTCACTTTTCGGAACGAGAACCTTAAGGCTCCCCCGCGAGGATCTTTAAGAATCGACGCCAGACGCACGTAAGGATGACACACAATGAATGACGAAACAGTCAACGAACTGGCCGAGCATGTCCGAACCTCGTTGGAGTCAGTGAAAATTATTCAAGAAGCTTACGATGAGGTTGGATGGCAAATCAAAGACCCAGCACTGGCGAAGGTCCGGCATATGCTACTACACCTCATGAAAGTTACTACAGAAGTCGCAGTCATCGTGGAAGACGCCGAGCACCGACTACATGACGGAACTCCCGCCGATGAAGTCGGAGCACACTTCACGGAAAGAATTGCCCAACGAGGGGACATTGCTGGACATTTGCTTTTCCATGCTGCACAGCTGGCAAATATCGGAAGTTACAACCTGGGGCAGCAGCTTCTAGAAGTATACGCGGAGAACTCTCAACGATTCGCTCCGAACTCAGTTTTTGTCGGTATCGACCAACGACGGTCCCCGGCAGAGAATTCGCAGTAAGTTTAGAACCCGTAATGAATTAGCTCGACGGCGTCTGGTGCACATATGCGCCAGCTACGTCCAGGAGTAGCCCATGCCCGAAGGCGCCGGACGCGCTGGACGACCTGCGCGAGGCGCTCGTCGGCCTGATCGAGGAGTCGGGATCCCGGGGGGTGTCCGTCACCGTGGCGGCCTGATGCCGCCTGCGACCTCCGTCCGAGGCATACAGCGGTCCATGCGCTGGAGCGTCAGGGCTACACAAGGTTGCGAAGTTCAACGGCAGCCATCACATCATGCGACACCCGGACGGACGTGACACGACGGCACCGGTGCAGGGTACGCGCGACCTTGCGACAGGCAACCTGCGCGGCATCCATAATGATGCGGCCTAACGATCGAAGAACTCGCCCCGTGACAGCCCGTTTCAGGTCACGCGGGCATCAGGCTGGCCACGACCGTCGCTCCGAGCTCCCAGCAGGCCTCGCGCACCGCGGCGTCCACTTCGCCGACGATCGACAGCGGCTCCCGCAGACGCTTCCACTTCAGCCCGGTGACGATGGTCTCGACCCCGCGGATCGCGCCGGTCGTGTCGCTGTTGCCGTGCACGTGGAGCGCGTACGGCCGGCCGATGGTCGCCTCAAGCACGGGATAGTAGATCTGGTCGCAGAACTCGCGGAAAGTCGCGTGCGTCGTGCCGTCACGCTACGTGCCACACGAGGTTCGCCGTAGCGGCCTGCATGGCCATCGTCCAGGTCGGGCAGGACGACGTGCGTTCTCGGCTACGCCTCCGCGGCAGACACGTACGCTGCTATCTGCCGGACGAATTCGTCAAGGCCGTCGAGGGCGTGCAGTCGAGCAACGACGATCTCGTCGTTGACCGCGATGTAGTCGTGGACGAGGACGTTCCTGAAGCCGACGGCCTTGCGGAGCGACACTGCGAGCGTTGAGGCCAGCGCCCCATGGTCGCCAAGGAGTTGGATCGCGTCGCCATTGTCCGCCGGCGGTCCCCAGCCCTGTGTCGCGCAGATGTGCTGCGCGACGTCGACGCAGGCCTCGATCGCTGTCACGAAGGTGTACTTCACCCCGCGCAGCCAGATCGGGTCCGCGCGGCGCTCGCCGTCGGCGTCCGCCTCGGAGCGGAGCACAGACAGGTCGTCGGTGATCGCGCGGAGCAGGCGCAGCACCCTGGCTTCGTCGATCACCGGCTACGCACTCCGGCCCAGAACAGCCGCGGCGAACTCCCGGTGCGCCCGGGTGATCCGCGGAAGCTCGTCGAAGTAGATCTTTCTGGTCATCGCCTCCCAGCGCACCCGCGCGGCCCGGTCGTCCTCGAAGAGCAGACGCCCGCCGACCGCCACCCTGCCCGCGAGCTCAAGCGGCGCGCTGTCAAGAACGAGCAGGTCCACGCCCGGCGGCAGGAGTATCTCGAAGGCGCTCGGAGTCCGTGGGCCGCCGAAGAAGGCGGCGATATCGATGTCCGAGTCCGCCCGGTGACACCCGACGGCGCGGCTACCGTGCAGATAGGCGAACCGGGCGCCCGCCCGCCGCAGCACGGCGACAGCGTCGCGCGTCGCAATGGTCGCGAGCGTCTCGTCCATGCCCCGATCATCCCAGACACAACGGCCGCGCGGCACTCGGCCTCCGTCCGCGTCGCCGGCCCCGCACAGTGGTCTCGGGTCCGCTGGAGGTCTCGTTCATCGAACCCGCCGAACCGCGGCACGGCCACCCGGATTCTCCTGATCCACCCGTCCCTCGCGTTCCACGTGCCGGCTCATCACGCGGACATCAGGCTTGCCGCGACCGTGGCCCCGAGTTCCCAGCAGGCCTCGCGGGCTGCGGCGTCCGCCTCGCCGACGATCGACAGCGGCTCGCGCAGACGCTTCCACTTCAGCCCGGTGACGATGGTCTCGACCCCGCGGATCGCGCCGGTCGTGTCGCTGTTGCCGTGCACGTAGAGCGCGTACGGCCGGCCGATGGTCGCCTCGAGCACTGGATAGTAGATCTGGTCGAAGAAGTGCTTGAGAGCGCCGCTCATATAACCGATGTTGGCCGGGGTGCCGAGCAGGTACCCGTCGGCGGCGAGCACGTCGACGGCGGTGGCGGCCAGTGCCGGGCGGACGACGACGTCGACACCCTCGATCGCGTCGTCCCGCGCCCCGGTGAGCACGGCCTCCAGCATCGCCTGTGTCGTCGGCGACGGCGTGTGATGGACGACCAGCAACGTCGGCACCCCGACATGCTAGCCGTGACCCGCTGCCCGCCTGTGGGCACCGCCTGGGACCGTCAGCGCGGGACAGCCGTGCGCGCGAGGCGGAAGCCGACGTCATCGACCTGGAAGTCCGGATGGCCACGGCGCCGCACCGAAGCGCGGCAGCTCCAGTGCTCGTCGAACCATCCGCCGCCACGAAGCACCTTGTAGGAACCGTAGACCTCGGCGTCGTAGGTGTCCCAGCACCAGTCCCAGACATTGCCGAGCATGTCGTGAAGGCCCCATTCGTTGGGCGCCTTGCCGCCGACCTCGTGCGGGCGCTCGGCCGAGTTGCCGCGATACCAGGCGATCTCGTCGAGTGGTCCGTACCGTGGGCCGACCGACCCGGCCCGGCAGGCATGCTCCCATTCGGCCTCGGTGGGCAGCCGGTATCCCTCGGCGGATTCGTCCCATTCGACGTGACCATCACCGGCACGGATCACATAGGCGGGCGCCAGCCCCTCCCTGCACGAGAGTTCGTTGCAGAACCGTACGGCGCCCCACCAGGAGACGCCCTCGACCGGCAGCCGCCCGCCCCGAACAGCGCTCGGAAACTCGCCGACCACCTGGGTATACAACGCCTGGGTGACAGAGAACGCGGAAATGGAATACGGCGCGAGCTCGACCGTCCACGTCCGCCGTGTCCGCCGATCCGACAGGGTCACCTGCCCCGGCGGGATGACGACCATGGCGCCTTCCACGTCATAGTCCACAAGAAATTGATCTTACAGCGTGACGACGCAGGCAACAGGCCGCCGGGCTCCGGGCACTGGCGTTCCTGGCCGCTCGACGGTACCGCTACGGCTCAGCGCTCCGGCTCGTTCGCGGCCAGGTCGGCCGGGTCCAGGTGCAGCAGGTCGTCCGTGGTCGGTTCGGGCAGCTCCGCGACCCGCTGCGCCTGGTTCTCGGATCGACACCTTGATCGACACGCCGCGTTCCGCGAGCGCCGCGTGCCTACCTGGAGGCAGCAACGCGATCCAGCCGCTCTCCACCGTGGTCAGGCTGGCGCCGGCGAACGCCGTCACGAGGATCACCAGGCCGACGACGGCCACCGCCAGGTACGGCACGACCGCGTGGGCCCACAGCCGGACCGGTCGCTGGGACGCCGGTCGCCGGGACGGCACGGACGGCTCTTGGCCGCCCGGCCGCTCCGACACCTCCGATGGCCACTCCTCGTCGCGGTGCGGCGCGACGGCGGCCGCCAGGGCGACGAACAACGAGCTGAGCAGGAGCAGGATGTTCAGCGGCGCCGCCACCCGGGGTCCGTACGACCCCAGCAGGAGGTAGCCGACCTTCCCCTCGATGAGCGCGACGCTGCTGGCGAGCAGCAGGTAGAGCGCCCCACCGGGCGGTGCGCTCCGGAAGGAGACGAGCAGCACCACGACGGCGGCCACCACGAGATCACCGACCGAGGTGACGACGAGGAGATCCCTCGGGACGGGCGCACCGACGTTCTCATCGAGGTGCGGGAGAACGAGAGCGGCTCCCACGAACGCGAAGGATCCCACCACCGCGACGCAGTCCAGCAGCACCAGCAGCCGCCACCGCCGGGACGTCTGGGGGCGCCCCGGCCGGGGGCTCGGTGTGACGTCCGTGGGCCCGGCCCGGCGCCGGGCATCCGGATGTCCCGGCAGACCGCCGTCAGCGGAGCAGCTGGCGCGGATTCTCGGACCAGCGACCGACGCCCCACCGGCCGTGTTCCACTGCGATACTCCTCCGGTGACCGGTTCCTGGCTTTCCGCGACACTTCCGGTGCTGGGCCTGGCGACCGCCTCGGTCGAGGCGGTGCGGCTGGCTGCCGTCCGGGCCGGGGCGGCCGGGCCCGTCACCGACGCGGTCGTCGACCCCGAGCGCGTCGCCGCCGCCTTCGGCAGCGAACGGCTTTTCCGGGATGGCGACGCCCGCCCGGACGCGTTCGCACCACTGTCCGGCTTCTTCCGAACGCAGGACGGCTACCTGCGGACCCACGCGAACTATCCGCACCACCGCGACCGGCTGCTACGGATCCTCGGACTTGCCGACGCCGACCGGGAAGCAGCCGCGGCCGTGATCGCGACCCGCGCCGCGGCCGAGATCGAGGACGCCGCGGCGCAGGTCGGCGCCATCGCCGTCCGGGTCCGGACCGAGGCCGAATGGCGCTCCAGCGCCCCTGGCATGGCCGCTGCCACCGGGCCGCTCATCCGGACCACCGATCGTGACGACACGGTGGCCGGCGCGCCGTCCGCCCGGACATCGTCCGCCCGAACACCTTCCACGCGTGCGCCGGCAGGCGGGAAGCTGCCGCTGGCGGGGGTGCGGGTCCTCGACCTCACCCGCGTCCTCGCGGGGCCGGTGTGCGGCCGCACGCTCGCGCTGTTCGGTGCGGACGTGCTGCGCGTGGACCCACCGGTGCCCGCCGAGATCACCTGGCAGCATCTCGACACCGGCCAGGGCAAGCGCTCGGCGCTGCTGAACCTTCGTACCGACCTGCCGCGCGCCCAGGAGCTGCTCGACCAGGCCGACGTCCTGGTCACCGGCTACCGGCCGGGGGCCATCGAGGCCTTCGGCCTGCGGATACCTCCCGGGCTGGTCCGGGCCCGGATCAACGCCTGGGGCGACGCCGGGCCGTGGGCGGGGCGGCGCGGGTTCGACTCCATCGTCCAGGCCGCCGCGGGCATCTCGCTGATCGAGGGCCACGACGGGGTCACCCCCGGCGCCCTGCCCGCGCAGGCGCTGGACCACGCCACGGGCTACTTCCTCGCGGCGGCGGTCATCGACGCGCTGGCGGCCCGCGCCATCGACGGCCGGGGCCGCGACGTCGCCGCCTCCCTCGCGCGCACCGCCACCTGGCTGCTCGACGCCCCGGGGCGCGACCCGCGCCATCCGGCGGCGACCACGCCCACCGACGCCGCGACGGTCACCCACGGCCGGCTGACCACCGCGCGCCCGGCGATTCCCGGCTTCGACGACCACGCCTTCCCGTCCCGTCCCTGGGGCCGCGACGAGCCCGCCTTCGGCTGACGTCGAGCGGCGGGACCGCGGCGCGCCCCGAGACCAGCACCGACCGAAGCCGGCCGTCGCGATCCGCCCCACATCCGACGCGGACGTCGTCACCACACAGCCCGACCCGGTGTGGGCCGCACACACCCGTACCGGGTTCTGACCGGCCACCGGCCGCCCGACGAGGGTTCTGGCCCGCGGGCCGACCATTCGACCGCCCGGGATGCCTGGTCGGTTCGGCACTTTCGGGCGGTTTGCCGGTTGTTTTCCGCGGGTGTTCCTGTTCGGGTGCGTATACGCTGACCCGCCAGGCTGGACGGACCACTCGGAACCGGCGTCGACCCGGTCATCCGTCGAGGTTCGCGGCATGACGCCGATCGGAGCTGCTCATGACTCAGACATTCGTCGACGGCGTCCCGCGAACCTCGCCGGCGACCAGACCCCCGCTGACCAGACCCCCGCTGCGCCCCCTGACCAGCGGTGATCGTGCGTTCCTGCATTTCAGTCGGCTCAACCCCGGGGAGCGGCTCGAGGCCGGGGTCGTGCTGTGCGTCGACGACCCGACGCTGACCGTCCACGAACTGCGCGCGCACGTGGCGACGCGGCTGGCCGAGGCTCCGGCCCTCACCGAACGGCTGTCCCCACCGACCGGGCGATCGGCGGCCGGTGTCGGCTGGCAGCTCGACCACGAGCCCAGCCTCGGGTATCACGTCAGCGTCGAGGAACTGCCCGCCGGCAGCGGGCAGGACGGCCTGCGGGAGGCGATGGACCGCATCGCCGCCCGGCCCCTCGACCTCAACCGCCCGCTCTGGCGGATCTGGCTGCTGCGCGGGCACCGTCCCGACGGGGTCGAGGTCGTCTACCGCTTCAGCCACATCCACCAGGACGGCGCCGCCCTGCACCAGGCACTGCACCTGCTGTTCGGGCTCGACCGCGAACCGGCGCTGCGGAACCTGCCCACCTTCGGCGCCCCCACCCGACGCGACTACGCCCGGATGGCGTCCGGGCTGCTCCGCGGCATCCCCCGTACCCGGCAGCTCACCTCCTGGGGCGGCCCGCCGCACGGCGGGGCCCGGCACACCTGGGCGATCGCCGAGCTCGACAGACTGCGCCGCATCGCGCGCCGCAACTCCGCGACCGTGAACGACGTCTATCTCGCGGCCGTCGCCGGTGCCCTGCGCACCTGGTCACGAACGGAATGGACCCGGTACGGGCGTCCCGTCCACGCGGTGATGCCGATCAGCCTGCGCACCCCGGCCGAGCAGGAGATCCTCTCGAACTTCACGTTCGGGGTACGGATACCGCTGCCCTGCGCGGAACCCGACCCGCGCCGCCGGCTGGCCCGGGTCGCCGCGCAGACCCGGCGGATCAAGGCAGGCGGGCGGATGGGCACGATCGAGCGGCGGATTCTGGACCGGGTGCCGCCGAACGCCTCCCCTCGCATGCTCGCCGGGGTCGCCGCCTCCGGATCACGCGCGCACGAGGTCGCTCTGGTCGCGAGCAACACCGGAACGATGCGCGGCCCGTACGTGATCGCGGGGCGACAGGTCCGCATGCTGATCGGTATGCCCCCGCTGTTCGTCGGCCGGCAGCACCTGTCGGTGGCACTGTTCGGTCTCGACGCGCACGTGTGCGCCGCGTTCACGGCCAGCGCCAGCGTGCCGCGCCACGCCGAGCTCGCCGACCGCTGGCTCGCCGAGCTCGCCGCCCTCGACTGACGGGCGCTGCCGGGTCGGCGTAGGAGGGCTGGGCCGACCGGCTCCGCCGCTCACTGGATCGAAGGTCTGCACACACCTGGCGTGACCAGTGCCGATTCGGGGCACTGTGCGTGGCAGGGGGACGTGATATGAGCCGTCGAGCGCTGAGCACACCGGACCGCGCACACGTCACCGCCTCGCCCGCGGGCGGGCCGTGGCCGTCGCCGCAACGTCCGGAACCAGCCGTGGAGCGGGCGCCGCGACGGCGACGGCACGAACACCCGACCGAGCACGGACATCCGACCGAGCACGAACACCCGTCCGGGCAGGCCCGCTTCGCCGGGCGGGGCGTCGACGCGGTGTGTCAGATCGCGATCGGGCTGGCGATCTTCGGCGTCTACCTGGGTGTGGCGCACGGCCTGGCGGTCTCCCGGTCCGCCGCGGACGCGCGAGGAGCGGACCTGCTCGCCGCGGAACGCTGGCTGCACATCGCCGCGACGGAGCCGCTCAACAACGCGCTGCGCGGACACACGGCGCTGGAGATCCTGGCGGCCTGGGAGTACGCCACCACCTACATCATCACGACCTTCGGCCTGCTCGGCGTGTTGTGGGCGCGAGCCGACCCGACGTACCGCTGGGCCCGTGACAGCCTGGCGGTCACGACCCTGCTCGGCGTCGCCTGCTTCGCGCTGTGGCCGACCACTCCCCCACGGCTGCTGCCCGGGGAGCGATTCGTCGACATCGTCGCGATCCACCATCCGCCGCTGTCGTGGGGAGGTGGGCCGGTGTCGGCGGGGGCGAACCAGTTCGCGGCGATGCCGAGCCTGCACGTGGCCTGGGCGGTGTGGATGGTGGTGGCCTCGATGCGCGCGCGGCGGGTCGGCCCGGCCGGCCGGGCGTTCGGCGCGGCCCATCTGGGCGTGACGATGCTGGTGGTCCTCGCGACGGCGAACCACTACGTGCTCGACCTGGTCGCGGGTGGCGCGGCCGTGGCGGTCGCCGCGCCGGTCGCCGGCGGGATGGGCCGGCGGGCCACCGCGAGCGGCACCCGGCGGGTGGCCGCGGCCGACGAACTGTTCCTCCATGTGCAGACCGCCACCAACCCCCAGTACGTCGGCGGGGTGGCGGTGCTCGACACCTCCCTCGGAGCACCACCGACCCTGGACGCACTGCGGCGGCACGTGGCGGCACGGCTGTCGGCGATGTCCCGCCTCACCCGGCGGGTGGTGCCGGCGGGCCGGCTGCGTCACCACCGCTGGGCGAGCGACGGCGACATCGATCTGTCCTGGCATGTGCGCGAGACGCACCTGCCCGCACCCGGGGGGCAGGCCGCCCTCGACGGCCTGGTCGCCAGGCTGAGCGTGACGCCGCTCGACCCGGACCGCCCGCCCTGGCGGATCTGGCTGGTCCGCGGCCTGGGCGCGCATCGGGTGGCGGTCGTGGTCATCGTCCACCATGCGGTGGCGGACGGACTCGGCGTCGTGGCGCTGCTGCGCCACCTCCTGGACCTGCCCTCCCCACCGGACCCGCACCGCCCGCAGGACCTGCACCCGCCGCCCGACCTGCATGCTCCGACCGACCCGCACCTGCCAGCCAACCTGCACGGCCCGACCGACCTGCGCTCCCCGACCAACCTGCACCCGCCGGCCGACAGCGTCACCACCAGCCCGGGCGGGCCGGCCCCGGGACCGGGGCGGGCCCGACGGCTGGCCCGGGTCGCGCGCACACCCGTCACCCGACCAGCCACTGTCGTGAGTGGGCTGGTGAGCCTCGCCCGTGACGGTGCCGCGCCGCCGATGACGCTGTCCGGTCCGCTCGGCAGGTCACGCGCCTACCTCACGACCTCCTGGTCGCTTCCCGCGGTTCGGTCCTGTGCCCACCGGCTCGAGGTGACGGTGACCGATCTGCTGTTGGCCGCGGTCGGATCCGCTGCCACGGCGGCCGTGGCGGCGGCCGGCGAGGAGCCGTCCGGACAGGTGCTGCGCGCAGCCGTCCCCGTGACCATGCGCATGCCCGGTTCGAATCAGCATGGCGTTCCCCGCGGCCCCGGCAATCTGACCGCGGCACTGCGCCTTGACGTGCCACTCGGGCCGATGCCGCCGGACCGGCGCGCCGAGCAGATCACCCGCCGCGCGCGGGGCCGAAGGGCGTCGGGACGCCTGCCGGCGAGCGCCGCGGCCCTGCGCCTCATGGGGGCGCTGCCGGCTCCGCTGCACCGGGCGGCGGCCCGCTCGGTCTACCGCGCACGGTTCTTCACCGCGATCGTGTCGAACATGCGCGGGGCGCCACGGCCGTTGGAGCTGCTCGGGTGCCCGTTGCGGGACGTCTTCCCGATCGTCCCGCTCGCCGCGCAGGTACCGCTCTCGGTGGGTGCGCTCGGCTGGAACGACCGCTACTGCGTCGCCGCGACAGTCGATCCCGCCCGGCTCGACCCGGTGCTCTTCGGGACGGCGCTGCGGGCAGCGCTGGCCGAGCTGACATCACCGGAGCTGACATCACCGGAACTGACGTCGGCGGAACTGACCGGCCGTGCCCGGACGTCGCCACCTCCCGGGCGGCCACTGGCCCGATCAGCCTGAACCGGCCGCGACACCCACCTGTCCGTCTGTGACAATTCCGATCACGTGATCTTGCCTGTCCGGTTGCCATCCTGGGTGGGTGACCATGCCCGCTGTCGTCCCCGTCGCTCTTCTCGCCGCGTTCCTGCTCGCCTCGTCGGCCGCGCTGCAGCAACGCGCCGCCGGCCGCAGCAGCTTCGCGACCCGCGCCGACAGCGCGCACGCCGTGCCCGGCATCGGGCTGCTGGCCGAGCTCGTCCGGGACAGGCTGTGGGTGCTGGGCTGGCTGGCGAACATCAGCGGCTTCTGCGTCCAGGCGGCGGCGCTGCACCTGGGGTCGGTCGCCGAGGTACAGCCGCTGATGGTCTGCCAGCTGCTGTTCGCGCTTCCCCTCGGCCTGATCGGCACCGGGCGGCGGATGTCCCCGAGTGCCTGGTGGGGTGCGGCGGGCATCTGCGGTGGCCTGGCCGCGCTGCTGTCGGCGCGGGGCGACCTGCCCGCCTCGGGCGGCATCGACGAGACGCGCCTGGTCGCGGCGATCGCGGCGACGGTGGCACTGGCCGGCCTGCTGGTCGTGATCTCACTCGGCCGGCCGCCGGCCGCCCGCGCGGGCCTGTTCGGCGTCGCGGCGGGGCTGTTCTACGCCCTGACCGCGGTGCTGATGAAGGAGACCACGGAACTGCTCCTCACCGACGGCATCCTGCATACGGCGATCAGCTGGGAGGGCTATGCGCTCGCCGCGGCGACGGCGAGCAGCCTGCTGCTCGGGCAGGCCGCCTACGCGAGCGGGCCGCTCGCACCGACGATCACGGCGATGAACATCACCAACCCGGTGATCTCCTATGTGCTGGCGGTTCTGCTCTACGGCGTTCCCGTACCGAGCACCGCCGGGCAGCTGGCGGGCGTCACGCTCGGCGCCACACTGATCACCGCCGGGGTCGTCCTGCTCGCCCGAACCCCCACGCTGCCGAGGGCCGGCAGCCAGCTGCCCTGACATCCGCCAACCGACCGAGATCCTCCACGGCCCAGACCCGGCCCACCGGCCGGATCAACATATGCCGCGCCTGCCATTTCACGCCGAAACAGATCGCCGGTACACGCTCTCGGTTTGATCAGCAGGCCGACCGTATCCGTTCTCTCGCCAGGAGCGATCACGACTCGCACTCCCTGGCGATCTCTCGCACCAGACGAGGGCAGTCATCCCGCATCACGCGGGCGAGAACCGGCACCCGTAACCGGCGAGCACTCACCACGTAACACCGCATACATCATTTCATGCAACAGTGAGGCATCCGGACATCCAGCCGGACATCCGTTCCCTTGACCCCTCACGGTGGTGATCTCGTGGTTGATATCGTGTCGCTGACGGCCTCTGTCAACGGCATCCCGACAGTGGCGGAGACCGACGCGATATTGGCGGAGCTTCGCCAGATGCCACGGACCGTGCAGAACACGTCGCTTATGGATGACCTTCTGGAGTTTCGGTCGCTGCTCACAGCGGCGACCGAATGATCGGGTCTCCTGGCGGGTGTGCCGGCCAGGCACGTGGGGAGAGGCGGGGAGGCAGAGTTCCCGCCCATGAACTCCCCTCCGCACCTGGCCGGTTGTAAGCAGGGTTGTTACTGGTCGCCGAAGCGCTGCCCCTCCTGGCCCTGGTCCCCACCGAAGCGCTCACCGGACTGTCCGCCCTGGGCGCCTACGCCGACGAGCTCCCGCAGCCGGTTCTCGACATACCGCTCGCTGTGGTGGGTCTTGTCGGCGATCCGGGCGATGAGGTCGTTGATGCCCGTCGCCGAATCAACGTCAGAGGTGCTGACCTGACCGAACTGGTCGAGCAGCCGGTAGCGAAGCTGCCGCCAGTTCTGGCGCAGCTGCCGCTCGATCTGCTGACGCTGCTGCTGCTGCTCCTGCTGAGTCATTTCAAAGAGCCCTTCCGACGCGATGGAATTTTACGAGGTGTTGACGCGGGGGGAACACTACCTGCCTCCCCGTGGAATGCAGCCCAGGTCACCGAACCAGCGTGGCTGCAATCAGTCTCACCAATACCTCAGATCGGGCAAGAGGAAAACGGTGCACACACCGGGATGATTTCTTTCCGGCGATGTGGATCCGGAACCTGCCGGTGATCAACCGGGCCGGTCGCTCCGGGGCAGAGGCCGGGAACTCGCGCAGTTCCGGCCGCGGACATGGTCACCGGCAGATGATCGATGGAATCGTTGCCGGACCTGGGCCGGGACGCCGTGGCGGGACACGTCCCGGCCCGGTAGGACGTCCCGGCCCGGTAGGACGTCCCGGCCGAGCCGGTCGACTACGGGCTGCTCCGGAGCCGGCAGCGTGACGACGTCCGGAGGACGGATGCGGGCTCAGCCGCAGCCACGGGCGGACACCCCGCCACGGGTGGGCACCAGAGTGCCCACCCGGAACGGACGGCGCTGGGGGGGCGTCAGCCCACGCCGCGGCCGTCCCGCACAGCCCGCGGGCACCCGACAGGCCGGGTGGATCGTCTCTCCCCCGGGCCGCCCACCCGAAAGGGCCAGGGACCTGGCTGGCTAGTGCCGGCCCGGGTTGCCGCCGAACAGGCCGCCGAACCCACCCGGACCGCCGCCGAAGCCGCCGAGGCCACCGAAGCCGCCGCCGTGGCCGCCTCCGTGGCCTCCGCCGTGACCGCCCAGCTGGTTGCCGGCGAACCCGCCCTGACCGAGACCGAACTGCCCGGCGAGGCCCGAACCGGCCAGCGCGTCATAGGGCGGGAGCAGCTCACACGGCTGGACGATCACGTAGCCCTCGCCGCTGAACTGCAGCTGCCAGCTCTCCCCGGTGTTGCCCCGCGGCTTCCAGGCCGCGCTGGAGGTGACCGCTGCCTGCATCGAGACCTGCAGGCTCGACGACCAGCCGACCACGGCGTCCGCGTCCGCGAAGTAGTAGTTCTGCGAGGTCACCCGCATCACCAGCGGGGCCCCGGTGGTGCACACCACCACCTGGCCGTCGCCGCGCAGGTCGACCTGGTAGTTGCCGACACCGGCGATCCCGACCTGGCTGTCGATTCGGACGAGGTCCCAGTTCAGCGCCTTGTCGAAGGCGAGCACGTTCTTGCCGTCCACGGTCAGCCCGTCGCCGGCGAGATCGAGGATGTGGATGTCCTGCGCCTGGTTGGCGAGGTAGACCGTGCCGGAGCCGGCGACCTTCATCAGGTTCAGGCCCTCGCCGCCGCTGAAGAAGCTGCGGAACCGCGAGCCCCAGCCCTCCCAGTGGGCGTCGAAGGTCGCCGCACCCTGGTAGGCGACCATGGCGCCACGCCGGGCGTAGAACCCACGCATGCCCTGGGCGCCGAGGGTCGCCTTGAGCATCTTGCCGTTCTGCAGCGTGAACCGCTCGTTGCTGTTGACCTCGGGGTTGTCGAGCAGGCTGCTGCGGATGCCACCACCCGGCCCGCCAGGACCACCCGCGCCTGGCGGCATTCCCCCGGGCGGGTAGCCACCGGGCACACCCGGGCCGGGCGGGTAGCCGCCGGGCATCCCCCCTGGCATCCCACCGGGGTTACCGCCCGGGTGACCGCCGTACATCCCGCCGTGCGTCATGATCAGATCCTCTCACCCACGCCGACGGTCAGCCCCGCACCGAGAAACTCGGGCGCTCGTCCTCGCTCGGTTGCACCACGACGAACCCCTGACCGGAGAAGCCCAGCTGGAACGCCTCGCCCGAGCCACGCCCGATCAGGCCACCGAGGCGGGCGGTGCGCCGTGGCTCCACCCGCAGGCCGTCGGTGTAGGCGACGAGCGCGTCGGTGTCGACGAAGGTGGCCGCCTCCCGGGTGTCCAGCATGATCGGGTTGCCCTTGGCCGTCAGCGCCACCCAGCCGTGGCCGCGCACCACGACGTTGAACATCCCCATGCCCGAGAGCATGTTGACGCCCTTGACCCGTTCGATGCCCCACTGCAGGCCGGCGTCGAAGGCCAGGATGTTCTTGCCGTTGATCGACAGGCCCTCGCCGGCGAGCTGGACGACGATGACCTCCTTGCCGTAGTCGGCCAGGTAGAGCAGGCCCTGGCCGGTGGCGGTCATCAGCGGCACGCCCTCGCCGGTCGCCCAGGACGACGCGATCCGGCCGAGCTGCGGCGGCTGCGGGTTGAAGTCGATGAGGCCCTCGTAGGCGATCATCGAGCCGACCCTCGCGAAGAGGTCCTGGCCCGGCATCATGACCACCTTGGCGATCTTGGATCCGTGCTTGCTCATCCGATCCATGACCGGCGTCGGACCGTAGTGGTCCATCAGGCTGCCCTGCACGGCACGCTCCCCTCTGCCCGTCCGCCCACTGCCCGTCCGCCCACTGCCCGTCCACGCCCCGGGCCGTCGGGCCACGCCACGCGACTCATGTCAGACCTCGCACGCATGTCAGACGTCGGACGCATGTCAGACCTCGTAGGGCTGGACGACGACGAAGTGACCCGCGAACCCCATGAACTGCAGCGCGAACGACTCCCCGCTGGCCCCCGCGTAGATCGTGCGGGAGACGCGCACCTGGGTCGACACGCTCACCCGCATGCCGGACGTCCAGGCCACCAGCGCGTTCATGTCCGCGAACGTCGGCCCGGCGACGTTCAGGGTCATCGGTGTGCCCTTGGTCATCACGACCACCGAGCCCGGCCCGGAGACCTCGAAGTGGAAGAAACCGCCACCCGGGATGCCGGGGCTCTCGATCCGGCGGACCTCGGAGCGCACGGTGGCGTCCATGGCCAGCAGGTTCTTCGAGTTGATGCACAGCGACGAGTTACCGAGATCGACGATATGCAGGTCCGCGGCATCCCGCGCGAGGAAGACCTCACCGTTGCCCCGGCAGGTCATGAGCTTGAGCCCCTGCCCGGTGAGCTTCTCCTCGATCAGGCCGCGCAGGCCCCCGCTCTTGTAGTCGAACTCGACGTTGCCCTGGTAGGCGACCATCGAGCCGCGCAGGGCGAGCGCGTCCGGCCCGAGGGTCACCTTGACCAGCTTGCCGTTCTGCTGCGTCCAACGGCCCGCCGTCGGCACCTCGCGGTACGGGTTGAGGCTGTTCATGGCGCCCGGCTGGATGGGCTGGGCCTGGGACGGCAGGTAGGGCACCGGCCCGGGGAACCCGGCCGGCGGGTGCGGCTGGCCGCCCGGGCCGGCTCCGTAGCCTCCCGGCACGGGACCACCGAACCCACCCGGCCCGCCGGGGCCACCGTGCCCTCCGGGCATCTGCTGGCCTGGCATCTGCTGGCCGGGCATCCCCGGACCGGGAGCGCCGTGGCCGTGGCCGGGGCCGCCGGGCATCCCTGGTGGGGCGGGCGGCGCCGCGGGCGGCTGGGCGTACCCCTGGTGGGCGCCGCCGGCCTGGCCGTACGCAGGCTGTGGCTGCGGTTGCGACTGCCCGTAGCCCTGGTTGTAGGCCGGTTGCGGCTGCCCGTGACCCGGAACGGGAGCCGAGGGCGGCGGGGGCGCGTTGTAGGCGGGCGCGGGAGCCGGCTTGGTCTGCGAGACGGGGGCGGGCGGCGCGCCGAACCCGGGGGCGCCGCCGGGGCCCGCGCCGGGCGGCGGCGCGAAGGACGGAGCACCCGGCGGGGGCGCCGCCGGCTCGTCCTCCACCTCGCCGCCGTAGCTGCGGATCAGCTCCGCGAGGCCCCCGCGGAAGCCCTGGCCGACCGCGGCGACGCGCCAGACTCCCTTGCGGTAGACATCGCCGATCATGATCGCGCGCTCGTCCGAGAAGTCCGCGCCGGTGAAGGAGTAGCGCAGCACCTCGGTACCACCGGCGACGATCCGCAGGTAGCCGGAGGTGATCTGGGCGGCGCTGCCCGCTCCGTCGAGCGCGGCGCAGAAGGCCAGCTTGTGGACGGCCGCCGGGACCTGGTCCAGTGTGATCCGGAACGACTGGGTGTCACCGGACTGCGCGCCGAGCAGCTGGATCGAGGACTCGGGCGACTTCGGCTGGTTGAAGAAGATGAAGTAGCGGTCGTCAGAAAGCCGGTCGGCAGCGTCCAGGCCGAAGCAGGACACGTCCCATTCACCCGGCGCGTTGATCTGGATCCCGATGTACAGATCGGTGCCAGCGGTGATCGCCGACAGCTGGGACTTCTGCCCTCGACTGAACTGCGTTACCACCGCGCTCCCTCCCATCGGCGTACCGGCCCACCGCGGCACGAGCCGCACTAACCGGACTGTCCGGGAAACTAGCAGCCCGGGCCGCCGGTGGCAGGACCAGCATCCTGCCCGGTCCTGTCAGACCCCGGACATCGCCCACGCCGTACGCCGGCCCGGCAGGCGTACGCCGGCCCGGCAGGCGTACGCCGGCCCGGCAACATATGGGACGGGCCACCGCAGGATCCGCCGATGTTCCCGGCTCCCCTCGCCCTCGGCGCGCCGGTGGCGTTGACTGGTTGCCATGCGCTATGTGGATGTCGTCTCCACAACGAAGAAGATCTCCAAGATCGGGCTGGGCACGTGGCAGTTCGGCTCGCGCGAATGGGGCTACGGCTCTTCCTACGCGCAGACGGACGCGGTGCTGATCGTCCGGCGTGCCCTCGAGCTCGGCGTGACGCTGTTCGACACGGCCGAGATGTATGCCTTCGGGCGAAGCGAGCGCATCCTCGGCGACGCGCTCGCCGAGGCCGCGGCGCTGGGCTGGGAGACGTCCACCGCGGTGCGGCCGGAGGAGGCGTTCGTCGCCACCAAGATCTTCCCGGTGCTCCCGGTGGCTCCGGTGGTCGAGCAGCGCGCCATCGCCAGCGCGAACCGCCTCGGCGTGCGCACGATCGACCTGTATCAGGTGCACCAGCCCAACCCCGTCATCCGGGACGGCACGACCATGCGCGGGATGGCCTCGCTGCGCCAGGTCGGCGTCGTGGACGAGGTCGGCGTCAGCAACTACTCCCTGGAGCGCTGGCGCGCCGCGGAGACCGCGCTGGGCAGCCGGGTGCTGTCCAACCAGGTCCAGTACAGCCTGGTCCGCCGCCAGCCCGAACGCGATCTGATCCCGTTCGCGCGCCGCGAGGGCCGTCTGATCATCGCCTACAGCCCGCTGGCGCAGGGGCTGCTCTCCGGGCGCTACGACGTGACGAACCGCCCGCGCGGGGCGGTGCGCAAGGCCAACCCGCTGTTCCTCACCGAGAACCTGGCTCGTCTCACGCCGCTGCTCGACGTCCTGCGCGAGGTGGCGTCCGGGCACGACGCGACCGTCGCCCAGATCGCCCTGGCCTGGGCTGTTCACCACCCGAACGTCGTCGCGATCCCGGGTGCGTCCAGCGTCGCCCAGCTGGAGAGCAACGCGGCGGCGGCGGAGATCACGCTGGCCGACGGCGAGTACGACGCGCTGACCTCCGCGGCAGAGAACTTCTCACCGCTCACCGGCCCCACCTCGTGGGCGGCGATGGCCGCGGAACGGGTCGGCAACCGGACCTGACCCACCCAGGTTCCCGAGCCAGCCGCGGCCCTGGGACCGGTGCCCTCTCGGCCCGCGCAGCTGGCTATTTGCTGGCCCGGCGGCCGACCGTCATCGGCGGACGGGCCCATGCAGCGCGGTCCGGGCAGCTGGCGCACGGCCGCGGCGTCCGCCGGGCCGCGACCCCTCGGGATCACGTTCCGAAGGGCTAATACGTGCCAGCGCTCAGCGAGGCATGAACGACGCGCATCACCTCGGTGGCATCGCATGGAGACCGACGCAGTATTCCCGGCGCCATGTCAGCAGGGCCGAGGAAGCAGTCCTTGAAATCACCGCGGCGGTGGCCGGACACCACGGTCGCGGCGACCGACGGCCCGCACGGTTCGGAGGTGTGGAAAACCCCGGCCGGCAGCAGGTAGAAGGTGCCCCCATCGACACGCCGTTCCTCGACAACGCACTCGGTCACAAAGTCCACGGTCTGTGTGACAACATCCGACAGCCCGTCGCTTGCTACCTCGAAGACGCGCTGCAGCGCCTCGGCGCCTCGGTCGATTCGGTCGATTCGATGCACCCGGTTGACCAGCGAGCCGGTCAGCACGAAGCTACGAAGGTCCCAGCTGTGGGAATGAACCGTCGACACCTTCTTTCCGTCCGGCGCCTCCGGCCAGAGGTGGAGACAGAGGCCCGAATGGTTGTCACGGAGCAGCGAGATACATACAAAACCGAGCGGATGCCTCGACGGACGGTATTCGGCCGACCCGTCGAGTAGGCACTCCAGAAAGTTCGCCGCACGACAACGCAACGCGTCACTATCACTCGCATCAAAAGCTTGGCAGATGTCACTGACGAGACTATTCATATGGATTCCTGTCGTGGAGCGCCCGAGCGACTATATCATCGATGTCGGCATCCCCGAAGTCAGCCGTTAGATCAGGACCAAGGTTCTCGAAAAGATGGCACACCTGCGCCGTCGTCGGCTCGCTGCTTAAGCGGGAGATATCTTCCCGGACAATGGGAACCTGGCGCACCCGCCGAGAACCTGACCCATACTCTCAGTAGTGCAACGTTATCCTCGGTGACATTGCCGGGCGACCGGGTTTCGATCAGACGGCACCTGGTCCCACCCCACCCGACCCGATGGCCGATTGCGCCAGCCGATGGTCATCGACCGGACCGCCCCCGCAACCCGTCCAGGTAGGTGGTGAACCCAGCCGTGTGGGAGACGTACTCAGCCCTCCACCGTTCCACGTCGTCCGTTGACACCGGACGCCCGGTGAGATCGCTTAGGTGATCGACAAGAAACTGATCGTCATGAGTCGAGTCGAAGCGAATCTTGTTGTTGGCGAGTTGGAATCTTCGAGCAATATCGAGCCGCAGCGTGAGATACATGAAGGACGACGCGCCGAAGCGGAATGACTCCGGCATCTCCTTGCCCCTGGAATTCGGGCCGTGGAACCACGACACGAACACGGCGTCATCGAAGATCTCGTACCGGTACACCGCCGTGTCCTCGGTGTATACCAGGTCGACGGGGCAGAACCTGCGATAGTCAAATAACGATACGATGGTCAGGATGAGTTCGGTCCGCAGTTGGTCCTCAAGCTGCGCCTGGGTCATCGAGCGGTAGCGGACCCAGGACTGCCGGTCAGCAGCACGGCGTGCTATCAGGACGTGGTCACCGGGGCTGAGTATCGATACGCGGACTTCCTGGGGAAAACTTCGCGCGCTTTTCAGCCTCGCTGCGATATAACGCCCTGCGGGGCCTCGAAACGCGTAGTAGGAGGACCCCTCCAGGCTAGCCATCATGTCGCTGTTGTACCGGTCTCCAAAAGAGGCCCCCGGGTCGAGGGGAGGGTACGAGCCCGATGGAAGGAAGAGGGTGTTCGTCCGCACCAGATCCTGCCGCAGCTCAAAGGATGCAGCCTTCATTCCCTCCTCGATACTTTCCGCGGCGGCACGCTCCTGTATCCGGTTGCTCAACATGGCGAAGATGACCGCGAAGATGACCGAGGCGATCAGACTGAGTCCGATCGACGACGATACCTGCTGCAGGTTGAGACTACTGTCGAGATAGACGAGAACTGCACCCAACGCAATAGTAAGCAAACACGCGAGAGAGTACGCGTACAGCTGCAACAGACGCCGGGTCCGCTGCGGATCTGCCGTCACTTTTGAGCCCCCCGGATACTCGGCTTACAAAATAGTCGAACGCTCGCTTCGTCGTTCCGGGACTGAGGCGGCTGGCAGGGCCTTCGATCAGGCGACGTCGATGGTTGTCGTCTGATCGCCGCGTTCTCGCCGGCCCGCATCCAGGTCATCTCATCGTGACAGTTCGTCGTGCTCCGATCGACTCCGCGGCTTCCCCGTGGGATCAGGGGGTCGGGCTCATCGACAGCGCTGGCGGCCTCGAGCTGCAACACCGATCGCCGCTTCAAACGGCCGCAGGTGACCGTTGGTCGACCAGGGAGAACCTCGACGTGGCTCGGCGGGGAGCGCAGCGTCAAAGTTGTCAGGTCAGCGGAACGAGGGGCTGCCCGCGTAACAGGCGTGGGAAGCTCCGCATGGCTCGGGGATCTCGCCCAGAAGCAACAGAGGGCCGCAGTGCGGTCGTCAGACAGACGGCTGCGGCGACCAGCATGCATACTTCTGCTTGGCACGTTCCAGCTCCCAGGTGTTCCGCAGAGCGAAGCGTAGTGCCGTATTCCGCGACGATACCCGCCAAGAGCGGAATTCACGAGGGGTCACAGAACTCCTGCCACGGCAGGGGTGCGGCTCGCTGCCGGACGTGCGATGGCGCCGTCCGCGTCCGGGCACCGGTGCTCGGACGCGGACGGGACGCGCTCCTGCGGTATCTCGCCCGCGCAGGCTCAGAAGGTCGTGCGGTCGTCGATGTCGCCGCCGTCGCGATGGGTGCCGTCGTCGGAGATGATGTGGAAAGGCGGGCAGACACCGGTGGAATGGTGCGCCGCCGCTTCCAGCGCCTTGCGGACCCGCTCCTCCGGCTCCTCGCCGATGGTGCTGTGCAGCGACCCGCGCGCATACTCCTCGCCGCAGCCGGCGGCATCGTAGTTGTCGACGGTCCGGCCAATCTGGTAGTCGGAATCGATCCGGTAGAGCTGACCCCGGATACCGACCAGGAACTGGCCGCCCGACTCGTTGCCGGCGTCGTTGCGCGCGTAGCCCCCCTCCCTCAGGCAGTCCCGGACGACCGAGACGAACTCGGTGGCCATGAAGCGGTCAAGGTCCCAGGTGTGAGGAACGGGCGGAACGAGGCTGTAACGCAGCAGCTGGCCCATCCGGAACGAATCCGTGAACCCCATGATGAACTCGCCGTTACGAAAGACCTTCGTGTCCGCACGGACCGTGATCGACCAGCCGGCGACGCCAGCACTGTCTCCCCCGATCACGACCCGTCCGTCGTGCTCCACACCGACGATGCAGGTCACGGTTGGAGATGTTATCGGGTGGTTCCGGCGGGCCGACCGGCCACCGCCGGCCAGCCTGTCATCGCCCGCCCATAATCCCATCGCACGACGGTTTTCCAACTTCCGGGCGGGCTGGCGAGCGGGCTAGCGGGCGGCGGCCACCGCGGGCAGGATCACCCGGTGCGCACCCGTGTACAGGTTCATCGACGATCCGCGGACGAAGCCGGCGAGAGTCATCCCGCACTCCTCCGCCAGGTCCACCGCGAGCGCGGACGGCGCCGACACGGCCGCCAGCACCGGGATGCCGGCGAGCAGCGCCTTCTGCACCAGTTCGAAGGACGCCCGGCCGCTCACCAGCAGCACATGGCCCCGCAGCGGCACCCGGCCCGCCCGGGCCGCCCAGCCGACGACCTTGTCGACCGCGTTGTGCCTCCCGACATCCTCACGCACCACCAGGACCTCACCGTCGACGTCCGCCAGGGCCGCGGCGTGCAGCCCGCCCGTCGCGGCGAACAGTCGCTGCGCACGGCGCAGACGTCCCGGCAGGTCGACCAGGACCTCGGCGGTGATCCGCACCGGGTCGGCGCCGATCTCGTAGCGCCCGCGCAGGCGGACCGCGTCGATGCTCGCCCGCCCGCACACCCCGCACGAACTGGTGGTGTAGAAGTTGCGCCGCAGGTCCACATCGGGCTCGGGCACGCCCGGCGCGAGTGTCACATCCAGCACGTTGTAGGTGAGGCGCCCCTCGTCGTCGACGGAACCCTCGCTGCCGGCGCAGTAGCGCATGCCCGCGATGTCGGCGGCGGTCGCGATCAGGCCCTCACCGAGCAGGAAGCCCATCGCGAGATCCATGTCGTCGCCGGGCGTCCGCATCGTGACGGCCAGCGGGTGCCCGCCCACCCGGATCTCCAGCGGTTCCTCCCCGACGATGGTGTCGGGTCGCGACGTCGGCTCCGTCCCCAGAGTCACCCGCATGACCCGACGTCGCGTTGTTGCTCGCCCCATAGGCTCACCGTCCTCCAGGTGGGTCGAGAAATCCACCATGTCGAGCCATCGGCGGCGTAGTTCACTGACTCCACGCGCCCACATCCCGACGCCCACGGACGATTCGACACACGACGTGTCGCACCCCGTCGCACCGTGTCGCACCGTGTCGCACCGTGTCGAGATGATTTCTCGTCAGGCGTATGGATTCCCGGCCAGCCCGGGGTGTCTGGTCCATGACCTGGCGCGATCAGGCGCCGCGTACCTGCTACAGCTATGTGATGGCATGGGACGCACCCGCCTGCGTTCCACCGGAGAACACATCCAGTGACAACCCATCCAGTGACAAGGGGACGGAACAGCCATGGGAATGAAGCGGTTCATGTCGCGGCTCGGTGTCGGCGCCGCCGAGGTGGAGACGGTGCTGGATCGTCCGGACGCACTGCCCGGTGCGGTGGTGACCGGGCTGACCACGATCACCGGTGGCTCGGTCGACCAGGAGATCGAACGGGTGCTCGTCGCGCTGGAGGCGACCGTCGAGGTCGAGACCGAGGACTCCACCTGGCACGAGCAGGTCACCTTCGGCACCCAGCAGATCGGCGGCGGGTTCGTGATCCGGCCCGGCGAGAAGCAGTCCGGCCGCTTCGAGCTGCCGGTGCCCTGGCAGACACCCATCACCGACGTCGCCGGCTGGCATCTGCACGGCATGAAGATCGGCGTGCGCACCACGCTGTCGATCCCCGGCGCACTCGACCCGGGTGACCTCGACCCGGTGGCCGTGCATCCGCTGCCGGTGCAGGAGACGGTGCTCGCCGCGCTCGGCGACCTCGGCTTCCACTTCCACTCCGCCGACGTCGAGAAAGGCCACGTGCACGGCTCGGACCTGCCCTTCTACCAGGAGATCGAGCTGAAGCCGTCCGGGGAGTACGCCAACCGGATCAAGGAACTGGAGGTCACCTTCCTCGTCGACGGCGCGGGCATGGACGTCGTGCTGGAGGCCGACCGCCGCGGTGGGCTGCTGCACTCCGGCGGCGACCAGCTCAGCCGCTTCCGGGTCGGCCACCACGACACCGACCGCCACGCCATGGCCGGCGCGCTGCACCAGCAGCTGCAGGCCCTCGGCGCCCGCCGCGGCTGGTTCTAGAACCGCGGCTGAATCCGGACCAGCGGCCGGATCTCGACATCTCGACCGGCGGCTGGATCTCAACCGGCGGCGATCCCGACCGGCCCGCCACAGCCACGACGCGCGGCGTCGAAGGCTGGCGCGCCGCAAGCAGGCAACAACCGCAAGCGGGCACCAGCAACCGGCGGCGGTGGACAGCAGCTACCAGCGGCCTGCAGCTGCAGGCGGACAGCAGCTGCAGGCGGACAACGACAGGGCCGGCGGGTTCAGCGCCGCTGGAGACAGGCGAGGACCGCCAGGACCCGCCGGTTGTCCGCCGGTCCAGCGGATCGACCCGGTGTACCGAGCCGACGAGCTCACCCACGACGTCCGGGTCGATCACCGTGCCGCCGGCGGCCAGCCGGTGCAGCGTCCGGCTGAGATGGTCGGGATGCAGGACCCGTTCCTTGAGCAGGTAGCCGGTCCCACGGGCGCCTGCGGCCAGCAGCCGGGTGGCGTACTCGGGCACGGCGAACTACGACGGGCTCGCCGGCCGGGTCGCTGACCTGGCGTCGGGGAAGGGCCACGGGGACCGCGTCCCCCACGAGAGGGCTCGGCCGACGAGCAGGGCAGACCCCAGCGATCTCGAAGGATCCCATCCCGCCTCACACCGCTCAAAGACGGCGGGCGAAGTGGAAGGACGGGATCGTGAAGCCGGTACGGAGGAAGAGCCGATGCGCGTCATGGCGGTGGGTGCCGGCGTCGAGGTGGATCTGCGCGCAGCCCAGGCGGCGCGCCTCGCGTTCGACCCAGGCGAGCAGCCGGGTGGCATGACCGCGCCCACGCATGTTCGGCATCGTCGTCAGGTCATCCACGAGCAGATGCCTGCCATAGGCCAGGGAACTGCTCTCCCGGAACCCGGCGGCCGCGACGACGCGGCCCGACTCACCGTCCCACGAGCCCACCAGCCGGTACCCCTGCGGCCGCTGTTCCTCGTTCACCAGCCGGACGAAACCGGCCGAAGTCAGGTGAGGCCGCAGCTGCCTCATGGGATCGAACGCGAGCCAGGTACGTTCGGCCTCCAGCTCCTCTATCTTCACATTACTCATTGTTACAGCTCCATCGCGCGATGTGTGGACGGGCTCCCCCACGAGGCGGGAGAAGCCCGGACACACCCCCGGTGGAGGCCCGGGTAGCCGCGACCGCGCGCCTCAGACCGCCTCGCCGAGGGTCTCCGGCACATCCGCGGTCACCAGGTGGGCTGCCACGAACTCCACCACGGCGCGAACGAAGGCGAGCCTGTTACCCCGCTCGGAGACCTCGTGCCCCTCTCCCGAAAAGAGCAGGTACTCACACGGCACCCCGCGAGCCCGCGCGGCGGCGACAGTCTGCTCGGCCTCGAACACCGGGACATTGGTGTCGTGGTCGCCGTGCACGACCATGAGCGGAGCCGCGAGTGCGTCCATCCGGTGCAATGGCGAGAGCGCCCGCAGGAGATCACGATCGGCAACCGGATCCCCGTACTTGGTGACGGCAGGTGCGGCGATCCACGGCTCGGTGTGCTGATAGAAGGTCTCCAGGTCCACCATGCCGCACACGTCGACGCCCACGGCGAACAGCTCGGGAAACCCGACGAGCGCGGCCAGCGTCAGGTAGCCGCCGTAGGAGCGGCCCGCCACCCCGATCCGGCCCGGGGCCGCCAGGCCCTCATCCACCAGATAGGTGACGGCGCTGGCGACGTCGGCGATTCCGGCGAACCGCCGCTCCAGGTGGTCGGCCTCCTCGAAGGACCGGCCGAACCCGGTCGAGCCCCGCACGTTCGGTGCGAAGACGGCGATGCCCCGTGCGAGCAGCGCGTGGAACAGCGGGTTCAGCACAGGGCGTTCCTGCGCCTCCGGGCCACCGTGGAAGTACAGCAGCGTCGGCACCGGGCCCGGGCCGACAGGCGGGCGATACCACCAGCCGCTCAGTTCCAGCCCGTCGTGGGCACCGAAGCGGTGGGAGATCGGGCGGACCAGCCGGTAGCCGACGGACTCGGCCGCCAACGCCGACCGGTCCAGCACACCGTCGACGGAGGCGGGCTCAACCGACGCGAGCTCAACCGTGGGGTAAGCCGTCGGTGTGTGGGAGACCAGACATCGGTAGGCGGGCCCCTCCGCCGCGTGTGTATCACCCGGAGCCAGGCCTTGGCCCTGCTCCGCTACTCCCGCCTGTGCCAGATCCAGCGTCCACACCTCACCGGGGGTGGTGGACCCCGCGAGTCCCAGGATCAGCGTGGATCCATCGGGGCTGCTCAGAAGGCGGGTGACCACCTCTCTCGGAGGCGACGGCAGGGTTCGGGTCACGTCGTTCGCGAGGTCGAACAGCACCAGCTCGCTGCGTCCGCCGACGTTCCAGCTCAGCACGGCCGTGGTCGGGTCGACCAGGATGAAGCGTTCCAGGTCGGCGTCGTCGCGCCCGATCAGCAGCCGCACCGAGCCAGGGGTGCCGTCGGGGCGCGGGATGACCTCCAGCAGGCCCGCCCGCTCCCGCCCCAGGTCGCTGGCGAGCAGCACGCTGGAACCGTCGGCGGTGAACGTGCCGGCGACGGTGGTGGCGGTGCCACCGGGAACCACGAAGCGGGCCGCCACCGCGGCCGAGGGCAGCAGCACCTCGGTGGCGGGCAGCAGCACCTCGGTAGCTGGCCCCGGCTGCTCGGACGCCGGTACGGTCGCGGCCACTGCTGGGGCAGCGACCGCGAAGTCGGGGACCGCGACCCGGCTCAGCAGGATCCGCCGAGCTCCACGCGGGCCCTCCCGCAGCAGCAACGACAACCGGCCGTCAGCGTCACCCGGACCTTGCGCTTCCTCGTGCACGGCGCAGACCTGCAGGGCCAGTCCGACCGCGAGGTGACGACGATGGCCCGACAGATCGACGGCGAGAGCATGGGTGAGGCCGGATCGGACGGATTCGGTGATCAGCAGAAGCCGGCCGCCCGCAACCCACCGGACCGCGGTCGCCGCCGACGGTTCCGCGGTGCCCGCCGCATGCCCGCCGGCCAGATGGCACAGGCCTGTGCCGTCGGGCCGGACCACGTGGACCTCGGTGCGTTCCCCGCCGCCTGGCGCTACGACCAGGGCGATCCACGTTCCGTCAGGAGACCACAACACGGACCGCACCTGGCCGGGGCCGGTGTCGACGGCCCGTTCGGTGCCGTCCCTCTCGCGGATCCACAGTGCGGGGATCCCGGTGCGGTCGCCGACGAAGGCAAGGGCACCGTCCGGGCCGGGCGACGCCCCGCGCACGCTCGGCGGCGCGGCCCATTCGTCGACCAGGTCACGTGGGCCGCAGCCGGGCCGCTGCCAGGGAAGGTCGGTCTCGGCGCCTGCCGTGGCCTGCCCGGGGCCCGCCGTTTGTCGCCCAGCACCAACCGCGAGCTGAGTGACCTCCGCCGCGTGCTGCGCGACGTCCACTGCGTCCTGCTCCGACCGCGGTGCGGCGGGCTGAAGCGGAATGCCGGTGGAGACCGACTCGACCGGACGGAGCATTCACACCCCCTGTGTCTGCAACCACATCTCCAGCAGGGCGGCCTGCCAGAGCGCGTTGGCTCCCAACGTTGTGCGGTTCGAGTTCGGCTCGGCGAGCATCGTCTCGATCCAGTCCTTGCGGAACAGCCCACGGGCCCGTGCGGCCGGGTCCGTCAGCGCGTCGGCCACCCGCTCCAGGAACGGGCCGTCGAGATGGCGGATGGCCGGGACCGGGAAGTATCCCTTCGGACGGTCGATGACGTCCACCGGCATCAACGGTCGGCTGAGGTCCTTGAGCACGCCCTTGCCGCCGGAGGCGAGCTTCAGCTCGGGCGGGCAGGCCGCGGCCAGCTCCACCAGCTCGTGGTCGAGGAACGGGGTGCGGGCCTCCAGACCGGCGGCCATGGTCATGTTGTCGACCCGCTTCACCGGGTCGTCGACCAGCATCACCGTGGAGTCGAGGCGCAGCGCGGCATCGACGGACGTCTCCGCACCCGGCTCGGCGAACCGTTCGGCGACGAGGTGGCGGCTCGCGTCGGCCTCGATGAGATGGTGCGCCTCGACCATCTCCGGCAGATCGGCGTGTGGGCGGTCGGCGAAGACCCTCAGATAGGCGTCCACGGCGTCGCCACGCGGTACCGCGGCCAGTGGCGGGTACCAGGCGTAGCCGGCGAACACCTCGTCCGCGCCCTGCCCGGACTGCACGACCTTGACGTGCCGGGCCACCTCCTGGGAGAGCAGGTAGAACGCGACGCAGTCGTGGCTGACCATCGGCTCACTCATCGCGGTGACGGCCGCGTCGATCGCCGGCAGCAGCCCGCTGCCGGGCACCCGGATCTGGTGATGGTCGGTGCCGAAGCGGCGGGCGATGATGTCCGAATAGTGGAACTCGTCCCCGGACTCGCCACCGACGTCCTCGAAACCGACGCTGAACGTGGCCAGGTCACGCTGTCCGGCCTCGGCGAGCAGAGCGACGATGAGACTGGAGTCGAGCCCGCCGGAGAGCAGCACGCCGACCGGCACATCCGCGACCATGCGCCGGCGCACGGCGATGCGCAGCCGTTCACCGATCGCGTCCTGCCAGTCCCGCGCCGTCCAGGCGGCGTGCTCCGGGCGGCGGGTGAAGTCGGGGCGCCAGTACACCTCGTCGCGAGTGGTGCCGTCCGCCTCGACGATCCGGATGGTGGCCTGCGGGAGTTTGCGGACGTCCGTGAGGATGGTGTGCGGCGGCGGCACCACGGCGTGGAACGACAGGTAGTGGTGGAAGGCGACCAGGTCGATGTCGGAGGACACCTCGCCGCCGGCGAGCAGGGCCGGCAGGCTGGAGGCGAACCGCAGTCGGCGCGCGTCCCGCGTCACGTAGAGCGGTTTGATCCCGAGCCGGTCGCGGGCGAGGACCAGCCGGCCGGTGTCGCGCTCGTAGACGGCGAAGGCGAACATGCCGGCGAAGTGGTCGACGCAGCGGGCGCCCCAGTGGTGGTAGGCCTTGAGGATCACCTCCGTGTCGGAGGTGGAGAAGAAGCCGTACCCGGCGTCGACCAGCCGGTCGCGCAGCTCCTGGTAGTTGTAGATGCAGCCGTTGAACACCGCCGTGAGCCCGAGCGCGGTGTCGACCATGGGCTGGGCGCCCCGCTCGGAAAGATCGATGATCTTCAGTCGGCGGTGACCGAAGGCCACCGGGCCCGCCGACCAGGTGCCGACCCCGTCCGGGCCGCGCGCGACCATCGCGGCGGTCATCCGCCCCACCGCGGCGACGTCCGCCCCGCGGCCGTCGAACCTCAGCTCACCGCTCAGCCCGCACATGTTCCAGCTCCCGTCGATCGGTCGGTCAGACGGTCGTTCTGCTCCCCCTCGGCCTGGTCCACGCATCCAGGTCACCGAAGTCACCGAAGTCGGCGAAGGTCACAGGTAGACGCGCGCCAGGTGCGATCAGTGGGTGACGCGGCGCCTACCGCGCCACCCACCTTCGTGGGCCGAGGTTTCACCACGATGACAGCGGTGTTGCTGTGCGCAACACCACAGTGACCCGAAGCCTCGGGGTGTCAGGACCGAAGCAGCCAGGTGTCCTTGGAACCGCCCCCGCGCGAGGAGTTGACGATCAGGCTGCCGACCGGTGCCACTCGGCTGAGCGCCGCCGGGGCGACGATCGTCTCCCGCCCGGCGTAGACGAAAGCCCGCAGATCCACCGCACAGGGCGCGAGCTCGCCGTCCACCCAGGTCGGGTGAGTCGACAGTGACACGACCTCCTGGCCGATCCAGCCCCGCGGGTCGGCCAGGATGCCCGCGCGGGCCTGGGCCAGCTCCGCGGGCTCGGCGGCCGGGCCGATCACGACACCGGCACCGCCGTAGCCGTCGACAGGCTTGACGACCAGCCGGTCGAGGTTCTCCAGGACGTGGTCGCGTTGGTCGGGGTCCCCGCAGACGTAGGTCGGGACATCGTCGAGCAGGGGCTGCTCACCCAGGTAATAGGTGATCATCCGGGCGACGAAGGCGTACACCACCTTGTCGTCGGCGACGCCGTTGCCCAGCGCGTTCGCCAGCGCCAGCGTGCCAGCACGGACGGCCCGCAGCAGACCCGGCCCGAGCGGCGCCCCGTCCGCGCCGGGCAGCCCGAGCAGCTCGTCCTCGTCAACCCGCCGGTACAGGACGTCGACACGCCGGCGCCGGCCCCGTCCACCCGGCACGGCGTACAGGATGTCGTCGTCGACCAGGATGTCCGTCGGGGTCAGCAGCGGCACCCCCATCTCCTCGGCGAGGAAGGTGTGCTCGTAGTAGGCCGAGTCCCGCGGCCCGGTGGTGAGCACGGCCACCGCGGGCTCGCCGTGCACCGCCGGCGGCGCCGCGGCGACCAGTGCCTCGTGCAGAAGTGCGGGCACCGTGCTGACGCTCAGGATGGCACCCGGCGGGCTGAGCTCGGGCAACGCCGAACGCGTCAGCTGCCGGGCCTCGATCGCGTAGGCGACCCCGGAGGGCACCCGCAGGTTGTCCTCCAGCACGAGCCATCCCCCGTCGCCGCCGCGGACGAGGTCGATGCCCGCCACCGTCGCCCGGGCCCCACCGGACAGCGGTGCGCCGTCGCGGGACAGCACCCGACCGGTGTGCCGCAGGCCCGGAGAGTCGTTGACCACCCACGGCGGGATGACGCCGTCGGCGACCGCGGCCCGTTCGGAGTACGTGTCGCGCAGAAAGGCCTCCAATGCCCGTACCCGCTGGGTCAGCCCGGCCTGCAGCCGCTCCCAGTCGGCCGCGGCGACGATCCGTGGCACCAGGTCAAACGGGAACGGGCGTTGCTCGCCGTCGACGCGGAAGACCACGCCGCGTTCCACCTGCTCGCCCTGCATGGCCTCGCCGCGCTCCGCGAGCACGGCCGGCCCCAGGCGTTCCAGGGCACGCGCGACGGCGCGGTACGCGGGCCGCACACCGTCCTCGACCGACATGACCTCGTCGAACCCGGCCGGCCGGTACTGGCCGAGGAGGGAGCGCGCGGCCCGGGCCGCCGGCGGCGGCAACGCCACGGCGCCACCGAAACCAGCAGCAGCACCACCAACACCAGCAGCACCAGCAATGCCGCGGGTGCCGACCCCGTCGAACGGATCCGTCGCCGCGGACGGCGACTCGCGGGTCTCGGTCAGCAGCAGGTCGGCCACATCCGTCAGCAGCCCGCGGCGGGCGTGGGCCCGGCGCTGGCGGGAGGCGGCGCTGCCGTGCCCGACCGCGGCTTCGGCCAGATGCCCCACCAGCTCCCAGTCTCCGAGCTGCTCAAGCTCGGGACGCACCTCGGCCAGCAGCCGCCGCAGCAGCTCCTCCGCCGGCACGCTGCCGGCGCCGGATGTGTCGACCAGGTCGCCCTCGATACCGGAGCGGGCCGCCCGCCAGGTGGCCGCCCGCAGCAGCTCGCCGCGGGGCGGTGGCGCCGGGTCGCCTGCCGTGATGGAGTCGATCGCCCGGCACACCAGCGCTCGGAACAGGCCGGCGATCAGGATCACGGTGTCCACATCCGGGCAGGCGTCGCAGATACGCAGCTCGACCGTGGGCAGATGCGCCGAGGGCCGGACGTCGAAATAGACCATTCCGGGGTCGCTGATGACACCGGTCTTGACCAGGTCCGCCACCAGCTGGTCGTATTCCGCGGCGGTCTGGAACGGGCCGGCGACGCCGGCGGTGGGCCATCGTTGCCAGACCATCGTCCGCATACTCGCGTAGCCGCTGTCCTCGCCGTTCCAGAACGGTGAGGAGGCCGAGAGCGCGAGCAGCATCGGCAGCCACGGTGCCACCCAGGAGGTGACCGCCATCGCCAGGTCCCGATCAGCCACGTCGACGTGGACCTGAGCGCCGCAGATGAGCTGCTCGCGGGCGAGGAGCTGGTATTCCTCCGCCATCTGCAGGTATCGCGGGTCCGGTGAGACGTCGTGGGCCTGGGTGGAGATCGGTACGGTTCCGGCGCCCGCCGGGCCCAGGCCGAGCGGCTCCGCGACGGCGGCGAGGCGACGACGCAGGTCGACCAGGTCCGCCCGCAGGTCGGCCAAGTCGGTGCACGGCCTGCTGTTCGTCTCGACGACGGACTTCAGCAGCTCCTGGGAGAACTGGTCGTCGGGGAGCCCCCGCAGTATCTCGGCGGCCCGCGGAACGAGTCGCCGCGTTTCGAGATCGAGGATGTGAAATTCTTCTTCTACACCGACCGCCGCAATCCGCGCGTCGCTCATGAATACCTACACTAGGGCCGACGGGTTACGGGGATATGTCCTGGGCGTATCACCGCTGCTCACCCGGGCCCGATTTATTCCGGGCGGGATGTCATGATTTGTCATGCCGCGCAGATGAATCCCACGCACGGGAATCCTCGGCTCCACGGGCACCCCGCGGCCTCGCCTGTTCACATCGGGCCTGTTCACAGTCGGCTCCGAACCTGTTCGGGCGCGGTCCACCACGCATGGCGGATTCCATGCGGGCCAGATCCGCGGACGGTCACCCTCCCCCCGCTGCACCGCGGGCAGGGACGACGCCTGCGTGCCGGCCAAGGCAAGCCGCAGCCACCGCCAGCACGCCTCCCCTACCCGCAGAGAACCAGTTTAAACCGTGACTAATCGCCCTAATCGCGCCTCGGATCGTCAGGCGGCCGATAGCGCCGCAGGCCCCGGGCAGCCACCCGTCCGGGGACGGAACGAGGACGGAACGAGGACGGAACGACCCATCGGTCACCATCCGAGTCCGACCGGCACGGGCCCACCAGGACGGCCGTCGGGATACGCGCCACGATCTCGATCGAGATCGAGATCGTGGGCCGGTGGCGGGAATCGGCACATCAGAAATCGCGACAACCGAAGACGTCGGCCGACGAGGCGAGAATCCGAAGGAAAACCACGCCGACGGAGACGAAATCCGTTGCCGGCGATACCCCTCGGATGCGTCAGGAACCCGCCGTCAGCGCGGCCGGTGTCACCGGCAGGCCGGTTCCCGGCAGCGCCGCGCGGATCTCGGCGGCGAGCAGACTCCATTCGGCCACCCGGGCGGACGTCGCCCGATACGCGAGCCCGATCCGGCGGCGGGGCGCCGGGGTGCAGAAGGTCGCCGTCGCGAGGCCACGCCCTGCCCCCACCTCGACGCCCACCGCGGCCGCGGGGACCAGTGTGAGCCCCAGCCCACCGGCGACCATCTGCACGATCGTCGACAGGCTCGCGGCACGCAACGCGCTGCGCTCCCGCGCCCCCGCCTCCCGGCACACATCGAGAGCCTGGGCCCGGAAGCAGTGCCCGTCCTCCAGCAGCAGCAGCTCCTGGCCACCGAGCGCGGCCACCGGCAGCCCGTCCCCGCCGGCCATCGGATGATCCACCGGTGTCACCAGGACGAAATCCTCGTCGTACAGCGGCAGCTCGGCGACTCCGGGCTCGTCGGTCGGCAGCGCGAGCAACGCCAGGTCGAGCGCACCGCCACGCAGCTCCTCCAGCAGCGCCGCGGTCTGGGCCTCCCGCAGCCTCGGGCTCGCCTGCGGCCGCTGGGCACGCAGCAGCGGAAGCAGACGGGGCAGCAGATAGGGCGCCACGGTGGGGATGACCCCGAGCCGGATATCACCCGACAGCGGCACCTGCGCACGCACCGCGACCTGCGCGATGTCGTCCACCGCCCCGAGGACCCCACGGGCCCGCGCGACGATCTCCTCCCCGACCGGCGTCAGCAGCACACTGCGGGTGGTGCGCTCGACGAGCTGGATGCCGAGCGTGCGCTCCAGCGCCGCCACCGCGCTCGACAGAGTGGGCTGACTGACGTGCAGCGAGGCCGCCGCCCGACCGAAGTGCCGGTGATCCGCCACACCCACCAGCGCCCGGAGTTGGGCGAGGGTGGGCTGAGGTTGAGCCATAGCCTCAAGCTATCAGATTCCCCAAATCTTTCGATTTCCCTTCTGAGTAGACGGTCGCAAGAGTGGAGCCCGTCGCCCCACCCCGGGGCACCAGAGACAGGAGATCGTTCGGATGCTGACCGTCGGCGACGTCTTCCCCGCCTACGACCTGACCGGGGTCGTCTCCCTGAACCCGGACACGGCGTTCGTGCAGGAGACCTCCAGCAGCCGTCCGGGCCAGTGGCGCGTCGTGTTCTTCTGGCCGAAGGACTTCACCTTCGTCTGCCCGACCGAGATCGCCGCGTTCGGCCGGCTCAACAGCGAGTTCGCCGACCGTGACGCGCAGGTCCTCGGCGTGTCGACGGACAACGAGTACGTCCACCTCGCCTGGCGGCAGAGCCACGAGGACCTGCGCGAGCTGCCGTTCCCGATGCTGTCGGACATCAAGCGCGAGCTGACCCAGGCCTGCGGCGTGCTCGGGGACGACGGTGTGGCACAGCGGGCGACCTTCATCATCGACCCGGACGGCGTCGTCCAGTTCGTGATGGTCACCGCGGGCAGCGTCGGCCGCAACCCGGCCGAGGTGCTGCGGGTGCTCGACGCCCTGCAGACCGACGAGCTGTGCCCGTGCAACTGGCAGAAGGGCGAGGCCACGCTCGGCGGTGGCAAGGCCCCCGCGGAGGTCGCGGCCTGATGGGGGTGGCTCGCCTTCGGGAGCTGCTTCCCGACTACGCCAAGGACATCCGGCTCAACCTCGGTTCGGTGACGTCGCAGTCCAACCTGAGCCCCCAGCAGCTGTGGGGAACGGTGCTGGCCTCCGCGATCGCCAGCCGCGGCCGCACCGCACTGGCGGAGCTGGAGGCCGAGGCCCAGGCGTTCCTCACCCCCGAGGCCGCGACCGCCGCCCGCACCGCCGCGGCGCTCATGGCCATGAACAACGTCTACTACCGGACGATGCATCTGCTGGAGGACAAGGAGTACTCCAGGCTGCGGGCCGGGCTGCGGATGAACGCCATCGCCAACCCGGGCGTCGACAAGGTCGACTTCGAGCTCTGGTCGCTGGCCGTCTCGGCCGTGAACGGCTGCGGTATGTGCCTCACCGCCCACGAACAGGAGCTACGCAAGCGGGACGTCTCCCGGGAGGTCATCCAGGACGCGATCCGGGTGGCCTCGGTCGTCCACGCCGCGGCGGTGACCATCGAGGCACACGAACAGGTCGCCGCGGCGACCTGACACAGGCCCAGCGGCCCACCCGGAAAGAACGGCCGGCGCAGCCGGCCCTGCAGGACGGCAGGCCCTGCAGGACGGCAGGCCCTGCAGGTTTGCCTGAGGCCGGCATCAGGTTCGCATGAGGCCCGGCGTCGCGGTGGCACCGGCCGCGACGCCGGGCCCGTTCGCGTTCCGCAGCACATCAACGGCCACCGCCCCGGGCGCGACACGCCGACGACGGAGGCACTCTGAGTGCCGCGACGCGCCGAGAACGGAGTGGCTACCGAAATCGTTCTCCGATCCGGGCAGCCACGCAGCGCGACCCTGTGTGATTGCGTGGCTTCGGCGGCGACGTCGCCGAAGCCACTCGGCCATCGGCCGCCCACAGTCGACGAATGCCGGTCGGCATGTGGATCCGGGGCCGGGCACTCTCCCGGGAACGCACCGGGAGCCGGGCGGCGACCACTGCGATCTCGCCACTTTGAGTAACGACGCGGCCGTATTACGCCAAGCCATTTGTGGTTTACACCGTGGTCTGATTCTCCCCAGCCCATCCAACCCAGTCCATCTGATGCCACAATGCAACTTCACAAGCACGCCTTGTAGTCAGGGCCTTGTAGTCGTCGTCGGGTTTCGATCGCTCGGCGCCCACGGTGGTGTCCGCCAGGCCAGTCGGACGTCATCGCGGGCGCGCCAGAACCTCCGGCGCGGCCGTTGCTCAACGACGAGCGTGGACATGGACACCGCCAATGCGGCCGGCCGCGTCAACCCGCGGATGCCGGTGGCATGAGGAACTGGGGGAGCACCGTCATGGCGTTACTGAATCCGGCCAACATCAGTGCAGTGCGCGGGGGGCATGCGCTGCGCGTACCCCGGCGCGGCAGCGAATCCGCCACAGCGGGAGCAGCCGACGGAACAGGCGCCGGGTCGGCAGGCCCACCGCGCATCGGCCCGCTGCCCGAGAACAAGGTCGGGCAGCAGGTGCGGGTGCCCAAGACCGCCGAGCTCGTCGCAGCCCAGCTCCGCCGCCAGATCGTCCGCGGCGAACTCGTCGAAGGCGACGCACTGCCCCCCGAAGCCGTCCTCATGGAGCAGTTCGGCGTCTCCCGCCCCACCCTGCGCGAGGCGTTCCGCGTCCTCGAATCCGAAGCGCTCATCTCCGTCCGCCGCGGCGCCCACGGCGGTGCCCGCGTCCACACTCCCGACGGCCAGGTCGCCGCACGCTACGCGGGCCTCGTCCTCGAACACCGCCACACCACTCTCGCCGACGTCCACACCGCCCACACCCTGCTCGAACCCGCGGCCGTCCGCCTGCTTGCGACCCACCACACCGACGCCACGCTCACGGCCCTGCACACGGCCCTCACCCACCCCGACCCCGCCCACTTCCACCACCAGCTCCTCGAGCACGCCGGCAACCAGACCCTCACCATGATCGCCGGGATGCTCCGCCACATCCTCGACACCCACACACCACCCCCGCACCCCGCGCCTCACAACCACCACGACCACACCCACCTGCTCGACCTCATCGCGCACCACGACCCCGACGCCGCCGAAACCCACTGGCGCACCCACATCACGACCACACCCACCCAGCCCCCCACCATCGTCCTAGACCTTCTGGGCGAGTGACGATGCGGCGGCGGCCCCGCTGTGTCCCTGACCGGGCACTCTGGGCGCGCCGCCAGGCATCGCCTGTCACCGAACGGGAAGCAAAGGTGACGGAACCGGCAGAAAAACCGACCGACCGGCACAGACGGGTAGGGCGGGAAACGTAACTGACAACAAGCTTTCATCAACCCTGATGGTTAAAGCTCCCGCTCCGGGTTAGCGTGTGCGCCATGCCGCTGTCGGGACTTGCCTGGCAGACTCTCCCGGACGCGGGGGCGTTGGCCCTGGTAGATACCAGCTCACGGCGGGCCGCCGCGCTCGCCCGTCCCCATCCCCGTGAACTACCCATGATCGACGTCGTCGACATAGAGCGACTCGTCGTGGCATGGCTGTCAGTTCAGACCAGATTTGCCGCCGAGCAACAGCTCGTCGAACGAGTGGAGGATGACCCCCATCGCACGATGACAGCACTGTCCTGGCTGCTGGCGATGTGGACGGTCACGATCCACCTGCGGACGGGGCGCCCCCCGGCCGCGGTGGTCGCCGCTATGACCTATCGCCAGGTATGGCGTAGCCCGGAGGCTCCGAACTCGGAGCGGGTCTGGGAGACGTTGACCGATCGAATCAGGTTGGGCACGCTGGCGGCGCTGACGTCCGACGCCGGTTCCGCGGTCGAGTTCCGCGCCCAGGTCGACAGCCCGCGCGGCATGGCCGCCGTCATGTTGCGCCATGCCCTCGGCGTGATGGCCAGCCTCGCCGAGGACATGCGAATGATCGGAGTCGACCCTCAGGACATGGCCGGCACGCTTGCCCTCTACACCATCGACCCGGATGGTCCGACCGCGCCGTGCTTCCGCCCGCTGGCCTGAGCAGGCAGGGCCCGGGCCGCACCACCCCGCGTGGCCGCCCGCCCGATGATCAGGCCGGCGGCAGCTCCCCAGGAGGGCTTGGCGATGCGCCCGCGCCCGTTCCGGCTGGCGCCGCGTGCCACGGCGCCCCGCCCGCCGCCGATCCGGGCGGCCGCGGGTACCCGCCTGGCACGCGGCGCACCCACCGACGACCTGGGCGCGTCATGCGCCGCCGCACCGGTCGCGCCCGTCAGGTCAGTCGTGCCGGACTCGGGTGGCGCGAGGGCAGCGGCCCGGCCGGCCGCCTCCGGGCCGTCGATGTACACGGCGCTGGTCATCCCGCCGTGGCCGTGTATCGCCAAAAGTGACTGCATCGACGGGTAGATGGCGACGGATCCGTGGTCGGAGTTCCACCACAACACGCAGGTGCCGTCCGGAGCCTGCACTCCGTAGGCCACCGCCCCGGTGCCCGAAACTCCGGACACGTCTACCTCTCGCTCCAGGTGAAACCGCCGGATCTGGCGAGCGGACATGCTGGTCGACCTCCTCGCGGGTCACATCGCCGTACCGCTGGACGCTGCCCGCCACACCGGCGACGACCGGCCAGCCGCCGGGAGAGTCGGCACCGGCCGGTCGGGTCACCGTAGCCGCCGTGATCGGGGGCGGTCATCTGATTGGCCTTCCACGACGGTGGCATCGCCGTCGCTCGACGCGTCACCGCAGGTGAACGGCAGCGTAGCGGCTGATCAGACCACAGACGTTTCCTGCCGGGCTCAGCTCGCCACGCGGAGCTCGCCTTCGGGGTGGCGTTCTGCCGCCGCCACGGTGAGATAGCTGTCGTAGCCCGGCACGCCGGCCAGCCGGCTCTCCAGAAAAGCCACCGTGTAGTAGGTGGCCAGGCCGTGCGCACGGTCGATGTCGATGGCCGGTGGTCGGCAGGTCAGCTCCTCCGTCACCTCCAGCCGGACGCGCACTCCGTCCTCGACCTCGTGCCCGCGGGCCGCCGCGGCCTGCGCGCAGATCTCGGTGAACGAGTTGTGCGTCCCGCCCGCCACCGTGACCAGGTAGCGCGGGTGCGCGCCGGTGAGCTCGTCGAACGCACGTCTCGCGTTGCGCTCGAACGGAACCGCGCCGTCCAGACGACCGCCGATCAGAAGGGCCGGTACCCGAACGCGGCCGAGCAGCCGCGCCGGGACGACCTCGGTGGCCGGGGCGATGCCGACCACGGCCCGCACCCGGGGGTCGGCTGGCGCGCGCAGGAACCCGACCGTGGAGACGACCGAGGTCAGACCGCCGAAGGAGAAGCCGACCACCCCGATCGCATCGGCCCGGACGATGCTGGAGAGCGGGCAGTCGTCATCGGTGAACGCGCTGATGACGTTCGAGACGTCCACCGACCGGTCGCTGGCCAGCTCCACCAGTGGTGCCTGCCGGCCCTCGGCAGCCTCGATCATGGTGTCGCCCGGATGGTCCGGCGCGGCCACGACAAAGCCGTGCGTCGCCAGCGCCTCGGCGAGATAGGCGAGCTGCACCCGGCTGCCCGCGCTGCCGTGCGAGATCACCACCAGCGGGAAACGGCCGGGCGCGATCGTCCTCCCCTGCAGGGCGACCCGTGACGGCACCGCGATGTCGGATGCCACCGGGTAGCGGGCGGCGCCGTCCCGCGGTCCTTCGGCGGCAGGCGTCGGCCCCTTCCAGGTCGGGTACCAGACCGACGTCGTCAGGGTGCGGTCGGGGCGGTCGGGGTTGGGCACGATCAGGGTCTGGTAGCCCACCGCATACGGCCCTGGCTGGTCGGGGGGCGGCGCCTGGTCAGGCGGCACCTGGTCGGGTCGCGACCGCACAGCCGCCGCGGCAGCCGGCGGAGGACGGCCCGCCGGCGCGCTGTCGCCGGCGGGCGGCGGCCCGGAGGTGACCAGCAGTGTTCCCCCCAGCACCGCGGCTGCCGCTGCCCCTGACCAGACAGACCCCGTCGAGGGCGGCCATCGGAACGGGCGACCCCCACGCGCGGAGAACGCCCGGGAGCCCAGCCGGGCGCGCCGCGACGGCGCCGTTCCCGACACCCCAACCACAGCTCTGACACTACGCACAGCGACCACTCCGGAGCGACCGGATCAGCGAAACCCGTGCGTGCTCCAGAGTGGTCCGAAGCGGCCCGGAACGGTCCCGCGAGGCCATGGTTACCTGGTCAACGGTGGCCCGGTCAGCGACGGCCGCCCAGGCTCATCACCGTCGTGACGTCATCCCCGTCCGGACCACCGAGCAGCTCGGTCAGGCGCCGTGGCCGTCCGACGTGATAACCCTGCGCAATCCCGACACCGATGTCGAGCAGTGCCGACGGCAGCGTGGCACGGTCGACGCCTTCCGCGATCACGATCATTCCTGCCGACCGTGCGATCTGGACGACCGCCTCGACCAGGGCCCGATCGCGCGGACTGGTGTCGATGGTGCGAACAAGCCCCGTGTCGATCTTGACCGCCCACAGCGGAAGGTTCCGCAGCGCCGTCACCGCCCCGGTGGTCATCCCGAAGTCGTCGAGCAGGACCGCGCAGCCAGCCGCGCCGAGCTGCTCGGCGAGGCGCCGCGCGGCATCCGGATTCGCCACCGCGGCGCTCTCGGAGATCTCCAGACCCAGGCGGGAGGGGTCGACACGACCATCCCGCAAGGTCGAGAGGACGAAGTCACCGAAGGCCGGATCCCGCAGTGAACGGGCCGCGAGATTCACGTAGAGCCGCCCGGACAGTCCGCTGAGCAGTGCGTTCACGGCGCGCAGCACGACCCAGCGGTCAAGGTGCAGACCGAGGTCGGTGTGCTCGGCGGCAGCCAGGAAGCCGCGTGGGCCCAGCTCGGGCCAGATCCCGTCCCGCAGCCGGGAGAGCAGCTCGAAGCCGATCACCTCGCGGCTCGCAAGGTCGACGACGGGCAGGACGTCCAGCGACATCTGGCCGTTGTCGAGCGCCGCCGCCACCCTGCTGGTCACCGTGACCCGCAACGCCGCCTCGTCGTACTGCTCACGGGTGAACAGCCTTGCCCGGTTGCGCCCCACCCGCTTGGCCTCCCGCAGCGCGAGGTCCGCCCAGGCGAAGGCGGCCTCGCTGCCGGCCGCGAGCTCCAGCGGGACCACGCCGATGCTGACGGTGGCCTGCACCGCGACCTCCTCGGCCGCGGCGGTGCGGGCGGCGACCGCGGCGCACAGGCGTTCGGCGATCGCGAGGCCCTCGTCTCCCCCGCCCTCGCGCAGGAGGACGGCGAACTCGTCCCCACCGAGGCGCCCGAGCACGGTGTCCGCCGGCAGTTCCTCCCGCAGCAGGCCGGCCACGGCACGGAGCACGGCGTCGCCCACCGAGTAGCCCTGCAGATCGTTGACGTCGGCAAGATGATCGACGTCAAGCAGGAGCAGCGAGCCCACCGCGGTCTGGACGCCCGTGGTCCGGATCTCCAGGTCCTCCGCCATCGCGTACCGGGTGAGCAGCCCGGTCAGCGGATCGGTGGACACCCCGGCCGCCGCCGCTGCCCCGACCTCGACCGCCGCTCCACCATCCGGCGCGGCTCCACCATCCGGCGCTCCGTCAGACGGCGCGGCTCCGTCAGGCGGCACCACCTCGCCCGCACCGGGCAACATCACTTCACCGGACGACCCGGCTCCGTCGCCCGGTGCGCCTGCGCTTCCCAGCGCGCCCGCACCACCCGGCCCAGCTGCACCGCCCGGCAGGCCGACGCCGTCCGCGGGATCATCCGGATCCCGCGTCGGAACACCCGGCGTGGCGTCGACGGCCGTGCCGGCAGATCCGGGTAGCAGGCCGAGGCTGCTCGCCACGGCCTCGTCCGCCAGATCCACGATCTCGAAGAGCAGCAGCTCCGAGGGCTGACCCGCGCTCATGTCACGGCAGGTGATCCGCAGCAGATGCGACGTTCCGTCGACCGCGGTCCAGTCGGCGACCGCCGGTGGGGCACCTGGATGCAGCCCGGTGAGGGGCAGCCCGGCTTCGGCGACCGCGAGGCGGGACTCGAACGGCGAGTCCGGGTCACGCGTGCCGGTGACCAGCTCGACGAGCGCGTCGTTGACCCACGCCACCCGGCCGTCGGCGGTGACGATCAGCATCCCGACCGATGACGCAGCCGCGGCCAGGCCCGCAACCCCAGCGATCACCGCACCTCCCGTACCGCGCCGCCCGGAGTGCGCAGTCTAATGTCCACAACACCCCGGTCTGTCGGTCACCGCGCCGTGTCGGCCATCGCCGCGATCCACCCGCTGGCTCGAGTCATCAGCGATCACGACCAGGCCACTCCGCACGTAACCCACCCGTAACAAATTCCGTGATCCGCATCACATCTCGCCGGGGAAGGAACTTCGAAACTCCTGGTCAGAGTGTGCCGAGAACGCGGGTTATCGAGATCTCCAGGACGACCCGTTCCGGGTTCACCCGCGGGGCCCGGTACCGCTCGGCGTAACGACGCACCGCCTCGGCGACCGCCGCCGGATCGTCCCGGACGACCGCCAGCCCCTCGAGGGTCGACCACCGAGGCCCGTCGATCTGACACACCGCCACGGGCACGCCAGGCGCCGATCGCGGCCGTGACGCATCCCGGCCCGACTCGTTCCCCGAGTCGGCATGAACGCCGCCGCGCGCTTTAATTTCGGACAATTCGCCATCAAAGGCGTCAGGATCGTCACGGAATGGCGCCGCAGCCGGCCGCGCCTCGGCGAAATGCTCACCCGCCGTGACCCCATCGCGACCATTTATCAGCGCGACCTTGCGTGAACGCCGAAAGGTGATCACCCTCGCCAGGCCGGCCGCCGGCTCCAGCGTCACACCGACCGGGACGACGTGGGCCGTACCGTCCGGACGCACCGTGGTCAGGCTGCACAGATGCCGCTCCCGCCAGAACTCGAGGAAGGCCGCGCCGCGCCCGCTGAGATCAACCGTCATGGGGCCAGCCTCCCATGCGCGCAGGCAGGCGGTTACCGATCCGTAAACGCGGCCTGAAGAAGGAGACAGATTCCGCGATTGCGGCTGTATCGTGCATCCGTGTCGATGATCCGTACAGGGCGCAAAGCCCGTGTCTCTCGCCTCGCCGTTCCCCTCGTCCTGGTCCCCGCCCTCGCGCTCGTCGCGGCGGGCTGCGGGTCCGACGACGATGACGACACGGCCACCGCCGCTCCCTCCGCCAGCGTCACCGCGTCGGCGGAGCCTCACAAGATCACCGTTCTCGCCGCGGCCTCGCTGACCGAGACGTTCACCACGCTGGGCAAGCAGTTCGAAGCGGCCCACCCCGGCACGACCGTCACGTTCTCCTTCGCCGCGAGCTCGGCTCTGGCGCAGCAGATCAACTCGGGCGCGCCGGCGGACGTGTTCGCCTCCGCGAGCGCGAAGAACATGACCGAGGTCGTCGACGCGGGCAACGCCACCGGTCCGACGACCTTCGCCACGAACTCGCTCGAGATCGCGGTGCCGGCGGACAACCCGGCCAAGATCGACGAGATCGGTGACCTCGACGAGGCCGGCGTGAAGGTCGCGCTGTGCGAGGCGCAGGTACCGTGTGGCGTGGCCGCCACCACCGTCCTCGAGAAGGCCGGCGAGAAGGTCACCCCGGTGACCTACGGCGCCGACGTGAAGGCCGTCCTGACCTCCGTCAGCCTGGGTGAGGTCGACGCCGGCCTCGTCTACCAGACCGACGTCGCCTCGGCCGACCCGAAGAAGGTCATCGGCGTCGAGATCCCGGCCGACGTCAACGCGAAGACCAGCTATCCGATCGTCGCGCTGAAGGAGTCGAAGGACGCGGAGACCGCGAAGGCCTTCGTCGACTACGTCCTGTCCGCCGACGGCACCAAGGTGCTCACCGAAGCCGGCTTCGGCCCGGCGAAGTGACCACCCGCCGCCTGGCACGGCGAGCAGCCCGCACGCGGCCTGTGACCCGCGCACGCCGCGAGGCACGGGTCCGCGCTCCCTGGCCGCTCGCCGTGCCGGCGGCGCTCGCCACCGTCTTTCTGCTGTTCCCGCTGCTCGCCCTGATCATCAGGGCGCCGTGGGAGTCCCTGCCCGATCTGCTCACCGACCCGTCGACCCGGCACGCGCTGTGGCTTTCGGTGCGGACGGCCACCATCGCCACGGCCATCTGCATGGTGTTCGGCATTCCGCTCGCGTGGGCGCTGTCCCGCGCGTCCTTCCCGGGGCGGGACCTGATCCGCGCGCTGGTGACCATTCCGCTGGTCCTCCCGCCCGTGGTGGGCGGTGTCGCGTTGCTGCTCGTGCTGGGGCGGCGCGGCATCGTCGGCCGCCACCTCGACAACTGGTTCGGGTTGACCATCCCGTTCACCACCGACGCGGTGATCCTCGCGCAGATCTTCGTCGCGATGCCCTTCCTCGTCCTGTCGGTCGAGGGCGCGCTGAGCGCCGCCGACCAGCGCTTCGAGGAGGCGGCGGCGACGCTGGGCGCCAGCCGGGTGACGACCTTCCGCCGGGTGACCCTGCCCATGATCCTTCCTGCGATCGGCGCGGGTGCCGTGCTGTGCTGGGCCCGGGCGCTGGGCGAGTTCGGCGCGACGATCACGTTCGCCGGCAACTTCCCGAAGACCACCCAGACCATGCCGCTCGCCGTCTACCTGGCCATGGAGGTCGATCCGGAGAAGGCCATCGCGTTGTCCCTCGTGCTGCTGAGCGTCAGCATCGTCGTGCTCGTCGCCCTGCGCGGACGCTGGTGGAACAGCCGACAGGCCCAGGGGATCGCATGATCATAAAATCCGACGGAACCGGCCTCGTCGCCCGCATCGGCATCCAGCTGGGCACGCTGGACCTCGACGCCGAGCTGACCGTCCAGCCCGGGCGCACCCTCGCCGTTCTCGGCCCCAACGGTGCCGGCAAGAGCACCCTGCTGCGCGCCCTCGCCGGGCTCGTTCCGCTGCGGTCCGGGCAGATCGTGCTGAACGGAGTCGTCCTCGACCAGCCGGAGAACCGGCACTTCGTCTCCCCCGAGCACCGCGGCGCCGGGTACGTCTTCCAGGACTATCTGCTCTTCCCGCATCTGAACGCCATCGACAACGTCGCGTTCGGACCGCGGGTACGTCATCGGGTCCGCCGGGGGGCGGCCCGCGCCGCCGCCCGCCAGTGGCTCGCCCGGCTAGGCCTCGCGGAGGTCGCGCACCTGCGCCCGAACGCACTGTCCGGCGGGCAGGCGCAGCGGGTCGCGCTCGCGCGCGCACTGGCCCCCGACCCGGGCCTCCTCCTGCTGGACGAACCGCTCGCGGCGCTGGACGCGGGCACCCGCCTGGAGGTCCGCGCCGAGATCCGTGCGCTGCTGCCCACCCTGGACGTCCCCGTCGTCCTGGTCACCCACGACCCGGTGGACGCGTTGACCCTGGCCGACGACGTCGCCGTGCTCGAACGCGGCCGGGTGGTGCAGCGAGGCACCCCGGTCGAGGTGATCACCCGCCCGCGCACGCCGTACGTCGCGCGGCTGGCCGGGCTGAACCTCTTTCCCGGCACCAGCTCGAACGGTGTGGTCACCCTCGACGCAGGCAGTGGTGGCGGTGGCAGCGGCGAAGGAGGTGGCGGTGGAACGCCGGTCACGCTCCTGGGGCCTGCCGACGCGCCGGCCGGGAAGGTCCTCGTCGCGCTGCGCCCGTCGGATGTCGGTGTGCACCTGGAGGAGCCCCTGCGCGCGGAAGGCGTCCTGGTCCTCACCGGGCCGGTGACATCCGTGGAGCAGCTGGGCGACCAGGTACGGGTGCAGATCTCCACCACACCCGTGGTGCGTGCGGAGATTCCGGCCCGGCGGCTGGCGGAGCTGCGGCTCGTCCGCGGCACGACCGTGTGGCTCACGATCGACCGCAAGCACGTCGAGGTCTACAGCCAGGCCGAGCCCGGGATCTGAGCTCCGAACCGGGAAGCGACCACCCGACACGCGCACCGAATGCCGGGTTCGCTACAGTTCGAGGCGTTGCGAGGGGGGAGATCGCCAAAGGAGTCTCCAATGGCCCGGGTCCGTAAGACCGTCGCCAGCGCAGCAGTCGCAGCCGCCCTTGTCGCGGCCGCCTCGTCCTGCCGTACCGATCCGATCGACCTGGCCGACAACGGCGGCCGGCCGACAACCGCCGCCGCGACGCCGAGCGCGTCACCCGCCACGGCGACGCCGACCGAGCCGACACCGGCCACACCGACAGCGCCAACCACGACCGCGGCCGAGGTGACACCGCCGGCCTCGGCCCCGGCCACATCCACCGCCCCCGCCGGACCGATCCCGGCGCCGGCGACCACCCAGGCGCAGGCCCCAGCGCCGGTACCGCCGCCCACGACCACCAGGCCCGCGACGACGCCGAGCGCATCGCCGCGACCGGTCCCGGCACCATCCACGCCCGCGGCCCCGGCGGCGGGAACCCGGCAGGACGAGGTCGTCCGGCTGACCAACGTCGAGCGGCAGGCGGCCGGATGCGGACCGCTCGCCGTCGACGCCAGCCTGTCCGCCGCGGCCCAGGCCCACTCCGCGGACATGGCCGCGAACAACTACTTCAGCCACTCCGGCCTAGACGGCACCTCGGCGGGCGACCGGGCCCGGGCTGCCGGCTTCCCGTCCTCCTACGTCGGCGAGAACATCGCGGCCGGTTCGACAACCCCGGCGGCCGCCATCGCGCTGTGGATGGGCAGTTCGGGCCATCGCGCCAACATCCTCAACTGCGCCTACACCCACATCGGCGTCGGCTACGCCGAAGGCGGCTCGTATCGCTACTACTGGACGCAGGTGTTCGGAACACGCTGACCGGCCCCGGCTCCAGGACCACGCCGGTGCGGGGGCACCCGACGACAGGGGACGTCGACACTGGCCGCAGGGCTCGATGCGGCGCCGCGGTCAGTGCTCGACGTGCCCCAGCGGGCGCCCCGGCGCGACCCTGTCACGCAGGGCGCGCTTGACCGCGGACGGCTCGGGAAAGCCCTGCTCGCGCCGGTCCCACAGCACCTCACCATCGAGCCGGACGGTGAACACGCCGCCACTGCCCGGCACGAGCGCGACCGAGCCGAGATCCGTTTCGAAGGTCGTGAGCAGCTCCTGGGCCAGCCACGCGGCGCGTGGAAGCCATCGGCAGCGGGTGCAGTACTCGATCTCCACGCAGGGCCGGCCCGGACCACCCAGCTCGGCGGAGCCGGCCCCAGCCGCCGGCTCGGATTCAGCACCCATTGCCACCATCTCCATCACCCCAACAGCCGCGTCACCCGGCACCAGCCCGGCCACGCCCGCCAACCCCAACGTCCGGCCTCACAGCCGCGCCGTCAACCGGTCCAGGCCGGGCCGTCCAGGCACCGGCCGTCAGGCACCGGCCGTCAGGCACCGGCCGTCAGGCACCGGCCGTCAGGCACCGAGCATCGCGAGCCACTGCTTCGAACTCGTCGGCCGGAAGACGTAGTTCATCTTGCGCACGACGCTCAGCTCGGCGGAGGACTCCGCCGAGTACCGGTGGCCCGGGTAGACGGTCACGTCGTCCGCCAGGGCACCGAGCCGGCGCAGGCTGTCGTACATCGCGGCCGCGTCGCCACCGGGGAAGTCCATCCGCCCGCATCCTTCGAGGAACAACGTGTCCCCCGCGACGAGGCGCCCGTCGACCAGGAAGCACTGGCTCCCCGGCGTGTGCCCCGGAGTGTGCAGCAGCCGGATGTCGACCGCGCCCACGGTGACGACGTCGTCGTCGGAGTGCTCGACGAGCTCGGCCTGGCCCACACCGGTCCCCCGGCGCACCCACTCCGCCTCGTCCCGCTGCAGGTGGATCGGCACCGAGGTGCGTTCGAGCAGCTCACGGATGCCCTCCAGCTCGATGCCGAAGGCCGTGCCACCCACATGGTCGGCGTGGTGATGCGTCACCAGCGCCCCGGTCAGCCGCATGTCGTCGGCGGCGAGGATGTCGAGCAGGTCCCCGACCCGGTAGGCCGGGTCGACGACGACAGCTTCGCGGGTCTCCCGATCACCGATGAGGTAGACGAAGTTGACCATCTGGGTCGCGGCGGGATCCCCCACCGCGAAGTCGCGACCGGACAGAAGCTGACGGAAGTACAGGCGCTCGCTCACACCGCGAGCCTACGGAGCACCACCCCAACGCTCCAGAACCGCCAGGCTCCGGTGCGACCGTCGCCGCTGTGCCTCGCGACCCGGGCGACCTGCCGCGGGCGCCTCACCGCGGGGTCGCCGCGGGCCCTGCATCCGCTACAGGTACGCGGCGAGGTCCTCCAGCAGGCGCCGTCGGCTGCGCGCTCCCACCATGGTCGCCATCCGGGTGCCGTCCCGGACCACGACCATGGTCGGCATCGCCAGCACGCCGTAGGCCAGGGCCGTTTTCGGGCTCGCGTCGACATCAACCTCGACCACTCGCAGACGCCCTGCCAGCTCGGCCGCGATCTGCCCGAGGATCGGCCGCATCAGCCGGCACGGCGGGCACCAGTCGGCGTGGAAGTCGACGAGAACGGGCACCGGGGAACCCAGCACGATCTGGGCGAACGTCTCATCGTCCGCGTGCCGCACCGCGGCCTCGGCGTCGTTCTCCCTCAGATCCGGGCGGCCCAGGACGTCAGATGTGTTCATGAGATGAAAACTCCCTCGCGTCAATGTCGTCATGGGAATTCGGCGTTCATGGCCATGGGGCCCGTCACGGAATCCCGAATCCGGGGCTTCCGCTGCGACCGCCGCTCCCGAGCAAGAAGTAAGGATTCCGGCTGCCACAACAACCGAAATCCTTACCTCCTGCGGATCGCCAAACGGCTTCGTGCCCTGTTTGTTCTTTTGAGGAGTGAATTTTCGGCCCTGTGCGGCCGGCGCGGGATACCGGTGGGTCGGCGTGCGGCGGGCTGGGCACGGACCAACCGGGTCGATATCGGTGGCCCCAGATCCGCCACTTCTCGGAATCTTGTTACCTACTCCATCCGGATCGCGTTTCTCCTGCCGGTCACGCTGTTCCCTCGACGAAGGAGGCGGGTGACCGGGCCGCCCCGTCGTCGCGCTGTGCGTCGGGCGGGAACAGCGCGCACCTCGGCCGCTCGGCGGAGACACCAAGACCTCGGACGTCCCGCCAGGGGCCGGGAGAGCCCGCCTCGGCCGGCGGGGGAGCCTGCGGCGCCCCGCCGGCGCGGCGAGCTGCCTCCAGTCGTGCGGCGATCCGCTCCCGTGCCTGGAGAAGGCGAGCCATCTCGTCATCGATCTCGGCGATCCGGCGTCGGTAGCCGTCGACGGAATCCGGGCAGGCGTCACCGCTTCCGTGCCCGGCCCGGAGGCATTCGACGAAGGGGCGCGTCTCGGCGAGCGCGAAGCCCTCGGCGACCCGGGCCCTGATCTCCTCGACCGCGCGGAGGTCCGTGGCGTCGTAGTCCCGGTAGCCGTTGGACATCCGCCTGGCGGGAAGCAGCCCGTGCTCCTCGTAGTACCGCAGTGCCCGGGGACTCGTGCCGGCGAGCCGTGCCAACTCACCGATGCGCATCCGTGTCTCCTTCGCCGTCGTGCCGCCACTTCGCCGTCGTGCCGCCACTTCGCCGTCGTGCCGCGTCACCGTCGACGCTAGACGTTCACGTCGGCGTCAAGGCCAGCCTGATTCACGGCCGACCGTTCGCCCGGACCAGTACCGGCGCCGGCGCCCCGCTGTCGCCGGCGCGGGAAGCGTGGCGACACCTCGGACGAGCCCGATACGGCCCCGGCGGTTACATTCGCCGGGTGACGGACAGGATGCGCCGAACGGCCAGGCCTGCTCCGGAATCCTCCGACACCGGCCGCGTCACGCCCAGCCAGCTGGCCTACTGGCGCCGCTCCGGCCTGGTACGTCCGGGGCGTGGCGAGCTGACCCAGGCCAGAGCCGTGGCCGCGCTGCGCCGCGCCGGTCTGAGCCCACGGCGTATCAAGGCGGCCGCGGAACGCCTGAGCGTCGGTGCCGATCTCGGTGCCGGACAACAGGACGTGGGAATCGCGGCGGGCCGGGGCACGGGTGCGCCTGCGCGCTCCGCCCGGCCGGGGCAGGTGCCGCTGCGCTTCGCGGTGTACGGGCAGGAGCTCTTCGTCCAACGGCCCGGCGGCGCCTGGGAGGGAGACCGTGCGCCGGGCCAGCTGATTCTCGACGGAGTCGTTCCCCTCGTCCCGGTCGACACGGTGCTGGTCGGGCACCTGCCCGGCGGCATACCCCCGAGTTCCACGCCAGCCGGCGGCGGCAGGGCCGGGTGGTCGTCGGGAGCTGCGGGCGGGGGCCGGGGCGGGGGCCGGGGCGAGGGCCCGGCGCGGGCAGGCGGCGTCCGGCCCACCGGTGCGTCCGCGAGCGATCAGATCCGCCGGTTCCTGGGCCGCCAGGAGGCTCTCGACCATCGGGACCACTGATCGTCGCGGCCCCGCGGCACCACAGCCGCGTAGTCCACCCGCTACGCCCACTTCCAGGGCATTCGTCCGGACCGGCCGGCTGATGCGGGTGAGCAACCTAGACTGAGGCCCGTGACCGAACGCCGTCGACCACCTGTGGCCCGCCAGCCAGCTCATCCAGCAGCCTCGCCGGCACAGCGGTGACGCCCACCGAGACGTCGGCTCATCCGGCGCCCAGCACCGGCACCGGCGATGCCGCCTCGGCTGGGCGGGGCGGGGATCGGCCGGTGCTGCTGACGGTCGACGACGACGTGAACGTCTCGCGGGCGGTCGCCCGTGACCTGCGCCGGCGTTACGGCGGGTCGTGGCGGATCGTGCGGGCCGAGTCCGGGTCCCAGGCGCTGGAGGCACTGCGCGAGATCAAGCTGCGTGGGGGCGAGGTGGCCGTCATCCTGGCCGACTACCGGATGCCGGGCATGAACGGCATCGAGTTCCTGGAGCAGGCGATGGACCTGTTCCCCGCGGCCCGGCGCGTCCTGCTGACCGCCTACGCGGACACCAACGCGGCGATCGACGCGATCAACGTCATCGACCTCGACCACTACCTGCTCAAGCCCTGGGATCCGCCGGAGGAGAAGCTCTACCCGGTGCTGGACGCCCTGCTCGAAGCCTGGCGGCTGGCGGACCGCCAGCCCGTCGCCGAGGCCAGGGTGGTCGGGCACCGCTGGTCGGCCCGTTCCTACGAGGTGCGAGACTTCCTGGCCCGCAACCACGTGCCGTACCGCTGGTACCTGGCGGACGAGCCGGAGGGCGAGCGGCTGCTGGCCGCGGCCGGCGCGGAGCCCGACTCGATCCCGTGCGTGATCACCACCGACGGCACCGCGCTCGTCAACCCGAGCGACGTCGAGCTCGCGAACCGGGTCGGGCTCGCGACGGCGCCGGCCGGCGACTTCTACGACCTGATCGTGGTCGGCGGCGGGCCGGCGGGCCTCGGCGCGGCGGTGTACGGGGCCTCCGAGGGCCTGCGGACGCTCCTCGTCGAACGGCACGCGACCGGCGGCCAGGCCGGGCAGAGCTCCCGGATCGAGAACTACCTGGGGTTCCCCGACGGTGTCTCCGGTTCGCAGCTCACCGACCGGGCCCGCCGCCAGGCGCTCAAGTTCGGCGCGGAGCTGCTGACCACCGCCGACGCGGTCGCCCTGGAGACCGCCGGCCCCGCCCGGCGGCTGGTGCTCGGTGACGGTGGCCGGATCGACGCCCACGCGGTCATCCTCGCGACCGGTGTCTCCTACCGGCAGCTCAACGCCCCGGGCCTCGGCGACCTGACCGGCCAGGGCGTCTTCTACGGCTCGGCGCTCACGGAGGCTCCGAGCTGCAGCGGCGAGGACGTCTACATCGTGGGTGGGGCGAACTCCGCCGGGCAGGCGGCGATGTACTTCGCCCGGCACGCCCGGTCGGTCACGATGCTCGTCCGGGGTTCCGGGCTTGAGGCCTCGATGTCGCACTACCTCATCGAGCAGATCGCGGCCGTCGCGAACATCACCGTCCGGACCTGCACCGAGGTCGTGTCCGCGCACGGCACCGACCACCTCGAAGGCCTCGTGCTGCGCGACAGTTCGACGGGCCAGACGGAGAAGGTCGACACCCACTGGTTGTTCGTCTTCATCGGGGCCGCGCCCCGCACCGACTGGCTCGACGGAGTCGTGGCCCGCGACGAGCACGGGTTCGTGCTGGCCGGGCCGGATCTCATCGTCGACGGCCGCCGGCCGGCAGGCTGGGCGCCGGATCGGGATCCGTATCACCTCGAGAGCAGCCTGCCGGGTGTGTTCGTGGCGGGCGACGCGCGCGCCGAGTCGGTGAAGAGGGTCGCGTCGGCCGTGGGCGAGGGCGCGATGGCGGTCGCGCTGGTGCATCGTTATCTGGCCGGGCGCTGATCGGCCACAGGGAGGCTGACATGGCGGGCGACGTGGCGGGCGGCACGGCGGAGAACAGGCTGCCCTGCGACATCGACGAGCTGCGCACCTTGTTCCTGTTCGAGAAGCTCACCGACGAGCAGCTTGACTGGATCTGCCGCAACGGCCACGTCGAGCTCATCGAGCCGGGGCCGGTGTTCCGTGAGGGCGAGCCGGCCACCTGCTTCTACGTGCTGGTCGAGGGCTCGCTGGTACTCACCCGGCGGATCGGCGACGACGACGTCGAGGTCACCCGCACCGACCAGCGCGGGGTCTACGCCGGGGCCTGGTTCGCCTACCTGGGCGACCGGGTGCCGCAGCTGTACAACAACTCGATGCGGGTGACCTCCCCGTCACGCTTCGTCGTGCTGGACGGGGTGGCGCTGGCGCGGCTCATGCGCGAGTGGTTCCCGATGGCCGTCCACATGCTCGAGGGGCTGTTCTTCGGGCTGCAGAACCTGCAGCAGCAGACCGGCCAGCGCGAGCGCCTCCTGGCTCTCGGCTCGCTGTCGGCGGGCCTGACCCACGAGCTCAACAACCCGGCCGCCGCCGCGGTGCGGGCGACGGCGTCCCTGCGCGAACGGGTCGCCGGCATGCGGCACAAGCTGGGCCTCATCGCCGCCGGACCGTACGACCGCCCGGCCCTGGAGGCGCTGATCGCCCTGCAGGAGGAGGCGGCGGAGCGGGTCGGCAAGGCTCCTGCGCTCACACCGATGGAGACCAGCGACCGGGAGGACAGCATCTCGGACTGGCTTGACGACCAGGGCATCGCGGGCGGCTGGGAGCTGGCACCCACCTTCGTCCAGGCCGGCTTCGACGTCGACTGGCTGGAACGGGTCGCGGGCACCGTGCCCGCGCAGATCCTGGAGGGCGCGGTCCGCTGGCTGATGTACACCGTCGAGAGCGAGCTGCTGATGAAGGAGATCGAGGACTCCACGAACCGGATCTCCGGCCTGCTCGCGGCGACCAAGCAGTACTCCCAGCTCGACCGGGCGCCCTACCGGCAGGCGGACGTCCATGAGCTGCTGGACAGCACGCTGGCCATGCTGGGTGCCAAGCTCGCGGGGATCCAGGTCGTGCGCGAGTACGACCGGGCCCTGCCGGAGATCCCGGTACATGCCGCCGAGCTCAACCAGGTGTGGACGAACCTCATCGACAACGCCGCGGCGGCGATGGGGGGCGCGGGCACCCTCACCGTCGTCACCGCCGCCGACCACGACGACCTGGTGGTCGAGATCCGGGACAGCGGCCCGGGTGTCCCGGCGGACATCCAGGACCGGATCTTCGAGCCGTTCTTCACGACCAAGCCGGTCGGTGAGGGAACCGGGCTGGGCCTGGACATCTCATGGCGCATCGTCGTCAACCGCCACCACGGCAACCTGACGGTGACCTCGGTGCCCGGCGACACCCGGTTCCGGGTCTGTCTGCCGATACGTCCCGACCTCACGAGCCCCCTGGAATCCGCCGTGGAGGCCGCCGAGCAGGGCTGACCCGCCCTCGGCTCCCGCCCTTGGCTCCCGCTCTCAGCTCCCGGTTTCCGCCGCCCGGTGGTCGTACTCGTGCCGGGCCGAGGCGATGGTCATCTGGTGGCGCTCCGCCCAGTCGCGGAGCGCGGAAAGCGGCGCGAAAAGCTCACGCGCCACGCTCGTGGCGGTGTACTCCGTCTTCGGCGGCACGGTCGGATAGACCTTGCGAGTCAGCAGCCCGTCTCGTTCCAGCCGGCGCAGGGTCAGGGTCAGCATGCGCCGGCTGATGCCGTCGATACCGCGTTCCAGCTCGGTGAAGCGGACCGGGCCGTGCGCGGCCGCGATCAGGATGCTGACGCTCCACTTGCCGCTGACCTGGTCAAGCACCTCCATGATCGGGCAGGCCTCGATGACGGCCTGATCCACGGTGCTGCCATCACCCGTCACATCGATGTTCCGCTGGGACATGAAAGTGCCTTCTTCCGCCGGTGTGAACGCTCCCCCAGCATGGTCACTGACCGTTCCCCCCGCAACAAGCAGTGGGCCCTGTAACAAAAAATGCCCCATTGGAGTGCACACATGTCCGAGCTCACGCTCCCAGCGCCGGTCGAGACACGCTCCGAGGTGGCCGAAGCAGGTCCACCCCGCTGGCTCGCACTGATCGTCCTGTGCGCCGCCATGCTCATGGTCATCCTCGACGGCACCATCGTCACCGTCGCACTGTCCGCCATCCAGGACGACCTGGGCTTCTCGGAATCCGGGCTGGCCTGGGTGGTCAATGCCTATCTGGTGGCCTTCGGCGGGCTGCTTCTGCTGGCCGGGCGGGTCGGCGACCTCGTCGGTCGACGGCGGGTCTTCGTCGGCGGTCTCGCCCTGTTCACCGTCGCGTCGCTGGTCTGCGGGCTGGCCGCGAGCCCCGAGACGCTGCTCGCCGCACGGTTCATCCAGGGAGTCGGGGGTGCGCTCGCCTCGTCCGTCGTCCTCGGAATGATCGTGGTGACCTTCCCCGAACCTCGGGCACAGGCTCGGGCACTCGGAGTGTCGAGCTTCGTCGGTGCCGCCGGAGCCTCGATCGGACTGCTCGCCGGCGGGCTGCTCATCGAGGTGCTCACCTGGCACTGGGTCTCCTTCGTGAACGTGCCGGTCGGCCTGGCCGCGGTCGGACTGTCCCTGCGGGTCCTGCCGCGGGACCGCGGTCTGGGCCTCGCCGCCGGAGCGGACGCACTCGGCGCCGTACTCGTCACCGCTGGCCTCATGATCGGCATCTTCACGATCGTGGGCAGCGACGACGCAGGCTGGACGTCCGCCCGCACGCTCGGGCTCGGCTTCCTCTCGCTGGGGCTGCTGGTCGGGTTCGTGGCCCGGCAACTGCGGACCCGGCAGCCCCTGCTACCACCCCGGCTGTTCTCCTCCCGGCCGCTGGCCGTGGGGAACGTGGCGCAGTTGTTGATGACCGGCGGGCTGTTCGCGTTCCAGTTCACCCTCGCGCTCTTCCTCCAGCGCGTCCTCGGCTACGGCGCGGCGGCGACCGGCCTGGCCTTCCTCCCCGTCGCGATCACGATCGGTGTGTTCTCACTGGGACTCACCGGCTGGCTCGCCGAGCATCTCGGTCCGGGGCTGGTCGCGCTGCCAGGCCTGGGACTGCTGGCCGTCGGCCTCCTGCTGCTGGCACGGCTCTCGCCCGACGCCTCGTACGCGCTGGACATCCTGCCGGCGGCGATCATCCTCGGCTGCGGGGGCGGCCTGGCACTGCCGGCGTTCACGCAGCTCACCATGTCGGGAGTGCCGGAGGATGACGCCGGCCTGGCCTCCGGGCTGAGCAACACGACGCTGCAGGTAGGCGGGGCACTGGGACTGGCCGCCCTGACGACGCTCGCGGCATGGCGCACCGAGAGCGCGGCGGGCGACGGTGCACTGAACGCACACGACCTCACGGCCGGCTACCACGCGACGTGGCTCGGCGGCGCGGCCCTGATGGTGGTCAGCATCGCTGTCACGGCGGGGCTGCTCAGGCCGCGCCGCCCCTCGGCCGGCTGAGCCGCCCGCACCTCGATGCGCTATTGAAGGTAGCCCTCGACCTGGTTGCCGGAGCCGGCATGCGTGTCGTCCGGGTCCGCTCCGACGGAGCGGGCCGCGCGGCGCCGGCGGAGCAGATCCCAGCACTGGTCGAGGGTCTGCTCCAGCTCGACGAGACGGTCGCGCTCGGCGTCCGAGTCGATGTCCCCCTGGGATCGGCGCAGCCGCAGGCTGTGCTCCTCCGCCACCAGGGTGTCGATGCGCTCGAAGATCTTCGTGTCGTCCATCCGCCCCAGCAAAGCACGTTGCCCGGGCGGCGTTCCAGCCTGCCAGGCCGGGTCGGCCCGGGCCTGCCAGGGTCAGGCCGGACCTGTCAGGGGCGGTCCGGGCCTGTCAGGGGCGGTCCGGGCCCCGGATCAGTCCACGCCCTTCGCCAGGGCGGACGGCCACCAGATCTTCTTTCCGATGTCGTGGCTGAGCGCGGGCACCAGGATGGAACGCACGATGATCGTGTCGAGCAGGACGCCGAAGGCCACGGCGAAGCCCACCTCGGCGAGGAAGACCAGCGGGAGAACACCAAGGACCGCGAAGGTCGCCGCCAGCACGACCCCCGCCGAGGTGATCACGCCGCCGGTCACCGACAGGCCACGGACGATCCCGGCACGGGTCCCGTGTTCGAGCGTCTCCTCCCGCACCCGGGTCATCAGGAAGATGTTGTAGTCGATGCCGAGAGCGACCAGGAAGACGAACGCGAAGAGCGGGAAACCCGGATCGGAGTCGGCGAAGCCGAAGACGTGGTTGAAGAACACCGCGCTGACACCGAGCGTCGCCGCGAAGGACAGGACCACCGTCGCGATCAGCAGCAGCGGGGCGACGAGCGCCCGCAGCAGCACGCCGAGCACGATCAGGATGACCACCAGGACGATCGGAATGATCAGGTTCCGGTCGTGCGCGGACGCCTGCTGCGTGTCGTAGTTGATCGCCGACGCGCCGCCCACCAGCGCATCGGCCCCTGCGATGGGATGGAGCGCCGCGCGCAGCGCCCGGACCGTCTCGAAGGCCTCGGGTGTGTCGTAACGGTTGGTGAGGGTCGCATCGATGGCGATGCGGCCGCCGACGGACGTGACCTGCAGCGCGGGCGGCAGGCAACCGTCCGCACCCGGCCTGATCGACGTGCTGTCGGCGGCGAACGCCCGCGCCAGCTTCGCGTAGTCGACCTGGACGCACACGGAGCCCGGGCCGGGCGCGACGCCCGGAACCTTCGACGCGGCCGCGACGACCTCGTCCTGGCGGTCCAGGTTCGTGATGATCACGGCCGGGGCACCGGCTCCCTGGCTGAAGTGGGCGTCATAGATCCGCTGGCCGAGGATCGCATCGGGCTCGCTGGTGAAGCTGTCCGTCGTCGACAGGCCGTCGACCTTCAGCGTCGTCATCGCGCCGGCGCAGGCCAGCAGGATGACGGCGGTCGAGACCCAGGCCAGCCGCGGCCGGCCGGCGAGCCTGGCGGCGAACCGTGCCCACGCACCGTGCGTGGCCAGGTCGGCCTGCTGGTCGAAGCGTGGAATCCGCGGCCAGAAGACCCACCGGCCGAACAGCACCAGGAACACCGGCAGGAAGGTGAGCATCACGAGCGCGGTGCAGGCGATACCGATCGCGGTGACGGGGCCGAGGCTCTTGTTCGAGTTGAGCTCGCCGAGCGCGAGGCAGAGCAGCCCGAGCACGACGGTGATCGCCGAGGCGGCGATCGCGGGTGCGGCGCCCCGCCAGGCCGCGATCATCGCGTCCATTCTCGCGGGGTAGGCGTGCAGCTCTTCGCGATAGCGGCTGATGAGCAGCAGCGCGTAGTCGGTTCCGGCGCCGATGACCAGCACGAACAGGATGCCCTGGCTCTGCCCGTTGAGGGTCAGTACATCGTGCTTGGCCAACGGGTAGACGATCAGGACCGAGACCCCCAGCGCGATGATGGCGCTGAACAGCGGAAAGAACCACAGGACCGGGCTGCGGTAGACGACCAGGAGGATGACGATCACAACCAGGCCGGCGGCCAGCAGCAGCACACCGTCAATGCCCTCGAATGCCTCGATAAAGGCCACGAGAAGGCCACCGGGGCCCGCGCTGTGCACGATCAGGCCGGCCGGCACGTCCGTCTTCGCCAGCTCGACGACAGCATTCTCGACGTCGACCAGCTCATCGCCCGGGACCTCGACGTCGCCCCTCTTGCCGATGAGCGGCACCGCCACGTTCGCGACGCTGCCGTCCGGCGAGAACTGGGGCGCGGCGATCTGGTTCGGGTCGACACCCTCGATGGACCGGAAGGCCCGCGCATCCGCGGCGATCTTCGCGCGGTCCTCCTGCGTCAGCCCGCCCACGCGCTGATAGACGATGAAACCGGGCAGCGTCTGCTCGGAGCGGAACTTCTCCGCCTCCTTGTCCACCCGGGTCGACTCGGCCGACCCGGGCAGGAACGCGGCGTTGTCGTTCTTCTGGACCTCTGCCAGCTTGGCCTGGAACTGGCCGCCGAACCCACCGAGCAGAAAAAGAACCACCGCGAGGCCGGCGAAGAGATACAGGATCACCCGAGCCGGCCGGCGCACCGCCGCCGTGGGCTCCACTCCCCCTCCGACACCGCCACCACCGACACCGCTGACACCACCGCGACCACCGCCGGACAGAGCAGCTGCCACTACCGCGGCCGGCGCCGTCGGATGGCCGGGAAGAAGCTGCCGCTCGGACTCCGAGGCCTCGGACCCGACGGGCCGGGGCTGGGCGTCCGGCGCCGATCTCCCGGACGGCACCACGGGCGCCGTGGACGTGCTGGAGCCCGATTCGATGGGTGCGTCCTCCGGTGAGACGCCGGAGGCGACCACGGCCGGGTCGGACTGCGTTTCCTCACGTGGGCTCGGAACTGTGGAGGATCCGTCGCTGCTGGTCGGCGAGCCGCCGCCGCTGTCGGTCATCTGGCGTCCCTCGATGCGCGTGGGCCAACGGAGCACCCACGTTCACCGGGCACCCAGGTGATGGTCCCCGACATTGTCGCGCATGACTGGCGCGGCGGGCCGAGTGCACCGCCGGCGGAAGGAGCCGCCGAATCCCCCGGTCGGGGTACGACCCTTCCGCGGGCCATTCGGCCTCGCGAGCCGTACCCCGGTCTCTCCCTAGTCGTCGTGTTCGTGGATCTGCTGCGAGAGGTACTCGGTGGCACCGAGCTGGGAGATGAGCTCGAGCTGGGCGTCCAGCCAGTCGATGTGCTCCTCCTCGGAGGTCAGGATGTCCTCCAGCAGGACGGCGGAGCCGATGTCGCCCTTTGACCGGAACAGGGCGATCGCCTCGCGGAGAACGTCGACGGCCTCGGATTCATGCTGGCGGTCGAGCTCCAGCTGCTCGGGAACCGTCTCCCCGATGCGAAGCGTGTTCAGGCGCTGCAGGTTCGGAAGACCGCCCAGGTAGAGAACTCGATGGATGAGTCGATCGGCGTGCTTCATCTCGTCGATCGACTCATGGTAGTAGTGCTCGGAGATGTGCTTGTAACCCCAGTTCCGCTGCATCCTGGAATGCAGGAAATACTGGTTGACCGCGGTCAGTTCATTTGTCAGAACCGTGTTCAGCCGCTCGACGATCTGTTCGTCGCCACGCATCGCCGACTACCTCCACCAATATCGCCCGGAAACCTCCACAGGCGATTCGACGGGCAAGCGAAGGCAGCACGAAGCCCTTGACCGGCGTGCCGGAATACCGCGCGAAAAAAAGCGGATCCCGCAGACGGCAGCGGGTTTCCGCTCCGACCCACCGAGATCACCCCCGGAGGCCCCGGTGGGTCCCTAGGCTGATCTGGCGACCGGACGGCGACGAAGCGGCACCGCCGCATCGAGCATCTCGTCGATCTCCTCGAGGCATCCGCCGCACCCCGTGCCGGCGTCACACCTCGCACCGATCTCCTCTGCGTCACAGGCACCCGATGCGATCACGCTACGTAGCGTCCGATCGGAGACAGCAAAGCATGAACAGACGAGCACCGCACCTCACCACGCCCGGAGATGTCGACGCCGAAGCGCCGAGAGGTTGTCGTTACCGTTCCGGGATCCCTTCGCGCCGAGGCTCAGGCTTAGCTAAGGCTTCCCTAATCGCTAGAGTGCCACGGAGTGGGCGGCAGACGCAAGGCAGCCTTACCTACGCCACACACCGACCGCAAACCCCTGATGCGCAGGGTGACAACCCCCAGCGCCTTCGGCGATGAAACCCACTCCTGGTCGCATCCGAGTCACCGCACGACGAGCGACATCGCCCTTCCGCAAGCACCGCACGCGCAGCAGGCACAACCGTCACCGCGAGTCCCCGCGAGCGCCGGCGGATCGCGGCGGATGCCAGCAGGTGCAGGTCATGCCACACGGGTCATCGGCTCCCGGGCGGCCGCAGCGGGGTCCCACAGGCCCCCAGGCCGCCCGGGAAGGCGAGGGCCGCCGGCTCAACCCGCCCGCCGCGAGAAACCGCGTTTGCCGTTCGGACCCGAAGGCCGCGCCACCACTCGACAGCGCGCCGGAAGCACCACCCGGGCCGAAGGTGCCTGCGGCCGACTTCTCAGCCAGTGACCGCTGTCACATCCACCCGGCGGTTGGCGGCGCGACCTGCCACGGTCGCGTTGTCAGCGACCGGGCGCTCCGGTCCGAAGCCGGCCACCCGCACCCGCTCGGCCGGCACTCCCCGCTGCACCAGATATTCACGGGCGGCCCTGGCCCGGTCCATCGACAGCGCCTGGTTGAAGGCCAGCGGGCCGGTGCTGTCCGTATGCCCGCCGACCAGCACGGTGAGGTCTCCCGGCAGCAGGGCCTGGGCGACCTTGTCCAGACCCGCCCGCACGGACGCGTCGAGGGTTGACTCCCCCACCGCGAAAGTCAGGCTGGTTCCCTCGAGCGCGGCCTGCAGCGCGCCCTGGGTGCGCCCGGCCTCGGGAACAGCACCGGTGGAACCAGTAGCCGACGGGGCAGGAGCCGACGGAGCAGTGACCGACGAACCGGGGGCCGCCGAATCGTCGCTCGTGGAATCGGTCGCGACGGGGCTGACCGCACCCGTGGCCGGGTCGAGGGCCACCTCGGCGCCGACCGTCAGCCGGTTGTCGAGCGAGGCGTCCGGAACCTGGTGCCGGACGGCCGCCAGCACCTCCGCCCCGATCGCGGTGCCCGCAGCCCGATCCGCGACCGTGCCCTGGAGCACCAGCGACGAACCGTCGATCGTCACGGACCGGACACCCGACTGCTTTCCCAGCGCCCTGGCCACGTCGCCGAACGACTCCAGCGCCGGTGTCGCCACCCTGGGATCAACGGTGACGGTCGCCGAGACGGCACCGCCGGAGACATCCGCCGCCGCGCCGAGCAGCTGCGCCCGCGTCGCACTGTCCGGAACGGTGGCGCTGAAGGCCAGGTCGGCCGGTGTGCCGCCGGTACCGCTCACCCCGATGACGATCGGCCGGGACGGCTCGGTGGCGACGACCGCGTCCCCGGACAGCCGCACGGAGGCACTGCCGGACACGGCTGCCACCCGCTGGGCTTCCCGGGCCTCCTGCGGGCTCTCGAAACGGCCGTGCAGGACGATGTCACGACCTTCGACGCTGACCCGCGCCCGGCTGACACCGGCCGCGCGGACCGCGTCCGCCGCCCGGGTGCCCAGGTCGTCCTCGATCGGGCCACGCCGCAGCCAGAGCGCCAGCAGCCCCAGCAGCACCCAGGCGACCAGCAGTGAGACGACGAACGCGACCGGACGGGGGCGCCGAAAGAGCGCCACCGACAGCGAGGACATGGGTACTCCGTGCTCCCTACTCAAGGGGGGATACGCGATGGGGGCACTGCGAGAAACCGCAGCGTACGGAAACTTTCCCATATGCCCGACATCGGGAACACACCGGGGGAAGGCTCACGCCAGCCCAGGAACCGCCACGTCCAGCCCCTTCAGGCCTCGCTGACGCGGGCGCGCGCAGCCGCCGCCGTCGTGCCCACCGCCGTCGTACCCGCCGACGCCGTCCCCGCCGACACCGTGCCAACCGTCCCCGCCGACGCCGTGCCAGCCGACGCGGTCCCTGCCGCGGCTTCCTCCCGCACGGCCACCTCCGCCGTCGCCACCCCCGCCTCGGCGTCCGTGGGGGTGGCCGGCGGGACGTCCGCGGCCCGCCGGCTGCGGTGGCGGACCGTGATCGCGAAAGCGAGCAGCGTGCTCACACCGAGCACGGCCCAGCCGGCCACCGCGTCCAGGATGTAGTGGTTCGACGTCGCCATCACGATGAAGACCGTCGCCGCCGGATACAGGCAGCCGAGCACCCGCACGACCGGCCGGCGGGCGAACCGGGCGAGCAGGAAGCCCGACCAGAGGGCCCACGCACAGTGCAGCGAGGGCATCGCGGCGTACTGGTTGGCCAGCCCTTCCAGGCCGTCCGGAGCGGCACTGGCGCTTCCGCTCCACCAGCCCCAGCCCTCGAAATGGGACATCGTGTCGACGTAGGACGTCCCGGGCAGCAGGCGCGGCGGGGTGGTGGGAAACAGGAAGAAGCCGCACAGCGCGATCAGCGTGGTGAAGACCAGGGTCCACCGGGCGCGGACATACCGCCCCGGGTTGCGCCGGTACATCCAGACCAGCAGCGAGGGTGTGACCACGAAGTGCAGGGTCGCGTAGTAGTAGCAGCAGATGACCGCCAGCACCGGCACGCTCTGCAGCCAGCTGTTGAGGCTCAGCTCGATGTTGATGTGCAGCCGTTCCTGCAGGTGCAGGATGTCCCAGCCGAGTCGGTTCGCATCCGCGGCGGACGCGTCGGCCGCGCCTCTGGTCGCCGTGTAGACGTAGTAGAGCGACACCAGCAGGACGGCCTCGACCCAGAGCTTCGGCAGGCCGGTGGCCGGGTTTCGCAGCCGCCGCCACCATCGCCCGCCGCTGGGCCCGCCCTGCCCGCCGGGGGCACTCGACCCACCCGGCCCGGCCTGGCCGCTCTGCGCCGACCGGAGGGCCTCGTCACCCAGGTTGTTCTGAATGTCCCGGTTCGTCTGATCCACCACGCCTCGACTCCCGGTCCGTCCCGCGGCTCGCCGTGTCCGACTCTCTTCGTCCAGCTTGCGCCGACAAGCCAATCATGGGCAGCCGTTCTCGAGCGCAAGGGCGGGTGGCCACCGAGAGACGTCTCCGTGACCACCCGCCCGTCACCGACCGGGTGTTACCCACCCTTCATGGCCCCGCGATCCGGGGAACCCGGCCCCGGAGCCTCACCCGCGCCGCCGAAGCGACCAGGCACGTCAGGTGCCGCCGGCCGAGGTACCAGCACCGGAGGAGCCCCCGGCCAGCGTGGAGCTGTCCGACGACTCGCCGACGGGCAGGGCGCTGCCGGCCTTCCAGGTCGCCCACGGGACGGACCACTCGTTCCCGAGCTGCGACGTGTCCGCCGGCCGCCCGGTGTTCTTGATATTGATGATGTCGCCAAACTGACTGAAGTTGTAGAACCACTCCGCATCAGCGGGCGACGCGTTCACGCACCCGTGCGAGACGTTCGCCCGCCCCTGTGAGGGCACCGACCACGGCGCGGAGTGCACGTACTGCCCACCGCTGGTGTAGTGGACGGCCCACTGCACCTCCTCGCGGTAGTAGTCGGGGTCGCCCACCGGAATGCCCACCGTCGCCGAGTCCATGATCACCATGGGGGACTTGCCGAGCACGTTGTGCGGGCCTTCCATGGTCAGTGAGCCCGGCTTGCCGCCGCTGATCAGCATGGTCCGGACCAGCTGCCCGTTCTGGTAGACCTGCATTCTGTGGGTCGACGCGTCGACCTCGCTGACCTGGGCGGCGCCGATGGTGAAGTCCATCGTGCGGTCCTTGACGCCGATCCAGCCGGTGCCGGAGTCGTAGCCGGCCAGGTTCGCCGCCACGTGCACCTTGGTCCCGGGTGCCCAGTACTCCTGGGGCCGCCACATCACCAGGCGGTTCGACATCCAGCGCCAGGCGCCGAGCACCGGTGGGTCGGTGCTGACCGCGAGGCGACGCTGCACCGCGGCACGGTCCGTCACCGGCGCGCTGAAGGTGAGGCTGATCGGAGTGCCCACCCCGACGGTCTGGCCGGCCACGGGCTCCCAGGACACCTTGAACGCCTTGTCCGGGATGCCGGTGGTGAAGCTCGACGTGATGCTCTTCGTGCCGGTCAGGCCCGCCGCCTGGGCGGTGGTGGCCTGGATGTCGTAGCGGCTGTCCGAGAACAGCCCGCTCGCCGAGGTCCACGTCCGGTGGTCCGCGGAGAAGGTTCCCTCGAGCGTGCCCGCCTCGGTCTTCTCGGTCGTGCTCGCGCCGCGCGCGACCGTGACCGACGCGAGCGGCGCGTTGCTCGTCACCACGACCGACTCGGTCAGCGCGATGCCGGCCGCGCCGTCCGCCGGGGTGACGGTCAGCGTCGGTGTCGCCGGCGGGGGCGAGGTCTGCGGCGCCGCCTCGTCGCCACCACCGCCACCGGACGAGCACGACGCCAGCAGCGCCACGGCGAGCAGGAGGGCGACGACCCCGCCGCCACGCTGGCGGACGGAACGGGAGGCGGGCAGCAGCCCGCCACGGAGAACTCGAGCCGGGCTCATCATCGAGCGGGACATGCGATGCCTTCTTCCGAAGACCGGAGCAACGACGAGGTGTAGGGCTTTCCGTCGGCTCGCGGATCGCCCGGCACCGGATCACCAGGGCTGGTGACCAGCGGGCGCCGCGACGCGGCGACGAACCGCAGCGGCCTCACCGAAAGGGATCGGCCAGAAACAGAAAGTGCACATGCTCGACCACCCACGAGCGGACCGTACCCACGACCGCGAACCACGTCCCGTCGATCACGGGAAAACCCGGCCCCACCCGTGACACAACTACCCGCCGCTAATATTCCGATCTCGGAGAGTGACGCTCCCCGGCCCGCTGCCATAAACCCCTCCCAGCGCCGTTTCGTCCGACGCACGACTCATATACAAAGTTGCGCGCCGACGAGAAGCCGCACCGGGGCCAGTACCGGATTTGTCCGCGAGTAGACACTAACCACTACCGGACGTGCCAGATATTGCACGCAGCGCAGCCACACCTTGGTGCCGTACGGATTCGCGTGCCCGGATTTCCACCGGCCGCACGCCGGGACACCCTCGGGCACTCCGACCGACGAGTCGCGCCGGAAAGCGCCGGAGCGCGCCGAACACCGCCGCCGGAAGTGATGTGCCGACTTCGGGCCGGAACCGTCCCGTCGCGGCACCGACCGGGCACCGAGGTGCCGGCCGGTCAGCCCTCCGGACGCGCACGCCGGAAACAGCGGCGAAACGCCACCACAACAGGCCGGCGCGGCCGGGCACCCCAGAATGGGGCTTCCCCGCCGGGTACGCCGGCACCGGGAGCCGGGATCGTCCGGCCACCAGCCGGCTGCCTCGGGCGGGCCAGCCGCCGCCGACCCGAAAGGTGCTCATGCCCATCGTTCTCGGACCGAACCAGTACGGCAAGGCCGAGGTCCGCCTCGTCCACGTGGACCGATCCACCCCGGTCCACCGGATCAGCGACCTGAATGTGTCCACCGCCCTGCGCGGTGACTTCACCGCGGCCCACACCCGGGGTGACAACAGCCACGTTCTCGCGACGGACACCCAGAAAAACGTCGTCTACGCCTTCGCTCGCGAAGGGGGTGTCGGCGAGATCGAACAGTTCGGGACCCGGCTGGGCCGGCATTTCACCGCCGCGTACGGCTGGATCACCGGCGCGCGGGTCGAGATAGAGCAGTTCGGATGGGACCGGATCGACGTGGCCGGGCCGGCCCACGACCACTCCTTCGTCCGGTCCGGGCAGAGCCGGCGAACCACGGTGGTCACCATCGACGCCGACGACGTGCACGTCGTCTCCGGAATCGCCGGGCTGGTCGTCCTCAAGACGACCGGCTCGGAGTTCCACGGATTTCCCCGGGATCGCTACACAACACTGGCGGAAACCTCCGACCGGATCCTCGCCACCGAGGTCACGGCCCGGTGGCGCTACACCGCCACCGACGGTGGGATCACCGGCGCTGATTTCGCGCGGCTGGCCGCGGAGATCCCGCGCACGCTGGTCGAGACGTTCGCGGGCCTGCACAGCCTCGCCCTGCAACAGACCCTTTACCACATGGGCGAAAAGGTGCTGGCGACCTTCCCGGAGGTTGCCGAGATCCGTATGTCGATGCCGAACAAGCATCATTTCCTGGTCGATCTGGCGCCGTTCGGCCTGGACAACCCCGACAGCGTCTACCTCGCGGCGGACCGCCCCTACGGCCGCATCGAGGGCACCGTCCTGCGGGACGACGTCCCGGCGGCGCCGATCGCCTGGGACGCCACCCCGGGGTTCTGCTGACGTCCGGGCCGGTCAGGCCGGTGTGATCACCACCCGGTCGCCCGGCCCCAGCCGCAGCGCACGCGCCGCGTCCCCGTCCCGGGTGGCCAGCGCGGCGTGGCCATCCGAATCGGCGTAGAGCACGAGCTCCCCGGGCTCCACCGAGCCGAAGGTCACGCCCACCGCCACCTCCACCGCGATCGCCTCCACCGCGACCACCGGCGGGCCAGCCGCCGAGTCCGTCGCAGGGCGCGCCGCCGGCGCGGCGCTCGCGCCGCCGCTCGCCGGACCGGTCCCGCGCAACGCGGTCAGCCGGCTCCGGTCGCCGGGCCGCAGGCCCAGCTCGGCCAGCAGGTCCGCCGGTGCGGCCAGCGCCACGTTCCCGAAGCCGTCCACACACAGGACGTCCGACTCGAGGCGGGCGGCGCCATCCGGGCCTGCCGGCGCGACCCTCGCCACCAGCCTGGGCAGCGTGACCAGGCTCTCCGGATCGACCACCAGGCCGAGCGCCCGCAGCGGGCGACCGGCCACCAGGGCCGCCGCCGCGGGGGCGAACACATCCCGGCCGTGAAAGGTGGCGGGGACGTCCGCCGGCACGGTGAGCGCCACCGCCTCCAGCACGCCGCCCAGCACCTCGGCCGCGGGCACCAGCAACCCGTTGTCGGGCCCCACGAGGAAACCGGCCGGCGTGCGCAGCGCGAGCGCCCGGCGGGCGGTACCGACGCCCGGGTCGACCACGGCGACATGAACCCCGCGCGGCAGGTGGGCGACGGTGGAGGCGAGCACCGTCGCGCCGCGCCGGATGTCACCTCGTGGCACCAGGTGCGTGACGTCGATGATCGGCACCGCGGGCGCGAGCCGGAGCAGGACACCGTGGCAGGCGGCGACGAAGCCGTCCACCAGGCCGTAGTCCGTCAGCAGGCTGACGCAGCGCGGATCGTCCACCGCGCGCTCGTCTCCCGGGACGCGCTCGTCTCCCTCGGCGCGCTCGTGTTCCCGTCCCCCGGCGCGCTCGTGTTCCCGCGACGCCCCCATAGCCCCGTCAGCCCCTTCGAAACGTCAGATCGCGCCGTCGGCGCGCAGTCCGGCGATCTCCTCGGTGGAGAGATCGAGCTCGCGCAGGATGGTGTCGGTGTGCTCCCCCAGCGCCGGAACCGGGTCCAGGCGGGCGTTCTCCCCCGGGAACTCGACCACCGGCCGGGACTGCCGGACCGGGCCCACCGGCGAGCCGATCTCAACCCAGCGTTCACGGGCCGCGAGCTGGGGATGCGCGAGCACGCCCGCGACGGTGTTGACCCGCGCGTAGGCGATGCCCGCGGCGTCCAGGCCCGCCTCCAGGTCGGCGGTGCCCAGCTTCGCGACCTCCGCGGCGACCACGGCGTCGGTCCCCTCCCGGTTGCGCACCCTGGCCACGTTCGTCGCGAACGCGGGGTCGTCGACGAGCTCCGGGCGGGCGAGCGGGCCCTCGGCCAGCCGGCGCCACTCCCCGTCGTTCTGCACCCCGATCAGGACGTCGTCACCGTCCGCCGTGCGGTAGGCGTCGTAGGGCGCGATCGACTGGTGGCTGATGCCCGACCGGGCCATCTCCTGCCCGGTGTGCTCCACGGTCTGCACCGGGTAGCCCATCCACTCCGTCAGCGCGTCGAGCATCGCGACGTCCAGCGCCGCGCCGGCACCGGAGCGCGCCCGCCGCAGCAGCGCGGCCAGCACGGCCTGGATGACGTAGCTGCCCGCGGCGACGTCCCCGGCGGCGAAGCCGGCCTTCGCCGGCTGCTGCGGGCTGCCCGTGACGGCGATCAGCCCGGACTCGGCCTGCACGAGCATGTCGTAGGCCTTGCGGGCTCGATACGGCCCGGCCGGACCGTAGCCCGACACGTTCACGGCGACCAGCGCCGGGTGGCGGCCGACGAGCGTCTGCGCGTCCAGCCCGAGGCGGGCGGCGGCACCCGGCCCGAGGTTCTGCGCGACGACGTCGGCACGGGCGACCAGCAGATCCAGCACCTCGCGGGCGCGCGGCACCTTCAGGTCCAGCGTCAGCGACTCCTTCGAGCGGTTGAGCCAGGAGAAGTGCGCCGACATCCCACCGCGCACCGCCCGGTCGTAGTCCCGCGCGAAGTCACCACGCCCCGGACGCTCGACCTTGATCACCCGCGCGCCCAGCTCGGCGAGGTGCCGGGTCGCGAACGGCAGGGCCACGGCATGTTCCAGACTGACGACGGTCACACCCTCAAGCGGAAGCACGCAGGTCAGGCTAGCGCCGCCCGCACCCGCCAGACCGCGGATCGATGCAGGTGGACAGGCCCTTTACGGCACAGAAGGGGAACCTGTCCGACGCAGCGGCGGAAATTCGGCCAGATCGCCCACCGACGACCTCCGGCGGCGGTGTCGAGGAGTGGATCCGCGGCCGAGGCCGAGTGCGGGCAGGGGGCTGGAGCTGCCGCGCTCGCTGGTGGCCACGCTCAGCGGCGAAGGGCGGTCTCCCGCTCGATGCGCGACAGCTTCTCGGGATTGCGGACGACGTAGAGCCCGGTGATGAGGCCGTCGTCGATGCGTACCGTCACGACGCTGTCGATCTCACCGTCGAGCCGGAGGACCAGCGCCGGGTAGCCGTTGACCTGTACCTGTTGCAGCGACAGGACAGCGCCGAACCTGCCCAGCCCGGCGGCCAGCAGCCGGGCTACCTTGCCCGCTCCGGCGACAGGGCGCAACACGGCCTTCCTGACCCCGCCGCCGTCTCCCAGCAGGACGATGTCCGGGGCGAGGATGTCCAGCAGGTTCTGCAGGTCGCCGGTCTCGACCGCCCGTTGGAACGCGTCGAGCGCGCCCCGGGTCTCGGCCGCGGAGACGACCGCGGCCGGACGGCGTGCGGAGACATGCGCCCGCGCCCGGTGTGCGATCTGGCGGACCGTGGCCGGGCTCTTGTCGACGGCTGCCGCGATCTCGTCGTACCCGAAGTCGAACACCTCGCGCAGCACGAACACGGCCCGCTCGGCCGGCCGAAGCGTTTCCAGCACCAGCAGCATCGCCATGGAGACGCTGTCGGCCAGCGCGACGTCCTCGGCCACGTCGGGCGCGGTCAGCAACGGCTCCGGCAGCCAGGGGCCGACATAGGACTCCCTGCGCCGGCCGAGCGTGCGCAGTCGGTTCAGTGCCTGACGGGTGGTGATCTGCACCAGGTACGCCCGCGGGTCCCGCACCGTGGCGAGGTCGACGCCTGCCCAGCGCAGCCAGCTCTCCTGGAGGACGTCCTCCGCGTCCGCGGCCGAGCCAAGCATCTCGTAGGCGACCGTGAACAGCAGGTTGCGGTGCGCGACGAACATCTCGGTGGCGGGGTCTGGCGAGCCGTCCTCCTGCTTCGGGCTCCCACCGTCGGGCGTCATCGACGAAGTACCGGCCATGGGCAACTCCTGTTCACGCGCGGCTGGACCATCCATGAGACGCCAGACCCCACCGGTTTGTGACACTCAGGCAGCCCTTCCGCCGTCCGCTTCCCCGCCAGGCGACGACGGGACCGCGGGGTGGACGCCGGGGCCGGTCATCGCCGGTGGACGACCGGCCGGGCCGGTCGCGACCGCGGCCGATGCCGGCTGATCCGCCGATCGCGATCCGACGGCGACAGCGACCTGTGGCCCAGATCACAAGGCCAGGTCGTCACGGAGACCGGGGTCGCCGGCATCTGGTGTTCGTCCGGTGCGGCAGCACGCGACACCACGAGTGAGGACGACATCATGGAAGCCCGATTCGACATGTTCGGCAACGAGCTCGCCACCAGGTTCGGCAAGCGGTTCGCGAACGCCAGCCTGGTGATCCACCAGTCGTCGCTGCCGAAGCCCACCCAGGAGCTGGTGTCGCTGCGGGCCAGCCAGATCAACGGCTGCGGCTTCTGCGTCGACATGCACACCAAGGAGGCCGCGGCTGCCGGTGAGACCTCCACCCGGCTCCACCTGGTCGCGGCCTGGCGCGAGGCAGACGTGTTCACCGAGGCCGAGCGGGCCGCGCTGGCACTCGCCGAGGAGGGAACCCGGCTCGCCGACGCCCACCTCGGCGTATCCGACGAGACCTGGGCGCAGGTCCGCAAGCACTACGACGACGACCAGATCGCGGCCCTCGTCTGCCTCGTCGGCCTGATCAACGCGGCCAACCGGATGAACGTGATCATGCGTACCCCGGCGGGTGGCTACCAACCCGGCATGGCCGCCAGCTTCGCGAACTGACCGGGGGTGCCCCGGCCGGGGCACCCCCGGCCGGGCCTGCGCGTCCAGCGGCTACGACACCCGACCAGCGCCCAGGTGGCCAGTGCCCAGGTCACAGGTGAATGGCCTACCCGGTAGATCACTCACGTCTCAGTGCCCAGGGCCGCCGGCCGCGGGCCCGGCATCCGGCTCCCGGGCGGGCTGGGGGCTGTCAGCGAAGGTTGATGCGACAACGACCGCATCGATAATCGTCCCCGCGCCGGCGGTGCCGCCCGCGCCGCGACGCTCGGATCCCGGATCGACGTCATCGCCACCGCCGGGCTCCGCGGGGCCACCCGGCACGCTGTCCGCAACGCCCACCTGGACATCATCATCGTGATGATCCACCGAGTCGGGACCGGTCGCCGCCGGCGGCGGGTCGCCCGACTGCTCCCCGTCGACCACCGTGGCGTCGACGATGGTGTGGCCGGCGGCCAGGGAGAGCGGCTCGGCGGTGGTCGCGTCCTTGGCGACGAAGCCCGCCTGGCGACGGTCGGACGGTGCCGGCCCGCCGTTGGCGACCACGACCGCGATCCAGGGCAGGATCACGGCGAGGGCCACCGCGACGATGCGCAGCCAGCCGGAGAACGCGACGACGGCGAGCACGAAGCAGACCACCCGGACCAGCATCGTGAGGACGTAGCGCTGCTCGCGCCGGCGGATCTCCTCCGGCCTGGCCTCAGCCGCCGAAGTGATCAGCACGGGCTCGCCTCGTCGCCACCTCACGTCAACCGCCGCCTGCCCATGTCGACCGATCACCCCACCGGGACCAGGCCAGCCGCCCGGCAGGGCCAGCAGGCCGAGAGTGGGTCGTGCCCCTTGGACATCCTGCCCACTCTCGCCCGCGCGATACAACGATCCGTGGCGCGAGATCGGACACCCGACGCCGATCACGGGCGCCGGACCCGGCCATAAGTTCCCGTCGCACCAAGTAGTGTCCGAAAGTTTACGCGGCGGACGGATTGTAGTCCTCACGTGGGCGCCGGTCGCTGCCACCGTGCTCGTGTGCGAGTCGCGGTGGTAAGTGAGTCGTTCCTGCCTCAGATCGACGGTGTGACGAACTCCGTGTGCCGGGTGCTGGAGCATCTGCGCGACACCGGTCACGAGGCCCTCGTCATCGCGCCGGCGCCGGCGCCGGCGGCTCGCCGCACCGCGCCGCGCAGCTATGCCGGGGCGCCCGTGCTGTGGAGCCCGTCCGCGCCGATGCCGGGCTACCCCGAGTTCCGCTTCGCGACGCCGTGGACGGGACTGCCGGCGGCGCTGCGCGAGTTCCGTCCGGACGTCGTCCATCTGGCCGCTCCGGCGGGTCTGGGGGCCCAGGCGGCCTACGCCGCGCGGCGGCTCGGGGTGCCGAGCATCGCCGTCTACCAGACGGACATCGCCGCCTTCGCGACCCGCTACGGGCTGGCGCTGGCCGAGCGGACGATCTGGCGCTGGCTGGCGACCGTCCATCGGCTCGCCAGCCGCACGCTGGCGCCGTCGTGGGATGCCGTCGACACGCTGCTGTCCGAGGGCGTGCAGCGGGTCGCCCGGTGGAGCCGTGGCGTCGACCTCGAGCGCTTCAACCCCGAGCACCGGGACGAGGAGCTGCGGGCGAGGCTGGCGCCGAACGGGGAGGTCCTCGTCGGCTATGTGGGGCGGCTGGCTCGGGAGAAGCGGGTCGAGCTGCTGGTAGGGGCCGCCGGCCTGCCCGGCGCCCGGCTGGTCGTCGTCGGCGACGGCCCGTGCCGGCCGGCGCTGGCCCGGGCGCTGCCGGAGGCGGCCTTCCTCGGCTTCCGCACCGGCACCGAGCTGTCGGCCGCCATCGCCAGCCTGGACGTCTTCGTCCATACCGGGATCAACGAGACGTTCTGTCAGGCCGCGCAGGAGGCGAAGGCCAGCGGCGTCGCGGTGGTCGGCCCGGCGGCCGGCGGCCTGCTCGACGTCATCGACCACGAGCGGACCGGCCTGCACTACGCCCCCGGGGACCCGGTGTCGATGCGACGCGAGGTGCTCCGCCTCGTCGAGGACGCCGAGCTGCGGACCCGGCTCGCGACGGCGGCGCGGGCCTCGGTCGCGGGCTGCACCTGGCACGCGATCGGCGAGGAGCTGCTCGGGCACTACCGGGACGTCCTGGGCACCCGGCTCCCCACGACCACGACGAGCGACAGGTGGCGACGATGAGGATTGTTCAGGCGGCGAGCTTCGTCGCGCCCGCCTCCGGCGGGATCCGGACGACCCTGCGGCACCTCGCGACGGGATACACCGCCGCCGGCCACGAGGTGGTGCAGATCATTCCGGGAGTTGCGGACAACGAGGAGCGCACGCCACACGCACGGATCATCACCCTGCGCGCGCCGTTCCTGCCGCGGACCGGCTACCGGATCCTGGCCGACCCGCGGCGGGTGGCCGCGGTGGCCGAACAGGTCGGCGCGGACCGGATCGAGATCCACGACCGGGCGACGCTGCGCCCGCTCGGCCGGTGGGCCCGCCGGGCCGGCGTCCGTTCGCTCGTGGTCAGCCACGAGCGGCTCGACCGGCTGCTGAGCCTGTGGACGCCCGCGCCGCTGCGCGGGGTGCTGCCCGTCAGCTCCGCGGCCGACCACTCCAACCGCGCGCTCGCCGCCGCCTTCGACACGGTGGTCGCCACAACCCGCTGGGCCGCCACCGAGTTCGTCCGCATCGGCGCCGAGAACCTGGCCCAGGTGCCGCTGGGCGTCGAGCTCGAGCGGTTCACCCCCGCCAACCACGACCGCACGCTGCGGCGCGCGTTCGCCCGCGACCGGGAGATCCTCATCGTCGCGGCGACCCGGCTCTCGCCGGAGAAGCGGGTCGACATCGCGCTGTCCGCGGTAGCCGAGCTGGTGCGCCGCGGGGTGCCGGTCCGGCTCGTCATCGCCGGCGACGGATCCAGTCGCGGGCGCCTGGAGCGGATGGCGACCGGGCTGCCGGTGACCTTCCTCGGGTTCGTCGCGGACCCGGCCCGCCTCGCCGGCCTGCTCGCGACCGCCGACCTGGCGTTCGCGCCCGGCCCGATCGAGACCTTCGGGCTGGCCGCGCTGGAGGCGATGGCGAGCGGCACCACTCCGGTCGTGAACCATTCCAGCGCGCTGGCCGAGATGGTCGCCGGGACGGGCGACGGCCAGGTCGCCGGTCTGAGCGCCGCCGGAACGGGGTTCACCTTCGCCGACGCCGCGATGGAGCTGCTCGCCGTCGACCCCGACCACCGCCGTGAGGCCGCCCGCCGCCGGGCCGAGCAGTTTCCCTGGGAGGCGACCATCACCGGCTTCCTGCGGTGCCACGACGCCGAGGCGCCCACTCCCCCGGCCAGCGAGCCGGCCCCGACGCGCGACCCGCTCGCCGCCTGACGTCCTTCACACCGTGACCGAGACCGGGCGCGCCGCCGGCGCCGACATCACCGTCCACACCCACGACGCGCGGTGGCTCAGCCCCGCCGGCGGCCCGTCCGGCGGCACCGCTGGCAGCACTGCGAGCAGCACCGCCGGGTCGCCCGCTGGCGGCGCGGCGGGCGACACGAACGGGCTGCTGCGCTTCGTGGCACTGGGCGACAGCCTCACCGCCGGTCTGGGTGACGGCGTCAGCATGGGCCGCGACCGGGGCCCGGCCGCCCTCGCCGGCCGGGGCTTCGCCGCACTGCTCGCGGCCACCCTGGCCCCACCGGGGCATGTGCACTACGAGAACCTGGCCCGGACGGGCGCCACGGCCCGGGAGGTCCGCGTCCGCCAGCTCCCGGTCGCGCTGGCCCTGCGGCCCGCGCTGGCGTGCGTGGTCGCCGGCATGAACGACGTCTTCAAGCCGACGTTCGACCCGCTTCGGCTGCGCCAGGACCTGGTGTGGAGCATCGGCCGGCTGCGCACCGCCGGAGTGGTCGTGCTGACCGCGAAACTGCCCGACCCGGGTGGGCTGCTCCCCCTTCCGGGCCCCTTCGCACGGTTGCTCACCGAACGCGTCGGGCACCTCAACGCCGCGATCGACGCGGCCGCGGCGCGGGACCCCGGGGTGCTCGTGGTCGATCTCGGCCAGCATCCCGCCATCCACCGCCGGTCGACCTTCGACGTCGACCGGGTGCATCCGGGGCCGCACGGACATCGCCTCATCGCACGCGCATTCGCCGAGAAACTGCGGGAGAGCGGGATGATCCTCGCCGACCTGCCGGATCCGCACCATGAGCCCCCACCGCCGGGGACCTTGGACCATCTCCACTGGGTCGTCACGATCGGGATTCCCTGGCTGGCGGGTCGCACGCGGGTCATCCGGCGAGATCCACCGGCAAGAAACCACGGTTTCCGGCGGCTCGGCACCGCGTCGGGCCGGTGAATTCCCTACGGTAGGCATGTGCTTGCCGACATGCCCGCCTCCCCTCGCTCAGGTGTCCTCGCTGGATGGGGCAATGCCTGGCTGGCTGGACTCGTCGGCCTCGACGACGTGATCACCCGGGTGCACGAGGCCCTGGGCAGCGGCGCACCGCACACGCTCGGCGACGAGCCGCTGGTGCTCGGCCTCGGTGCCCTGCGCCGCGTCGGGGCCGAGCGGATGCGCCTGGTCCTGCCCGTGCCCGGCGATGTCAGCAGCCTGCCTGGCCCGTCCGACCTCAACCAGGACGCGCTGACCGCCGGGGAGGCACTGCTGGTGATCGGGCCGAACCCGCCGCTGGCGCTCGTCCCGTCGGTCGTCGTGCACGGCCCGGCCGTCGAGGGCGTGATGGAATCCGTCCACTGGCGGGTGCTGCGGGCCGCGCGCGTCCCCCCGCCGCCGGCGGGCCTGCGGGCCGCCGACCACGAGCTCTCGGTGGCGATCAGGCAGACCACGGCGGCACTCGTCGATCTGGACATCGCCAGCGCACGGCCCCAGGTGCTCGCGCTGCTGCGGGACCGCGGCGAGCCCGAGCCCGGGCCCGGGCTGGGCCCCGGCTACCCGCCGAACGCGCACGCCCTGCTCGCCCGCGCCGAGCGGCTCGCGGAGCTGTTGGAGCTCGCCGCGCTCGACGACGGCGCCGCCGTCACCGCGAGCGAGATCGGCCGCCGCTCCGACGCGCTGCGCGGGCTGTCCGCCGCCGTCCGCCGGGCCTACGAGGCCGCGTACGACGCCTTCGACCCCGCCTACGCCACCCGCTGAGCGCCAACGCCGCCCGCTGAGCGGCGGCCAGTTCAGATGGGGGCAGATCAGTTCAGACGGGGACAGAAATGCCCGGACGGATCGTCGGGCCGCCCGCACAGCACGCACGGCGGGCGCCCGGCGGCGACGATGCTGCGGGCCCGTTCGATGAAGGCCTTCGTCTGCTCGATCGACATGCCGACACGCAGCGAGTCGACCTCGCTCTCGCTCTCCGCGACCCGGGCCTCCCCGGCCGCCAGACCGGCCGCCTCGACGAAGACCCGGTGACCATCCCACGAGACGGTCAGCTGGCCGAGGTGGAAGTCCTCCTCGAACGGTGCGTCCAGCGGGGCGAGGTCGACCTCGACCTCGGCTGCGGTGGGCAGCGGGATCCCCTGCGTCTGGCCCACCTGGCCGAGCAGCGCGGTCAGCCCTTCGGCGAGCGCGGTCACCTCGGTCTTCTCGAGCCCCACCGTGACGAGCTGGCCGCGGGCCGCGGCCTGGAGGAAGAACGAACGGTCCCCGGGCTGCCCGACGGTTCCGACCACGAACCGTTCCGGCGGGTCGAACACAAATCGCTGCATGTCTCGGATCGCTCCGTCTTATTCGCCTGCGGGAGGTGAGTCGGGCCGCGCGACGCTTGCCCGCTCCTCCACCAGTATCGTCGCTTCATCGCCGGGTCGGCCATCCGCGGGCCCCGGGTCGTTCGGCTGCCCGCAGGGCCCGGGCCCTGACAGACCGGGACGCCCGTGCCCCCGCCCGCACAGATCCGCCGGCACTCCGGCGGCTGCCGGGCGCCTCACACCCGGCCGGCCGTGCGCGCGGGTGCCCGCGCCGCCCGTCATCACCGCCCGGGAGCCGTTCACCCCCGTCCTCGCCCAGAACGCGAGCGGCCCGGCCGGGTCACAGCAGTGCAGCGGGCAGACGTCGTGCGCGGGGCCCTCCTCGCTCAACGCCGGTCGATCCCAGTCAGGATGCCGCCGCTCGGCGAGGAGGTCGGCCACCATGTCGACGAAGCGCGGGTCCGTCCCGACGGTGCCGGCGCGGGCCACGGCGATGCCGTGCTCCCCGGCGGTGCGGACCGCCTCGACATCCAGATCGTAGACGACCTCCATGTGGTCGCTGACGAAGCCGACCGGCACGATCACGGCGGCCTGCTCGCCGTCCTCGGCGAGCACCGCCAGGGCGTCGTTGATGTCCGGCTCCAGCCAGGGCGCACCTGGTGGGCCGCTGCGGCTGCAGAAGGCGAGCTGCCACGGATGCGAACGGCCCAGCCGCGCGCCGACCCGAGCGGCGATCACCTCCGCGGTCGCCCGCAGCTGCCGTTCGTACGCGCCACCGTCGGGACCGCTCACCACGGCCTGCTCGAGCGGGAGCGCATGGGCGGTGAAGACCAGCCGGGCGCCGTCCCGGACCTCGGCGGGCAGCGACCCGACCGCCCGGACGCAGTGATCGACCATCGGTTCGACGAAGCCGGGGTGGTCGAAGAACAGCCGCAGCTTCACGAGGTCGGGTGCGCCCGGGCCCACCTGCCGCAGCGCCTCGGCCAGGTCCTCGCGGTACTGCCGGCAGCCCGAGTACGACGCGAACGCCGCCGTGACGAAGCAGGCCGCCCGGCGCACGCCGTCGGCGCGCATGCGAGCCACCGCGTCGGCCAGGTAGGGCGCCCAGTTGCGGTTGCCCCAGTAGACGGGCAGCGGCGCGAGACGTTCGCGCAGCGCGGCGAGCAGCGCCCGGTTCTGGTCGTTGATGGGGCTGCGCCCGTCGAAGTGATCGTAGTGCGCGGCGACCTCGGCGAGGCGAAGCTCGGGTACGGCCCGGCCACGCGTCACGTTCCGCAGGAAGGGCATGACGTCATCGGGCCCTTCGGGGCCCCCGAAGGAGACGAGGAGCAGCGCGTCCACATCCAGCCCACCCGGCCCACCGCGGTCAGCACCCGCGCGGTCAGCACCCGCGCCGTTCGTCACCCTGTCCTCCTTCCCACTCCTGTGATGGTCACCGGCCCTCGGTCAGCGTGGTACCCGCTCCCGGATCTCCTCCAGATAGGACGGGAAGTACCGGGAGATCGTCGAGAGGTCGAAGGCCTGGAGGATCGCTGTCGCCGGCTCGCGGGCGAGCAGGTAGCCGAAGGATTCCCGCACCAGCGCGACCAGCGCCGCGTCATCGTCGGGGTCGAGCTCCAGGGCCGTGATCACCTCGTCGTCCACCCGCACGCGATAGGAGAAGGTGAGCCCGTGCACGCCGGGCGCCGTCTCCTCCGCGACCTCCACCTGGTAACCACGACCGCCCGCCGGTTCGACCTTGATCACACCCATCGCCGCCACCTCCGAGCATCCGCGTGTCGCCCGGCCTACCCCGCCGGTGGCGCCGGCTTTCCAGCCGCCTCGCCGCTTACCACCGTGGCCTATCCTGCACGCCGCGTCGACCGCTGGCCCGGACAGATCTGCGCCGGTGCGCGGGACCGCCACCATTCGGTGATCGACATCGGCCGACGACCCGTCAACCGGCCCGTCGACGACCGCGCGGGGCCGGGGTCGACCGGATGCTCGGCCGTTCGGCCGCCCTGGGCAGCCTGGCCGGCCTGGCCGGCCTGGCCGGCCTGGCCGGCCCATGGTGGCCAGCCAACCGGTGGAACGCCGCGGGGCGGTGAAAGGCGCCGGGCCGCGGAAGGGTCCGGGTGGTGGAAGGTGCGGAAGGGGTCAGTGGCCCATGCCCGCGCCGCCGTCGACCGGGAGCACCGCACCGTTGATGTAGGCGGCGCCGGGTGAGGCGAGGAACACCACCGCCGCGGCGACCTCCGCCGGCTCGCCCATCCGCTTGGCGGGGGTGGCGGAAACGAGGTACTCACGCTGGGCGTCCGTCAGCGCATCGGTCATGTCGGTGCGAATCGGGCCGGGAGCGATCACGTTGGAGGTGATCCCACGCCCGCCGAGCTCGCGCGCCAGCGACCGCGCGAAGCCGACCAGACCGGCCTTGGAAGCGGCGTAGTTCGACTGCCCGGGACCGCCCGAAAGCCCCACCACCGACGAGACGAAGATCAGCCGGCCGGAGCGCTTGCGGATCATGGAGCGGGAGGCGCGCTTGGCCACCCGGTAGGCGCCGAGCAGGTTGGTGTCGACGACGTCCTGGAAGGCCTCCTCGGACATCATCGGCAGCAGCGTGTCACGCACCATGCCCGCGTTCGAGACGAGGATCTCGACGGGCCCGAGCTCCGCCTCGATCTCGGCGAAGGCCTTGTCGACACTGTCCGCGCTCGTGACGTCGAGCCGAACGCCGAACATCCCGGCCGGCGCCTCGCCACCGCGGCTGGCCACCGCGACCCGGTCGCCCGACGCGGCGAGCGCCGCCGCGCAGGCCGCCCCGATCCCGCGGTTACCGCCGGTCACCAGTGCCACTCGACCTTCGTTCTCGACCATGGGCCGGATCGTAACCGTCAGGCGGGAAGCAGGCGGCAGGTGGCGCCGGTGACACTCGCCCGCCCTCTGCACAGACGCGTCAGGGACGATAGCCGGGTGCACGTTGCCATCCGGGTTCGTCCCGCCTCCGACCGGACCGCTGTGGGGCCGGTGACCACCGACCCGATCCACGGCCAGCTGCTGGTCGTACGGGTACGGGAACCCGCGGTCGAGGGGCGTGCGAACGAGGCCGCCCTGCGCGCGATCGCGCAGGCGCTGGGGGTGCGGCGAGCCGATGTGACGCTGAGCCGCTCGATCGGGAGGGTCAAGTTCGTGGCCGTGGACGCGCCGGACGACATCGTCGCCGCGAGAGTCGCGGAACTCGCGCAACATTCCACTCCGCCTGCACGTCTGGACTCCCGGTAGTTCGTCGACGCGATGGGACGCAGACGTGGATTGCGCAGGACGGACGTCCGGGCCGGGGAGCACGGGTACGGCTACGGCGGGCGTGACGAGGTGACACTCGGCGCGGAGGGTTCACCGCGGCCCGCCGGCGCTGTCGACGACGAGACCGGGCCCCGCCGCGTCGCCGTTCCCGGGAACGGCGACGTCCCCGGGAACGAGGCCGCCGCCGGGAGCAGGCCCGAATCGAGGCCGGAATCCAGGCCCGAAACCGTTCCCGGGAGTGGGGCCGCCGCCGGAACCGGGGCATTAGGCGTTCCCGGAGGAATGCCGGGAGGCGTTCGGGAAACCGGGGCCGGTGGCGCAGGCGGGGCCCACGCGGTCGACGGCGGCTCCGGCGGCGACCTGGTGCGGCCCGATGATCCGTCCGGTGCAGCGGAGATCGTTCCTGGGCCTCCCGGTGGTGTACTCGACCTGGGGGCCCTGGCCGCCATCGAGGAGCGCCTGCGAGCGCTTACCGCGGCTGGCATCGACCACGCGGTCGCGACCGGCTCACGCGGGCCACGCGGAGCCGACGCCGACCGGGCGATGGGCGCGGCCGCCGCCACGATCGCCACGGCGCTGTGGTTCGACACCCTCCGGGTCGAGGACAGGGTTTCCGCCACACCGCATGCCGGGCCCCTGCTCGGCGCCGTCCACCAGGTGCTGCGGGGCGCCACGGTCGACAGCACAGCCAGCACCCACAGCACAGGCGTTGCAGGCGGTGCCGACAGCGCAGGCGGCGCGGCCGGTACGGCGCCCCCTGCCATGCCCACGGCGGCGAGGAAGTCACCACGAGCGACCGGCGTCGGCAACATCGGGCCGAACGGGACGATCTGGTCGGCACTGGCCGGCCGCTTCGCCGGTCAGCGTTTCGACCGGGCCCCACAGGGACGACAGATCTGCCTGATCGACTTCGCGGAGCTGCGTGACCCCGCGGTCTGGGAGGCGATCGCCGACGAACGGATCTCCCACCTGGGCGAGCTGTTCTGGGTGGTTCTCGTCACCGGCGCCCCGACCGCCGGCATCGGCGGCGGCGCCGGATTCGCCGAGCCGACCGCGCCGGCCGGCGGAGTCGGGACACCCGCGCGCGCGGCACGGATGTTCGAGGCGGCCGGCTGGCAGGTGCTGACGCTGCGGTACGGCCGCCGGCTCAGCGCGCTCTTCCGCGCCCCGGGTGGTGCGGCGCTGCGTGCCCGCCTCGACGCGATGCCGCCCGGCGAGTACCTTTCGCTGCTTCTCCTCGAGGGTGCCGAGCTGCGGCGCCGGCTCGCCGGGCCGGGGGCCGGTGGCGTCGGGGTGAGCCGCCTGCTCGACGCACTCAGCGACGAGGAGATCCTGTCGGCGCTTCGTGACCTCGGTGGCCATGACCTGCCTCTGATCATCGACGCCTTCGACGAGGTCGCCGCCGACCGCCCCACCGTGCTCTTCGCCTTCACCGGCCCGTTGCCGAGCCCGGCGCGACCGCCGGCCCCGCAATCCGTCCAGGACGCGCAACCCGTCCAGGACGCGCCGCCCGCCTGGGAGGCGCAGCCCGCCTGGGACTCGCAGCCCTCCCCGGCGCCGGACACGCGGCCGTCGTGGGACGCGCAGTCCTCCGCGCCGCATCCCGGCGACGCGCCGGTGGGACCGGGCCGTGAGCTGGTCCCGGGACCGGGTCGCCGGCCGGTCGTGGCGCTGCCCCCAGCCTCACCGGGTGGTCGCCTCGCCCGGCACGTGGCGGCGTACCTCGACCGCGTTCCACCGGCCCTCGCCACCCCCGCGACGCTGCCGGTCGACACCGGACGTCCCTTTCTGGGGCACCGGTCGACCCAGGAGGTCTTCGGCGCCACGCTGCGGGACCTGCCGGCGCTGGCACCGGAGGCCGCCGCGGCGGTGGTGACGGTCTCGACCCGCGAGGCCGACCACGTCCTGACCGGCTGGATCGACGCGACAGCCGAGAACGGCGAGGAGAACGGTGCGAACCGGGCCTCGCCGGTCCTGCGCGGCACGACCGACCCCGGCGGCGCGGGTGGCGCGGGTGGCGGGCGCCATGTCGCCGGTGGGCTGTCGGCCACGGCGTTCGGCGGTGTGCTGGCCTCCCTCGGTGTCGCCTGGAGCAGGCTCGGCCTGCCGCTGCTGCCGATCGGTGTGGCCGACGAGATGGCGGCCCCGCGGGTGCTGCCAGGCTGGTCGACCAGCAGCGCCGGTGACGGGCGATCGTTGCTGGCCGTCGCGGACACCGGAGTGGACCCGGTCCGGCCGGGCGGCTGGCGCCACGGCCTGGTCGGCGTCGAGGGCATCACCTGCTGGGAACCGGCGTTCGCTCAGGATCTGGTCTGGTGCCTGTTGGAGGCCCTGGGTCGGCTCGGGCGTGTCGACGGCGCGTCCAGCCTGGTCCGGCTCAGCGCACGGGTGGTGGACCAGCGCCTGGCCGGCCTGTCCACCGACCCCACGGCCTGGTGGCGGCGGCGCGCCGGTGTGCTGGCCGGCGGCTACCGGCTGCGCGACGGGGAGCCGGCGGCTCCGCTGACCCTGGTCGGGATGGGCGCTGTGATGCCGGAGGTGCTCCGGGCCGCGGACGAGCTCAGCGCGGGCCTGCGCCGGGAGATCGGCGTGGTCTGCGTGACCTCGCCCGACCTGCTGTTCGACGCGCTCTCGGCCCGGCGAGGTCTGGCGGACGCCGACGACGCGATCCTCACCGAGCTGTTCCCACCCGGCCGGCGTGGCCCGCTGCTGACGGTCGTCGACGGTGACCCCAGGGTGCTGGGCTTCCTGGCCGGCGTACACGGGGAGCACATCACGACGCTCGGCTCGGCCAGGCCGGTGGCGTATCCGGCACCGTCGCCCGGTTTCCCCGGTGGCTCACCCGCCGGCGGCCGGGTTCCGGTGGACACGGCGACGATCGTGGGAGCGGCCCTCGACCTGATCGACGAGGCCGCCACCGGCTGACCGCGCCACCAGCTGACCACGCCGCCCGACACGACCAGGCCGCCCCGGCGCGGCCGGGCCCGCCCGCCCGCCGCGACCGGGCCGTGTTTCCGACACAGCATGCAGCGGCGCCACCCCTTTCCGTGGCTGCCCATCCCGACAACCGCCGGAACCCCCTGGGAACACTCGGCGTTGTGGGTGGGACGTCCGGTCACCGACCCGGGTTCCACGCCGGTGACCGGCGTCTCACACCGCCACAGATCGTCCAGGGAAACCGAGGGGATGCCGCATGCCGAGCCGCGCTGCGACGTTGAGCACCGCCGCGCGAAGCGCCTCGTTCGATCCGGGCACGGACGGATCCGCCGCCTGGGCCGATCCGCTCGACCAGGCGTTCAACAGGCAGGTAGCGGGACTGGTGCGGTTGGGATACCCGGCACTGGCCGGCCTGGAGGCCACGGACTTCGAGGCGCTCTGCGAGCCGCTGCGGACCGTGGCCCACGCCGCCATGCCCGGCCCCTACCGCCCCGCGACCCGTTCCTGGGTTCCGTTCGTCCTGGTCGTGTCGGAGGAGCTCGTCCGGGCCGAGGACATCGTGCCGTTGCTCACCCTCTCCGGCCGGGCCGACGCCGGGACCGTGGACCGCAACCACGGTGAGGGAGGACTCGCGCCCTACCGACCACTGCCGATCCTCAACCTGCCGCGTTCGGACGTCTATCTGCTGACCGACGTCGAACGCGGTGAGGAGTTCCGCGGGATCCGACCCGCGGACGCGCTGCCCGCCGTGCTGGAGCGCAGGCGCACACCGCTGACGATCCACGAGGGCATCGCCCTGGTCACCCATTTCCCGGAGGTGCTGGAGAAGAACAACTGCTTCATGCTCTCCGGATCACGCCGGGGGGACCGGAGGGTGCCGGCGATGTGGATCTCGGGGCGGGCACCGAAGCTGGGCTGGTGCTGGGAGGGCAACCCCCACACCTGGCTGGGGACGGCCTCCGCCGCCGCCCGGCACGCCTGACCACTGCCCGCATCGGAACACCCGCGCGGACCTGATCCGACTCGGCCCGCCCGACCTGCTCAGCCCACCTGATCTACTCGGCCCATCTGATCTACTCGGCCCGTCCACCCGTGCCGGCCGCGGCACGGGTGGACGCACGGGTGGACGGCCCGGTCACACCCCCACGGCGTGGAAGCCACCGTCGACGTGCACGATCTCACCGGTGGTCGCGGGGAACCAGTCCGACAGGAGCGCGACGCAGGCCTGCGCGGCCGGCGTCGTGTCCTGGATGTCCCAGCCGAGCGGCGCGCGGGTGCCCCAGACCTCCTCGAACTGGCCGAAGCCGGGGATGCTCTTCGCCGCCATGGTGCGCAGCGGGCCGGCCGAGACCAGGTTGACCCGGACCCCGCGCGGGCCGAGGTCACGCGCCAGATAGCGGGTGGCGGAGGCGAGTCCGGCCTTCGCGACACCCATCCAGTCATACGAGGGCCAGGCGACGGTGGCGTCGAAGTCCAGGCCGACGATGCTGGCCCGCTCACCGAACAGCGGCAGGGTCGCCCGGGTCAGCGACGCGATCGACCAGGTGGACACCTGCAGGGCGGTTCCGACCTCGGACCAGGCCGCCTCGACGAACGGCTTCCCACCCAGGACGGACTCCGGTGCGAACCCGATCGCGTGCAGCACGCCGTCGAGCCCGTCGACGTGTTCGAGGACCTTGGCGGAGAGCCCGGCCAGGTGCTCCTCGTCGGTCACGTCGAGCTCGATGACGGGAGCCTCGACGGGCAGGCGGCGCGCGATGCGGCGGGTGAGCGACAGGCCGCGGCCGAAACCGGTGAGCACCACCGAGGCGCCCTGTTCCTGGGCGATGCGGGCGACACTGAACGCGATCGACGCCTCGGTCAGGACACCGGTGACGAGAACGCGCTTGCCTTCGAGAAGTCCGCTCATGGAACGTCATCCTGCCAAACATCGCGGGCGGTTCCCGCCACCGGGGCGAAGTTGCGCCGCCGATTTCCTCAGACGTCGCCGGTGACGGTGGGTCCCGACGACCGCCGTGTCTGTGACCAGCGGCGGAAGGTCCGCACGGTCGGTTCCACGAACCGGGCCGCGAGCGGGCCGAGGACCGCCATCAACAGCACATAACAGGCCGCCAGCGGGCCGAGCTTCGCGTTCACCCCGGCGGCGACGGCGAGACCGGCGATGACGATCGAGAACTCACCCCGGGCGACGAGCGCCGCCCCGGCCCGGTAGCGGCCCATCGACGCGATGCCGGCGCGCCGCGCCGCCCACCAGCCGGTGGCCACCTTGGTGATCACGCCGGACACGGCGAGCAGCGACGCGGCGGGCAGCGCCGGCGGGATCTGCGCCGGGTCGGTCTGCAGGCCGAAGACGACGAAGAAGACCGCGGCGAACAGGTCACGCAGCGGTGTCAGCACCTCCCTCGCACCCACGGCGACCGGCCCGGACAGCGCGATACCCACCAGGAACGCGCCGACCGCGGCCGAGACCTGCATCCGCTGGGCGACCCCGGCCACGAACATGGTCAGGCCCAGTGACCGCAGCAGCAGCACCTCGTCGTTGCGGTCGGACCGCGCGCTGTAGACCAGCAGGGTCACCTTCTCGCTGTGCCGCAGCGCGATGTACAGGACGGCGACGAGCGCTCCGAGCGCCACCGCGACGGTCAGCGAGCCGCGGGCGAGCGTGTGATGGGCCAGCAGCGCGGTGAGCACCGGCAGGTAGGCGGCCATGGCCAGGTCCTCCAGCACCAGTACCGAGAGCACCACCGGCGTCTCCCGGTTACCGATGCGGCCGAGGTCTCCCAGCACCTTGGCGATGATCCCGGACGACGAGATCGCGGTCACCCCGCCCATGACCACCGCGGCCAGCGGCCCCCAGCCGAGCACGAGTGCCGCGACCACACCGGGCACGGCGTTGACCGTCAGGTCGAGCACCCCGGCGGAGGCCTGTCTGCGCAGGCCGTACAGCAGTTCCTCGGCGGTGTACTCCAGCCCGAGGGTGAGCAGCAGCAGGATGACGCCGAGCTCGGCGCCGATCTCGATGAACTCCTCGCTCGCGCCCAGCGGCAGCAGGCCGCCGTGCCCGAAGGCCAGGCCGGCGACGAGGTAGAGCGGGATCGGCGAGACGCTGAAGCGCGACGCGAGGTGACCCAGCACTCCGAGCACGAACAGGACGGCGCCCAGCTCCAGGAAGGTCGTCGCGGTGTCGTGCACGGGTCTGCGGTCGCTCCCTTCGGTCAGCCCTCGCGTAGCAGTCGGCCGACGGCCGTGGTGTTCTCCGGGGTGCCGACGACGACCACCACGTCCCCCACGCTGAACCGGAAGTCCGGGCGCGGGGAGGCGAGCACCTGGTGGTCCCGGACGACGGCGACGATGGACGCACCGGTCCGGGTGCGTGCCTGGGTGTCGCCCAGGAGGCGGTTGGCGTACGGCGAGCCGGCGAGGATCTGGATCTGGTCACCGACGAGCCCGGCGAACGCCCGCGAGATGTCCGCGAGCTTCTCCACGATGTGCGGGGCGCCGAGCAGCTCGGAGAGAACGTCTCCCTCCTCCGCGGTGAGCGTGATCGACTCGCGGGATGCGTCCGGGTCCTCGGCATCGTAGATGACCAGGTCACGACGCCCGTCATGGCGAGTCACGACACCGAGCCGGCGCCCCGATCGGGTACTGAAGTCGTGCCGCAGCCCGATTCCCGGCAGCGGGGTCTCCTCGACGTCCACTCATTTCCTCCGTCAGCACTGACGCCCGTGCTCCGGGTGCACCCGATGCCCGGGGCGATGTTCGGCCCCCGCTCCACCGTCGCGCGGGCGTCCACCACCTTCAAGGCATCCACGACACCGGTGACATCACGGGCACCCCTGCATGAGTGACGCAGACACCATGCCCGTGAGTTCCACCCGCCGTCAGATTAGCCCGGTGGGTCCGGCGAACCGGGTTGGCGGACCCACCGGACACAACGCCGCAGTCGCACGACCGACAACCCGTGCGACCGAATCCACTCCCCGCCAGGGGGCGCCATCGCGCACACTCCAGGGAGGACAACCCGGCAACCAGCCAGGATGCGGGAACGCCGCACGCGGGACGAGCCGTTGATCCGGGGAGCCCGCGCACGCGGGCGTGAGACACAGGCCCACCACTCGGGCCGAAGGGGACGACATCGTGCTCAATCGAAGCGGCCGGCTGATCCGGCGGATCGTCCTGACGGTGGTCGGTCTGGCGGTTCTCGGGCTCGGTGTGGCGATGCTCGCGCTGCCCGGCCCCGGCTTCCTCATCATCGCCCTCGGCTTCTTCATCCTCAGCCTCGAGTACGAATGGGCCCGGCACCGGTTCGAGCAGGCGCGCCAGAAGGCGGCCGACCTGGCGGACCAGGCCGCCGCCAACGCGCTGTCCAGCGCCTTCACCATCGTGTTCGGGCTCGGCATGATCGCCGCGGGGGTCGCCTGGATCGCCGTCGACACGCTGCCCGCCTCGTCGCCCTGGTCGGGCGGCAGCCTGATCTTCTCCGGCCTGGTGGTGCTGGCGACCATGATCGTGAGCCTCTGGCAGGCCAGGCAGGCCCGGGAGGCCGGGCTGCCCACCCCCGCCGAGCTGCTCGACCAGCGTGAGCGGGAACGAGAGCAGGCCGAGCACGAGACCAGGCCCGGCCACGAGCACGGCCACGAGCCGGCCGGCGAGCGGGCCGGCTACTGACCCTGCGTGAACTCGCTCATACCCGTCACCTTCGGCTGCGCCTGCACACAGCGGTAGATCGCCGCGCGGTCCACCGAGGAGGCCTGCGAGATGTCATAGCGCAGCGGATAGACCCGGCTGGTCGCGAGACCGTTCCTGTCCGGTGGCTCCTGGATCGCCTTGCCCACCGTCGGGCAGGCGGCCCGCACGGCCTCCTTCTCCGCGGTGGTCGCCTCCGGGTCGAAGACGACGACCGCCTCCACCTGCGGCGGCGGGCCGGCCACGATGGCGTAGACACCGAAGGCCACCAGGCCAGCGGTTGCCAGCGCCCCCAGCACCACCGCCGTTCGGCGGCGCGGGTCCGCCAGATAGTCCAGCGTCTGGCGAATCCAGGTCGGACGGGAGGTCGTCGTCATCAGGCGGTTCCTGTCACCACGGGGCACGAATTCTGGTCCGGTGAAGTCTCTCGGTGACGGACACCGGTACCCCCAACGTAAACCGTGCGCGGGGTCCGTAAGGTGAACGACCTTGTGCGGCGTAGCACTGGCAGCCAGTTCCCCCCACCTGGCGTAACCCGCTCACGACCGTCAGACGACCGAGGTACCGACCCGAGCTAGGAGAACAAGCCGTGCCATCCCTGATCGAGGATTACGCGCTGATAGGAGACACACATTCGGCGGCGCTGGTCTCGCGCGACGGCTCGATCGACTGGCTGTGCCTGCCTCGGTTCGACTCACCGGCCTGCTTCGCGGCGCTGCTCGGTGACAACGAGTCCGGCCACTGGCGGATCGCGCCGACCGAGCCGGTGCTGGGGATCAGCCGTCGCTACCGGGGCGACACGCTGGTGCTGGAGACCGACATGACGACGGCGTCGGGCACGGTCCGCATCGTCGACGCCATGTTCCCCCGGGCGGGCGCGCACGTCGTCCTGCGCCTGGTGGAGTGCCTGGAGGGCACCGTCCGGATGCGTTCGGAGACGCGTTTCCGGTTCGACTACGGCTCGATCGTGCCCTGGGTGCGCCGGCTCGACGAGCACTCCGTCGCCGCCATCGCCGGGCCCGACTCGGTGACACTGTGGACCACCGCCCCGATGGAGGGGCACGACATGGCCACCTACGCCGAGTTCAGCGTGTCGGCGGGGCAGTCCGTCCCGTTCTCGCTGACCTGGCGGCCCTCGCACGAACCGGCGCCCGCGCCGCAGGACATCCGGCGGATGATCAGTCAGACCGAGGCCTGGTGGTCGGACTGGATGGCCGGCTGCACCTACGACGGCCAGTGGCAGCCCGCCGTGCGCCGGTCGCTGATCACGCTCAAGGCGCTCACCTACGCGCCCACCGGGGGAATCGTCGCCGCGGTCACCACGTCGCTGCCCGAGCACATCGGCGGCGTCCGCAACTGGGACTACCGCTACTGCTGGCTGCGCGACGCCACGATCACCCTGCTCGCGCTGCTCGACGCCGGGTTCACCAGCGAGGCGACCGCCTGGCGGGAATGGCTGCTGCGGGCGGTGGCCGGCGATCCGTCGCGGGTGCAGATCATGTACGGGGTCGCGGGCGAGCGCCGGCTGCCCGAGTACGAGGTCCCGTGGCTGCCGGGCTACGAGAACTCCTCCCCCGTGCGGGTGGGCAACGCCGCCGTCGACCAGTTCCAGCTGGACGTCTACGGGGAGGTCCTGGACGCCCTGCACGTGGCCCGGATGGCGGTCGCCAACCGCCGGCCGGGTTCCGCCCGGGACCTGTTCCTCTCCGGGATCCACTCACCCGAGGACGACGGCCGGGACGACTCCTGGCAGCTGCAGACCAAGCTCATGGACTTCCTCGAGACCGGCTGGCGCAAGACCGACGAGGGCATCTGGGAGGTGCGGGGGCCCCGCCGGCACTTCGTCCACTCGAAGATCATGGCCTGGGTCGCCGCCGACCGCGCGGTGCGGGGGATCATCGAGTCGGGACTGCCCGGGCCGGTCGACCGCTGGTCCGCGCTGCGCGACGAGATCCACCACGAGGTGTGCGCGCGCGGCTTCGACAGCGACCGCAACACCTTCACCCAGTACTACGGCTCGAAGGAGCTCGACGCCGCGCTGCTCTACATGTCGCTGGTCGGCTTCCTGCCGGCGACCGACCCGCGGGTCGTCGGCACCGTCGCGGCGATCGAGCGCGAGCTGATGGAGGACGGGTTCGTGATGCGCTACCCGACCGCCGAGGACGGTGCCGTGGACGGCCTGCCCGCCGGCGAGGGGGCCTTCCTCGCCTGCACCTTCTGGCTCGCCGACAACTACGCCCTGTCCGGCCGGGTGCACGAGGCCCAGGAACTGTTCGAGCGCCTGCTGTCGCTGCGCAACGACGTCGGGCTGCTCGCCGAGGAGTACGACCCGAAGCTCGGGCGCATGACGGGCAACTTCCCCCAGGCGTTCAGCCACGTCCCGCTGGTCAACACCGCACGGACGCTCACCGAGGCGCTGCGCGGTCGGCCCCGCTCCCGCGCCGACCGCGCGCACCCGCCGGGCCACTTCTTCGGCTGAGCCTTCTCCGTCGTCGGCTCGGACCCCCGGCGTGCCTGGGGTGGGCCGTGAGACGAAAAAGCCGCACGGAGGCGGCAGCCGGGGACGGTCACGCAGGGTGCACCGGGATACTGGACCGAGGTCGGGCCCAGCCCCGGGCACTCGGGGCACCGGTGCCCCGAGTGGTGGCAAACCCGAGTGGTGGCAAAGCAGTGGCCGCGGCCGCGACATGGCAGTGGCAAGAGCAGTGGCAAGAGCAGTGGCAGTGGCAAGAGCAGTGGCAGTGGCAGTGAGTGGGACGAGTGGAGGCGGCACGGGTGGCGGAGCGGATCGCGGTCATCGGCGGCGGGATCCTGGGCCTGGCAGTTGCCCGCCGGCTCGGGCAGGTCGTGCCCGGATCGACGGTCACCGTGTTCGAGAAGGAGCACGACGTCGCCCAGCACCAGACCGGGCGAAACAGCGGCGTCGTGCACGCCGGCCTGTACTACAAGCCGGGCTCGCTCAAGGCGACGCTGTGCCGGCGCGGGGTGGGGATGCTTCGCGAGTACTGCGAGTCCCGCGGCATCCGCTACGACGAGTGCGGCAAGGTCGTGGTCGCCGTCGACGACAGCGAGCTCGACCGGCTCGCGGACATCGCCGGGCGCGCGGAGGCGAACGGTGTGCCCGACACCCGCATGCTGGACGCGGCCGAGCTGCGCGCGATCGAGCCGCATGCCCGGGGCGTCGCCGCGCTGCACTCCCCCACCACCGCGATCGTCGACTACCCGGCCGTCGCGCGGGCCCTGCGCGCGGACATCGTCGACGCCGGTGGCACGGTCCGCACCGGTGCGGAGGTGATCGGCGTCGACGACGGCGCGGCCGGTGTGCGGCTGCGGGTGCGGGTCCGGGGCAAGGCATCGATCAGGCCGAACGGCACCCGGCACACGGCCACCAACGACAACGGCCTGGTGGAGACGGTCTCCGAGTCGGTCGGGCCGTTCGACCTGCTGATCTCGTGCGCGGGCCTGCACTCGGACGAGGTCGCCGCGCTCACCGGCGAGGACAGCTCGCCGCGGATCATTCCCTTCCGGGGTGACTACTGGCTGCTGCGGCCCGAGCGCCGTGGTCTGGTGCGTGGCCTGATCTACCCGGTGCCCGATCCGCGCTACCCGTTCCTGGGCATCCACCTGACCAAGCGGGTGGACGGGGAGATCCTGGTCGGCCCGAACGCCGTCCTCGCCACCGCCCGGGAGGGCTACACCCTGGGCACCTTCGACCGGGGCGACCTGCGCCAGACCCTGGCGTGGCCGGGCTTCCAGAAGATGGCGCGGACGCACTGGCGCACCGGCGCCAAGGAGATGCTGCGCACCGCGAGCAAGCGGGCGTTCGTCGCCGAAGCACGGCGGTATGTGCCCGAGCTGCGGTCCGCCGACGTGGTGCGCGGGCCGGCCGGCGTCCGCGCCCAGGCGGTCGCGCGGGACGGCAGCCTCGTCGACGACTTCGTGCTCGCGGTGCGCGGGCGCGTCGTCCACGTGCGCAACGCGCCGTCACCGGGCGCCACCGCGTCGCTGGCCATCGCCGAGCACATCGTCGCCGACGCCGTCCCCGAGCGCGCCTCCTGATGCTTCTCCCTGCCTGACGTCAGCCCTTCGGGCGTCGATGTTCCTGCCGTCACTCCTCGGGGCCGGCGGCCACGTTGATGGCGGCGAGCAGGGGCAGCAGCGCGGAGCAGGTCGGGGTCGCCACCCCGACCTGCGCACCGATGCGGACGACGGCGCCGATCAGCGCCTCATGTTCCAGCGGGCGCCCCGCCAGCCGGTCACGAAGCATCGAGGTCCCCGCGCCCGCCGGCTGGTTGCAGATCCGGTCCAGGGTGCGTTCGGGGGCGTCCGCGGGCAGCCGTGCGCCGTCCGACCGGCCCACCGCGGCGGTCTCCCGCATCACCGCCAGCGCGAGCGCGCCGACGTCGGGACGCCGCATCACCTCCAGGCCACGGCTGGTCAGGGCGGTCAGGGAGTTGGCCGCGCTGTTGCTGAGCAGCTTCGACCAGGCGGCGGTGACGACGTCGTCGACGAGGCGGACGTCACCCACCGGCAGGACCCGGGCGAACCGCTCACCGAGCGCGCAGTCGGGCACCTGGAGCACGCCGTATGCCAGATGCCGCACGACGCCCGGCCCGGCCAGCTCCGCGTTGATGTAGACCACGGCGGGCAACACGCTGTCGTGGGGCACCGGCGGGCTGACCTGATCGGCCTGGCGCACACCGTTCTGCGCGACGACCACGCCGACGTCGCGACGAAGCTCCAGGGCCGCGTGCAGCCAGCCCAGGGCGGCGGGGGTCTGGTGCGCCTTGGTGGCGACCACCACCCAGTCCACCGTCTGGCCCAGCTCGGCGGGATCCGTGATCACCCGCATCGGCCGCTCGGTGGCCGGGCCGTCCGGCGCGCTGACGACCTGGACCCGCTCGAAGCCACCGCGGCGGGCGCAGAGGACCACCTGGGCGCCGGCCTCGCTGGCGCGTGCGGCGAGGTAGGTGCCGACCGCACCGGCCCCGACGACCGCCACCCGCGCCGGCCGCGGGCGCTCCGCTTTCAGACGCTCATCCAGCAGGCGCTCCGGCCCGTTCCCCGGCCGGTCGCCCAGCACCACCCGCCCCTGGAACACGGCGGCGTCCCGCCCTGGCGCCGTCGCTGTCATACCGCCCGCCCCCGCCCGAGGAGCCCCGCCGGCGGCGTGGTGGTCTCCGCCCCGAGGCGGTACGGCGATCCGGGCCGGACACAGACAGACATCCGCGCAGAATAACGAAGCTCCGGGCTCCGATCCGCCCGCGCCGTCGCCCCGGGCGACCTGGGCGGCGCGCCCACCTGCCGCCATGGACAACTCCGACGACAGGGCTTTGCGGCCACACGGACGGCTGCGAGACTGACGGGGTGGATCAGACGCCACCCGAACCGGACGTCGTGGCAGCCCCGACCGGCCGGCCGGACAGCGCGACGCCGCTGGTGCCGCAGGCAGAGCTCGGCCGGCGATGGCGCGCCGCCCGGGCGCAGGATGGCGTTCTCCACCTGGATGCGGCGGCGGCCAGCCGGCCGAGCATCGCCACGATCACCGCCCAGGTGGACCATCTGCACCGGGAGGGCCTGGTCGGCGCGTATGTCGCCGAGATGGAGGCCGCCGAGGCCCTGGCGGAGGCACGCGGCCGGCTCGCCGCGCTGTTGGGACCCGGGCTCACTGCCGACGATGTGGCCTTCCAGTATTCGGCCACGACGGGTTTCGGGGCACTGCTCGCCGCGTGGCCGCTGCCGCCCGGATCACGGATCGGGGTCGTGCCCGGTGACTACGGCGCCAACCTGTTGCTGCTCGCGTCCCGGGCGGCTCGGGACGGGCTGGAGCTGCTCGAGCTGCCGGTCGACGAGCTGGGGCGGATCGACCTCGGCCGGCTCGACCGCGCGGGGCTGCGCCCGCCGGGCGGCGGTGCCGGCGGGCGCGGCGGTACCGGCCTCGAGGATCTTGACCTGGTGACGTTCCCGCAGGTTCCCAGCCAGCGTGGGGTGGTCCAGCCCGCGGTGGAGGTGGCAGCCCGCTGCGAGGCGGCCGGAGTCGATCTGGTTCTCGACGTCGCGCAGTCACTCGGCCAGGTCGACGTCACCGGGATCGCGGCGTCAGCCTGGACCGGCACCTCGCGCAAATGGCTGTGCGGCCCGCGTGGCGCGGGCTTCGTCGCGGTGCGACCCGAGGTCGTCGAGCGGCTGGGCGTCGGAGCCCCCAGCCTGTACTCCGCGCATCCGGTGGGCATGTGGGATCCCGGCGGGCGTCCCGAGTCAGCCGGGGCAGCCGGGCGTCCGTTGGCGGGCATGGCGAGGCTCTCGGTGGGGGAAGCCTCGGTGGCGAGCCGGGTCGGGCTGGCCACCGCGCTCTCGGAGCTGTTCGCCGAGGACCTCTCGGCGATGCGCACCCGGATCGCCGCACTCGCCCGGCACGCACGCCGGGCGCTGGACGGGGTCGCCGGCTGGCGGCTCGGGGAGGAGGCCGACTCCCCCAGCGGGATCGTCACGCTGCGGCCGCCGCCGCACGCGGACCCACTCGCCACCTCGCAGGCTCTGTACCGCCGGGCACGGATACTGACCAGCCCGATCCCGGTCGGCCGGGCGCCGGAGCTGACCGGGCCCGTGCTGCGGATCAGTGCCCACGTCGACACCATCCCCGCCGAGATCGATCAGCTCGCCGAGGCGCTCGACCGGTGGGGCCGCCCGGACGACGACCAGGAAGCCACCCCGGAGACAACCTCCGTGCGACAAATCTCCCCGTAGCATTTCAAACCGTCTCGGCAGCGATGGCACCCAGGAACCTGTTGGTGGCATCCAGCGGAGATCTGCTGAAATGACTCCCCTACGGACATGGTGTCCGGTGGCGGACCTCTGTGGGGGGCGGACACGTCATGCCTAATGCCGCGATCGGGTAGAACCATGGAGGGATCGTGATCGACAGAGCGGCGAAGCAGGAAGCGGCGGCGCGGTGAGCACGATCGTCCCCGTCGCAGCGGTCGACGATCACCCCATCGTGCTGCGGGGCCTCGCCGACGTCCTCGCGGGCGTCGAGGGCCTGGAGCTGGTGGCCACGGCGACGTCGATCCGCGCGCTGCTGGCGGGCCCTGGCCGCGACGCCGCCGTCGTCCTGCTCGACCTCGATCTGGGCGACGGGTCGCAGGCACCTGACAACATCCGGCGCCTCATCCAGGCTGGCACCGCGGTGATCGTCTTCAGCGCGCTGGCCGATCCGGACGGCGTCCGCGCCGCCATGCGCGCCGGCGCGTGCGGCTTCGTGACGAAGACCGATGACGTCGAGGAACTGGGCACGGCGATCCGCGCGGCCAGCGAGGGCAACGGCTGGGTCTCGCCCCAGCTGGCCTTCATGCTGCTCACCGACAAGGCACCCGATCGGCCGCAGCTCTCGCCGCAGGAGCTGGAGGCCCTCCGGCTCTACGCCACCGGGATGCCGCTCAAGACCGTCGCCCGCAAGATGGACGTCTCTCCGGAGACCGCCAAACAGTACATCGACCGGGTACGGATGAAGTATCGCCGGGCCGGACGCCACGCCGACACGAAGGTCGATCTCTATCGCCTCGCGGTAGAGGACGGTCACCTCGACGGAACCTGACCAGCCAGCCCCCAGCCTCAGCCGACCTCGCTGGCTCGGCATGTGAACGTACAGGTATGTGAACGTACAGGTGGATGTGTGCTGGGCACCGGCTCGGGCGGCCGGTGCCCACCACCTGGCGCACGCCGGATCCCCGCATCCGGCGCATGCCTCGCGCCCCTCTCTGCCCGACAGAGTGCGCGCCCGAGGCCCACGAGTGTGACCAGAGCCCGGATCCCCCCCCAGGCCCGAAACTCCGATTCCCCCGTCACCCGTGTGCCTTGTTACGAAGTCTTCCCGATCGGCCCCACGCCGTCATGACCCAAATCCGGCCCTCACCGGACCCCTGTTCGGGGGTCATGCGGGTGGGGGCAACCCCGGGTGCGCGGCCCTGGTTCTCCTGCGCGTACGCGGTCGGTCAGCTGTCCGTCGGCGGGTCGGCCCCGCGTACCAGCGTCGTGTAACGCACCAACACCCCCACGAGGACCAGCACCACCCCGCTGGCACCGACCACGAACAGACCCGGGCCCAGATCGACGGTGGCGTCGATCCCCGAGCCGACGAGCACCCCGCCCGCGCGCAGCCGGGCCACGTCGACGACGGCGGTGACCGCCAGCATCAGACCCGCGACCGCGGCCAGCATCCGCCCCCAGTCGACCCGCCGCCCGGCCAGCAACAGGCCCGCCGCCATCGCGAGGATGCCCAGCAGAATCGTGAGGTGGCCATGCTGGTCCGGATCCGTCCCCCGGACGGCGAACTCCATCAGGCCGAACGCGTGCACCGTCGCCCAGGTCATCGTCGAGCCGATGACCGCCGCACCACCGGCGACAACGACCAGCGGCGGGCACAGCGCCGCGAAGGTGTGTCTCGCCCGGTGAGCGGACCGGGCCGACGCCGGATCGGCCTCGTCCCCGACCGGTGCTCCGCGGACCGGTGCTCCACGCTCTCCTTCGGAAACGTACGCAGCGCCGGGGCGGTGGTCATCGCCCGCCGACTGCCACTCCCACTCAGGGAGCGAGAGCCCAGGGCCACAAGGTTGCTTCGCCCACCGGGGATCGGCCGTGGCGGCCGCCGCCGCCCGCCAGGCGGCCAGGCGACCGTCGCTCTCCGTCGCCTCCCCCACCTGAGCCGCCTCCATCGGGACCGCCCGCTGTGCCCCGGCCGGGCGGGCCCAGGGACTCGCCTGCTGCTGCTCACCCACCGTTCCTCCCCCATCGACGCGGAACCGGCGTGCCCGCCAGGCGGCCGTCTCAACCGGTCCCGACCCCGAATCACCCCGCGGCGCGGTGAGCGCCCGGGCGCGACCTGGATCGGCCGCGACCGGCCGACGCGACCGGCCGAGCGGCTCCACCATCCGCGATGGTGGTACCACGCGGCGCGACCAGTCCCCGGCGCGTTGGAAGAGTGGTCAGCGACGCTTCGCGCGCCCGCCTCGACCGCGGCGGGTCGACGCGAACAGTGCGACAAGACCGGCAACCAGCGTGACACCCACGCCCAGTTCCGGGCGGAGCTCGAACACATCCGCCGAAATCGCCCGGAAGGACGCCAACGGCGGCGGGCCGAACGCCAGGTCGAAACCGGACACAGCGACGATCAGCAGGGCCGCCAACCGGGCCATCGCGGTTCCGGCCGAACTCCCGTCGCCCAGCCATCCCACCCCCGGACGTCCCGTCCCCGGACGCGCAGCGCCGCGCAGCCAGCTGACACCGACGGCGATGAGCACAAGCCCCGCGACGAGGGACAGCCGGCCGTCACCGGCCGTCACACCGTCGAAGGTCCGCGTCTCGTCACCGCCCGTCAGGGTGCTCCACGGCAGAAACGCCGCCACGGCGGACGCGCCACCGGCGAGCAGCAGCAGGCCCCCTTCTCGCCGCCGGGACGGTGGTGGCGAGGTCCTGGCGTGGGCCGGACCCGGACGGGTCTGCTCGGAGCGCGGCTCCACCTCGGCGGACTCGGATGGACCATCGAAGTCGTCGGGGGTCTTCGTGGTCGGCTCGGGTCGCGTCCGAACCGCCGGCCGATCCGCCGGCCGCGGGTGCTCCACGGGCCGCAGTTGCTCCCCGGTCCGCGGCTGCTCCACGGGCCGCGGCTGCTCCACGGGCCGTGACGGGACGGGATCGGCCGCGGTCGCCTCGGTGTGATGCCACGAATGGGCGACAGCGTCCCGGCTGACGACGGCACGTGGAACGCCGGTCGTGGGCGGCGCGTCCGCACCCGTCTCGCCGGCGCCGCTCCCGCCCCCGTTGCCGGCGCCACCCCTGCTGGCGCCGATGCCGGGCTGTTCGGGTACCGGGACCGCACCCGGCTCGACAGCGGCGGGCGTGGCTTCCGGGCGGCGGGCACTGACGCGACGCAGGTCCACCCGCATCGTCGGAGGGTCGACCGCACTGGCCCCGGGCAGCGGCGCCGGCCCGGGTTCCGCCGCGGGCGCCGTCCTGCCGCCACCCGACGCCGCTGGCGGCCGATTATGTGCCGCACCCGCACCCGCACCCGCTGTCGCGCCGGGCGTGCCCGTACCGGTGCGCTCGAACCACGTCGGGCGCGCGTCCGGGGAGGAGCGGCGCGCGGCCTGGTCATCGCTCCGTCCGGGCCGCACCGGTGGCGCGCCGGTTCCGGTGGACGAGGTGGGCGCCGCTGAAGGCGGGCGTGCGCCCGCGGACGGCGCCGGCCCCGAGGGCGCGCGCGGCGGCGCTGCCGGCGCACCCGGCGCCGGCTTGGCACCGGCTGCGCCACCCGGGGTGGAGGCACGGTTGCCGGGTGACGCGTCGGCGTGGCCCGGTGGTTCGGGCCGGGCGCCCCTGGACGGCGTGGTGGGCGCCGCAGGGGTGGTGGCGGCCGGGGGTCTGGGGGCGAACAGGGACTGCCGCGAACTGTCGCCGCGCTCACCCTCTGGGCGCCTGACCGGCTCCTGCGGGGCGGATCCCGCCTGCGGGCCAGCAGCCGAGGACCCGCCTGGCGCAGGCCGCGCCCCCTGCCCTGGGCCCGCGGACCGCGCCGGTGGCCGGTCCGGTGTCGGCGCTGCGGGCGCCGCGGGCACACCGGGAGTGCGCCCGCCTGCCGGCGGAGTCTGTGTGGTCTGCGGCGGGCGCACCGGGTCCCGCATGCTCTGCCCGGATCGGGCGGGCGGCTCAGGGGCGGCCGCGGAGCCTGTGCCCGCCCCGGGGCGCAGCGAGTCGCTCCGACCTCCGTCGGCGGCCCGCTGCGTCGGCCGCAGCGGCGAGGGCCACGAGGCGCGGTCGGCCGCGCCGGGCGTCTCCGACGGCCTGTTCACCGGGGACTGCGCGGCGGCCCCCCTGCCGACCGATGTCGCCGGCGGTCGATCGGCCCCGGCCGGCTTCCCGGATTCGCCCTTGGAACGGGCAGGACGCGCGCCCGAGGCCCCGGATCCGCCACCCGCGCCAGGTGAGGCCGGTGCGGCGGTCCGCCGGTCGGGTGGCGTCGCCGACGCCGGCGGTTTGTTCGCGCCCGCGGCTCGGGTGGGCGCGGCCGAAGCGCCCGATGGCGATGCCCCCTGCTTCCCCACGCCCTCGGGCGCGGCAGGACGAGCCGGCGCGGCCGGCTGAGCGGGTGCAGCGGGGGCGGCCGGTGCGGCGGGACGAGCGGGTGCGGCCGGTGCGGCCGGTGCGGCGGGACGAGCCGGCGCAGCGGGGGCGGCCGGAGGCTTGCCCCCCTGCGCACGCCCAGCCGGCCTGGACGGATCCGCCGAACGAGGCGGCACCCCGGCCTGACCGGGGGGCGCCGGCTGAGGAGGCGGCACCTGCTGAGGAGAACGTGGCGGCACGCGGCCAGCCGGCGCGGACGGACCGGGAGCGGCGGGACGCGTCGGCCCGGCCAGGCCATCTCCGCCCGCAGGGGCCGTGGAGGCCGCAGGGGTGCCACTTCCGGGCGCGGCGCGAGTTCCAGGCGGCGCGGCGGGGCCGGCGGGGCGCGGCTGGGTACCGCCCCGCGTCTGCCCGCGAGGCGGCGGAAGCACACCGGGCCTGGTGGGCGCCACCGGGCGACCGGCCGCGGCGGTGGCTCCCGGACCGACCCGGCTGCCGCCCGATGCTCCCGAGGAACCCGGCGCTCCCGAGCCGGCCGGTGCTCCCGAGGAACCTGGCGCTCTGGAGCCACCTGAAGCAGCGGAGCCACCTGCGGCGCCCGCGGCCGCGGGGGCACCTGGTGTGGCGGATCTCCCCGTCGGCGGCCCAGATCCGGACGTCTTGCGTTCCGTGGCACCGCCCTGGGCCGCCCCGCGCTCACCGCCTCCGGTTCTGGCGGCCTCACCTTCCGGCGTGGCTCTGTTCGTTCGTGTGCTCCCACCGGAGGGCGTGGGCCCGCCGGTTGACGTGGGCCCGCCGGTGGCCGCGGGTTCAGGCGGAGCGGCCGGGCTGGGACGGCCGGAACCGTCGTGGTCACCCGTCTCGGGGCCGGGCAGGGGCTGCTTCGCTCGGTCACCCTGGTCGGCCATGCACTCACTCCTGACGCGCGGCGCTTCCATCCGGCTGTCCTCGCGGGTAACCGGAGAACCCGGGCGACGGTATCCGGCCTGTCCGGCCCGTCCGCAGGCGGGCCGGACAAAACCGTCCAATTACCCGGACACCCACCGCGGAGCCCCAACCCGCCGCCCCGGCCCGACAGCCACGGTAGACCAACAGGCCGACTCAGGGTCACGATCAACGGACACAGCGAAACGGCGGACGAGCCCGAGATCCTCCGCCGCCCGCCTGAAGCTCGGGGCGCCCTCCGGGGACTTCGGGTGACCGGCACGAGGGGCAGGGCCGGCGGGACCGGACGGCCAGGTCGGCGATCGAGTACCACCAAGCCCTAACGGCCTGAAGTACAGGACCAATTACACAGAGCACTACCATCAGGCCGGCGGTTACCATACCCGCACAGCGCGCTCCGGATACGTGACGGACGTTCGGCCCGTACCGCCGGACATCCGCCACTCCCGGAGGTCCCGCGCCAATTCCCGCCTTCGATCCGCGAGTGCCGCCTCATCGAGAAGCGAGGAGTGAACACACAGACCAGGCAACCATGTGACGAACGACACGTTGCCCTTTATTGTAGGCCGATATCGCCTCGCCATCCGCAGAACAAAGATCTGACCAATTTCAGAATCCGGCGGCCAGCCGGTTACCCCGTCGGCGAAACTTCCGAAGTCCGACGGGGGCACTGTTCACGTTGCAGGGCCCACACCCGACGATTGGGAGGATTCCTGTGTCAACGTCAACCTCCGACACCGTCTCCGCCGACCTGACCCTGACCCGGAACTACGTCCGCGACGGAAAGGTGATGCAGATCGCGACGCTGGCGGAGAGCGGCGAGCCGGTTGTGTGCAACCTCTGGTACGCGAGTTCGTTCGATCCGGACCGGCTCCTGTTCATCTCCCGTCCCGATCGCGCGCACTGCCGGAACATCCGGGCCGACCGGCGGGTGGCCGGCGCCGTGCTCACCATCGAGCTCGACGGGCTGGGCCAGGAGGTCCAGGGGGTGAGCTTCGCGGGAACGGCGCGGCAGGTGCCGGACGAATCCGCGCCCGCGCTGCTCCCGATCTACCACGGGCGCTGGCCGGCAGGCGGTGAACTGGCCAACCGCGAGCTGATGAGGGCCGACGCCAACGCCCACCGGCTGTACGAGATCCAGATTCACCGCTGGATCCTGTTCGACGAGGTCAACCATCCGGACGACCCGCGGCGCGTCATCGAGCTCGCCACCACGATCTGACCCGCGCGCAGCCCCGGGCACCGACCTTCCCCGACCCGGTCCACATCAGACCGCGGCTACCTGGCAGGTCCTACTCACTGGACAGTTCTCGTCGTGCGCGCCGCCGAAGCTGCAGATCGCCAGCCGCTCGTCCCGCTTCGCCGGGCGGTGCGAGGCGGGCCCAGGCTCAGCCGCTGTCAGCACCGCCACGGCTGTCGCCACCACGATCGTGGTGGCGACAGCCGTGGCGGCACCGGTCGTACGGGTGGCCGTGGCGGTGGTCCGGCGCGGCCCCGGGCCGGACCACCGCCGGACGGTCAGACCGCCTCACCGATCCGGTGCACCCGCATCGTGTTGGTCATACCGGCGACGCCGGGCGGGGTGCCCGCGACGACCACGACCAGCTCACCGGGCTGGAGATAGCCGTTCTTGCGCAGCGCCGTGTCCACCTGCCGGACCATCTCGTCCGTGCTGTCGGCGAAGGGCACGATGATCGTCTCGACGCCCCACAGCAGCGACATCTGGTTGCGCACCGCGGGCAGCGGCGAGAAGGCCAGCACGGGGACCGAGCTGCGGTAACGGATCAGCCGGCGAGCGGTGTCGCCGCTGAGGGTGTGGGCGACCAGGTAACGGGCGCCCACCGCCTCCCCGACGCTGACCGCCGCCTGGGCGATGGCACCGCCCAGTGTCCGCGGCTGCGTGCGCAGCGGTGGGATCCGGGCCAGGTCCGCCTCGGCGACCTCGATGATCCGCCCCATGGTGGCGGCGGCCTCGACCGGATACGAACCGACGCTCGTCTCGGCCGAGAGCATGATCGCGTCCGCACCGTCGAGCACGGCGTTGGCGCAGTCACTCGCCTCCGCCCGGGTCGGGCGCGGGGCGCTGACCATGGATTCGAGTACCTGGGTGGCGACGATGACCGGCTTCGCCCGCTCGCGTGCCTGGCTGACGGCACGCTTCTGGACCAGCGGGACGTCCTCGAGTGGCAGCTCGACGCCCAGGTCACCGCGGGCGATCATGAGGCCGTCGAAGGCCTCGATGATGCCTTCCAGCTCATCGACCGCCTGCGGCTTCTCGATCTTCGCCAGGACGGGGACACGCAGGCCGACCTCGTCCATGATCGTCCGGACCGCCTGGTAGTCCTCGGCGGACCGGACGAACGACAACGCGATCATGTCGACGCCGAGCTCGAGGGCGAACCGCAGGTCGGAGCCATCCTTCTCGGACAGCGCCGGGACGGTCAGCGCGGCACTCGGGATGTTCATCCCCTTGTGGTCGCTGACCTTGCCGCCGATCACGACGGTGGTCCGGACGTCGGTGTCCTCGACACCGTCGATGCGCAGGTTGAGCCGGCCGTCGTCGACGAGGATCGTGTCGCCGGCGGCGACGTCCCGGGGCAGGCCGGTGTAGGTCGTGCCGACCTGCTCCTGGTCTCCCAGGACGTCGCGGATCGTGACGGTGAAGTGCTGACCGGGCAGCAGGGTCACTCCACCGTCGGCGAACTTGCCGAGGCGGATCTTGGGCCCCTGCAGGTCCGCCAGGATGCCCACATTGCGGCCGGCGGCCTCGGCGGCGTCCCGAACCAGCTTGTAGCTGGCAGCGTGTTGCTCGTGCGTCCCATGCGAGAAGTTGAGCCGGGCAATGTCCATTCCGGCGTCTACGAGGGCCCGGACCATCTCAGGCGAGTTGGTGGCCGGGCCGAGGGTGCAAACTATCTTGGCTCTTCGTGGCACGGTCAAAGCCTAAGTAACGATGAGGCGTCATTGACCACTGGGGGCTGGTGACACACCTCGATCCGCCGCTTGGGCGCCCAATGGTCCCAAGAGGTTCTGTGACCGTTTCCCCGCCGTGCGTCCTGATACCTGGTGCACGCAACGGCACAACAGGCGTACCTTCGCATGGTCCGCCCGCAAGAGCACGCGACAGACAGTTACGGGAAAGCTGGCAACGGCGCCGAACGATCCCGGACGTCCAGCCCCAGCGGTGGGTAGCCGCTGACGAACCAACCTGGAGCCCGGTTATGACCAACAATCCCGCAATTCACCGACGCGCCTCCGGTGACATCGACATCGCCGTCCCGCACGACGGCCCGGAGCACGTGGCCACCCCCCTCGGGTCCGGGCCGCTGAGCACCACGTCCGCGGCTGTGAGCGGCACGGCCACCATCGACGGCGGCGGTGACGTGCTCACCGTTCCGGCGGCAGCCTGAGACCGCTCAGCCTGAGACCGCTCAGTCCGAGCCCGTTCAGCCTGAGACCGTTCAGCCTGAGACCGGTGCCGGGCCCGCGGCGAACTGCGTGTGGTGGAGCTCGGCGTAGAGACCGCCAACCGCGATCAGTTCGTCGTGGGTGCCACTCTCGATGATCCGCCCGCGGTCGACCACCAGGATTCGGTCGGCCGCGCGGACGGTCGAGAGGCGGTGGGCGATGACCAGGGAGGTCCGTCCGACCAGCGCCGCGCTCAACGCACGCTGGACGGCCGCCTCCGACTCGCTGTCGAGGTGTGCGGTGGCCTCGTCGAGCACGACGACCGAAGGGCCGGCGAGCAGCAGGCGCGCGATGGCGAGCCGCTGTTTCTCACCGCCCGACAGCCGGTAACCACGATCGCCGACGACCGTCTCCAGTCCAGCCGGCAGAGCCCGGACCGACTCGCCGATGTGGGCCGCGTCCAGGGCGTCCCACATCTGCTCCTCGCTGGCTTCCGGCCGCGCGAACAGCAGGTTCGCCCGGATGGAGTCGTGGAACAGATGCGCGTCCTGGGTGACGATGCCGATCCTGGCCCGCAGCGATCGCCCGGTGGCATCGCGGACGTCGACACCCCCCACTCGGACGGTGCCCTCGGTGGCGTCGTAGATCCGTCCGACGAGATGGCTGACAGTCGTCTTGCCCGCGCCTGACGGGCCGACGAGCGCGACCAGCTCACCGGGGGCGACCCGAAACGTGATGCCGTGCAGCACCGGTTCGGGAACCTCGTCGTCGAGCGCCGTGGTCGCGGCCAGCGAGGCAGGCGACACCTCTCCCGGAGCCGGATACCGGAAGCCGACCTGGTCGAACTCGACGGACAGCGGCCCCGCGGGCAGGTCGACGGCGTTCTCCGCGTCCTGGATGGCCGGGGGCAGGTCGAGGACCTCGAAGACCCGCTCGAAGGACACCAGCGCCGTCATCACGTCCACATGCACGTTGGAGAGCTGGGTCAGCGGGCCGTACAGGCGCGCCAGGTAGGCGGTCAGCGCGACGATCGTGCCGACCTGCAGGCCTCCCCGCGCCGCGAGGGTCCCGCCCACGCCATAGACGATCGCCGTCGCGAGCGAGGCCACCAGCGTGAGGCAGACGAAGAAGATCCGCCCGTACATGGCCTTGGTGACGCCGATGTCACGGACCCGGCTCGCGCGCCGCCGGAAGGTCGCGGCCTCCCGGGCGGGATCGCCGTGCAGCTTCGTCAGCAGGGCGCCACCGACGTTGAAGTGCTCCGTCATCATCGTGTTCATGTCCGCGTTCAGCCCGTAGCTCTCCCGGGTCAGCGCGGCCAGCCGGGGCGCGAGCATCCGCGCCGGAACGACGAACACCGGCAGCAGCACGAGCGCGACCACCGTGATCTGCCAGGACAGGCTGAGCATCGCCGCCAGCACGAAGACCAACGACGCGGCGTTGGAGAGCACGGCGGAGAGTGTGTTCGTGAAGGCCGCCTGGGCCCCGAGAACGTCGTTGTTGAGCCTGGTGATCAGCGCCCCCGTCTGGGTACGGGTGAAGAACGCGAGCGGCTGGCGCTGCACGTGCTCGAAGACCGCGGAGCGCAGCTCGTAGATCAGGCCCTCGCCGATACGCGCGCTGAACCAGCGCTGGGCCAGCGCGAGCAGCGCCTCGACGACCGCAAGGGCGGCGACGACGGCGGCGAGCGTCTGAACGACCCCCGCCCGGCCGGGTACGACACCGTCATCGATGATCGCCTTGAGCAGCAGCGGAGTGACGGCTCCGGTCGCTGCGCCGATCATGATCAGGACGCCGAACCCCGCGAGCTGCCGCCGATGTGGTCGGGCGAACCCGCCGATACGCCGTATGGTCCCGGGCCGCAGCCGGGCCCGGGCAACGGAGCGATCACGCTGGTAGGACCGCAGGACGGACCAGTTGTCGCCGGCCGCTGTTCTCATCAGACCTCCGACGAAACCCGAACGCGCATCCGGCTAGCCGGCATTCCCCGCTTCCGCGGCGAGCAGGCGCGCAAGGGCCGCCGTGTCGGCCTCGGCCTCGGCGTCGGCGTCGTGGCGGGCGCCGGCCAGCAGCGCCTTCAGTTCCGTCGCGGCGTCGCGCGGCACCGCGAGTACGCGGTCGACCAGCCGGTCGACCTCGGCATCGAGCCGATCGCCGGGCACGACAACGGCCGCGAGACCGAGACCCGCGGCCTCGTGCGCTGGCACAGGCTGCCCGGTCAGGCAGAGGTGCAGTGCGCGGGAGTAGCCGATCGAGCCCTGCAGGGCCCGGGCCACGCCCAGGGCGGGGACGCGGCCGTGACCGGAATCGGTAAGCCGCAGTGCCGAGTCCTGCGCCATCACCCGCAGGTCGCAGGCCAGCGCGAGGGCGAGGCCCACGCCTGAGACCTGGCCTGCGAGGACGGCCACGCTGACCCGGTCCGGGCGCTCCGAAAGCCGGCGCACCACCCGTGACCACTGGTCGAACGAGCGGTCGAAGCCGGAACCGGAGCCCGCGGCGGGACTGGAACCGGTCTGCGGTGCGGGCAGCTGTGGGAGTCGCGCAAGCCCGCGAACGACCACAACACGGATGTCGCCCCGCAGATCGCGCAGAGCGTCGTCCATTGCCGCGGCCACGCCCGGAACGGAGGCGTTCACCCCCGCGCCGCCCGGCGTCTCGCTACTGACCGTAAGCGAGACACAGGGCCCGGACGTGACCGTGACCAGCCTGGTCGCCGCCGCAGCAGACACGGCGGCGACAGGCACGCTCATGGTCAGGAGCTTTTCTTCTTGGTACCCCGAGTCGCGCCACCACGTCCGCGCAGCGTCGTGCCGGATTCAGACAGGATGCGGTGGACAAACCCGTACGAACGACCCGACGACTCCGCGAGCAGACGAATGCTCTGTCCGGACTCGTACTTCTTCCGAAGTTCGGCAGCGAGCTTGTCTCGCTCCGCCCCGGTGATCCGGGTTCCTTTCCTAAGCTCGGCCAATGTGGCCCCCTCCGTGTTCGATGATCTGCGAACCGATCTTCACCCAGCTTCGGTGTCCGCGCCACTCGAAGCCCGTGTGATCCATCACACGCGGTTGGGCAGTCGCCAGGTCAGGCTCGCACCAGTCCGTGCCAGGACGCGGACCATGCCCTCACCCGACAGCGAGGCCGCCTGACCTGCAAACCGACGCTCGACAACCGGATCCATTACCTAATCCGTTGCCTGGACCGGACCAGGCCCGGGATCCCGGAGCCCTACCCGACCCAGGCTGCCGAGCGACGTGCCCAACATCGTTACCGACAGTACATCCGCATTGGCTCGCCCGCGCGGATCCACGGCCCGCAAAGACTGGTTACCGTGCATGCATGGTCAACGGCCGGCCGGCGCGGACGGCATCCCCACCGGAGCCCCCGATCTCCGGCTCACCCGCCGGAAACCGCGCGCAACGCCCAGGCGCAGGCGCGGAGGGTGACGCGGAGGGTGACCGGGGTGCGGGCCCAGGCCCGAGCCCGAGAAGCGGGACCTCATGAGCATGACCGACCTCGACGTGCCGCAACGATCCGGTGGCGGTCACCTCGGGCGGCGCAGCTCCCTGGCTCGACCGGTGATCCGGGCCCAGGCCGTCGACCTCGGGTTCTGGTGCGCCACCGCGGCCGCCGGCCTGCTGCTGGCCGCCCTCCTGCGCCGGGCCGACCTGCTCGAGGCGACGTCGTTCCCGCTGGTCTGGCGAACCCCCCGGCTGGGGCCGTCCGTGCTCCTGCCGGTGCTGGTGGCCGTCATCACCCTGGCCCTCGCCCGTCGGAGTACCCGCGTTCGCTGGCCCGTCCTGCTGCTTCTCGGCTTCGTCGGCTCCCTGCTCTGGAGCGCCGCGCTCGCCACCGCGGCCGGCCCCGACCTGTCCAGCGGCCTTCGCCCGCCGACGGCCTACCTCGCTGTCGCGGACGCCGTCGACGACGATCCACTCGCCTATCTCGCGCACTGGACGACCCCGCTCCTCGACGGGTCGCCGTCCACGGCCGCGGACGGCTCCGCCAGGCCCGCGGCGCCGGCGGCCGGCATGCCCGCGGCGGAGCAGGTGGCCAGACAGCCGCCTGGGCCGGTGCTGCTGGTCTGGGCGCTTGGCCGGCTCGGACTCGGCGCCGCACCGGGCGGTGGCGGCGGCCTCGCACTCGGGCTGGTCCTCACGGCGCTGGCCGCGGCGAGCGTGCCACTGATCGCGGTCGCGGTGCGATCGCTGTGCCACGAGACGGCGGCCCGCCGGGCGATACCCGTGCTGGTTCTGACACCGTGGGCATTGTGGGCGGCGGCCTCACCGCGCGCGGTCACCGTCCTGCCCGCCGCGGCGGCGCTGGCCGTCGGCGTGGTGGGATGCGAGCCGGGCCGGCGCTGGCGGCTGCTGTGGGCCCTGCTGTCCGGCCTGCTACTGGGCGTCACCAGCCTGTTCGACTACGGTGCCGTCTGGCTCGGCGTGGGCGTCGCGGCGGCGTACTTCGTCCGGCGCCGGCCGCTCATGAACGTCTTCACGGGCCTTGGTGCGCTGCTGCCCTTCTGGCTGTACTTCGCGTGGGGCTTCTCCTGGCCGGACGGCCTGGCCCAGGCCCGGGCGGACGTCGGCATCGGCACCGCACTGGCCTGGCTGGCCCTGGACGCCGTCGTCGTGCTGCTCGCCGGCGGGCCGGTGGTCGTCCGCGCCCTGCGCCGCATCCGGCTCACCCCGGGCTGGCCATTTCTGGTCGGGGCCGGCGCGGCCGCGTTGTTCGGTCTCTGCGCGGGGCTTGCCTGGGGCGGGGTGGAGCACACCTGGCTGCCGCTGGCGCCCTGGCTTGCGGTCGCCGCGCTGGCACCCCGGCCGCGCCCGGACGGACCCGGTGACACCGTGCGAGCCGGTGATCTCCCACTGCTGCTGATCGGCGCCGGCGCCCTCGGTGCCGTGGCTCTACGGGTGCTCCTCAGCAGCGGCTGAGGCTGCGAGGGTCAGAGCACCCGAGTGCCGGGCGCCGCGGGCCACCTGAACGCCGGGACATCTGAAGGCCGGGGCACCTGAACGCCGGGACATCTGAAGGCCGGGGCACCGGGTGTCCGGGTCGGGTGCCAGGCGTCAGGCGCTGGCCTCCGGCGACGCGACCACCTCGGGTGCGGCGGGCTCGGCCGCCGGCTCGCGGGGGATGTCGGGCTCGAGGTAGACCCGACGTGCGATGGGCACCACCGCCCGCAGACGGGCCTCGGCATCGTCGATCGCCGCGGCGACCTGGGCCGTCGTCAGGTCGGGGTCAAGCCCGATCTTGGCCGCGACCAGCAGCTCGTCGGGGCCCAGGTGCAGCGTCCTCATGTGGATCACGGTGGTGACCGCGGGCGTGGCGGCGAGTGCGCGCCGGATCGCCTCCACTGTCTGCGGTGTGGCGGCCTCACCGACGAGCATGCCGTAGGTCTCCATCGCGACGATCACCGCGACGACCAGCAGCAGCACGCCGATGGCGACCGTGCCCGCAGCGTCCCAGAGCGGCTCGTCGAGCAGCAGGGTCAGGCCGACTCCGGCGAGCGCGAACACCAGGCCGCACAACGCGGCGAGGTCCTCGAGCAGCACGACGGGCAGCTCGGGTGAGCGCGCCTCCCGGACGAAACCCCACCAGGACATGCCGCCCTTGACGTGGCGCGACTCCTTGATCGCGGTCCGGAAGGAGAAGCTCTCCAGAACGATCGCGATCCCGAGGACGACAACGGCGACGAGCCCGCTTTCCAGCTCATGGGGGTGGCGCAGCTTCTCGATGCCCTCGTAGACGGAGAACAGGCCACCGACGCTGAAAAGCACGATGCCGACCAGGAACCCGGCGATGTAGCGGGACCGCCCGTAGCCGAAGGGGTGCTCCTCGTCGGCCGGCTGAGCTGCCCGCCGCTGCCCGATCAGCAACAGTGCCTGGTTACTGGAGTCCGCGACGGAGTGAATCGACTCGGCGAGCATCGAGGACGACCTGGTGAAGAGAAACGCCACGAACTTCGCCACCGCGATGCCCAGATTCGCGAGCAGCGCCGCCACGACGGCCCTGGTGCCACCTTCCGCGCTCACACGCCCCCGCTTTCATAGTCACGTTGCCTGGTTCGTCCGTGCGCTCCGCAGACACCGGACTGATCGCCCAGTCTGTCAAGACGCCCCCACCAACGCGCCGCCGGGTACCCGGGGCACCGATGGTTCGGTGACCACCGGGTCGCGTCGGTGCGGATGCGCCGCGATCAGGCCAGGGTGACGAGGTCGGCCAGGTCGGGCGACCAGGTGTCCTCGACACCGTCCGGCAGCATGAGGACCTTGTCGGGGCTCAGCGCCTCGACCGCTCCCGGGTCGTGGGTGACCAGGACGACCGCGCCGCGATAGGTGCGCAGCGCGCTGAGAACCTCGTCCCGCGAGGCCGGGTCGAGGTTGTTGGTCGGCTCGTCCAGCAGCAGCACGTTCGCCGAGCTGCACACCAGGCCGGCGAGCGCCAGCCGCGTCTTCTCCCCGCCGGAGAGCGTCTCGGCGAGCTGCTCGACCGTGTCGCCGCTGAACAGGAACGCGCCCAGGATTCGGCGCAGCTCCACATCGGAGGATGTGGGTGCGGCCGCCCGCATGTTGTCGAGCACGGAACGGGAGGTGTCCAGCGTCTCGTGCTCCTGGGCGTAGTAGCCCAGCCGCAGGCCATGCCCCGGGTGCACCTCACCGGCATCGGGCGGCTCCTGGCCGGCGAGCATCCGCAGCAGCGTGGTCTTGCCCGCGCCGTTCAGGCCGAGGACCACCACCCTCGTCCCGCGGTCGATTGCCAGGTCGACGCCGGTGAAGACCTCCAGCGAGCCGTACGACTTCGACAGGCCGGTCGCCGTGAGCGGCGTGCGCCCGCAGGCAGCCGGGTCGGGGAAGCGGAGCTTGGCGACCCGGTCGGACACCCGGACCTCCGCCAGGCCGGCGGCCAGCCGCTCGGCGCGGCGGTCCATCTGGTGTGCGGCACGCGCCTTGGTCGCCTTCGCCCGCATCTTGTCCGCCTGCGCCCGCAGCGAGTCGATCTTCTTCTCGGCGTTGGCCCGCTCCCGCCGGCGCCGACGCTCATCCTGCTCACGCTGGGTGAGATAGGTCTTCCAGGCGACGTTGTAGACGTCGAGGGCCGCACGGTTCGCGTCGAGGTGGAAGACCTTGTTCACGCTCTTGTCGAGCAGGTCCACGTCGTGGCTGATCACGATGAGCCCGCCGCTGTGGGCGCGCAGGAAGTCCCGCAGCCAGGTGATCGAGTCCGCGTCGAGGTGGTTGGTGGGCTCGTCCAGCAGCAGTGTCGCGTCGGAGTTGCCCGACCCGGCGAAGAGGATGCGGGCCAGTTCGACCCGGCGCCGCTGCCCACCGGAGAGCGTCCCGATCTGCTGGCCGAGCACACGGTCCGGCAGGCCGAGCGACGAACAGATCCGGGCCGCCTCCGCCTCGGCCGCGTAGCCACCGAGGGTGCCGAACCGCTCCTCCAGCCGGCCGTAGCGGCGGACCGCGGCGTCACGGGCGGACTCGTCGACCAGCTCCGCCATCTCGACGTGGAGCTTCTCCATCTCGCGCAGGATCACGTCCAGCCCGCGGGCGGCGAGCACCCTGTCCCTCGCGGTGTCGGCGAGGTCGCCGGTGCGCGGGTCCTGCGGCAGATAGCCGAGCTCGCCGCGGATGTCGACCTTGCCGGCGAACGGCAGGTTCTCTCCGGCCAGCGTCTTCAGCAGCGTCGTCTTGCCGGCTCCGTTGCGACCCACGAGCCCGATGCGATCACCGGCCTGCACCCGGAAGGAAACCGGCTCGATCAGTGTTCGGGCTCCGGCGCGGAGCTCGAGCTCGGACACGATGATCATGCGAGTCGGCCTCTTTCGTACATCGGATTCGTGCGTGCAGCAGGTGTCACGTGCAGGCAGGTGTCAGCGGGATGGCCACCGCGGGCACCGGGTATCAGGGACGCCGTATCGGGGACGCCCGCGTCACGACGCGGCAGAGGTCATGTCCTCCAGGGTACGGGCCGCGGGCGCGGGTACCGCGGGCGTCCGGAACGGCCGACCTGTGAGCGCGGCCAAAAACGTGCGGCGCCGATCCGTCCCGGGTACGCCCTTCCCAGGTCGTGGGCCCGGCCGTCACCCGTGACGGCCGATGCCGGTGGATACAGGAGGACACAATGACGACGACGTACCGGCAGCAGCGGCAGACCCAGCGTCCGAGCTCGCTGTGGTCGAGCCTGGTCGTTCTGGGAGTCGCCGTCACAGTCCTGGGGGTGCTGCTGATCGCCAACCCGTTCAGCACCGCCGGGGGGCTGGCGGTGCTCGCCGGGGTGGCCCTGCTCGTGTCCGGCATCGCTGAGATCGTTTCGGCCGTGCGCGCCGAGCACGGCGGAACGGCCATCCTCTACGGGGTGCTCACCGCCGCCGCCGGTGTGGTGATCCTGCTCTGGCCGCATGTGACCCTGCATGCCATCGCGATCGTCGTCGGAGCCGTGCTGATCGTCGCGGGAGTGATCCGAGCGTTGCTGATCCTGGCGGGCAGGCACTCGGGTGCCGGCCACGGCGCCGGGCGCCGCCGGAGCCTGCTGGTCGCCTGCCTCGCCGTGGTCCTCGGGATCCTGGCGGTCACCTGGCCGGCTGCGACGGTCTCGGTGCTGGCTGTCCTGTTCGGGATCCAGCTCGTCGTCACCGGGGTGACCGAGGTGCTGGTCGGGCTCGCGCTACGGCCCTGATCAGCTACGACCTGACCGGCGGGGGTCTGGGCTCAGTCCAGGATGCGCTTGCGCCACAGCGCGATGGAGTCCTGGCTGCCGCCACGTTCGAGCAGCCACGCCTCGGGCCCGCCCGGCACCCCGTCGATGACCCCGAGCACGTGCTCGACGGCCTCCTGGGAGACCTCGGTCACCGCGCGGGCCGTCGGCCCCGACCGTGCCCCGGGCAGGAGCGAATGGCCCTTGAGCCGCCGCAGCACCCCCGGCATGTTGGCGCCGGTCGCCAGATAGTCGGCGATCACCTGCTCGTGGCCGACGCCGGCCAGGCGCAGCAGCAGCGCGGTCACGATCCCGGTGCGGTCCTTGCCGGCCGCGCAGTGCACCAGCAGTGGGCCGGGTGCCTCGGCCGCCAGGTCCACGATCTCCACCAGCCGGGGCGCCGCTATGTCGAGGATCGTGTTGTAGAGCGCGCGCAGGCCGCCCGCGAGCACGTCCGGGCCGAGCGAGTTGCTGGCCCGGCCGGTCTCCTCGCCCAGCAGCGGCTTGATGTGCACCTCGGAACCGAGCAGGGACAGCGGGTGCGGGGAGCTCCCCCGCTCGACCGCGGACCGCAGGTCGACGACGGTCGGCGGCGGCCAGATGAAGGTGACCGCCGGCCGCTCATCGCCCACCCGCGGCATGTCGCTGCGGTAGAGCACGCCGGCCCGAAGGACCTGCCCGGCCGCGGTCGTCATGCCGCCGACATCGCGCAGGTTGGCCAGCGCTTCCCTGAGCGGCTATTCCGTTCCCATGCACAGTCCTCCCGAAAACCCGGCGTCGCACGGTCAGAACACCTCGGACGAGCATCGATCTGACGAACCCGTCATCCGTCAACGCGGCGCGTGCGGCCTCGCACCATCCTCGCCGAAAAGGGTGCCCTCATGCGCGGGCATGCCGTCGATGCGGCTCATGGTGGCCCTGCCGTCGATGTCGTTGATGCCCCCGGTGTCGCCGATGCCGTCAAGCGCAGTCGCCGCGATACCGGTCGCCTCGATGCCGGTGGACTCGCCCTCCCGCACCAGCACGACCGGGTCGATCAGGTGAGGGGAGTCGTTGCGGACGCTGCCGACCGCGGACGAGACAGGGTGGGCAGCGAAGACCCCGGCCGGTACGGGGCGCAGGACACCGGCGAGGTCGGCGCGGTCTCGCACCTCCGGATCGATCCACCGCGACCAGGCGGAGCGTGGCACCACGACCGGAGACCGGTCATGGAGGAACTCCAGGCCCGTGGCCGCCTCGGTCGTGATGATCGCGAACGTCGCCAGCGGTTTGCCGTGATGCCACCCGCTCTCGTAGATACCAGCGAAGGCGAACAGGCCATCCGCACCCGGATGCCCGGCGGGATGGATGTAGTAGGGCTGACCGCGGCGCTGCCCGGCGACCCGCTGCCACTCGTAGAAACCGGTGGCGGGGACGAGACACCGCCTGGCGGCGAACGCCGAGCGGAACGCCGGTCTGGACGCCACCGTCTCGGCCCGAGCATTGATCATGCGGTTGCCGGACTGCCGGGCGTTCCCCCACCGCGGCTCCAGCCCCCAGGTGGCCAGGCGAAGCACCCGACCCGGGACGGCGGCGGCCTGGGCCTGCGCGCCGTACGCGCCAGCAGCGGCCCTGTCGGCATCAGCAGCGGCCCTGTCGGCGCCAGCCACGGCGGCGGGCTGCGCGGATGCCATCACGATCGGCATCGCGGTCGTCGGTGCGACGTTGTAGCTCTCGCGGAGCGCGCCGTGCGTCTCGTCCACCGCCGACATGGCCGCCGCGAGCTCGTCCGCGCTGAGCGTCTGGGTGTACCTCCCGCACATGGGCCCAGTCTCGCAGCCACCTACGACGTCTCAGACGATGAGCGCCGCCGCGGCACCCGCCAGGCAACCCAGCGACAGCACACCGAAGACACCGACCCAGAAGGTCCCCGGCAGGCCGGTCAGGCGGGCCAGCTGATCGGGATCGGAGTCCCGTGCCCGGCGGCGCCGCCGCTGGCGCTGCACCTCGACGATCGGTCGCAGCGCCCCCAGCAGCAGGAACCAGGTGGCGTACGCGGCGAAGCCCGCCTGGACGTCATCTGTGGCGAACCAGGAGACCCCGAGCACGACGGCGGTGCTGACCAGCACGGTCGCCACTCCGAACCCGTTGCGGACGACCACCAGCAGGACCAGCAGCAGGGCGACGATGACCTGGAGCAACAGGCTGACCCGGCCGGTCGCGAGCAGGCCTGCCGCGCCCAGCCCGAGCAACGACGGGGCCGTGTACCCGGCGGCCACGGTGAGGACCACACCCGGCCCGGTCGGCCGGCCGGAGGAGACCGTGACTCCCGAGGTGTCGGAATGCAGGCGCACTCCGGCGAGCCGGCGACCGGTGGCCACCGCGACGAGCGCGTGGCCGCCCTCGTGCGCGATCGTGACCACGTGTCGGGCCCTCGGCCAGAGACGGTCACTCGCCACCGTCAGCAGCGCGGCGATGCCGGTGACGACGAGGATCCAGTGCGCGGGTGCCGGCTGTGCCCCGAAGCTCCGGCTGAGCAGGTCGGACGTGGCTGCTCCTCTCCTCGTTGCCGCACCGGCGCGACCTCGTCGCCGCACCCGCGCGACCGCACTGCCGCGACCGCGCCATCACACCGCGCCGGGAACACGCCCGGTCGGACCGGCGACGGTTCGGCGTACGTCCTCCCGATAATCGCGCATGGCGGGTTCCGCCCCCAGAGTGCGGTGCTCCCCGCATCCGCGACGGGGCGTCGTGTTCCCGACAGCAGGTACCCTTCGGCGCGCGAGGGGGACTGTCAGGACACGCATCAGGCCAGCGCTTCCCGCGCTGGGGCGACGGCACGGGGCGGGCCGGCGAGGCACCCAGATGGGCCGAATGGGGAGGAACCCGGGCAATGGCTGAATACGTGTATCGACCGGTCATCCACACGGTGCTCGGGCTCTTCCGCGCGTTGCGGCTGCAACTGGACGTCCGCGGTGAGGAGCATGTGCCGGCGGACGGCGGAGCGGTCGTGCTGATCAACCATGTGTCGTACCTGGACTTCGCCCTGGCCGGCGTGCCCTTCTGGTGGTCGCAGCGGCGGCTGGTCCGGTTCATGGCGAAGAAGCAGGTCTTCGATCACCGGGTGAGCGGGCCACTGATGCGAGGCATGCATCACATTCCGGTCGACCGGTCGGCCGGTGCGGGGTCGCTGCGGGAGGCGGTGCGTGCCCTGGGCGCCGGCGAGCTGGTCGGTGTGTTCCCGGAAGCCACGATCAGTCCGAGCTACTGCCTGGCGCCGTTCAAGTCCGGCGCGGCCCGGATGGCCGCCGAGGCTGACGTACCCGTCATCCCGCTGGTGCTGTGGGGCAGCCAGCGGATCCTGACCAAGGGGCGGCCCCGCAACCTGCGCGCCGCGGTCGGGACACCCGTCTCCATCACCGTGGGCAAGCCCGTGCCGGCCTCGGAGCTGCGGGACTCCCGGGCGGGAACCGAGCTGTTGCAGCTGACGATGGCGGAGATCCTCGACGACGCGCAACGCCGCTATCCCGCGCCGCCCCCCGGCGAATCACCCTGGTGGCTTCCCGCTCATCTCGGCGGATCCGCGCCGGAGCCGCCGAAGCCGCCGACGCCATAGCGCCGTCGTCCGGACCGGTTGCCTCACCACCGGCCGGCGGCAGGTTGACTGAAGCCTCGGAACGGCTATCGACGGAGCGGAGAACACCGTGGCGGACCACGTGATGGACCGGCCTGGCCCAGCGGAACACGACCACGAGGCGCGAGGTCAAGGAGCCATCGGGCAGATCACGGACGAGCAGTTCGTCGACACGCTGCCCAAGGTCGAGCTGCACGTCCACCTCGAGGGGTCGATGCGGCCCGGCACGCTGCTCCAGCTGGCCCGCAGGCACGACGTCGACCATCTGCCGACCGACCTGGACGCCCTGCGGGCCTTCTACCGGTTCCGCGACTTCGACCATTTCATCGAGGTCTACCTGGCCGCCGTCCAGGTGCTGCGGGACGAGGAGGACTTCCGCCTGCTCGCGCGCGAGACCGCGCTCGGCCTGGCCGAGCAGCGGGTCCGCTATGCGGAGATCACCTTCACCCCCTGGCTGCACGTCCAGCGTGGTGTCGATCCGGCGGCGGTGTTCGCCGGGGTGGAGGCGGGGCGCCTCGACGCCGAGCGGGAGACCGGCATCCAGGTCCGCTGGATCACCGATATTCCCGGTCTGCCGGGAACCGACAGCGTGCACTCCGGCGAGCGCACGCTGGAGCTCGCCCTCGAACACGGCGGGGAAGGTGTGATCGCGCTCGGCCTGGGCGGGCCCGAGGTCGGCGTCGGGCGCCCCCAGTTCGGCCCGGTGTTCACCGCGGCCCGGGACGCGGGCCTGCACTGCATCCCGCACGCGGGCGAGACGACCGGTGCGCGCACGATCTGGGACGCCCTGGAGTTCCTGCACGCGGAGCGGATCGGGCACGGCACCAGTGCCCTCGAGGACCCCGCGCTCGTGGAGCACCTGCGCCGCCACCACATCCCGCTGGAGGTCTCCCCCACCTCCAACCTGTGCACCGGTGCCGTGGCGAGCTACGCGGCCCATCCGCTGCCGCGGATGATCGCCGAGGGCCTCGACGTCAACCTGAACAGCGACGACCCGCCCATGTTCAACACCACGCTTCGCCAGGAGTACCTGCACGCCCTGCGTTCGCTTTCGCTCACCCGGCAGCAGGTCTTCGACCTGGCGGCGGCGGCCGTCGAGCACTCGTTCCTGCCCGAGCCCGGAAAGGCGCGGCTGCGGGCGGAGTTCGCGGTCGCCGCCGTCGAGCTCGGCGTGACCACACCAGCCGTGGCCACGCCAGCTCGGTCAGCGTCGGCGTCGGCTCAGCCGGCATCGGCTCAGCCGGCATCGGCTCAGCCGGCATCGGCTCAGCCGGCATCGGCTCAGCCGGCGTCGGCATCGGCGTCGGCGTCGGCGTCAACAACGCTGGCACCGACGGAGCGCTGAGCCGGCCCGTCACCTCAGCCCGGCCGGCTGGCCGACGAGGTCGAGCTCGCGCAGGCGCTCCTGCGCGGTCTGCTCGACCCGGCGCATCGTCGCCCGCAGAATGGGCGGCGTCATGATCGACGTGACGATCGCGACCAGCACGATGACCGTGTACATGGCTGTGGAGAGCACACCGAGGCGCAGGCCGGTGCCGGCCACGACGATCTCGATGACGCCACGGGCGTTGAGGCCGGCCCCGAGCGACAGCGCCTCCCAGTGCCCGAGCCTGCTGATCCGCGCGCCGAGGTAGGCACCGGCGAACTTGCCGATGACGGCGAGGCTGAGGATCACGACGGCAGCGAGCGCGACCTTGGCCTCGGCCAGCGCGGTGAGGTCGATGCGCAGCCCGGCCGACGCGAAGAAGATGGGCGCGAGCACGCCCATGACCACCAGCCGGAGCGGTTCGAGCCGACGCGAGTCCAGATTCGGTGCCGAGCCGAGCAGGATGCCTGCGACGAAGGCGCCGAGAATGGCTTCCAGCCTGAGGGCGTGGGTTCCCGCCGCCGCGGCGAAGATGAACAGGACGACGACGGCGATCCCGGACGCGCCACCACCGGACCCGGCCGGGATCGGGATCCGCGGCACCGCCGGGGGCCCGGCGGCGGACGCCGATGCGGTGCCGTGCTCCGCTGACGTCGACGCGGCCGGCGGGGCAGCGGCGGACGGTCCCGCCGCGGGATCCACCCGGTCCGAGACACCGGCGGCCGCCGGACCTGGCCCGGCCGCGCTGCCGGTCTCCTCCCGGGCCAGGCCACCCGCAGCGATGGCGATCCGGGCCAGCGGGCGCCCCAGGAGGAAGGCAACCAGCACGACGCTGAGCAGGCTTATCACCGGCCAGGCGATATCCCCACCGCGCACGCCGGTCGTGGCCATCGCGGAGACCACCGAAAGCAACGACCAGCCGACCGCGTCGTCAACCGTCGCGGAAGCGAGGATGAGCTGGCCGACGTTGCGATGCAGCAAGCGCATGTCCAGGAGAATCTTCGCCGCGACCGGGATGGCACTCACGCCCATGGCCACCCCGAGGAACAGGGCGAAGACATGGCGATCGGCATCCTCGCCAAGCAGCGAACCGGGCAGGAGCAGGCCCGCTCCGATGCCGAGGCCGACCGGCAGCAGCAGACCCGCGGCGCTGATCCGGGCAGCGGTCGCCCCACGGCGCCGCACCATCCGCATGTCCATCTCCAGGCCGGTCAGGCCGACCAGAAGAATCACACCCATCTGACCCACGGCATCCAGCAGATGCATCTGGTCCGGTGCGGTGGGCAGGAGCCAGCCGGAGAAATCAGGGGCGATGTCGCCCAGCAATGACGGGCCCAGGAGAACACCGGCGAGAAGCTCGCCGACCACCGAGGGCAGGCCGATTCTCACCGCCAGTTTTCCGAGCGCCAGCGCCAGCGCAAGGAGTACCGTCAGCTGAAGTAGAAAGATCAACAAAGAATGGTGCGACAGCGGGGCCGTCGCCACAAATGCTTCCGCCACGTTCACGTTCGTCCGCTCCCACCACCGTGCCTGCGTTCAGCCCGCCGACCGGGCCGTTGTTCGCCGCACGCACCAGTACCGTCCGGGCACGGCGCGCGCGAGCGCGGTGTACGCGGACCCGACCCGGCGGTTCTTCTGACGACCACCAGGCCCCCGAAACACCGCCCGGCCTTCGAGCGGTGTTTGTGGGCACGCCTCGCCGCATCTCGCCCGCGGCGCGTGAAGGGCCACCGCGACAACAATAGCCAGCTCGCACGCCATCGGGGCCCGGCCGCGGAGAATCACCGGCCACGCCGACCGGACGAGGCTCCTCGGTCGCGCAGACCCGCAGACACGTACGGGGCCCCCGCACCGATCGCACCGGTGCGGGGACGGCTCCTTCTCGGCCTGCCCGGGCTTCAGCCGATACCGGGGCCAGTGCCGGACCGGGAACGGTCGGCCGGCACCCCCACGCTCGGCACGTCGCCGCCCGCACCCGCCCCGCCATTGGCACCCGCCGTACCACCGACACCCGCCCTGCCACCGGTATCCGTCGTATGGCCGACATCCGTCGCGCGACCGGCGTCCATACCACCGAATCGCGCGACGAGATCGGCCCGCCGGCGCGGGTCGAGATTCGCCCGGGTTACGTCCCCGTCGTAGTGGGCGACCACCCGGGGATCCATCACCTGGAACCAGAGACGCGGGACCAGCGAGGCCAGGATCATTGTTCCGTAACCGGTTGGCAGCTGCGGAGCAAAGGAAAACGATCGGAGCGACTGGTAGCGCACGGTCGGGTTGGCGTGATGGTCGCTGTGCCGAGGCAGATGATAGAGCGCGAGATTGCTGATGACGTCGTCACTGTTCCAGCTGTGCCGCGGATCGACCTTCTCGTATCTGCCGGTCGCGGTCCGTTGCCGGGCCAGCCCGTAGTGCTCGACGTAGTTCACCGCCTCCAGCAGGGAGAATCCCACCACGGCCTGCAGAACGAGGAAGACGAGAACGGACGGTCCGAAGACACCGGCGAGGGCTCCGAAGAGAACCACCGTGTACACCCACGAGGTCAGCACCTCGTTGCGCACGGACCACGGCGAGCGCCCGCGCAGGCGCAGCCGGCGCGCCTCCAGCTCCCACGCCGAGCGCAGGCTGCCGAGGACGGTGCGCGGCCAGAACCGCCAGAAGCTCTCGCCGAGCCGGGCGCTGGCCGGGTCCGCGGGGGTCGCGACCCGCACGTGGTGACCGCGGTTGTGCTCGACGTAGAAGTGGCCGTAGGCGGTGGTGGCGAGCATGACCTTCGCCAGGACCCGCTCCAGCCGGTCGCGCTTGTGGCCCAGTTCGTGGGCGGTGTTGATACCGACCCCGGTGACGGTCCCGATCGCGCCGACCACGGCGACGCGTTCGACGGCGGACAGCTCGCCGTGCACCCACGCCCAGCATCCGAGCACCAGGCAGACGCCGGTGAGCGGCAGATAGAGGAAGGTGCACCACCGGTAGTAGCGGTCGGCGTCCAGGGCAGGACGGGCCCAATCCGGCGCGGCCACCGGATCCTTCGGCGTGGTCGCGTCGAGCAGCGGCAACAGGCCGAAGACGAACATCACGGTGAGCCACCACGGAAGGCCCGAGCCCGTCCGATGCCACAGCCCGAAGGACACGATCGGGAGAACCGGGGGGACCAGCGCGGTCAGCCACATGTACCGCTTGCCGTCGCGCCACCGCGTTCCGTCCTGGTCGACCAGCACCGGTGCCGCCATGCGTGTCACCTTCCGCCCACCCGACGCACGCGGAAACGGGCCCCGAACACCGAACACCGCAGGCCGCCGCTCGTCACCGCACCGTCACATCTCGAAGTCTCACATCCGCCGCGTACCGGAACAACCGCCCGCACGAACAACGACCCCGTTCCGTCCCTCCCGTCCGGCCTTCGAGCCCGGTCAGGCGCCGCGGCGGTGCACACTTGCGCCCATGACCGCGCAGACCAGGCCGCACGGCTCGATGACGAACGCGCCCCCGTGGATCGGCGGCGCCACGATCAGCGCCCTCTTTCTCTCCGCCGCCGTCCTGATCACCTACACGCTCCTCCCGCTACCCGGCCAGCGCTCGCTCGGCGGCGTGAACTATCTCGTCGCCGCGCTGCTCTTCGGCGTCCACATCACCTTCAGCCGTCTCTACCGGAGCTTCTACCGGCGCGGCCGGGCACGACGGGCCAGGTCCGGGGGCATGGCAGCGGCCGGGCCGCACCCGGACGAGCCAGGTGACGACGCTCCGGCAGACATCGTCCAGCCGGACGGCCCGGCGCACCCGGATCCCCTGCACAAGTGACATAGCCGACGCCGCACGGCGCGCCCCGCAGCCACCCCGGGCTGAAACGATGCCCCGGTGTCCGCCCTGGTCGTAGTGTTTGTCGGCCTTGTCGCGGGCGCCGCGGTCGCGCACACCGGTCATCTCGGCGGTGACGCGGCACACACCCTCAACATCTGGCTGCTCGACATCGCGCTGCCCGCGCTCACCCTGCACGTCCTGCACGACGTCCAGATCCCGTCGAACATCGTGCTGGTCGTGGCGGCTCCGTACGCCCTGTGTGCGACGACCATGGTGATCTACCTGGTGGCCGCCCGGGTGCTGGGGCTGAGCCGGGAGGTGGTGGCCGCGCTGATCGCCGCCACCGCGGTGGCGAACACCTCGTTCGTGGGCATCCCCATGGTCACCGCCTTCTTCGGCGAGTCCTGGGTGCCCGTCGCGCTGTTGACCGACCAGCTCGGTTCGTACCTGCTGCTGAACACGGTGGTGCTGGTGGTTGTCACCGCCGCCGCCGGAGCCACCGCGGCGCCGCTGGCCGTCGCCCGCGCGACGCTGACCCGGCCGTCGATGCTGGCCCTGGTGCTCGCGCTGGCGCTGCGCCCGGTGGAGTACCCGGCCTGGCTGGACGAGGCACTCGCCTCGATCGGCGCCACCCTGACGCCGCTGGCGCTGTTCTCGGTGGGCCTGCAACTGCGGGTCAACGCCGTCCGCCGCTGGTGGCGGGAACTGGTGCTGGGGCTGACGGTGAAGCTGGCGGTGGCCCCCGCCGCGGTTCTCGGGCTGTATGTCGCCACGGGTGTGTTCACCGATCCGGACGTCAAGGTGGCGCTGTTCGAGATCGCGATGCCGCCGATGGTGGCCGGCGCGATCCTCGCGGACCGGCACGGCCTGGCTCGCCCCCTGCCGAGCCTGCTGGTTGGTGTCGGCGTGCCGCTGTCCGTCGCGACACTCGCGATCTGGTCGATTCCCCTGCACCCCTGAGATACCCCACATCCGGCGACACCGGGCGCCGGACGATCCACGCACGCAAGTATGTGGGCGTCCTAAAGTTGGAGCGAGAGACAATCTCTGGGTCGCAAGCGCCAGCCCGATCGAGGAGACTCGGGGGCGGCATGGCGTGCCACCGGCGTGGCCTGTCGCGGCATGCCGCGAGCACCGCGCCGCGCGGAGGACCGGCACGAGCAGCATACGAACGGAGGCGGCCAGGTGGCCGAGACAGAGCAGGTCGGGACAGAGCAGGTTCCGGCGACCCCGGGCACGGCGGCCAGCGCGCCGATCCAGCGGGTCGGTGTGGTCGGGTGCGGTCTGATGGGCTCCGGCATCGCCGAGACCTGTGCGCGGGCAGGCCTTGACGTGCTGGTCCGGGAGGTGGACGTCGCGGCGGTCGAGGCCGGCCGGAAACGGATCACCGCCTCGCTCGACCGCGGAACCCGCAGCGGCAAGCTCAGCGAGGCCGACCGGGACGCGGCCCTGGCCCGGCTCGCCTTCACCACCGACCTCGGCGACTTCGGCGACCGCCAGTTCACCGTCGAGGCCATCGCGGAGAACGAACAGGCCAAGACCGAGATCTTCAAGGCGCTCGACAAGGTCGTGGCCGACCCGTCGGCGATCTTCGCCTCCAACACCTCCTCCATCCCGATCATGAAGCTCGGGATGGCCACCGGCCGCCCGGACCAGGTCCTGGGTGTGCACTTCTTCAACCCGGTTCCGGTGATGAAGCTGGTCGAGCTCGTCCCGTCGCTGCTGACCTCGGACGAGACCCTCACCCGCATCCAGGAGTTCGTCACCTCTGGTCTACGCAAGGAGGTGATCCGCTCCAAGGACCGCGCCGGGTTCGTGGTCAACGCGCTGCTCGTTCCCTACCTGCTCTCCGCGATCCGGATGCAGGAGTCGGGCTTCGCCTCCGCCGACGACATCGACCTCGGCATGGTCCTCGGCTGCGCCCACCCGATGGGCCCGCTGCGGCTGATCGACCTCATCGGGCTCGACACCATCAAGGCGGTGGCCGAGTCGCTGTACGACGAGTTCAAGGAACCGCTCTACTCCCCGCCGCCGCTGCTGCTGCGCATGGTGGACGCCGGTCTGCTCGGCAAGAAGAGCGGCCGCGGCTTCCACCAGTACTCCTGAACCCACCACACGAGAACGGCACCGACGTGGATCCGAACTTCGACACCTACAGCCTCAGCGACACCCATACCGCCGTCCGTGAGGCCGTCCGCGATCTCGCGGAGAAGGAGATCGCACCGTTCGCGGCCGACGTCGACGAACAGGAGCGCTACCCGACCGAGGCCCGGGACGCGCTGATCCGTTCGGGGTTCAGTGCCGTGCACATCCCGGAGAGCTACGACGGCCAGGGCGCCGACTCGGTGGCGACCTGCATCGTCATCGAGGAGGTCGCCCGAGCCTGCGCCTCCTCGTCCCTCATCCCAGCCGTCAACAAGCTCGGCACGATGCCGATCCTGCTGTCGGGGTCGGAGGAGCTGAAGAAGCAGGTCCTGCCCTCGATCGCCAGCGGTGAGGCGAGCGCGTCCTACGCGCTCTCCGAGCGGGAGGCGGGATCGGACACCGCCTCGATGCGGACCCGGGCCAGGCTCGACGGCGACCACTGGGTCCTCAACGGCACCAAGACCTGGATCACCAACGCGGGCGAGTCCACCTGGTACACCGTCATGGCCGTCACCGACCCCGACGCGGCGAAGCCCGCCGACGGCATCTCCGCGTTCGTCGTCCGGGCCGACGACCCCGGCTTCGAGGTCGGCTCCAAGGAGCGCAAGCTCGGCATCAAGGGCTCACCCACCCGCGAGATCCACTTCGTCAACTGCACGATCCCCGCCGACCGGATCATCGGCGAGCCCGGCACGGGTCTGCGCACCGCGCTGCGCACCCTCGACCACACCCGGCCGACGATCGGCGCGCAGGCCGTCGGCATCGCCCAGGGCGCGTTGGACGCGGCGATCGGCTACGTGAAGGAACGCCGCCAGTTCGGCCGCCCGATCGCGGACAACCAGGGCGTCCAGTTCATGCTCGCGGACATGGCGATGAAGATCGAGGCGGCCCGGCACATGGTGTACGTCGCGGCGGCCCGCGCCGAACGCGGCGAGCCGAACCTCGGCTTCATCACCGCCGCCGCCAAGTGCTTCGCCTCGGACGTCGCCATGGAGGTCACCACCGACGCCGTCCAGCTCTTCGGGGGCGCCGGCTACACCCGCGACTTCCCGGTCGAACGGATGATGCGCGACGCGAAGATCACGCAGATCTACGAGGGCACCAACCAGATCCAGCGGATGGTCATGTCCCGGGCCCTGCTCCGGGGCTGAGACCGTCCCGTCCCACGGTGAGGCGCCGCCGATACGGGCGGCGGCGCCTCACCACCTGCGTGGCCCGGCCCAACCCGCGCCGGGCTCCCGCCGGATTACCCGCTGACTACAGACCGCCCACAAGTGCGGACGTCTCCGACGGACCGTCGACAGAGTCGCCGTAGTCGCCGTAGTCGCCCCACTGGTAGTCATCCTTGCCGGGCTTGTCGTACTTCTCGTGGTGCTTCTTCTTGTCGTGCTTCTTCTCGAACCAGAGAACCTTCTCGAAGGTGATCCGGATCTTCTTCTTCACCAGGTTCTTCTTCTCGTGGTGCTTGTAGTCCCCGCCCGGCCTCGGGCTGTAGGCCACCGGCTCCTCGACAGCACCCGGGGTCCCCCAGTCGCCGGGGTCGCCGTAGGAGTCGTCACCGTACGAGTCGCCGCCGTAGTAGGGGTCGTCGTCACCGTAGGAGTCATCGCCGTAGGAGTCATCGCCGTACGACTCCTCGCCGTACTCCTTCTTGTCGTGCTTCTTGTGGTGCTTCTTCTTCTCGTTCTCGAACCAGAGAACGCGCTCGTAGCTGATGGCGTCCTTGCGCTTCGAGATGTCGTCACGCTTCTTCTTGTGGTGCTTCTTGTCGTACGGACCAGCCAGCGCCTCCTCGCCGGCAACCGGCCCGTCCACGGCCGTCGGGTCCACGACGGGAGCAGCCGGGTCCACGACGGCGGCCGTCGGGTCCACGACCGGAGCCGCCGGGTCGTCAAAGCCGCCGGGGGGCGGGAGAAGCGCCGAGTCGTCGAAGCCGCCCCAGCCCTCATCGCCGCCCGGGCCCTCGAAACCGGTGCCCGGCTCGTCGCCCGTCGGGTCGACGGCCTCGTCGTCGTAGCCGGGCCACTTCTTCTTGTGGTCCTTCTCGTCCTTGCCGTGGTGGTCCTTCTTCTTGTGCTCCTTCTTGTCCTTGTGGTCGAACCAGAGAACGCGCTCGTAGCTGACGGCGACGCGCTCCTTCTTGACCTGCTGCTTGCCGTGGTGCTCGCCGCCGTACGGAGCGGCCTGCGCGACACCGGCGCCCGCGCCGAGCGTCACCGCGACGGAAACCAAACCGGAGGTCGCGAGAATCGCGGTACGACGCCCAATTCTGCTCGCCATTTCCAACCTTTCAAAAAAGATCTGTTGCATCGGCTCGTCGGGCGACAACATAGCCGCTGGTCAGCGGGCGGACGGAGGCTCAAAACAGACGTGTCGCCGGGACCTTCGGACCTTCAGTTCCGACCCATTTAGCCGAATGCGTAGGCGACGGGAGGCTGACCCGAAACAACGATCCTTTTCCATCTCACGGTGTACGGTCAGGGATGCCACGGGTCCGAGTCGAGACGGAAAAGGCCCTTGATCCCCACCCCGAGATCAGGCCACAGGAGCGCAGAAATCACGGCGAATCCACCCGGCACCAGACTCCGGAACGGGGAAATAGGCGTATGCGGCGCCGACCAGGCATGACACCCGGAACAATAGCCGGCCGTGACGGGTCGCCGTCGACCTGTTTACCTGCACTGTTGCGCGACCGAAACACGGCAGGAAAGGTGCGCCGCCTTCCGGAGCCGGCAGAAATTGTGTCGACCGCGAAATCAGGCGCCGGCGGAGAACCCACACCGGCACCCGGCGCCGACACAGGGCCTGGCTCTCCCGCGGCGCCACCCGGCCTCGGCGCGGCCCTGGTCGTGTTCATGGCCGCGTTCGCGGCCGGAGAGCGGAGCCCGGCCGCGTTCGCGGCCGGAGAGCGGAGCCCGGCGGCCGGCGGCTAGCTCGGGAGGCTGGCGGCGTCCTGCAGGGGCAGGAGCAGCAGGTGCGGGTCCATCCCGGTGGGCGCGAAGCCGAAGTGCCGGTAGAAGGCTCGGCCGGCGGAGGCGATGGCGTGGGCGCCCAGCAACGGGGTTCCCACCATCCGGCGCACCGTCAACGCCCGCATCGTCGCGTCCCGCAGCAGCCGGGCACCGACACCGCGCCCCTGATAACGGACGTCCACGGCCAGCCGACCGACGAGCATCAGCGGCACGGGGTCGGCGGGGCGGCGGGACCGCCACCGCGACGGTGGCGCCACCCGCTCGGCGGCGGCTGTCGCCAGGCAGTAGAACCCCGCGATGGTGGTGCCGTCGAGGATCACGAAGGTGTTGGTGATCCGTTCCTTCTGGTGGTCCTTGGCGTGATGGCGCAGCCAGCCGTCGACGGCCGGGTCACCACAGCCGAACGCGACCGTGTCATGGTCCTCCAGCAGGGCCGACGGCTTCGTGAACGACACGGAACAAGCTCCCATCCAGCCAGGAACGATCTCGATGCGCTGACATCCGGTACCGACGCGGAACGCGGCGTGGCGGGCCCGCGGGCCGGCGCCGGCGTCCGACTAGGCGTCCGGCTGGCCGGACTGCTGGCCAGGTGGCTGCTCACCCGGTTCCTCGTCGAGCAGGCGTCGCATCCGCGGGTTGTCCGCCGGCGGTGCCTGCAGCATCGCCTCCAGCTCGGCCCAGGCGGACTCGGCGACCCGGAACAGGCGGCGGTCGGCGAGCACGTCCCGGGCGTGGCGCCGCATGCTCTCGACCGCGAACATCGCCAGGCTGAGACCCTCTGCCTCGGCAGCGGACCGGATGATCTCCGCGTCGTCCTCGGGCAGGTCACACGTGATCTTCTCGTCGCCAGCAGAGGTCATACCGGCAGTCTGCCGTTCCGACCCGGGCGAGGGGAAGCCGGGGTACCGCGACGTCCAGCGATCCTGGCCGCGTGCGAGCGCGGAACGTTGGTGCCGCCGGGAACGTTCGCAATGGCGTCGGAGCGGGCATTCGGAGTGCGATCACTCCGACTGCCGAAGGAACGGTGGGCATCACTATGAGCGACGATCTCGGCACCGCCCTGGTGGTGATCCTCGGCGTGATCGCCGTGGCCGGCGTGCTGCTGGCCGGTGGCGCCTGGTACCTGCTGCGGCGCTACCGGCTGCCGTTGCACGCCGTGGCCACGACGATCGCCAGCCTGCTCTACGTCATCTCGCCGGTGGACGCCGTGCCGGAGGTTCCGCTCGGGCCGGTCGGCCTGGTCGACGACCTCACAGTGATCATCGCAGCAGCGCTGTACCTGCGCAGGCTCGTCGGCGCGAGGAGCACCGCGGCGGGGAGCACTGCGGCGGGGTCCGCCCGGAAGGCCTCGGGAGGCCATCCCGGACGAACCCCGACCTCGACTCCTACTCCGATTCCGACCCAGGATCAGATCAGGGAGCGCAGGACGTAAAGCAGGATGCCGCCGTGGCGGTAGTACTCCGCCTCACCGGGGGTGTCGATCCGGACCACGGCCTCGAACGACTTGTCCCCCGCCTGGACGGTGATGGTGGGGGTCTTCTCGTCGATGGTGGCCAGGCCCGTGATGGTGAAGGTCTCCTCACCGGTGAGCCCGAGCGACTCGGCCGACTCGCCGACCGGGAACTGCAGCGGCAGCACGCCCATCCCGATCAGGTTCGACCGGTGGATCCGCTCGTAGGACTCGGCGATGACCGCCCGCACGCCGAGCAGGGCCGTGCCCTTCGCGGCCCAGTCACGCGAGGAGCCGGAACCGTACTCCTTGCCCGCGAGCACCACCAGCGGGACGTTCTCGGCCGCGTACTTCTGCGCCGCGTCGTAGATCGCCACCTGCTCGCCGTCGGGCAGGTGGCGGGTGACGCCACCCTCGACGCCGGGCACCAGCTTGTTGCGCAGCCGGATGTTGGCGAAGGTCCCCCGGATCATCACCTCGTGGTTGCCGCGCCGCGACCCGTAGGAGTTGAAGTCGGACGGGGCCACCCCGTGCTCGGTGAGATACCGCCCCGCCGGGGAGTCCTTCTTGATGGAGCTGGCCGGGGAGATGTGGTCGGTGGTGACCGAGTCCCCCAGGTAGGCCAGCACCCGGGCGCCGACGATGTCGGTGCGCGGCGTCGGCTTGGCGGACATCCCCTCGAAGTACGGTGGGTGGCGCACGTAGGTGGAGTCCTCCACCCAGCCGAAGGTCTGCGAGACCTCGCCGCCGTCACCGATGGGCAGCGCCTGCCAGCGGGCGTCGCCGGAGAGGTCGGCGTAGCCACCCGAGAACATCTCGGACGCGATCGAGCTGGCCACGACCTCGGCGACCTCGGCCTCGCTCGGCCAGATGTCACGCAGGTAGACCGGCTCGCCGGCGGTGTCGGTGCCCAGCGGGTCGGTGTCGAGGTTGATGTCCATCGTGCCGGCCAGCGCGTAGGCGACCACCAGCGGCGGGGAGGCCAGGTAGTTCATCTTGATGTCCGGGCTGATCCGGCCCTCGAAGTTCCGGTTGCCCGACAGCACGCTGACGACCGCCAGGTCCGCCTTGTTGATCTCGGCCGAGATCTCGTCGGCGAGCGGGCCCGAGTTGCCGATGCAGGTGGTGCAGCCGTAGCCCACCAGGTTGAATCCGACCTTCTCCAGGTAAGGGACGAGGCCCGCGCGCTCGTAGTAATCCATGACCACCTTGGAACCGGGAGCCAAGGTGGTCTTCACCCACGGCTTGCGGGTCAGGCCCTTCTCCACCGCGTTCCGCGCGAGCAGCGCCGCGCCCAGCATGACCTGCGGGTTCGAGGTGTTGGTGCAGGAGGTGATCGCGGCGATGGCGACCGCGCCATGGTCGATCTCGAAGGTGGTGCCGTCGGCCAGGGTCACCCGCGTCGGCTTCGACGGACGGCCGCTGACGTCACCGGCGACCGCGTTGACCGAGACCGGCGCGTCGGACGGCTTGTCCGCGAACGGCGCGGCCGGGTCGGAGGCGGGGAAGGACTCGGCGTCGGCCTCGTCCACGCCGCCGTTGACCAGCTCCGTGACACCGGCGTAGGTGCCGAGCGCCTTGCGGAAGGCCGGCTTCGCCGTCGACAGCGGCACCCTGTCCTGCGGGCGCTTCGGGCCGGCGAGGGAGGGGACCACAGTCGAAAGGTCCAGCTCAAGAGTGGTGGTGTAGTCGGCCTCGTGGCTCGGGTCGTGCCACAGGCCCTGCTCCTTGGCGTAGGCCTCAACCAGCGCGACGAGCTCGTCCGGGCGGCCGGTGAGCCGCAGGTAGGACAGGGTCTCGGCGTCGATCGGGAAGATCGCGCAGGTGGAGCCGTACTCGGGGCTCATGTTGCCGATGGTGGTGCGGTTCGCCAGCGGGACGTTCGCCACGCCCTCGCCGTAGAACTCGACGAACCGGCCGACCACGCCGTGCTTGCGGAGCTGCTCGGTGATGGTGAGCACCATGTCGGTGGCGGTGGTGCCCGGCGGGAGCTCGCCGGTGAGCTTGAAGCCGACGACGGTCGGGATCAGCATGCTGACCGGCTGGCCGAGCATCGCCGCCTCGGCCTCGATGCCGCCGACGCCCCAGCCGAGCACGCCGAGGCCGTTGACCATCGTGGTGTGGCTGTCCGTCCCGACGAGGGTGTCGGGGTAGGCCAGCGTGCCCTCGGCGGTCTCCTTCGTGAAGACGACCCGGGCGAGGTGCTCGACGTTGACCTGGTGCACGATGCCGGTGTTCGGCGGCACCACGGTGAAGTTGTCGAACGCGGCCTGGCCCCAGCGCAGGAACTGGTAGCGCTCGCGGTTGCGCTCGAACTCCAGGGTCGCGTTCAGCTCGAACGCGTCCGGCCGCCCGAAGTGGTCGGCGATGATCGAGTGGTCGATCACCATCTCGGCCGGCGCCAGCGGGTTGATCTTCGACGAGTCGCCGCCGAGCGCGACCATCGCCTCCCGCATCGCGGCGAGGTCGACCACACAGGGGACACCGGTGAAGTCCTGCATGATGACCCGCGCCGGGGTGAACTGGATCTCCTGGCTCGGCTCCGCCGCCGGGTCCCAGTTGGCGAGCGCACGTACATGGTCGGCGGTGATGTTCGCGCCGTCCTCGGTACGCAGCAGGTTCTCGAGCAGAACACGGAGGCTGTACGGCAGGCGGTCCGCCCCGGGCACCGCGTCCAACCGCCTGATCGTGTAGGTGCGATCACCTACCGCGAGTCTGCCGGTGCTGCCGAAGCTGTCCATGGCCTTCGTCTCCTCCTCGTCACCTCCCCGCTTCTGGTCAGCGGGAAGGTTCGACACAAGCGCCGATCGCTGTGGCCGACCCTGAGTTCGCCACGGTCGTCCACTCGTCCCATCCTGGCACTGTCAGGGGTGACGGCGACGCCGAGAGCCGTTGGTCACATTCCCACAGGGCTCGACGTGGCTGTGACCGCCGCCTCCCGGGCACGTGCCCCCGGTCCCGGCGGTCCACGCCGTTTTTCCCTCGCAGAGGCTACAAATATCAGGTGGTCCGTCCGGACGTGTACCGCATGCCCCCTGGTCAGGCCGGACGAGACGGCCGGGATCACGACGACGGGGGGTGCGTGGCCCGCTGGCCATGACGCCGGAAGGTGGGATGTCCCACCCAGGCCGGACCCACCTTGGACGGGCCGTGCCGGAGCAGGCCGCGGTTACGACCACACGGCCGTGATGTCGCGCTGCCAGTTCTCCATCGTGAACGGAGATCGCCGCAGCCGGCGCATCGCTTCCCGACGCTCGTCCAGCGTCGGCGGCACGACCGCCAGGTCCGCGGCGGTACTGGCCCAGATCTCGTTCGGCGTTCCCAGCGGAAGCATGGTGATCCCGGGCAGCACCCGGGCGATCTCCGCGACACCCGGCAGATCCGACGACAGCACCGGGGTACCGACCGCGCACGCCTCGAGCACGACGCTCGGTAGCCCCTCGTGCAGCGACGTCACCAGCAGCAGCGACGAGTTCACCAGGAGCTTGGGCACATCGCCCCGCTCGCCGAGGAACTCGACCCGGTCCGACACCCCCAGGCCGCTGGCGAGGGTCATCAGCCGCTCGGTCTCCTCCGGGCTCTGCCGGCCCACGAACCGCAGCCGCACGTCGAGCCCGCGGGTGCACATCGCCGCGACGATCTCGATCGCGCGCGACCGGTTCTTCACCGGATCCGGGCGGGCGATGTGCAGGACCGTCAGCGGCGGCGGTGCGACGTCCCCCAGCTCGTCGAGCTCCGGCAGGGAGGGCATCGGCCGCTGGCCGGCGATGGCCACCCCGAAGGGCTCGAGCTCGACGCCGTTGTAGATGACCCGGCACCGGGGATCCAGCCGCCAGGACTCGCGCCAGAGGCCACGCATGGCCGCCTCGCTGACCGCGATCAGATCGGTGGCGAACGCATCCAGCAGGACCCGGCCCAGCGCCCGCTGGAGCCGGCCGCGGACGCTGTCGCCACGGCGATCCGTACTGGTGAAGAAGTGAGCCACCCGGCGGCGCACACCGGCGGCCCGGGCAACCGTCAGCACCACCCCCGAGAACGTCGCCACCCCGGAGTGGACGATGTCGGGCCGGACCCGGCGCAGCAGCCGGTGGAACGCGAACGGAAAGCTCGGATCCGCGCGGCAGTAGTACACCTCGCCCCCGAGCGACCGGATCTCCTCGTCCAGCGATCCGGGCGCCCCCGAGGTGACGCAGAACAGCAGCCGGAACTCGGCCGGGTCCAATCGTCGCAGCAGGTTGACGGCACGGATCGTCTCACCGGCCAGGTCCATCCTCGGCAGCACCTCGAGCACCGTCACCGGGTTGGCACGGCTGGACGGGGCGGGAGCCGGGCTCACCTGCCCGGCCGGCGGGGGGAGCAACCGGTCGCCGGCCGCCGCGCCGCGCGCGTCCCCCGCCTCGCGTGCCGGCCCGTCGACGACACTCGGCCCGTCGACCACCGCGAGCCCGTCGACCTTCACCGGCCCGCCGGACCGGTCGGCGCCCGCAGGCCATCGATCGGTCCGAGCGCCACCCGTGCCCCTGCCACCCATGCGCATGCCACCTGCCGGTCCGCCGCCGCTTCGTATGCCCTTGGCCCGTTCGTCACCGATATCCGCCCCACTGCCGCAACGATGACCACCCTCCAAACTCGGATGTGGACGCTCAGCACTCGGCCAGGACATCTGGCAACCTTCGCCAACCTACAGAGAGAGTTCTACTACACAGAGTTATGACACTCGGCAACGTGAGACGAAAAGGCGGGGCGTCGCCCGCGCGACGCCCCGCGCCGAACCTGCGATTCGGGCCAGGCCGACGGGTGACCGCTCGGCCGCGGACCCCAGGTCGGGTGGCGGCGTACGGTCCCAGCGCGGCGTCACATGGACTCGACCATGGCCCGCCCCGGCGCGGAGCGCTGCGCGGGAACGAACGCTCTCGCCGAGCCGCTCAGAGCACCCCCGCCGGCCGCTGCGGTCGCTGCGGTCGGCACCGCCGCCGACCCCGCGGACGGCTGCAGCCAGTGGCGGGTGTCCAGCACGGCCCGGGCGTGGCTCAACACGATGTCGCGCCGGAACGCGTCGTGATCGACCAGCACGACAACCAGGTCCGCTGCCGCCGTCTGCTCCTCGTCGGCATCGACCAGCTCGATCCGCCCCGGAACCCGCGCGGGATCGACGTGCGGGTCCGCCGCAAAGACCTCCGCTCCGCGATCAGCCAGCAGCGCCGCCACCCGGGCCGCTGGCGACTCCCGCGAGTCCCCGGTGTTCCTCTTGTAGGCGAGCCCCAGCAGCAGAATACGACTTCCCCGCACAGAACATCCTCGTCGGCCAAGTATCTCGGACACCCTGCTCACCACATGGTCCGGCATGTGGTGATTGATATCGTTGGCCAGTTCGACAAACCTGAAGCTGCGACCGAGCCGCGACCGGACGCGCCATGACAGGTAGGACGGGTCGATCGGAAGACAATGACCTCCGACGCCGGGACCCGGCCGGAACGGCATGAAGCCGAAAGGTTTGGTCGAGGCGGCGTCGATCGCCGCCCAGACGTCCGCGCCGAGCTCGTGCGCAAACATGGCGAGCTCGTTGACCAGAGCGATGTTGACATGACGGAAGGTGTTTTCCAGGAGCTTGGTGAGTTCCGCGGTCCTCGTCGAGGCCACCGGAACGGTGCTGTCCACCAGCGAGTCGTAGAAGGCGGTCACGGCCCTGAGCGAGGCCTCGTCGACACCGGAAACGACTTTCGGAGTGTTCTCCAGCCGCCAGACCTTGTTCCCCGGATCGATACGTTCCGGGGAGTAGCCAAGCCGGAAGTCGGTGCCGGCCGTGAGACCGGACAGCTCTTCCAGCAACGGCCCGAACAGTTCCTCGGTCGTGCCCGGGTAGGTGGTTGACTCCAGCACCACGGTCGACCCGGGTCTCACGAAGGGCGCCAGGCTCCGCGCCGCGTCCGTCACGAAACTGAGGTCAGGTACGCCCTCCCGCAGCGGGGTGGGCACGGTGACGACCGCGACATCGAAGGCCGCCGCCGCGGCGTAGTCGGTCGTCGCCTCGTACCTGCCAGAGGCGAGCGCCGCTGCCAGCTGACCGTCAGCGATGTCCTCGACATAGGACTCACCAACCACAAGTCTTTTGACCCTACTGATGTCGACGTCGACGCCCACCACCCGCCAGCCGACCTCCACCGCGCGCATCGCGAGCGGGAGACCGACATACCCCTGGCCGACAACTACCAGCTTTCCCGTTGAAGTCATGAGCCCAGTGTGGCGCCATAACCACTCTCAGCTACGCATCGGCAAGTTCGTGTCACGTTCCGTTATCACTCGGGGCCTCGGGGGTTCCCAAACTCCGTCGCGCGGGCCTTTCCCGACGCCGCCGGCGAAAGTCCGGACCAGCACGGCGGAGATCCGTTGACCGGCACGCCCATCCCACAGCTCCGGACAACGCGGCGGAGGCGGCCGCTCCAGCCATTCGAGCGCCGCGGCGACCACCGCATCCGGGGAACGGCCCACCACCCGGTTGGTCCCCTCGGTGACAGTGATCGGACGTTCGGTGTTGTCCCGCAACGTCAGGCACGGAACTCCGAGAACCGTCGACTCCTCCTGCACCCCGCCCGAGTCGGTGAGGACCAGTCGCGCTCCCATCTGCAACGCGAGGCAGTCGAGGTACCCCACCGGCCCGAGTATCCGTAGACCAGCCGGGAGCCGACCGGCGAGGCGGTCGGCGGTACGTGGGTGGACGGGGAACACCAGCGGGCATCGGCCGGCGATCTCCCCCAGTGCCGCGACCAGGCCGTCGAGCACCGCGGGGTCGTCGACATTGCTCGGCCGGTGCAGGGTCACCAGGCCATACCCACCCGAGTGCAAGCCCAGCTCGGCGAGCATGGGCCGAGCACGGGCCCGCTCCCGGCACGCCAGCAGCGTGTCGACCATGACATTGCCGACCAGATGCACCGACTCCGGTGGCGCGCCCTCCGCGAGCAGGTGCGCCACCCCCTCGGGACTGGGCGCGAACAGCAGGTTCGACAGCCGGTCGGTGACGATCCGATTGATCTCCTCCGGCATCGCCCGGTCGCCGCTGCGCAGGCCGGCCTCGACGTGCGCCACCGCGATTCCCGCCTTCGCCGCGACCAGCGCACAGGCGAGTGTCGAGTTCACGTCCCCGACGACGACCACCACATCGGGGGCCAGTCGCATCAGCAACGGCTCGAAGGCGGTCATCACCGCAGCCGTCTGCACGGCATGGGACCCGGAGCCGGCCTCCAGGTGGTGATCCGGTGGGCGCAGACCGAGATCGGTGAAGAAGACACCGCTCATCGCGTCGTCGTAGTGCTGCCCCGTGTGCACGAGGGTGGTGCGGACGCCGTCAGCCGTCAGCGCGTCGAGCACGGGCTTCACCTTGATGAAGTTCGGCCGGGCCCCGGCCACGACGACCGCGTGTGGCGCGGCCGTGGTCATGGCGTGGCCGTCCCGTCGCGGCCCAGCCGTTCCGGCGCCCGGCGCACCGCCGGCACGCCCAGCACATCCGGAGCACCCGGCGGGCCGGGCACGCCCGGCGCTTCGGCCCGCTCGGCGGCGAGGTCGGCGTCGACCATCATCTCAACCGGGTACGAGCCGTCCTGGCCGGTGATTCCCGTAATCAGTGCGCGAGGCACGTTCGTCCTCCTCCCTGTCTGCAGTCGACCTCGACTGACCCTCGGTCAGCGGGTTGGCTCGCCTTCTTCTCGCAGCACGGGAGAGGCCTGGCCCTCCGGCGGCACGCTGTCCGCGCCCACCCCCCGCGCTGCCGGCACCGCTGGCTGGCCCACCTGCTCCGTCCCCGCACGGCGAGCATCCGCGAGGTCGATGCCAGCCGGCTCCTTCGCCACCGCCACCGCCACCGGCGCCGTCGCCACCACCGGCACCGTCGCCGTTGCCGTCGCCGTCGCCACCACCGGCACCGTCGCCGTTGCCACCGACCGCGGAGAGCCTGTCGGCTGTGGGAGGCTGGTGCCGAGGCTCGCGGCGGCGGCGAGCGTTGCCCGGGACGACGCGATCAGTTCCGCCGTCACGTCCGTCGCGCCGCCGCGGCACATCCGCAGGAACGCGCCGACCGCGGCCCGATGCCCCTTGTCCTGCGCGCCTTTCCACTCCGAGACACCATCGATCACCAGCTCCCGGAAGTCGTCGATTCGCAGGTGGCTCCTGCCGGCGAGAGCCTCGACCAGCTCCTTCCGGCAGGCCCGGGGCCGGGCGGAGCTGTACGCGACGGTCGACAGGGTGCCGTCGACATGCCGCATGGTCACAGCCAGGTCCTCGGCAAGCAGCACCTCGCCACCGCGGCCGGGCACGGCTGTCGCCGTCTCGACCCGACTACCTGCCAGCGCCACGCAGGTGTCGATGAAATGGCAGACCTCGCCGAGAAGCCGGCCGCCCTCGACCCGGTCGCCATACCAGTGGTCGGCGGGTACGGGACCGGCGGCGACCCGGTAGATCAGGCTCAACGGGCCGTCCCGCTCCGCCAGCCGCCGACGGGCCGCGACGACCGCCGGGGAGAACCGACGGTTGAGGCCCACCATCAGGACCCCGCCGCCCACGTCCGCCGCCCGCTCGACCATCTCGAGCTCGGCCAGGTCGAGGGCCAACGGTTTCTCGCACCACACATGCCGGCCCCGTTCGAGGGCCGCCGCCGCCAGCCGGGCGTGCGTCGAGTGCGGTGTCGCGATCACCACGACATCGATGTCGTCGTCATCGAGCAGTTCCTCAACCCCAGCCGCGGCCCCCTGGAAGCCATGCCGGTCGGCGAAGGCGCGAGCTGATCGCCCACTCGCCGAAGCGACACTGGTGAAACGGTCGAAACCGGCGGCTCTGAAGGCCGGCAGCAGCACCGAGCTGGAGAAGTTCCCCGCACCGATCCAGCCGATCCGATCACCGCGGCGCCCAGGTGAACCAGCCCCACGTGCCACCGGTCGCGGGTAGCCGACCTGCCGGGCCTTCCCCGCCAGGGAGTACTCGGTCGATGTGGCACTTTCCGCGGGCGGACCGTCGTCCGCCGCCTCGGCGTCTTCCACCGGCCCGGTGCGGCGCGGGTAGTCGAACCGGATGGCCAGGTACGGCTCCCGTCGCGTCGCCACCAGGTCATAGGCCGCCGGGGCCCGCTCAAGCGGAAAGGCGTGGGTGACCAGGTCGGCCACGGACAGCCGGCCGGCGGCGAGCAGGTCGAGCACCGCTTCCTGGTTGCGGCCCTCCGTCCAGCGGACCTGGCCAGCCGGGTAGTCCACACCCCATTCCTCGTAGCCACGCTCGTACCGACCGGGTCCGTAGGAACGCGCGAAGCGAAGGACGAGCTCCTTCTCGTAGAACGGCGCGCGCGCCAGCCCCAACGGGACGTCCCCGACGACGACAAGCTGCGCCCGGTCGCGGGCGAACTCCGTCGCACGCATCACCGGATCACCGGACCGGCCCGCCGCGCAGATCAGCACCGCGTCCGCCCCGCGCCCGCGGCTCCACTGCCGCACTGCGGCCGTGGTCGCCTCGCCGGACTCCCGCAAGGCCCGCACGCCGGTCGCGGCAGCGGTCTGCAGCGGCAGGTCCGCGAGGTCGACGCCGGCCACGTCACATCCGCTGGCCAGCGCGATACGGGAGGCGAGCTGGCCGATGAGGCCCAGTCCGACGACGACCACCTTGGCTCCCGGGCCGACCTCGGCCAACCGGAGCCCGTGGAGCGCGATCGCGGCGATGGTCGTGAAGGCGGCGTCCGCGTCGGGGACCCCGGCCGGCACCCGCGCGCACAACAGCCCGGGCACCGCCTGGAACTCGGCATGGTTGGCCCATCCGGCACCGCCGGTGGCCACCAGGTCGCCGGGCCGGATGCCCTCGACGGCGTCACCGACGCGGATCGCGCGGCCGGCCCCGCTGTAACCGAGTGGCAGCTCGGAGGCGAGGCGGTCGCGGACCGAGCGGACCGCCTCGCCGATGCCGTCCGCTCGGGCCTTCTCCGCCACCCGGCGGACCAGGTCGGGGCGTGCCCGTGCCTTGGCCAGCAGCCCCGACCGGGCGAGCGTGGTCACCGCCCGCTCGGTGCCGGCGGACACGATGGTGGCGGTCGTCTCCACGAGGACCTCGGTCGCCTCGATGGACGGGATCGGGGTCTCGACGACCCGGACCTCCCCACCGCCCGCGGCTTGGACCACCTGCCTCACCGGAGATCCCGGCCTGTCGCTGGGACCCGTCGGGCCGAAGAGCCGCGGCGCCGCGACCGGTCAGACACTCGCACTCGCGTCATGCGACAGAGGGTAGTTGATGACTTACATTCAGCCACGAACAGCGGCCTGTCGTGCCGTTGGAGTGTCACCAACCTGTGAGCAAGCCGCAGCCGCGACGCCAGCATGCCCCACGCGGGTCATCGCCTGCCGAGCCGAGCCGTAAGGAGTGACATGATCGCAGCGGGTGCGGCGGCACTACTGGTAACCGTCGTCGCCATGCCGGTCGTGGTCAGCGCGATGCGGCGCCTGGCCGCCATCGACGACGTCAACGAACGCTCCTCGCACCGGGTGCCGACCCCTCGGGGCGGCGGCATCGCCGTAGCCCTCGGCATCTTCGCGGGCGTGGTGGTGCTCCAGGTCACCAGCGGTCACGGCGACTCCCCCGGCCTGCTCCCGATGATCGTCGGGGTGACACTGTTCGGTCTCGTCGGTCTCGCCGAGGATGTGGGTGCAGACGCGGGCGGCATCTCCCCGCTGCGCCGCCTGGCACTGCAACTGCTCGCCGGCCTGGTGGTGTCGGCCGTGCTTCTCACCAGCGTGTCCCTCGATGCCGCGCCGATCCCACCCGTGGTGGCGGTGTCCGCCGCCGCGCTGATCGGCCCACTGTGGATTACCGGTTTCGTCAACGCGTTCAACTTCATGGATGGGGTCAACGGCATCTCGTCCGCGCAGGCCGCCGTCGCCGGCGGCAGCCTCATCGTGGTGGGACATCTGTACGAGGCGTCGGCGCTGGCCGCGGGCGGAACCGTTCTGGTCGGGTCGGCGATCGGCTTCGCGCCGTTCAACTTCCCCCGCGCGCGGATCTTTCTGGGTGACGTCGGCAGCTACACCCTCGGCACCAGCCTCGCTGTGCTCGCGTTGCAGGGCATCCTGTCCGGCATCCCGGTGGAGGCGGTGCTGGCGCCGCTGCTGCTGTACCTCGCCGACACCGGCGCCACGCTGGTGCGCCGGGTACTACGGGGCGAGCGCTGGTACCTGCCCCACCGCACCCACACCTACCAGCGGCTCACCGACGTGGGCTGGACGCACACCCGGGTCACGGTCACGGTCGCCAGCCTCGTCGCGGCGAGCTCAGGCCTGGGACTGCTGGCCGCACGGGGTGACCCGGGCATCCGGGTGACGGCCGACCTCGCGCTGCTCGTGCTGGTCGTGGGTTATCTGAACGCACCTCGGCTGATCACACTGGCCCATGCACGGGGATGCGCCGAGCGGCCGGCTCCTGCCGATCCCGCCCATCCAGGGGGTGGCTCCCGGGAGCTCGTCCTGCCGCACCAACGACAGGGCGACAGCCCACAGCTCACCCCTGATCGGGCTGAACCCAGCCGGCCGGCCCGGGTACCCGACCCGGCCGACACCCGGTGACGACAGCAATCCAAGTTATTCGACAACCATGCGAATACAGTTGACTACTAATAGCGACAAGGCGCGGTCCGATCGCCGGGTTCCCCAGAAGAGGTCGATGTCGTGAGGCGTGGCGCTGGTCCCCCGCGGGTACTGCTCGTTACCCACTACTTCCCCCCCGAGGTGGGCGCCCCCCAGGCACGCCTGTCGGAGACAGCGCGGGCCTGGGCCGCCGCCGGCCTCGACGTCACCGTGCTGACCGGCATGCCGAACCATCCGACCGGTGTGGTGCCCCCCGGTTACCGTGGGGCACTCAGGCGGATCGAGCACACCGACGGATACCGGGTGGTCCGCACCTGGCTCTATGCGACCCCGAACGAAGGCGTGCTGCGCAAGACCCTCAGCCACCTGTCGTTCATGGTGACGTCGGTGCTGCTGGGCGGCCGGGCCGCTGGCCCCGTTGACGTCGTGGTCGTTTCCTCGCCCACCTTCTTCGCTCTCGGCTCGGCCTGGGTCCTGGCGCGGCTGCGGCGCGCGCGGCTGGTGGTCGAGATACGCGACCTGTGGCCGGCGATCTTCGTTCAGTTGGGTCTGATCACGAACCGCAGGGTCATCGCGGTTCTGGAAAAGCTGGAGCTGGCCGCCTACCGGGCCGCGGACGCCGTTGTCACCGTTACCGAAGGCTTCCGAGAGGACATCATCCGCCGGGGCATACCCGCGGAGAAGGTGCACGTGATCCCGAACGGCGTCGACCTCGATCGATTCAGGCCGGACGAACCCGCGTCCGCGGAGGTACGGGCCCAGCTGGGAGCCGGGCCCGCCGACACGCTCGTGCTCTACGTCGGCGCACACGGCATCTCGCAGGGCCTGACCTCCGTCGCCGACGCCGCCGCGCTGCTGGCCGAGGAAACTCCCTCGATCCGATTCGCCTTCGTGGGCGAGGGCGCCGACAAGCGGCGGCTCACCGAGCACATCAGGCGGCTCGGCCTCACGAACACCACCCTTGCGCCCGCGGTCCCCCGCTCGGACATGGCCGCGCTGGTCGCCTCCGCCGACATCTGCCTGGTTCCGCTGCGGGACGTACCACTGTTCGAGACCTTCATCCCGTCAAAGATGTTCGAGCTGCTGGCCGCGGGCCGCCCGCTGATCGGCTCGGTACGCGGCGAGGCAGCCCGCATCCTGACCGACGCCGGCGCCGTGGTCGTCTCGCCGGAGAACCCGGAGGCCCTCGCCGGCGCCGTACTGGAGCTGGCGACGGATCCGGACCGCAACGTGGCCATGGGCCTGGCCGCACGCGAGCATGTCGAGCGGCACTTCGACCGATCAGCGCTGGCCGCTCGCTACCGTCACCTACTCCTGCGGGTCCTGGCCGGGCAACCTCAGGAGGAACAGCCTCACCACGGGCCGCCCCCACCCGACCAGCGGGAGGGCGGGCAGCGGGAGGGCGGGCAGCACCAGCCGGCACCGGATGGCCCGAGGCCCGAGGACGAGCTACCGGCGACGGCCTCGGCAGACCGGCCGGCCGTCCAGGGAAAGCCGCGCAACAGCGCCCAACCAGTACCGCGCCCCCGCCAGCCTGCTCCTGAGAACCCTCGACCCGTCACCCACCATGCGGACGGACGAGGGAGCGGGCGATGAGGCTATTCGTCGTCGGGGGCAGCGGATTCCTCGGATCCCGGACCGTACGGCACGCCCTGGCCGCGGGCCACCAGGTCACCGGCCTCGCTCGAGGCGGGTCAGGCGCGGGCCGCCTGACCGCCCTCGGCGCCAAGGTGGTCCGGGGTGACCTGGATGACGCCGCCGCACTGCGCGGCGCCTTCGCGGAGACGAAGGCCGACGCACTGCTCAACATCGCCTCACTCGGCTTCGGGCACGCCGACACGATTGTCGAGACCGCGGTGCGGGCTCACCTCACCCGCGCCCTCTTCGTCTCCACGACCGGAATCTTCACCGCACTGGACCCGCCGTCGAAGCAGACGCGGCTGGCCGCCGAGAACACGATCCGCACCAGTGGGCTCGACTGGACGATCATCCGACCGACCATGATCTACGGAGGGCCGGACGACCGCAACATGGCGCGGCTCCTCAACCTGCTGCAGCACTGGCCGATGCTGCCCATACCGCTGCCCGCTGGCGGTCACCAGCTCCACCAGCCCGTACACGTCGACGACCTCGCCGAGCTGCTCGTTCGCGCGGTCGAGCTCGACATCACGATCGGCCGCACCTACAACGCCGCCGGACCCGCCCCGCTGACGCTGCGCCAGGTCGTCGAGCAGGCCGGCGCCGCCGCGGGCCGCCGCCCGAGGTGCCTGCCCATCCCGGTCAGGCCGGTGGCGGCGCTCATCGGCTCCTACGAACGTCGATCGGCCCGCCCACGGCTGAAAAGGGAGCAGATCAGCCGGCTGACCGAGGACAAGGCGTTCTCGATTGCGGATGCCGTGCGGGACCTCGGTTTCGCTCCTCGGCCGTTCGCCACCGGCATCCGGCAGGAGGCGGCGCTCTGCCGGAGCCAGAAGGCGGCAAGGAGAGGTCGAACGGGCAGATGACGGCCTCCTTCTTCTCCGACGTGGCGAACGAACGGCCTGCCTGGGCCGGCGGCACCGTGACACCCGTCCGGCTCGACGGGCTCAATGGGCTCGACGGGATCGGCGGGATCGGCGGGATCGGCGAAGAAGCCGATCAGGGTGAACTCGACGGAACCTCATCGACCTCCCCGACCGCTCGGTCCGTAATGGCCCGCCGAGCCCACCTGGCTGGTCGATACCTGCGAACGGTAGCGCTGCTCCGGCCGGAACAGGCCGTCGCGCGTGTTCGTCTCCGCGCGCAACGTGCCATGCCCATGTACTTCCCCATCACCTCGCGCCGGATCGTGGATGCACTCGCGCGGCCGGTCCTGCGATCTGGAGGTCACGCTCGTTGGCCGGCTTCCTTCGTTCCGTTCGACGCCCGCCTCGGCGAGGTGTGGCCGCGCGCCACCGATCTCGCCGATGGGCACTTCACCCTGCTGGGGACCACCCGCCACCTCGGCGAACCGGCCGACTGGGCCCAGCACGACGCGCCGCTGCTCTGGCGGTACCACCTGCATTACTGGGACTGGGCCTGGTCGTTTGCCCTGCATCCAGAGCGCGAGTGGGCCCGGGCGGAGTTCGACCGGCTTCACCGCTCCTGGCACCGGGCCACAACGTTTGGACGCGGCCCAGCCTGGTCGCCCTACGTGGTCTCGCTGCGGATCTGGTCATGGTGCGGGCTGCTCGGCTCACTCGCCGACGACGCACTCGCTTCCGCACTGACCACCGACCTCGCCGAACACGGAGCTTTCCTGCGCCTGCACCTGGAGACCGATGTCGGCGGAAACCATCTTCTGAAGAACATCAAGGCGCTGCTGGGGATCGCCGTCGCGTTCGATGACGCAGCCGCGAGGAAGCGCTGGACCGCGCATCTGCTTCGCGAGATCGAGCGTCAGGTACTGCCCGACGGCGGCCATGTCGAGCGCGCACCCGCCTATCACTGCCAGGTACTGGCGGACCTGGATGATCTGGCAGGCCTGCTCGACTCGGCCGGCGAGCGGGTCCCCGACGAGCTGACCGCGGCCCGACTACGCATGCGGAGCTGGCTCGACGACATCCTGGCACCGGATGGCACGGTGCCGATGACGAACGACGGCTACCCCGTCCCTCCGGCCGCGGTCGGCGTTCTGCTTCCGCACCAGGCCAGAACGCGCAGCGTGCGGAATCCGGACCGCCCGGCTGGCACCGGTCTCGCCCTCTTCAGTGATTCGGGCCTGGCCGTCCTGCGCGCCGGGCCCTGGCGGGTACTCGCCGATGTCGGCCTGCCCTGTCCGGACGATCTTCCGGCGCACGCCCACGCCGATTCCCTGTCCTTTCTCCTCTGGTACGACGGCACACCGGTGCTGGTCGACAAGGGGACCTCGACCTATGCACCGGGTGCGACCCGCACCGCCGAACGCGCGACCGCGGCGCACAACACGGTTGTCGTGGACGAAGCCGATTCCACCGAGGTCTGGGGTGCGTTTCGGGCCGGCCGACGGGCCAGGGTCACGTTTGGCCCGGTCCGCCACGACGAGGCCGCCGACCGGTTGAGTCTGACCGCCATGCACAACGGCTACCGATGGATGACCGGCCGGCCGGATCATCTCCGGACCTGGACGATGGACCCGAGCTCGCTACTCGTCGTTGACCGAATCGCAGGCGGTCATCGCCACCGTGTAGACGTGCTGTTCCACCTGGCTGCCGGATGGCAGGCGAAGTATGACGAGGCCGGAGTGATAATCGAACGAAACACCGCACCCGGACCCTTCCGGCTGACGACGTGTTTCGACGCGCACCGGGACGAGCGAGTCAGGTTGGGCCGCTGGCGAATCTGGACGGACACGCTCGCGGTTGGGTGGCAACGGCAGATCCCAGCCGTGGTCGTCGCCTACACAGTGACCGCGGAGCTTCCACTCGAGCTGCATACCCGCCTGACCGCCGTGGAGAGCACCGATGTCTGAGTCGCCGGTTTCCAGGTCGCCCTACCAGGTCGCGCTGACCCGCACGAGGCAGGCGGCCTACCCTTCGGCGCCCCCATTCTCTCCGCATACGGCCTATGCGGAATACGGTTTCGGCCACCTGAGCCGCGAGCCGAATCATGTCTATGCGGCGGTTCGACGGGTTCTCGCCCTGGCCGGCCTCGACAAGGGCGGAGTCGATACCTCACAGTGGAATCCGCTTGGCGAGTATGTCGGGCCCGGAGGAACGGTGGTCCTCAAGCCGAACCTCGTACGCGAGTTCCACCCTCGGGATCCCGATGGCTGGCAATGGGTCCTCACCCATGGCGCTGTCATCCGTGCCGCGGCCGACTACGCACTGCGAGCGGTCGGGCCCACCGGCCGGGTGGTGATCGCCGATGCACCGCAGACCGACTCCTCGTTCATCGGCATCGTCACCGCTCTCGGCCTCGATCAGCTGCGCCACTTCTACCAGGAGCGGGGGTTCAGCGTCGACCTGCTCGATCTACGCCAGGAGGAATGGACCACCCGCGGCGGCGTCGTGACAGCGCGACGTCGTCTCCCCGGCGACCCGGCCGGTACCGTCGCCTTCGATCTGGGCGACCGGAGCGAGTTCGTCGGCCATCCTGGCGCCGGCCGCTACTACGGAGCCGACTACGACTCCCGGGTGGTGAACCACCACCACACCGACGGGCGCCACGAGTATCTGCTGTCCGCAACGGTGATGCAGGCGGATCTGATCATAAATCTGCCCAAGCTGAAAAGCCACAAAAAGGCCGGCATCACGCTCGGGATGAAGAACCTGGTCGGTGTGAACGCCGACAAGAACTGGCTTCCGCACCACACCGAGGGATGGCCGGGAAACCGCGGAGACGAGCATCCGCGGCCAAGCGCCCGGCACCGCGCAGAGCGCGCGGTCGTCGGGGGCCTGCGGCGCGCCGCGCTCGCCTGGCCCGGAGTCGGCACACGTACCTTGCGGATCGCGCGCCGCGGCGGCACTCCGATATTCGGCGACGGGGACACCACCATCCGGAGCGGAAACTGGTGGGGAAACGACACCGTCTGGAGGATGTCGCTGGATCTGAACAAGATTATTCACTATGGCAGTCCGGACGGGACTCTGACGGAAACCCCACAACCCACTCGGCACATCGTGCTCGTGGACGGCGTCATCGCGGGACATCGCAACGGGCCGATGAGCCCCGATGCGCTCCCCGGCCGGCTGGTCGCCTTCGGGACGACACCGGCCGCCGTGGACGCTGCCGTCACCGTGCTGTTCGGCTTCGATCCTGAACGAGTGCCAACCGTTCGCCAGGGATTTCGCTGCCACCGGCTCCCACTCGCCAACGGCGACTGGCGCGAGGTTGAACTCGTCGGCGACGACACGGACTGGAACGGACCGATTGGAAACATTCATCCAACGGCCACTCTCCAAGCTGAGCCTCACTTCGCCTGGAAAGGCAGGGTGGAACTATCGTGGGGCGATGTTCGGACGACAGCCAGCAACAGATCGGGCTCACCATGAAAGGCTCCACAATAGGCCGCTCGCGGGTCGCGGCAGCGGCCTTCCGTACCGCTTGCGACAGCCCGCTGGTCACGGCGCACCTGAAAACTCTGGCTCAGCTCGAACTGGCTGAGCCGAACGAGGTCGTTCAATGGCAGGAGAGACGCCTTCGACGTTTCGTCGACAGATGGGCGTCGGCGGTGCCCTACTACCGGGAGAATCCGGAGTACCTGCGATCCTCCGACAGGACGGCGGCGGTGCTGGACAAGGAGACCGTCCGGCGGTCGTCCGCCGCGTTCGCCAATCCGAAGGTGCCCGCGCGGCAAGTCACAACCGGAGGGACCGGGGGCCGCCCACTGAACCTCCGGATCTCATATTCGTCCTTCTTTTCCGAATGGGCACACATCGCCTACGTCTGGTCACGCGCCGGAGTCAGGCTGAACGACCCGAAAATAACCTTTCGTGGCAGCAGCCTCGGGACCGGCTTCCATGGCCGCCCAATGATCTATCAGAGAACCTACAACCATATGGCCGTCTCGCCGTTCCACCTGTCCGAAGCAACCTTCACAGAGTTGCTCAGCAGTATCCGTGATCTACGCCCGGTCGCGATCTGGGGGTATCCCTCCTCCATAACCCCGTTCGCTCTCTGGGCAGCGCGGACCGGCCCGCATCCGGAGCTCGCCCGACTTCGAGCAGTGCTTCTTGCCAGCGAAGGCGCCCTCGACTGGCAACTGGACCTGTTCCGCGAGGTGTTCGACGCACCGCCGATTCGCTGGTACGGGCAGAGCGAGAAAGTCGTCTTCGGTGCCGAGTGCCCACGCTTTCCCGGCCATTACCACGTTACACCCACCTACGGAGTGGCCCAGGTCATCAATGACCGGATCATCGGCAGCGGGATGACGAACGCCGCCATGCCGCTCCTACGCTATGACACCGAGGACGGCGGCGCCCTCACACCTCCTGGGCTCATGGGAGGGCGCTGCGCATGCGGCTCTCCTTTCGCCGTTCTTCGCGACGTGGCAGGCCGCTGGGACCAGTCGCTGGTGTATGGAACGCACGACGAACCCATCTCGTCCGCGGCGCTCAATTTTCACGACGAGGCCTTCGCCCGATTCGATCGCTTCCAGTTCCGCCAGGAGCGGCGCGGAGAGGTCGAGCTGCGGGTGGCCTCGGCGGGTCGAGTTCCCGATTCCGCGGAGCTTGAGAAAGCGCGCTGCCTGCTTCAACATCGCGTAGGTGACCGTCTCGTCATCTCGGTCACCGTGGCGGCTGCCGACGACCTGTTGAGTCGGCGCGGAAAGATACTCATGATCGATCAACGCTACCGCCCAGGTCAGGCTGATTTCTCAGCCATGCCGGCACAGCCGACATAGAAGAAAGTGTTCCGTCAGGCCCCGTGGGTATTCATTCTACGGGGCCTGACCCACGCCCAATAGGGCCTGAGCGTGGTCCCCGGTGTGGCTTGATGCCGGATCCGTTCGGGGTCTGACGACACGGTGTGGGCGGTGACCGCGAGCGGGTCCGGCTACGGGTTCGAGTATCCAAGAGAGCCGGTGCCCTGGCCACGGGTTGCGGAACTGTGACAACCCCGCTCCGCCGGCCGCTCCCGCCGAGCGAGCTGCCGCGCGCGCAGCGTCGACGACCGCGTGCCGCATCGCCGCCGCCGGCAGGCCACCGCCCAGCCATCGATGCCGCCCTTCCCGTGGCCAACCGCAACCGCGGCACCGACCGGCTGGTTCAGCGGACCCGTCGGCGGACACCCGACGGCGTCAACTTCGGGACCACATATCTTCCCGCCGCAGGCCCCGCGGCGAACTTCCGTCATGTTCCAGCGCTGGCCCAGGCCCCCCAGAGCCTCGGACGAGGCTCGTTCGACATCAGTTCGTCGGATCTCGGTTGCGTCGCCAGCCCGTCCCGAATTCCGTGAACAATCATTCTTGAATGTTCGAACGACCGCCGGGAGACTGTCTCTTTGAGAGCGACGCGGGGTGCCACGGCCAAGGCGAGCCAAGCTCCGGTCAGGGCAACCGTCGAGGCATTCCGATGCGACCGGGCAAACCAGAGCCTGTTCCTCGCGAGATAGTAGGAGAATCCAGCTGAAGGAAGCGTTCCACCACCACTGTGCCAGGCCTGCGCCGGACTGACTACGACTCGCCAACCGGCAGCTCTCGCCCGGTAGCAGTAGTCAGTGTCCTCATATCCCAGGAAGTACTTCACCGGCATCGGAACCCGGCGAAGACAGTCCCCCCTGACGAACATGATCGCACCATTGATCCAGTCCACGTCATCAATCTCGGTCGACGGGACCCTCCGCTTCCTCGGAATCGATGCCACCGGAGTCATCCTGCCGCATCCGGTGTGGATCCCGTCGGCGTTCAGCTGCGTCGGCCCAACAATTCCCACACGCGGATCAGCGAATACATCCAGGCATTCCCTGACCGTACTTCCGGTGAGCCGGACATCGTTGTTGAGGAGAAGATAGATGTCCGCATCAGGTGCCTCCTCGTATCCTGCCATAAAGCCGCCACCGAATCCGCGGTTGGAATCCGGGGTGAGCCACATGGAACCAGGGAGGAAAGACTGAGGCCGCGGTTTCCCGTCGTTCGCGACCACGATCACACGAGAAACCAGCGAGATCTCGTCGAGCTGCCTCGCGAGCTCGACCGTCGGCTCGACCCGGCCCCAGTGAACGATGACTGCGACAACATTCATGATCGATTCTCCGGATTGAAGGACGGTCGGCCCACTCCGCGGAACCGCCCGCCAGTTGGCCGCAATGACACCAGGTCAGCGACGAAACATCCCGCCCCAGTCTAGCTTCCTCTCACGCCAAGCTTTCGCACCGTTCGTCGTGTCTCCGACCGGCCCGCGAAGAACCAGTGCGAGCCGAACCAGGCCGCAGTCGTCAGCCTGCGGACCGTCAGTGAGATTTTCTCGCCAACCCACCGAAAGCGAATCGACTCACCACAAGTGCCGCACAGAACTGGAGCGGGAGACTTGCGAGGACATCCGAGTACGGCCTCTCGTGACTGACGAGCAGCAGCATGACCGGGACGAAGATCACCACATATCGAGGATCCGAGAAGGGGTGCAGTGCATCGTCGATCAACCTACAGAAGCCACCGAGGACGAACATGCCGGCGGCGACCACGATAATTCCTCCGTAACGGTAGAGGTCGGCTATCGGTGAGATCGCGGCGGCGGTGTACAGGCTCGCGTCGGTGCCATAGTACTCCTGATTGAAGGTGTAACCATCCACCACTATCGGCTTATCGGGCCACAGTGCACGTGGTATCGCCGTGAGTATCGGCGCGAGCATGAGGTCCTTGATGTCACGGTCTGGCACTATTGCTGGCGTCCGCTGAACCACGATCGCTATGCTGTCAATTCCACGAAGCCGCCCGGAGATGTACTTCGTCGGGCCATCCGACTCGGCGTCGTCCGACTTCCGGTCACTGACTGTTCTTGACAGCAGGTCAGGCGCCGAACGCAGCGCAGCGCTTGTTCCGAGGTGCGAGTCAGGGCCACGGACCAGGCCCCTGTATGCCATATTGAAAGGGATCACCACAAAGACAAAGACAACTGCGGCCAAGCAGAGCATGCGGACGGGAAGCCGTCTTCGCACCGCGACATAGGCGACGCAGGCGCCCGCGATGGTTATAACGAACTGCCCTTTCATGCCACTGATCAACGCGAACACGGTCTCGATGAGAGCGAGCACGGCTACGCACCTGCGCCGGCGGGAGTCACCGTGGCGACCCAGGTCGGCCACCGCGATCATCAGGCCGGTCACGCCGAGATTCGCCGCCATCGACAACGGATAGGCGAAGGCACTCGATTCGCTTACGCGCTTCGACACGTCGCCCAGGTACCCGTACTGGCCCAGCGCCAGCAGCACGAGCCGGGCCGCCGTGGCAACGAACGCCAGAATCCATGGAACCGCGGGTGAGCGCAGGCGGAACTCAGGACCCGGTGCCGCAAGCCTGCCGAGGCTCCGGGCCACGGCCGTCGCCGCGCGCCCCAGGGTCAGTAGATATCCCGCTGTCCAGACCACGACGGCGATGCTGACGACCTTGAGAGCCTCAAGCACGCTCACACGGTCGATCTGGGCGACAAGGCCCAGCTGCGGCGCTGTCCATGTCGTGGTCAACAGCCCGAGGACCAGGCCGGTCCAGGCCAGATACCAGGGCCCGAGGCGAATCTCGCCGAGGCAGCTGCCTCGGCCGCAGCGCGCGCCCACCAGCGTGATCGCGCTGATACATTCCAGCGTCAGCGCGACCGACCGCAGGACGATCCTGGAGTTTTCGGAGAGGCTCCAAAGCCCTTCCGCTGAGAACAGCAGCACACTCGCAGCCGCGAACGGAGCCCAGGTCATGGGGAGAGCGGCAACCACCGGTGACGAGCGATGTCCCTGCGGAAGCGTCCCGATTCGGCTCACCACAAGATTTCCAGTATCCGCGTGAGACGGTCCTGATAGGTGTGATCACGATGGCTTCGAGCGGTCGCGGCATCACCGACGACGCGCGCCGCCGGGGGATCATCCGTGCACCACTTGATGCGTCCCAACAACTCTTCGAAGGTCGTGAACCCAAGGACCTCGCGCTCCTCCTCATACAGGTTCTCCAGCGGAGGTCGCCGCTCGCACAGGACAACGGCACCGCACGCCGCGGCCTCGAACAGGCGGCAGTTCACACTGGTCATCTCCGCTGGGTGCAGGGCATTCACGACCGCCAGCGCCTCACGGAAGACTCTTGCCTTCTCAGCCCCTGTCACGTATCGGCCCGTGTGCCGCGTGACCAATCGCTCGTCCGAGAGCCACTTCGGGATCGGCGGGCCGTAGATCTGGACCTCCACGCCGTGACCGACCAGTTCCGCGATCAGCCGGGCGCGACCTGCATACATATTGCCCACGAACACGACATGCCGCTGGCCGTTCGCCGTATCCGGCGGCCGGTGCCGGGCGGGGTTACATGCCTCCGGCAGATAGTATGCTGGCAGACGGAGAACGTCGGCGAGCCTGTTCGTCAGCAGCGGGTCCTTGAAGAACAGGGCGTTGTAGTCGCCCAGCAGAAACTGCTGGCGACCCATGTTGGCGACACAGTCAGGAAACCACAGGCACACGCGGATCCCGCGGCGCCTGAGGTTCCGGACCGTCTGCGGGAGAAGCGGGTAAAGCGTTATTACGGTACCGACGTTCTCGCGTTCTGCACGGGCGACGATCTGTCGTTGATAGGTGAGGTCAACCCGGTCGAAGGCGCTTCGCAGAGCAAGAACGGGCCCGCTCAACCGGCCGTTCGGCATCGGGACCGGGGGTCCGAGAGCCACCGGCTGAACGCCGATGTCGGGAAGACAGTCAATGATGTTTTCAGCGAAGGTGTCGAACCCCAGTGGGCCGACCACTCCTACACGTTCCGCGCTGCCGGAGACTCGATCGTCGGTCGCCACGGGAGCTTCCCCCACGTTCCTCGCCCCAGTCATACAGTGCTTCCTCTTCCGGTACTTGTAGCGGTCTTCCGCACATGCTGCCCGCGCCGGGCGGAAATCAGTTGTCTGAATCTCACCATAACGGTGGCCAGCGGGGTGTCGAGGACTACCAGCACCGAACGGAGCAGCAGGATGAAGGTGATTCCGCTCGCGAGGCTGGAGGCTATCGCCGCGCCAGACACACCCATGGCGGGCGTCAACCCCGCCAGCAGAGCGATCTTGGCAACCAGGTCAACGAACTCGCAGCGCGCAACCGCGAGATTCTCACCCAGGCCGCGGAGGATCTCGTGCATCGCGCGGTTGCAGCCGAAGAGCGCGACGCCGCCCGCCATGAGCCAGAGAAGGTCTACGCTGTCCCGGAACTGCTCACCCATCAATGCCACCAGGAGGAAAGGAGCTACCGCACTGATCGCGATCACGAGCACCGTTCCGGTCAGGAGGCTCGCCGCCATCGCCACGAAGGCGATCCGCAGAATGCCACTCCCGTGTGACGCCGGGCTGGCCTCGCTCGACCTGGATGCGGCCAGGCGGGGCATCGCAACGAGGCCGAACGCCGAACAGAGCGGAATTCCCACGGTGATTATCGAATTCGCCACCGTGTAGCGACCGAGTTGCGCAGGCTCCACCAGAACAGCCAGCAACAGGATGTCAAGCCGCTGTGCCAGTGCATGTGGAACGGCTGACAGCGTGGTCGCGGAGCCGTAGCGAGCGAGGTCCACTCCGACGTCACGGCGAACGCGGCCTCGCCCCGGCAGCGTTCGGGCACCAAGTATCGCCGCGAGTACGGCCTGTATCACGATGGATGCGGTCATGCACCACACGGCCAATGTGACCGTGAGCGTCTGCCCCAGAACGACCAACACGATCAGCAGGCTGTAGACGGCGGGCTGCGTCAGTCGTACCAGGTTCCAGGAGGAGAGGCTTGTCGCCTGCAGCGCGAATACCCAGCACGACCCGGCGAAAATAACCGGTTGCGCCATGAAGGCCATACGGAACGCAGCGACCGCCTCGGAGTCACCTGTCGCGATCCACGGCGCTGCGATCATGCCGGCGACAGCCACGACCGCGCCGATCACGAAAAGTATCAGGGCGCCGGTTCTGACCACGTCCCGGCCCTGGGACGGGTTCTTCGCGACGAAGTAACAGATGGCTGCGGTAATCCCCCCTTCGCAGATGGTGGCCGCTGTCATCGTGTAGGCGATGATCGCCGCGTAGGTCCCTCGACCAGAAGCTCCCAGTACACGGGCCAGAAAGAGTCCGCTGACCAGCCCGAAGAGCGCTATCAGCATGCTGGTGCCGGCCGTCGATCGAACCGCCCTGAAATAGCCGCCGTCCTTGGCCGAGCGCCGACGCCGCTTCCCTGTCACGTCGTCTGGTTCCTGGGGAAGCGGATTCGCTTCAGTTCCGCCACGACGCGATCAAAACGTTCCCATTTCGGCGTGAGGGCGAGAACATTCGACGAGAAGCCACCCTGGCCGGAGAGCCCATGCCGACTGAGGTTCAGAATTCGGTAGCCGAGGCCGGCGAGGAGGTCGACGATGTCGGCCGCTGTCATCCCGCGCCGCTCGAGATGGGCCGGCAGAAGCTCCAGCAGCAACGCCGGGTGCTCTGTCGAGAGGATGTCCGACGCACCCTGCAGGACGTCAAGCTCGAATCCCTCGACGTCGATCTTCACCAAGGCGGGCGGTCGACGGGTGGCGGCATAGGCGTTCAGGGTGGTCAGTGGCACGCTGACATCAGGCTGACTGCCGTCGGTCACCGGATGGGCGAGACCGGACGCGTTACGGTGTATTTTCATGCCGATCTCCCCCTCACTGGCACCGACAGCGGAGGACGAGATACGCACGTTCTGCAGCTGGTTCTGTTCGACGAGTGCGGTGAGTGTCGCTCGTGTCCCGTCCACCGGTTCGAAGGCGTGAACCTCGCCGGAGTCGCCCACGAGCCCGGCCGCCCACAGGGTGTAGACACCGATGTTCGCACCGACGTCGTAACAGCAGTCGCCGGGCTCGAGGATCGCCGAAAACACCGGCGCGAGGGCCGGCGGCCGATAGCAGAGAGATACAAGCGAACCGACCGATCCGTCTCGGCAGTGGTCCACCGAGAAGGTCATGCCATTTGACAGCCGACCAGAAAGCGGCCCTGTATATTGCGTGCTCGGGCCCCGCACCAGAGACGTCAGCCGGTCCCGACCCCTCATTTCTGGTAGCCACGCGGCGAGCTGGGTGGCCACTCGCCAGCGCATCGGACAACTCACACGAAGGTCTACATCAGATGAGATCTTCAAGCTCTCGTCAGACACGCACACTTCGTATCACGCTAACCGTTCGAAGTAGCGGACCCAACCAGTGTCGCGCAATGTTGACCGCCTACCCGCCGGAACGGTTCTTAAAGGCGGCAGATCTGCCGCATGTCGCGACACGGGCAACCATGGGCCTGAGCGTTTCTGCCTGGGCGGTCCCCGGATGGGGCCTCGATGACGACGGCGGATCGACGAGAACATCGGATGGATCGTCCCGCTGGTCGTGCACGCGAACCACAGCTCTCGCCGAACCAGAGCTCTCACCGAACCACAGCTCTCGCCGATCGAGCAGATGGGTCAGCGGCTTCGAACCGTGGGGCCGCGGGCGAGTCCGCCCTCGCCGGTCGCCTGGTCAACCATCGGCAGCACGAAGATCAGGTTCGTCGCCACTGTTCTAGGCATTGGCCGGCTGCCTGGACATCCGCGCCGCTGCGACATCGATGGCCGCCGCCTCGTAGCCACGCGCTGTCGCCGTGATCGAGTAACGGTCCACTCGCTCCCTGATGCGGGCCGGCAGTCCGGGGTCGGTGAGACTGTCAACCGCCGCGGTCAGGGCGGTGACGAGATCCGTCACGTCACTGGTGCGGAAGACTCGGCCCAGACCGCGCACGAGGTCGGGACCGCAGCCGACGCTGTCGCTGACAACCGGCAGCAGCCCGCAGGCCATCGCCTCGTTGACGACCAGGCCCCACGGCTCGTGGGACGACGGCAGGACGAGGATGTCGCCGAGGCTGTAGACGGCGGGGATCTGAGACTGGTTGACGAATCCCACGCAGGCGGCTGGGAGCCCCTGGCACGCCTGTTCCACCTCCGCCCGCAGAGGGCCATCCCCCATGATGATCAGCGCCACTCGATCACCCATCGACCTGACCGCGGACACGACGTCCAGCGGGCGTTTCCACTCCTGCAGCTTCCCCGAGAACAGCACGACGGGACGGTCGGTGGGCAGACCGAGCTCAGCCAGACGGGCGGCCCGGCCAGGGCGACTGGTCGCCGCCGCCGCGGAGAACCGGTCGTTGTCCACCGAATAGGGCGCGAAGAACTGGCGCGCGGCAGAGAACCGCTCGTAGAAGGCGGCGTTGAGCTCACCGATTGCGAGACCCGCCGCACAGTGACGCACCGACGCCCCCGCAACGGCATCCCGCAGTCGCGCCTTCCAGCCGCCCGCCGAGCAGTGCGGCCGGGCCTCGCCGCGCAGCAGGTACGGCCGCCCGCTCGCCCGGGCCAGGACGCTGCCCGTGAGCATCCACGGGCTCGAATGACCATGGATGACGACGACATCCTGCTCGCGGATCCAGGAACACAGGTTTCGGGCGATCGTCCCGGCGTTCCCGCGTCCCCCCTGCCCCTCGTTCAGGAACCGGTGCGGGTAGCCGTCGAGCAGATCGATGTCCCAGGTGATGTTCAGGCCGAACTCCTTGTCCAGGTAACTGCGTGCGCCGGCCGCGGACAGGAATCCCACTTCCAGCCGGACGCGCTGCCGGCCGGCGATCTGTCGATACAGGGGCACCTGGTACTGGATCAGATGCGTGGCGAGCACCCCGAGCCGGGGCGCTGTCGGATCAGTGGATCCGTTCCGGCTGGTTCCCTCAGGTGTGCGCATAGACGCTTTTTCTCCCTCCGGTCGGGATTCCTCTGCTCTGGGTGGGTGCGCTGGCGTCGCTGACGGGATCAGCTCGGCAGGAACCCGCAGTGCCGGACATCCCGATGAGGACAGCGACGTCCGCGACCGCGCCCGCCTGGTAGCCGGCGTTGTCGCCGAGGTGGGCCCGCGGCGCACCGATCTCGGGCGGGAGGTGGTGGGTCACGGACAGGATCCGCGGTCGCCGGCCTTCGCTCGCGGCACCGCCGAGGTGTGAGATCTGGGACCCGGCGCCTCCGCGCCGTTCTCCGACATCCGCGGGACCCTTTCTGATCACACCGACAGTGCGGCCACTATAAGCAATGAGCTAGCCACTATCCGCCCCTACACGCCGACAGGGAGGCGACCTCGCCCGGACACAAGAAGGCCCCGGAATGGCGAAAATCCGGATCTTCGGTGCCGGCGGGTCCGTCGAGACGACAGTGCAAGGTTCCCTCGACGCCAGTGGGCGCGGGACCGCCGTGGCACCGCGCTCCGAATCCGCTCGTTCGCGAGGTTCTGCCGGCGCTCGCTGGTCACGGTGCCGGGTCACCGGCCTCCGTCATCTCCGCCCAGCCGTCACATCAGCGACCACCACCATGCCGGCCGAGGCGGCGAACATCCTGGTTTCGACCATACGAAGGGTGGAGCGAGAAGCACCTAATCCGCACCGGCCGGCCTGTATCAGGCGATACTCCCACCGAGGTCGACGACTCGCCGATCCAGCCCGAGAATTCTTTCCGGGAAATTCGATCTGTAGGATCACGACCATGCCTCGATCATCCTTTCGCCGCACGGTCGCGGCGGAAGAGCCGACCCAGACTCCGCAACGGATTCTACTCCTCGCGCCGTCCCAAGGTCTCGGTGGCGGCATCGAGCGGTACCTGTCGACCGTGGAGGAATGCCTCCGAGCCGGCGGAGTCGAGGTACACCGGATCGACATGCTAGGTCCGGAGCAGAGTCTCACCGCAGCCCGCAGAATCCGCTTCGCTCTCCGCGTGGTGTACACCGGCCTGCGGCTGGGACGGATGGACTGCGTGACAACCGGTCATCGCAACATGATCCCCGTGGCAGCTGTGGCCGCGAAGGTTGTGGGCGCCAGGATGGCCCCGATCGTGTTCCACGGTAATGACATCTGGGAGCTGCCGCGGTCATATCGCGCACTGGTTTCACGGAGCGCCACTCTTTTTCCGCTGACTGTCAGTTCCTACAGCGCAGGGGCGTTGTCAACGCTCGGGCTCGCGCCGATTCTCCCGCCGAGTATCGCGCCTGACTGGCGCACGACGCTCATCGAGGAGAGCCGGCGGCGAAGACCACCGGCGGCCGTCCCGACGGTGCTGAGTGTGTTCCGACTGCCAGCCTGGGAAGGCAAGGGCCTGCCTGTCCTGGTCGAGGCACTGGCAGCGATCAGGCAGCGCACCGGGCCGGTTCGCCTTGTTGTGGCGGGCCGCGGGCCGATACCGGGATCGCTGCGGGATTTCGCCTCGGCTCACCCGGAGCTGGAGTTGCACGAGAACCCCGATGACCATTTCCTCGCCAGTCTGTACGGCGAGGCCGATCTCTTCGCGCTCTGCACTCGCACCATGCCTCCGAGCAGCGGCGAGGGCTACGGAATCGTGCTGCTCGAGGCCCAGCTCGCGGGATGTCCGGTGGTCGGTCCCGCATCCGGCGGATCGTACGATGCGTACCAGGAGGGACTGACCGGGGTGACGCCTGCGAACGAATCCAGTGAGGCCCTGGCCGTCGTGCTGTCGGACCTGCTCACCAACAGGCCCCGGCTTGCCCGAATGAGCGGCCGGGCAGCCGAACTGGCGGTGGCCACGACCGATCCCGCCGAATACACCCGAAAGGCCATCACGGCGCTTACCGGAACTCCGCCGGCAGACCGTCCGCACCCTGGTGTTCCCGAGCAGAGGGTGGCCGTGAACCGACTGCCCGAGGGCCTCACCCTAGGCTGACCAGAAAGCACCTTCCTCAGCCGGGTGGATATCGGCCACCATCTTCCGGAATGGTGTTCCGTGATAGCGCGAAAACGCTTTCGTAGAGCCGTGGCCGGGCATCGTCCCAGGCGAAAACCACCCACCCAGCAGGAGGTCGGGCGTGCGTGTAGTGATAACCGGTGGCGCGGGATTCGTCGGCAGCCATCTCTGTGACCGGCTGTTGGCCGAGGGACACCATGTCATCTGCTTCGACAACTTCCTCACCGGCCGGCACTCGAATGTAGCACACCTGCAGAGCGAGCCCCGTTTCGAGTTGCGCTGCCAGGACGTCACGGATTCCGTTGACGTGGACGGCCGGGTGGATGCAGTACTTCATTTCGCCTCGCCCGCCTCGCCCGTCGACTACCAGAATTTTCCGCTGGAAACCCTGCGGGTCGGCGCGCTCGGCACCCTGCGCACACTGGAGCTGGCCGAAAAGCATGGCGCCCGGTTCGTTCTCGCCTCAACTTCCGAGGTGTACGGCGACCCAGCGGTGCACCCCCAGCCGGAGACATACTGGGGAAATGTGAATCCGATCGGCCCACGCAGCATGTACGACGAGGCAAAACGCTATTCGGAAGCGCTGACGACCGCCTTTCGCACGACGAAGGGGACGAACACCGCTATTATTCGCATCTTCAACACCTACGGTCCGCGCATGCGCCAGAACGACGGCCGGGCGATACCGACGTTTGTGACCCAGGCGTTGAGCGGATACCCGGTCACGGTGGCCGGCGACGGCCGGCAGACCCGGTCGGTGTGCTACGTGGACGACCTCGTCGAAGGCGTCGTCAGGACACTGGCCAGCGACGTCGCCGGGCCGCTGAACATCGGAAACCCGCATGAGATGAGCGTCCTTGAGCTGGCACGCCTCGTCATCGACCTGTGCGGCGCCGACGTACCGATCGTCTTCGTGCCCCGACCCGGGGATGATCCGATGGTTCGGCAGCCGGATATCGCTCGCGCCCGCACCGATCTCGGCTGGAACCCCACGGTGGACATCCAGAACGGACTCCTGCGCACGATCTCGTGGTTCAGGGCAGCGGCTGTCCCGGCGGCGTCTTCCCTCACGGATGTGCCGCTCCCTCGCCAGGAATCCGCTCAGCCGGCACGCGCGTCACAGACGCCGGGCGGCTGACTGACAAGTGCTTCGCCGGCGCAATCACATGTCCGCCGCTTCAACCGCGCCCGCACGCGAACGGGGAGCGTCGCTGCCGAAGAGATCGTCCAGCCGAGGATCCGCGCGGACGAGCAGGTCAGCCAGCATGGAACCCATGGAACGCCGAGGAGGGACACAGCCCGTGCCTGCCGGTAGACCGTCCGCCACGACTGGCAGCCCGGCTGCCGGGCTCGCTCCCACCGCGGTCCAGGCCGGGCCGCGCCGGCGGGACAGTCCCTCGACCGTCCTTCTCACCGGCGGCACCGGTCGCGTCGGCAGGTGGGTACGTGCCGTGCTCCAGGACCGCGATCTGATGCTGCTCGGCCGGAGCGATCCGCACGCCGCGGCCTGGGAACGGTGGATGCCCGTCGACCTCGCCGCCGGGCAGCTCGAGCTCTCAGCGCCGACAGGTGCCGTGCTCTGCCACCTCGCCTACGACAACACCGATCCAAGCCGGAATCCGGACATGGCGCTCGACCTGGTGGCCGCGGTGAATGCCTGCCCCGACATCACTCGGGTCGTTGTCGCCAGCACGATCTCCGTGTACGGAACCGGCCACCGCGGTGTCATCGACGAGGCCACCCGATGCCAGCCGCGCAGTGCCTACGGCCGGGCGAAACTCGCCAGCGAGCAGCCCTGGCTGCGGGTGTTGCGGCCAGACTGCGAGCTCGCGGTGCTGCGCCTCGGCGCGGTCGTCGCGGCCGGTCACCCGGCGTCCTACGCGTTGGTCACCGACACCCTGCGCCGCCCCCTGCGAGCCGCGCTGCTCGGCTCTGTGCGGCGCGGTACCGGGGTGTATTACGTCGCGGCGCAGACCGCCGCCGCGGCGATACGGTTCGCGCTGGACTCCCCGCTGCCATCCCGCCGGGCCGTGTTCAATGTCGTGGATGACGAGCTGGCCTCCAACACGGATTATGCCGCTATGCAGGATGTCGTGCGGTCCCTGGCGGGTCAGCCGGCACAGGCCCGGATCTCACTGCCGGACGCGATCGTCGCAGCCGCCGACCGGCTGACCGGCGGGCCGCGCAACACCGCCCCCATCAGCTCGGCCGCATTCCGGTCCGCCGGTTTCGTCAATCCTGCACCTCTGCGGGACGAGCTGGCCCGCATTGTCGGGACAATCATCGGCACACCTCCTACCCAAAACGGTCACGCGGCACCCGCAGGAGGCAGCCTCGGGAAACGAGTCCACCAGCGGGCCAGGTAAGTCCAGGTAAGGCCTGGCCAGTTCTGGGCTGGTACGCACCCAAGTCGACTCGGGCATCCCGCTGGCAACCGACTCATGGTGCGTCTCAGGGCACACATACGGCATCAAAAGTGCGGCGCGGGACACGAACCCCTCATTCATCGGCAACGGCAGCAGGCCAGGTGCCACGACACGCTGCTATGAAGACCTATCACCACTCGACACAACCTATAGTAATCATCGTGAACGCTCTCCGTGACACAAAGCGCACGATCCGACCTGCGGCGGATGTAGGCCGGGAAACTCCCCCCGTGCTTCTTCTGGCGCCGCCGGCCGGGCTGGGCGGTGATAGCGAGCGTTATGTCACCGCCTCGGCGGAGCCGAAGCCCGGAGGCGCCGGCGCACCAGGAATGTATTTCCATGAGCCGGGCCTCCGACGGGCACCACTGCCCCGGTCCGCCGTTCGGACACTCTCCCGCGCAGGGCGGTCGCGCCAGACGCACACGGTCGCGACCGTCGAGGAGCCCCCATGCACATCGTGACCGTAGTGCCGGCTGTCGACGCGCGCAGCGGCGGCGGCGTCGGGGAGCGAGGGGTGCAACTGGCCCGCCGGTATCCGCGGCTCGGCGGCGCCGACGTCAGTTCCGAGGTGCTGACTCTTGACCTCGACCTCACTCCCGGCCATCTGAAGATGGCAGCGCCAGCCACGGTCACCGCGCTCCCCTGCCGAAACCGCAGGTACTACCTGCCAGGGAATCCCACCGAGGTAGCCGAACGAGTGCGCGCGGCCGACGTCGTCCACCTCATCAACCACTGGACCGTCCTCAATGCCCTCGCGGCCGAGGTGGCTGTTCGCTGCGATGTGCCGTACGTGTTCTCGCCATGCGGAGCGCTGCCGATCCGGGGGCGGAGTCGTCTGACGAAAAGGGCCTACGACCTGGCCGTCGGCAGCAGACTGGTCCGGCGGGCCGCTGCGATCATCGCCGTTACCGAGCCCGAACGGGCGGACTTCGTTCCGTATGGAGTCGACCGGAACCGCGTGCTCGTCGTACCCAACGGGGTATCGGCGTCCGACCACGAACAGGATGCGGCGGGGAAGGTGCTCGCCCGGTACGGCCTCACCCGACACCGCTATGTCCTGTTCCTCGGTCGACTGAACTGGATCAAGGGCGTGGATCTGCTCGTCGACGCGTTCATCTCGACGGTCCCGGCCGAATCCGGCTGGCGCTGCGTGGTGGCGGGGCCGGACCAGGGAATGCTGGCCGACCTCACCGCACGTGTGTCGGCGGCAGGCGTCGGCGATCAGGTCTGCTTCACCGGTATGGTCCGTGGCCCCGAACGCACCGAGCTGTTGCGCGGCGCGGCGCTGCTGGTGGTCCCCTCTCGCCACGAGGCGATGTCGATTGTCGCGCTGGAGGCCGGGATCAACGGCACACCCGTTCTCATCACGAACAGCTGCGGATTCGACGAGGTCGAGCAGAGCGGGGGCGGCTGGGTTGTGCCCGCCACGACGGAAGCGCTGGCAGGTGGGCTGCGGGTCGCACTACACGACCCGCATGAGCTCGAGCGGCGCGGGGAGGCGCTTCGGAAGCTCGTCTCCCGCTCGTACACCTGGGAACGGGCAGCGGGCAGCCACCTCGAGATCTTCGAGAAGGTGGTGGCGAGCCGGCGTCACCACCCAGCCAGTTAGCTGGCCAGCTGGCCGATCATCGTCGGGCGGCAGATGCGACAGCCGCCGTTTCGTACCGCACTCCACGTTTCCCCAGCGAATCGGAACCAGGCCGGCAGTTCGACATATTCCAGGACGCGGGAACGCATAAACCTCCCGCAAATACCAGCAGGGGTCAAGATGTCATATTCGACAACTACCGCCAACACGGAAACCGCGCCCGGCTCGTCCGAACTGACCGAGCGATACCTCACCCTTCTCCAGGATACTCTCACGTTCTCGCTGTGGGACAGCCTGGACGGGCAGGTATGGATTCCCGAGGGCACCGCCAAGCGCACGCTCGTACGGTTCCTGGAAAAGTATGGGCTGGAGATCATCCGGCGCACCACCGCCGAGAAGCGCGAGCACGGCGGCGACTGGCCACGACTCGCCCACACGATGACAGGTTCCCTCAGGATGCGGAACCTTCGGGACAGCGTGGAGACCGTGCTCGCCGAGGGAGTCCCGGGCGACCTCGTCGAGACCGGAGTGTGGCGCGGCGGGTCATGCATCCTGATGCGAGGAATCCTTTTCGCGTATGGAGTCGATGACCGGACCGTGTGGCTCGCCGACTCGTTCAGGGGACTACCCAAGGCAGATGCCCAGCGCTACCCCGCAGATGCCGGTGACCGCCACCACGAGTGGGCTGCCCTCGCCGTGAGCGAGGAGGATGTCCGCAGGAATTTCCGGCGCTACGGGCTGCTTGACAGCCAGGTGCGATTCCTGAGCGGCTGGTTCCGGGACACCCTGCCCACCGCGCCGATCGAACGGATCGCCGTACTCAGGCTCGACGGGGACATGTACGGGAGCACGATGGAGGCACTCGACGCACTGTATCCACGCCTGTCCGACGGCGGATTCTGCATTGTGGACGACTACGGTGCTGTCGAGGGATGTCGCCGCGCGGTGGAGGACTTCCGGACGCAGCACAACATCACGGAACCACTCACGAAAATCGACTGGACCGGGGTGTACTGGCGCCGAAACTCGGATGATCGCCGCGAGCCTCTGGACCCCCCTGTCGCATGACCGGTTCACGCGGGCGGGCCGGCGGGCCGAGGAGACCATGCCCGACGCAACTCGGGACGGGCTCCTCGGCCGGCGGGGACCGTCGCGGCCGGACCGGACAGTGGTCCCGTTGATCTTTATGCGGCGTGGTCGACGGTCGCCTCCGCCAGCACGTCGGTGACGAGATCCGCCCAGTGGTGCATGTCAGCGGGCTCGAGGGTCGGGTGGACGAGGAACGCCAGCGATGTCCGGGCCAGGTCGGCGGCGGTCGGCAGCGCACGGGCGGGTCGCCACTCGATGGGAAAGGCCTCCTCGCGGTAGACCTCGCCGCAGCTCCCAACGCTGCACGGGACTCCGACGGCGGCCAGGGCCGCCAGGATTCGGTCCCGGTCCCATCCGTCCCGCAGGTGCTCCGGTCGGACGAAGGCGTACCAGCGATAGTAGGCGTGCTCGACCCACGGCGGCGGTGTCGTCGTGCGCAGGGCGGGCAGGTGACCGAGACGTTCCGCGAGGATCGCCGCGTTCCGGCGGCGTGCGGCGAGGTCGGCTGGCAGCCGCGGCAGGGCGGCCCGCCCGACTGCGGCCGCTATCTCGTGCATCCGCGCGTTCGTGCCGAACGAGTCATGCAGCCAGCGGAATCCGGCGCCCTGGGCGGGCTCATGCGCCTTGCTCCAGCTCTTGCCATGGTCCTTGTAGGACCACGCCGCCTGGTACAAGGCCGGATTCCTGGTCGTGATCATCCCTCCTTCGCCGGCGGTGGTCAGAATCTTGTCCTGACAGAAGGACCACGCCGCCACGTCGCCCCAGGAGCCGACCGGGCGCCCGCACAGCCGCGCGCCGTGCGCCTGTGCGCAGTCCTCGACGACCGCGATACCGTGCTCGCGCGCGAGTTCGAGCAGGCTCCTCATCTCGGCCGGCCACCCGGCGAGGTGCACCGCGACGATGGCCCTGGTGCGCGCCGTGAGCCCGGCCAGTACGGTCCGCGCGGTGAGATTCTGGGAGTCGGGGTCCACGTCGACCACGACCGGTCGGGCGCCGAGCGCAACGGCACAGCTCGCGGACGCGATGAAGGTACGACTCGGCACGATCACCTCGTCGCCCGGCCCGACCCCGAGGACCCGCAGTGCGATCTCGAGCGCGATCGTTCCGTTGGCCACGGCCACGCCGTACTCGCAGCCGACCGCTGCCGCGAACTCCTCCTCGAATCGACGGCCCTGAGTGCCGGTCCAGTAGTTCACCGCGCCGCTGTCGAGCACCTCGACGGCGGCGGCGACCTCGGCATGGCCGAAGACAGGCCAGGTGCCGCGCACCGCGTTCTCCTGGGGGACGACGGTCTGGGCTGGCAGTCGCACCGGGGCCAGGCCGGTGGGCGTGGACTCGGTCATGCGACGCCTCCGACCAGCGCACGCGGCGGAGGGTGCTGGCCGTCTCCCGTCCGGTCAGCGTGCAGGGGCGCTGTGGTGCGCGGGTGGCCGCGGCGCCGGCGAGGATGCGATCCGGCTGCTGGCGCGCAGCGGCATCCACCCTCGCCCTGGCAGTTCCCGAAGTCCTGGGTGACTCCGCTGGCGCCGTAGGTGCCGTCACCAGCCACCGCCGTCACCAGGGCACGCCAGAGGATGACCAGGTCAAGACGCAGGCTCCAGTGGTGGATGTACCACAGGTCCAGTTCGATCCGGCGATTCCAGCAGATCTGGTTCCGGCCGTTGACCTGGGCCCAGCCGGCGATGCCAGGATGCACCTGGAGCCGGCCCATCTGCCTGACGGAATATCGGTTCACCTGGCTCCGGACCGTCGGCCGGGGCCCGACAAGGCTCATCTGCCCAGCCAGGACGTTGAGTAGCTGGGGTAGCTCGTCAATGCTCATCCTGCGGAGCACGCGCCCGACTCTGGTTGTCCTCGGGTCGTCCTGCCCGGCCAGCAGCCCGAGTCCGGTGTGCTCGGTTCCTACTGTCATCGTCCGCAGTTTGAGCATCGTGAACGGTTCGCCGGCGACGCCGACCCGCTCCTGCCTGAACAGGACCGGGCCGCCGTCGTCCGCCTTGATGGCGACTGCGGCAACGGTCAGCACAGGCGCGGCCACAGCGAGGCCCGCCAGGGATCCGACGATGTCGACTGCCCGCTTCACGCCTGGTAGGGGCAGCGGCTCGACGGATGGGGGTGACCATCCGACGGAGGGCTGCGTGGCCAGGTCCGCCGGCGACGCCGGAGGAGGAGCTGAGCGCTGCCGGGGTATCGCGACCGTAGTCATGTCCACACGAGAAACTTACTATGAGTAAGATCATTGTTACGTCAAGAGGCCGCGGTACTCTAACGGAGAGTCAGTTTTAATCACCACGCGTAGTGGCGACCGTCGTACAGACACGGCACCGGCCGTGCGGAGGGGATGAGAACGTTGCTCCGAAACCGGCTGTTCCACGCGAAGGCGGCATCGGACGCCGCACCTGCCGCCGGGCTCGTGACCGGCTACGCGCGCCTCATCCAGCGCGGCTCCCGAGGCGCCGCGCTGGTCGCCTCCTGGGCCAGGATCATTCTGGTGCGGATGACCCAGCCCGGAGTCCAGGTGGGGTTCGACTCCTTCATCGGGCCCGGATGCACGATCCGCTGCACTCCCCGCGGCACGATGGTCATCCGGCGCACCGTCCTCATCCGAGATGTCCAGCTCGAGGCCGCCGACGGAGCGCTCCTCACCCTCGACACGGCCTATCTCGCCGCCCACTGCGTGGTGGTGGCCCGCCAGCGGGTGGACGTCGGCGCCGGCAGCCTGTTGGCCGAGATGAGCGTGGTCCGCGACCAGGATCACGTGGTCGGGCCCGGCGTCCCGGGCATGGCGATGCGGTTCGCCTCGACCCCGGTGACACTCGGCCGCAACGTGTGGATCGGCGCCAAGGCCACCGTGCTGCGGGGCGTGACCGTCGGCGACGATGCGGTGGTCGGCGCGGGCGCGGTGGTGACCAGAGATGTACCGCCCGGGGCCAGGGTCGGAGGCGTGCCGGCGGTGCCGTTGGGCACGTCTCGCCCCGATGCGGCGCCTGCCGATGAGCGGGCTGATGTCCCCACCGCCGCGCTCCCGGCCACCGCTGCCGTACCGGCCGCCACTGCCGCCCCGGCCGTTCTGCCTGCGCCGCGCTCCGCGGAGCAGCCGATCTCCGCAGCGCGAGCGGGCTCCGCAGCACGAGCGGGCTCCGCGCCGGCCTCGCACCCGGACTCCTGACCCGGAGGAACGTCACGCCGTGAGCACCCTGACCCGGGCGACAGGCGAGTAGGCCGGGCGGGTCGCCGACCCGCCGCCCGCCCGGCATCAGCGGTGCGCGAACAGCTCCCGCAGCCGCCGGTGCTTCTCCTGCTCGGGCAGCCGGCCGGTACCCAGCGAGGCGGCGAGGGTACGGGCGCGGAAGTCCGCACAGGATCCCACGACCCGCGCCGGCACCCCGGCCACCACCGAGCCCGCGGGGACGTCCCGGTTCACCAGCGCACGCGCACCGATCACGACGTCGTCACCGGTGGTCACCCCGGGCATGATGAGCGCACCGAGCCCGATGAAGACGTTCGACCCCACGGTGATCGGGGCGACGACGTCAGCCTCCGGATGATCGTCACGCAGAACCCAGACCGCCCCGTCGTGCGTCACGAACCTGACCTCGGCCGCGACCACCACGTGGTCGCCAAGGCGGATCAGGTACGGCTCACTACCGAACGTCGACCCGGTGACGCCGATCAGCCGGCAGCGGTCACCCAGGCGGACCCCGATCCGCCGGGCGTAGCCGATCGGGTCCGTCCGCTGCTGATAGCGCAGGTGAAGGGCGGCCGGGGCCCGGCGGGCGATGCCGACGACGCTGTCAATCCCGCGCTTCGGGCGCTGATACCCAAGCTCGATCACTACCTGTGCTCCAATCTCGACGATCCGGCCACACGGCGTGACGAACCGGCGGCGCCCAGGATCGCGTCGGCGATATATCTGCGGTTCTTCTCCTGATCGAGCAGCTGCTCGGCCCGCTCACGCGCGGCCTGCCCGCGCCGAGCCAGACCGTTCGCACCGGTCCCCCCCAGTAGCGCCGCCCGGTGCAGATCGAAGGCCGCGCGCAGGGCGACCGCGAGGGCCGCGGGATCGCCGGGCGGCACCAGCCAGCCGTTGTGGTCCTCCACCAGCTCCGGCAGCCCGCCCACGGCCGACGCGATGCTCGGCACCGCGCAGGCGGACGCCTCCGCCACGGCGCCGTAGTTCTCCGACAGCGACGGGCTGACACTCACGTCGGCCGCCGCATAGAAGGGACGCACATCCTGGGCGGGGCCGGCCCAGACCACCGAGGCAGCGCCGGGCAGCCCCGCCGCCCAGGAACGCAGCCGGTCGCGGTAGGCCTCGCCGCCCGGTCCGTGGCCACCGCCGACCAGTACCAACGTCGCGGGCCCGGAGCGCTCCCTGAACCGGGACCAGGCCTCGAGCAGGACCTCATGCCCCTTGATCCCCTGCCCCCGGTGCACCAGCCGCTTCGGCGGGTAGAAGTAGGCGACGCAGACGGCGACGAAGGCGGACGGGTCCAGGCCGAGCTCCGCCCTCGCCTTCGCCCTGGCGTCACCACCGGGCGGGACGAACGACTCGATGTCGACGCCGTAGGAGGCGGTCGGCAGCCGATCCGGGCGTACGCCGAGGGCGAGGTAACGCGCGCGGAGGTGCCCCGACGAGCAGACAACCAGGTCATCCGCCCGGGCGAACCAACGCTCCACCAGCTCGATCAGCCGGTTCTCCAGGTAGAGCGGCCCCGCCACCATGTGCACCCGCACCGGCCGCCGGCTCGGGCCCCGCCCGAGGGAGGCGAGCCGGGCGAGTACCGCGGAGGCGTACAGGTGGTAGTGCAGCACATCCGGGTCGAGGTCGCGCAGCAGCGTACGGAGCTGCCACACTCCGGCGGCCTGCCGTAGCGGCGAACGTGACGGGACCGGCGCCGGGCTGTGCACGACCCGGATGCCGCGCTCGGCGCAGCGCCGCGCGAGCGGGCTGTCCTCCTCGGGAAGCAGCACGACCACCTCGTGACCGTCGTCAGCCAGCGCCGTCAGGATGGGGATCGTCCACAGGCAGCCGTTTCCGGTCTTCAGAACGGTCACGATCCTCATCACCGGCCCGCCTCTCGGCCGCCGCCGCCCCGCTCATCGCCGCCACGCTCCCCGCCGCCACGCTCCCCGTGCTGCGCCCCGCCGTGCTGTTCGCCCTCCGGCCGGCGTGCGACCCAGATGCAGCTGGCCCCCCACCGGCGGAGCACGGGCAGTTTGTCGACGGTGAGGCCGAGCGGCCGGCTGATCGACCCCGGCAGCTGAGCAAGCCACGGCATCGACCAGGTGGCGAGCGTGAGAAGGGTTCCGTGCAGCCTGACGTCCACCACCTCGAAGCCGAGGCCACGCAGGATCGCGGACATCTCCTCCGGGGCGAAGGCGTACTGGTAGAAGTCCTCCCATTCGTCCGGTGCCGCGGTGGGAGCCACGTCCGGTCCGTTCTCATAGAGATGTCGCCGGCGCTGCAGATATTCGTTCAGGCACGGCGTGGACACGATCGCGACCCCACCCGGCCTCAGGACGCGGTAGGTCTCGGCGAGTATCCGCTCCGGGCCCTCCGCGAAGTGTTCGCACACCCCCGGTGAGTAGACGGCGTCGTAGCTGCCATCAGGGCAGTCGAGTTGTCGGACGTCCCCCGACCGCAGAGGCACATCCGGAAGCAGCGCGCGGATCCGGGCCAGCGTCTCCGGGGCCCAGTCAACGCCCTCCGCCGCGAAACCACGGGCCCGAGCCGCGACGGTGAAGTGCGCCAGACCGCAGCCTGCTTCGAGGACCCGCCCGCCTGGAGCCGCCCAGGACAGGAAGGTGGACCGCAGCTGATGAGGCAGGTGTCCGCGCCGGCTCCGGCGATACGACAGACCGATGTCCTGCCAGACGCCGTCCCAGTAGGCCGCATCCGCCTGGGCCGAGAAATAGGCGAGCCGGCCACCGTGGGCTCCTGGCAGCCACACCACTCGGAATCCCCTGACCGCCGAGGCCGCCCCCGGTCGGCGGGCGCCGCGTCGCCGGATCCCGCCGTTCCCGGCGCTGGCGCCGGCGCCGGGAACGGCCCGGCCCGGCCCGCGGTCGATCTCACCCGGGTCGGCGGCACCGGATCGGACCGGGGTCCGTTGAGCTGGCATGGCGGGCTCCCGCTGTTCGTGAGCTGGAATCGACGGCCGGCGCGACGCGGCGGACGGAGATGTGGCTGGGGAAATGTGGCTAGGTGGTGCCAGCAGGCTCCGGTTCGGTCGGCGCGAGACTCATCGGCTCGTCGCCGGTCCCCCGGGGCTCGCGGGGATCAGGGGGCTCGCGGGACACGTGCGGCTCACGGGGCACGCGGGGCACGCGGGGCACGCGGGCCATCGCGGCTCTGGTCCACAGGCTGACGACCCCATAGGCGATCAGGCTCGCCCACGCCGCGCCCACCATGCCCGCCGCCGGAATCAGGATGACATCAGCGGCCGCGACCACGGCCAGTCCGACCAGGCCCGCCGCGCCGCACGCCTTGGTCCGGCCCTGACCGCTCAGGACCCGGGCGTCGATCTGGAAGGCCACCAACAGAAGCTCGGCGACCAGAAGCACCCGTAGCGGTGTGACCGCGCTCCGGTAGGCATCGCCGAAGAAGAACAGGACAAGGTGGTCCGCGGCGAGCCACATGAGCGCGGCGACTCCGGCCATCACCGCGAACACGCGAACCAGCTCGGCGAACACGGCCCGGGTGCCCATCGTGCCGCTGGCCACCCGGTAGCAGAGCACCTGGCCCCAGGAGGACGGGACAAGCCGGAGAATCTCACTCGCGGTCGCCGCGACGCTGTAGATGCCCACGGCCGACGTCCCCGACATCACCCCGATCAGATACCGGTCGAGCCGGAAGGTCATCGACATCGCGGTGTTCATGCCGAGCGCGGGAACGCCCGTCCTGATCAGCAGCGCGGACGCGGCTCGATCCAGCTGGGGCCGGGTCACCAGACCCGCCCGCCGCAGGAGAACGAACCCGGCGACGCACTGGAAGGCGCCCGCGACGACGGACACCGCGAGAACCGGAGCCACTCGCAGCGTCCCGGTCGATACCTGCAGCACGACCAGCGCCGCCAGCTGCGCCAGACAACCCGCCGTGTTGACGAGGGCCGAGGCGATCACCTTGCCGACCGCGTTCAACGTGTCGATCAGCTGGATGCCCAGCAAGGTCGACACGGACAGCAGCCCGGTGAGCACCAGAATGCCGGGACCCCGCTCGGGCGCGTCCGCCAGCCAGAGGGTCGGCCCCACGATGGCGGCGGTAACCAGGCACTGCGGCACCAGGAGCAGCAGGCTCAGCCCGAGTACGTGGTCGACCGAGACCCGCGGGTCCGTGCGCCCGAGGTAGTACCGAGCGGAGGTACCCGTACCCAGAGCGACGAACATCCCGGTGAGACCGGTGACCGTCAGGATCAGGACGAGCTCGCCCCGGCCCCCGACGTCCAGGGCGCGTGCGGTAATCACCGCGACGACCAGGTTCGTCAACGCAGCGCCCAGCGCCGCCGCGGAGACGGCGACGGCGGGGCCGGCGACGCCGGACGCCCGTGCCGCGGAGCGCCCGGCCCCACGCGAGACCGCCCGGTGGCGCCCGCCCGGGGAAGGTGGCTCGGGATGAACGTCGCCCCCGCCGGCAGCACCACCGGCAGCACCACCGACGGCGGAACCGTGCCCGGCAGGCAGGACGGTGCCGGCGCCGGCCCGGCGCACGCCGCTCATCGGGAGGCCAGCGAGCGCAGACCGGCGCTTGTCCCCGGTGCCCCCCGCATCCGCTGCGACCCGGGCGACCCCTGCGGCGCCAGTCTCACTGGCCGCGCGGAGTCGTTCAGGCTGCCGGAGCCCACCTGCGGGGCACGCCTCCCCCGGCCGGGCGAGGCGCTGCGCCACCAGTGCCCGGCCGCTCGGACCGCGACCAGCACAACGGTGCCGACCAGGACCTGCATCGGCAGCGGGGTGAAGTCGTTGCGCACCCCGATCAGGAGCGGCACAAGAAGGACGCTGCAGGCCGCGTCGGTCCACCTCGACCGCCAGCCGTCGAGCCAGCCGCACAACAGGCCGATGACGAAGAGGATGGCCACCACGCCGGGAATGCCGAAGTTGTAGTAGGCCTCGGCGATCGGAGAGCCACCGATCGGACCGGATCGTTCTCGAATGACCGTGTTGAACAGCCGGTCGTCGATCTCGGCCGGTGGCTGCGGGATTCCGAGCAGGCGCCCTTCGATGATGCGGGCAAGCTGACCGGTGTAGGTCCGGCCGCCCGCCGCGGGTTCGCCGTACCCGTCTCGCCAGGTGACCGCCTCCGCCACGGGACGAAGCGACGCCCCCATCTCGGCCAGGCCGTCGAGGGGTCCGAAGCCGATCTGGCTCAGCGTGACCTCGGCCAGGCCGTGCTGACGGATGTCCCGAAGCGCCCCGACGGCACTCAGGAGGGCGACTCCCGCCAGCAGCGCGGCCCCTATCCCGGTCCAGCGGCTCGATCCGCGTCGCCCGTCTCGTTTTCCCGCGACGACGTCGTCGCGGGAAAACGAGACGGGCAGGCGGATCTCGCGGCCACGGCCAGCGGCTTTGGCCGGCGGAAACGAGGGGGCGTCACCGGACCGGCGCATCATGTGAGCCACCGCGGCCGCAGCCACCGGGAACAGGACGGTCCCCCGCATACCCAGTGGCAACGCGATCAGCGCGAACAGCCCGAACATCAGGTAGCCCGCCCGGCGCAGCCGCCGCCCGCCATCGACGGTCAGCAGCATGAGGCCGAAACCCAGACCGAAATCCAGATAGGGAACCAGCGGGTCGCGATACGCCAGGGTGATCAGGTCCTCGTACGATCCGAACAGCAGGCCGCTCCCACCAGCCCGCCTGATCAGCAGGAGCATCAGGCTGATCGAGGCGGCGAGAATCGCGAATCCGACCACGCCGGTCGCGGCCGACCTCGTCGGCGGTGCAGGCATATCGGCAGGCGTGTCCGTACCACCGGTCGACCGGTCGCGGTACACCCGGCCAGCCGACGAAGCAGGCAGGGACATTCCCACCGCGGCGGCTGCCACGCCGATCGCCGCGATCGTGAAAATCCGTCCCGTCGAGACGGACAGGATCCAGTCGAAACCGAGCTGCCCGTCGCTGGAGACCAGTGGGCGGTGCAGCGCGAGCGGCAGCGCGAGCCCGAAATGGAACAGGACCAGCAGTACGAGGTAGACCGCCGAACACGAGAGGACGCCCTGTGTCCGGGCCCGGACGCAGAGCGCGATGAGGCACCCGAGCAGGCCGAAGGTCACCGCCGCGACCCCGGCCGGAGGCAGTGCCGAGATCTCCTCCGAGAACGCCAGCAGAGCCGCGAGAATGCCGCCGGCGCCCAGCCGGAAGGTCAGCACCCGCGGGCCCACACCGAAAGCGACGGGCACGCCGGTCGTCACTGATCCCACAGGCTGGTCATGCCGCGCCGCCACTGGTCCATCACGAACGGAGAGGAGGAGAACGCATGAAGTGCCTGTACGCGCTGCGCCGATGTGGGCGGTGCGGCCAGCATGCCGGCTGCGGCCTCGGCCCAGGTCTCGGCGGCGCAGCCTTGCGGCACCGTCGTCACGCCGTCGAGCAGGCGGCCGATCTCCATGACGCCGGGCAGGTCCGGAGCAAGCACCGGCGTGCCCACGGCGCAGGCCTCGAGGACGACGGTCGGCAGGCCCTCGTGCCGTGAGGTCAGCAGCAACAGGTCAGCACCAGCCATCAGACCGGGGATGTCGAACGACTCGCCGGGCAGGTCGAAGGCATCGGCGACCCCGCCGAGCTCGGCCAGGCGACGCAGCTGGGCCGACTCGTGTGCGTCCTGACGCCCGACGATGCGCAGCCGGGCCGGAACACCGCGCCGCCGCAACGCGATCAGAACGTCAACCGCGGCGCTCCGGTTCTTCACCGGGTCGGGCCGCCCGACGTGCACAATGGTGGGCCGCCACTCAGCCGCCGCCGTGGCGGCAACGGAGGCAGCGACGACTGTGTCGGCTGGGGAAGCTGAGGAGGCTGGGGAGGCTGGGGAGGTGGCGACGAGCGCACGCTCGAACGGTGCCGGGTCCAAGCCGTTGTAGAGCACCCGGCAACGACGCTCCCGCTGCCAGTCCGACCGCCACAGGCTGGTCATCGTGGCCTCGGCGACCGCGACGAGATCGGTGGCGAACCAGTCGATCAGCTGCCGCATCACCGCGCGCTGGACACGTCCCCGCAGGCTGGCACCGTGGCGGTCGCCGGTGCTGTGAAAGTGCGCCACCCGCAGGGGCACACCGGCGGCCCTCGCGATCAGCAGGATCGCTCCGGAGAAGGTGGCCACACACGAGTGCACGACGTCGGGTCGCAGTGCGCGCAGCAGGCGGAGGAAACGCACCGGAAAACCCAGGTCGAGGCGACAGGGGTGGACCGAGCCGCCCAGCGAACGGATCTCCCCCGCCAGGGCGCCGGGACGGCCGGTGAGGGTGACGAAGACGAACCGGTAGCGATCCGGGTCCAGATTGCGCATCAGGTCGACGGTGCGCAGTTCGGCGCCGGCCCGGTCCATGACACCGAACACGTGCAGGACCGTACGGGGCCGCGGGCGCGCGGACGCCCGGGCGGACGCCCGGTCCGCGGCACTCATCGCCCGGGCCGGACGAACGGTCCGGCGGTTTCGCGGGGGCCGGCCCCGTGCTCCGTCACCGCGGCGGCCGCCGCGGTGACCTCTCGCAGCGTCCGGTGAAAGGAGAGGATGACCGGCCGGATGGTTTCGAAGGAGTGCTCCCTCGCGGTCGCGAGGTTGCGCTCGGAGGCGGCGCGGTACCGGTCCGGGCTCGCGATCAGCTCGCTCAGCGTCTCCGCGAGCCGTCTGGGATCATCCGGCGGTACGAGGTCGCTCGGCGGCAGGAACTCGACCACGCCCCCCACCGCGGACGCGACCGCGGGCAGCGCCCGGGCAGCGGCCTCGGCCAGGACCCGCGGGAGCCCCTCGGTCCGGGACGGGAGCACGAACACATCCGCGTCGTCGAGCGCCGCTCGAACCTGTGCACGGCTGCCAAGCCAGCGGATGAAGCGCACATCCCCGCCGAGGCCGCGGTCCACTGCCCGCCGCACGATCTCGTCGTGATGCCGGCCGTCACCGACGATGGTCGCCGTCACCGGGATGCCGTTGGACCGCATCAGCGCCACCGCGTCGACGAGGACGTCATGCCCTTTGTACACACGTTCCTGCGAACCGATCGTCAGAAGGCGGACCGGTCGGCCGGGGCGCGGGTGCCCGGGCCCGGTCGTGCCCCACTCGCCGGGGGCTCGGCGGGGTGCTGGAACGAAGTCCTCGTCCTCCAGCAGCGACCCAGGGCAGCTCATCATCGGCACCCCGGGGCGGGCCGGGTACCTGCTCTGCAGCACATTCCGCGTGACATAGCTGACGGCGGCCGCGCTGCGGCACTGGCGGGCGAGCAGCTGGCCGGCGAGCAGCGCGGCAGGGCGGTGGTCAGCGAGCACCTCGGCCACGTCTCCGACGACCTCGAGCCCGAACGGCACCCGCCGGCGCCGGAGCTCACTCAACAGAACCGTGCCGACCAGGCCGGGAACCCGCGCGACGAAGGCGGTGTCCGCGGCCGGACGGTGGAGCTCGGCGACCGCTCGACGCAGCGCGCCGCGCAGCGCGGGCCAGCGGCGTGCGTAGGCCGCGACGCCCTGGAAGGTCGGCAGCGGCAGCACGCGGACACCGGCGCCCTCCACCGGGATGCCGTCCTGGTCGCCGGCCGCGCCGCGGGCCACCCGGGCGGCGAGCAGCACTTCGTCGAAGACACCGAGATAGCTGGCCCAGGTCGAGTACCCGGCGGCGGGGTTCGGCGTCAGCACACGGCCGTCCTCGTTCTGCTGCAACCTTGCTTCGGTGGCGACAACGATCCGCATGCTCTCCCTCAGCCCAGCCCTCGAACGAATTCGGCGACTCATCGTACTCATGCATATCCAGGGAGTGACCTACTCCGACTCGTGTCGCGGGGTCCCCATGACTGCCGCCGCGGGGACCCCGGATCACCTCGGTGGAGACGTCAGGTCAGGCAGGCAACCGCGTCCTCCTGCTCGGAACAGACCTTGTTGAGCAGGTCGATCTGGTCAACCTGCGCCGACAGCCCGATCGGCTCGTCGGCGACGGCGTAGATGTTGGCCACGCCCGCCTGGAGGACCGAGTAGGTGGGCAGCGTCCCGCCGGGGTAGAGCACGGGACCGGTCAGCACCAGCTCGAGCGCCCGGACACTCAGCGACGTGGCGTCGGAGATCTGCCGGTTGACGAACAGCACACCCACCCCTGGGATGGGAATCTCGGTGCCCGGATCAAGCGGCCCGACGTACGGCACACCGGCGATCGCCAGATCAGCGATGCTCGTGCCCGTCGAGTCGAAGGTCGAGGTGCTGCCGTCGTAGGACACGTTGGCCTTGGCCGTGATCGCGCCCGCGGTAACCAGACCGCCGAGCAGGCTCACCCCCGCGATGGTGCTCGTGGTGGAGCCCGATGAATCCGGACTTCCGACCGTGGCCTCACCGGTCTCTGTGATCGCGCCGACCGTGATGACCCCCGGGATGGTGATCCCGAGCGAGGTGTCGGTCGAGGTCCCGCCCGTGCAGGGCACGCCCGTCGCGGCCAGAGGTCCGACGGTGAGCGGCCCGGCTGACACCAGGTTGCTGTAGGCGACCCCGGAAATGATCACCGGCAGCGGCGGCCGGAAGAACGAGTGGGCGTAACCGACCGTGATCGAGGTTCCCGCCAGCGGCCCCAGGGTGATGTCGAGCGAGAGCCCGATCGTGACGAGGCCGATGTTGCCCGGGACGGGGATCTGCCGGTTGACCACCAGCGAGCCGACCCCCGGGATGGCGATCCCGGTGTTCGGCGCGACCGCCCCGTTCAGGATGGTGATGCCACTGAGCTTGAGGTCCGTCACCGTCACGGAACCCGTCGAGGTGACCGTCCCGTCGGCCGCACTCGTCGCCGTCGTGGTGATGTCAATCGCGTCGGCGGAGATCAGGGGAAGGAGGGGGGTACCGAGCAGGCTCAGACCGAGGAGCTGGCTGGTCGAGGTACCGGTCTGCACCGGCCCGACGGCGAGCGTCGACACGGTGTTGGTGCTCGCTCCCGCGTTCAACGAGAGTGCCGGGATGGACACCGCGCCGCCGTTCGAGCGGCTCACCCCGCTGGCTGTCGTACATCCGAGGCCTTCGGGGAAGGTGGCCCCGGAGTCGATCACGCCACCGACCGTCACCTGGGTCGAGTAGGCGAGCTGGTCGTACATGGCAGGGGGGGACGCCGCCGTGGCGCTCCCGCCGGTCAGAACGATCGTGCCACCTGCGACCGCGGCGGCGACGATCCCGCTGACGGACCGGGCGAGCCTGAACCTCCCGCCACGGCATCTCACTTGCACTTCGCGCATCTAGTCACTCCATTCGACTTCGTCAAGTCGATCAGCATCAACGGAGAGTGACGTTAGCTGTGCTTACGCTGAGTAGCGTCTCGCCCCGCCGATGCGAGGTCGGGATCGGATCAGAACGGCGCGCCGGTCAGGACCGGCGGGAAGGAGGCGCGGCGCCCGCCCGGGGTTCAGCTCCAGCGCTGCGGCGCAGTTCGATCGAAGCCGTGGCGCGGGAGGCCCAAACCCGCAGCGATCAGTACCAGCCGAGCTGCGGCACGGGCGGCCGATGGTGAGCGGGAACCCCGACGGCCACCACCTCGGCGGGAAGTTCCCGGATCACGACCGCGCCGGCGCCGACGACCGCGCCGGCCCCGACCGTGAGCCCCTGTCGGACAACCGCGCCGCTCCCGACCGTCGCCCCGTCACCTATCGTGGCGGCACCACTGATCCGAGCCCCGGGCGCAAGCGTCGTGTAGTCACCCAGCCGACAGTCGTGCCCGACCGTCGCCGCGACATTGACGTGAGCATGGCGACCGGTCAGCACATTGGACGTGATGCTGGCGAACCCGCACACCACGCTTCCAGGCCCCAGGGTGACCCGGCGGCCGACCATGGCGGCCGGGTGGACGAGGGTCACCGGTACCCGGCCCCAGCCGGTGGCAGCACGATCGATCGCCCGCCGCGCATACGGGGAGCCGATTCCCAGTACATACCTGGCGTCCAGGTCGGCGAGGAGGCTTACCGGCCCGAGATGACGGACTCCGTAGGTCGCGAGGAGGTCGAGATCGGGCTCACCGTCGTCGAGTACGCCGAGAATGTCGTAAGTCGGCTCGACCTCGTTCACAGCCTCGACGACCTCGAGCAGCTCCCGGCCGTGGCCACCCGCACCTACGATCACCAGCGCATCCATACCGCAACCAGCTCTCTCTTCGCATACCCGAAAAACATCTGAATATTTTCCGGAGGCTACTTGCTGGGAGAGTAGCCGATACTTCTCCACGCCGGGCCGCAATCAACCGGTACCGGTGCGCGTCGACACCCGTCCGGCCGCGCCCGCTCCTATGCGCTCACTTAAATCTTTGCTGCAGTAGTTATCTATTTTTCCGGTCCTCGGTGAACCGCTGCGGGGCGAGGCAGCAGCAGGCTCGTAAGCACGTGTTCCACCGACCTGACCGCCGCGTCGATGATGTCCGCACAGTCTCGGAACGCCTCCAGGTTTCCACCGAGCGGATCGGCGATGTCGTCATGTTCCGGAGCAGACGGACGCGTCATGCCACGCGCCGCCGCCGCGGCGTCCGTCAGCGCCATCCCCGCCACCCGCAGGTGCTCCGGCTGGATCTCGACATCCGGCTCGAGCGAGGCCAGGCGACCGTCGGCCAGGGCCCAATCTGCCAGCCGCGCGAACTCGCGCAGGGTGAATGATCTGCGGACCGCCCGCGGTGCCAGCGTGACGACGTCCGCACGATGTTGACGCGTCGCGCAGAGAACGAGATCGGCCCGCTCCGCCATCGCGGTGGTCAGCTGCCGTGCACGGAACCCGGCATCATCCACGCCGTGTTCGTCCAGCACCGCGGACGCGAGCGGGTGCATGGGCCCACCCACGCAGGCCTGGACTCCGGCGCTGCTCACCGCTGCCGCGCAGGCGAGTGGCTCACGCAGCCCGACCCGCGCCATCAGCCGGGTCAGCCCGGCGACGGCCAGCCGCTCCGCGACCGGGGACCGGCAGATGTTGCCGGTACAGACCATGAGCACCGACCAGCTCGCCCGATCTGGCACGGCTTCCCGATGTCCAACCGCCATCTGCCCTCCACAACCCGCCCTCCACAACCTGCCCGCCCGACGCCAGCCCGTTCAAGGCGCCACGGCATGGCCTGGTGGTCAGGCCTACCTCCCGTGAGGCCTGGCCACCAGGTACGCCGTTCCCGCTAGCCCGTCAGCCGATCCTCGTGCACCAGCTGGCCGGACAGGCGTCGCCCTCCCGTGTCGACGCGCTGTGAGCCGCGAAGTGCCCGAGATCGTGGTGCCGGGCCGCGCACGCCGATCTTCAACGGCGCGGTGTTCGGTGGAACCGGCGTGCCGGTCAGATCGGATCCGCCCGCCATGGGGGCTACCGCCGTGGTCGCCGTGAGCGAGGTCGCCTCGGGAACAGACTGCGGGAACACACCACCGGCGCCCGACGACCCGGATGTGACCTTGATCGGCCCCGTCATCGCCGGCTCGCCCACCTGCGGCAGCCGCCGGAGACGGTCATCCCATTCCTTCAGCCAGCTCAGCACCCGCTCCCCCGTCATCGGGCGGGAGACGAAGTAACCCTGCGCCTCGTCGCACTGCCAGGCAGCGAGTGAGGCCCACGAGCGCGACGTCTCGACGCCCTCGGCCACGATGCGCAGGCTCAGGGCGTGTGCGAGGGAGACGGTGGATCGGACGATCTCCGCCGCGGAGGGGTCCCGGTCGATGTCACGCAGAAAGCGCTGGTCAAGCTTCACCTCATCGGCCGGGAGCTCGAGCAGATAGGCAAGGGAGCACAGCCCGGTGCCGTAGTCGTCGAGGCTGACCCGCACACCGTGGTCACGCAGGCCCGCGAGCGTCCGCTGCGCCTTCTCCAGAACCGTGATGAGCCCGTCCTCCGTGACCTCGACGACCAGCGCCGACGGGGGCAGGCCGTGGATCTCGAGCTCCCCACGTACCAGGTCGACGAATCCCGGGTCGACGATGACCGAGGCCGGCACGTTCACCGACACCGCGAGCGTGGCCCCGGCCGCGCGCCACCGAACGCAGTCGGTGAGGGCCAGGTCGAGGACACGCCGGGTCAGCAGCTCCATCAGACCCGCCCGCTCCATCTCGGGCAGGAACAGGTCCGGCGGCCGGAGGCCTCCGGTGGGATGCCGCCAGCGCACCAGGGCCTCGACGCCGCTGATCCGCCCGCTGCGCATGTCGACCTTGGGCTGGTAACGCAGCTCGATCTGGCCCTCGTCCAGCGCTTCACGCAGATCCGCACGCAGCCCCAGGCTCGCCCGACTCCCCAGCTGGCAGTCGGGAGCGTAGACGCGTTGGCCGCTGTGGGTGCCCTTCGCCGTGTACATGGCTTCCTCTGCTCGCCGCATAAGCTCGAGCACGTTCCGCCCGTGTTCCGGGAAATGGGCGATACCCACGCTCACCTCCGCCTGCACGCGCAGGTCGTCGAGGCTGACCGGTGTCCGCAGTGCCTCCCTGATTCGCCGCGCCACCCCCTCCGCGTCGGGAAGGTCGACGCCGCGCAGCAGTGCCGCGAACTCGTCACCGTCCACCCGCGCCAGCAGATCGTCGGCGCCCAGAACCTGCTGGAGCCGGTCACTGACGGACCGAAGCAGTCGGTCACCGTTCTCATGGCCGAGTGTTCCGTTGATATCCCGCAGACGATCAAGGTCAACGAGAATAAGTGCGGCGGGCGCGGCGCCGCCGGCCCGATGCCCCCCTCCCAGCCAGTGGCCGGCGGTCTTCAGGAAATGCCGGCGGCCCGGCAGGCCGGTGAGGCCGTCCACGCCGCGCCGGCGCCGGCCGAGCAGCGCGGCCGCGCGGCCGCTGACGCCCAGCACCGGCAGACCGACGGCAAGCGTCGTCGCCAGGGAGGAAGCCAGGATCGCCGGCAGAGTCGACCCGCCGCGGCAGAGCGACCAGACCACGATGGAAACCAGTAGGACCGGGGCGAGGACGAGTGCGGCGGCGGCCCGGTGCGCCGATCCGAGCGCGACGGAACGGGAACGCCGGGCAGCCATCGGCCGGGCAGCCATCGGCCGGGCAGCCATCGGCCGGGCAGCCATCGGCCGGGCCGAACCGGCGCCGCCGGAGCACGGTGCCGGGTCCGACGGCGGCGTGGACGCCCCCGCCCGCACCGGGCCGGGCGACTCCACGCCGCCGAGCACCACATATCGACCCGGACCGGAACAGGCCGTCTCGCCCTCGCCCTCGCCTGCGCCGGCGGTGTCGACTCCTGTCAGCGCAGTGCACGCCGACGGCCCGGACGAATCGTTGTGCTCGCCCATCGGGTTTCGTTCCGCCGGCGCGTACGTCACCGGCGTGTGCGTCACCGGCGCTTCCGCTGCTGCCTGTGCCGGTACCGGCACACCGGGAGGACCCGCCGGCGGCCTGCGAGGCACGGTACGCCGCCTGATCGTGCGGTCCATTCGCGCCGAGGTCACCACCGACGCTCACCTGGTGAACCGCTCAGAGAAAAGTCTTGCCTGACCATACGATTTGCCCCCGAAGTCGAACCTGCTCCGTTAGGAACGGGCTCCCCACGCCTGCCCTGTCGTAGCGGCTGCCTGCGCCTGGTTCGCTCGCCCCCGCGGTACGTGCGGGTCACCCGCACGAGTTGGCAGGTTATCGGACCCCGGGATTCTTGGCCCGGCCGCAAGGGCTACTAGCCCCTCCGTTCGCTCATCGGAAGACATCACGGGACAAGATTCCCTGACGAACGGCAAACGTTCGACGCTTCAACGGCATGATCCTGCCACTTGTGATCTGTGTGTGGTCCGACCGTGGAACCCGACAGGGAAAGCTCGCGTGCCACAGCGAGCAACACACCGGCGCGTTCCCCGCCTAGTCCCCGACGGTTACGCTCGTAGCGGGCAGATACGACTCGACCAGCGGGAAGACCAGGAAAAGGAGAATCGCGACAACGGCGAGCGCGAGAAGCACGGCGAGCGGGATCCGCACCTGCCTCGGCCCGGGAAGATGCCTGAATATCCAGCTGTACATGAGTCAATCCCCTAAGGCGATTCACACCGATCGTGGTCGGCGCGGGCAGTGATCCAGGGGTCACCTCCAAGGCCGAGGAGGAGCCCAGGGCTGAGCTGGCTACCCGCCCGTCAGTACGGGAGGCGGCCCATCGCTCTTGTCTCTCGTCTCATCGAGCTCCGCGAAGACGATGAGTCGGCTCTTCGCGGAGAAGCGCGGATGGCAGGTCGTCAGCGTCATCCGTGCCTTGGTGGGGGCCTCCCCCAGATGCCCTGGTACGGGGTAGGTCACGTCCAGCCGGTGGGGGTCGACGATCTCCGATCCCGTGACCCGGTAGGTGAAATACCTGTCGGCGACCTCGACCACGATGGGGTCCCCCACCTTGAGCTCGTCGACCCGACTGAAGGGCTTGCCATAGGTCGTTCGGTGTCCCGAGACGACGAAGTTCCCGATCTCGCCAGGCATCGCCGAGCCCGGGAAGTGCCCTGGTCCGCGGCGCAGGTCCGCCGTCGACACGCCCTCCACGACGACCGGCGCGTAGTCCGCTCCGAAACGCGGCACCCTCAGCACGGCGATCCCGTCGCCGAGCTCGACGGGCGGCACGGATGGCCGCTTCCTCGGGTCCGCGCCGCCGCCCACCGCCGGCTTCGGGAGGGGCTGCTTGGCCCAGGCTGTTGTCAGGTCGTGGCGGATCTGATCCTGCGTTCGAGCAGCGAAGATGTCAGTGATCCACAGCTGGTAGCACAGGAAGAGAACCACGATGACACCACAGGTGATCATCAACTCCCCGGCGCCCCGGGCGAGATGGCCGCCAAGCGATCGCACCGTCCGATCCCGCAGCGGGTCCGCTGCCAGCGGCTCCGGGGCAGCGTATCCACGTCCTCTCGCCCGCGCCGGGCGATATGCCGGCGCCAGGCCCTGGGCCGGCACCGCGGCGACAGGTGGGTTCCGCGGATCCGGGCCGCCCATCAGGTCGTCGAGGCTGTCGAGGCCGTCGAGCTCGCCCGGGGCATCGACTCCTCGCCGGTCGGCCCCGGCCAGGTCGGCCGGTGAAGCCGACGTCGACAGTGAACTGCCCGGTTCCTTGCCCTCGCCCGGAGTCCCAGCAGCCATGCTGCAACCCTAAGCCATGTATCAACTACTCTCCGCGATGGCGTGGCGCGGGTTGAACCCGAAGGGCAACTCCAGTCGGTGCGACATCATCAACGGTTCGTCACTCAGCAGGGTGGCCGTCGCGCCATCCGCAACGATCATTCCCTGGTCGAGGATGACCGAGCGCGGGCATAGTTGCAGTGCGTAGGGCAGATCGTGGGTGACCATGATGAGCGTGAGGTCCAGCCCCTGGAGAACCTCCGCGAGCTCGCGGCGACCAGCCGGATCAAGATTGGCCGATGGCTCGTCGAGGACAAGAACCTCCGGCCGCATGGCGAGCACCGTCGCCACGGCGGCGCGGCGCCGCTCGCCCAGGCTGAGGTGATGCGGCGCCCGCTCGGCGTACTCCGCCAAACCGACAGCCCGCAGCGCCTCGGCCACCCGGTCCGACAGCTCCGCGCCTCGAAGGCCCAGATTCGCGGGGCCGAACGCGACGTCCTGACCCACGGTCGGCATGAAGAGCTGGTCGTCGGGGTCCTGGAAGACCAGGCCGACCCGGCGCCGGATCTCCGGCATGTTCGCCTTCGCGACGGGCATCCCGCCGATGCGAAGCGTGCCCGCGCCGGCCGCCAGAATGCCGTTGAGATGCAGCATGAGCGTCGTCTTGCCGGCACCGTTCGGCCCGAGCACCGCGATCCGCTCACCGCGGGCGACCGTGAGGTCGACCCCGAAGAGCACCTGCCGCCCGTCCGGATAGGCGAAGGCGAGGCCCTCGATCTCCACCGCGGGACGTCCCGCGTCCGCGGCGGCGGTCACGGACGCAGCCTCGGCAGCCGAAGCCGACGTGGATCTGGACGTCACGACACCACACCGAGATCGAGGCTCCGGCCGGCGACGGCGACCGCGACACCGAGGATGACCAGCGCACTGGCCGTCGCCCACTGGGCCGGTCGCGGCGACACGGTCGGCATCGCGACAGGCATCGTGCCCGAGTAGCCGCGGGCGAGCATCGCCAGGTGAACCCGCTCGCCCCGCTCGTACGAACGGATGAACAGGGTGCCGAGCGACGCCGCGAGCACGCCGGTCGCTCGTAGTGAGCGCGGCTCGTGCCCGCGCGAACGGCGAGCCACACCCATCCGACGCATCTGATCCACGACGAGGCCCGAATACCGGATCATGAAAGACGCGACCGCGATGATCACGGGGGGCAGCCGGAGTCGCTCAAGCCCGGCCAGAAGATCATTTGCCGGCGTGGTCGCGGCGAGCACGATAACGGTCATCAATCCGAGCGTAGCCCGCGCGAGCAGGCCGAACGCCTGTTCCAACCCAGGCCGTGAGAGTCCGAGCCCGAGCAGCTCGACCCGTGGGCCGGGAACGACGAACGGAAGTGCCGCCGCGAAGGCGAGAAACGGGATCTCCACCGCGAGCCGGCGGATCACGAACAGCGGCCGCAGCCGCGCCAGCGCACAGAGCGAGGCCAGCACCAGCAGGTGCACCCCGAAAGCCCAGCCAGCGGTGATCGGGGTGACCACCACGCAGATCACGTAGCCGAAGGCCGCGACGATCTTGCACTGCGCCGGCATGCTCCGCAGAACGCCCCGTCCGGGCTGATATGGATCGAGCAGATGCGCGCCACCACCCATCGCGGTCGCCGCCACCCCTCACTCAGGCGAGCGGAGCGCCACCGGCTCCGGCCCCCGGCCCGGCTCCGGTACGCTCCGCCGCCTGATCGCGCTCCGAGGCCGCGGAAGCGGCCCGCGGCCGAAGCCGAGTGACTCCCCAGAACACGGCGCCACCCACGACGAAGGCGATCGACACCCCGATGACGCCGGCCAGGCCGCCGGCGAGACGCTCGTTGTCGATCCCGGACACCGCGTAGCCGGCGAGTGGCCAGTCCGCGAACGAATGGCTCTTCTCCTGGTGGATGAAGCCCTGGTCGGCCGCGACCTTCTCCAGGCCGTCCGGGCTCGAGCTGGCGAAGCCGGACACGAATCCAGCCAGGACGAACGCAACAAACAGGCCGAGGCCGACAAAGACCTTGTTGTGCCGCTCAGGGCGCGCGGCGACACGCCGCACCGTCGGCTCGGTCGCCGTCGACTCGGTCAGGGTGGAGGACGTCGCATCCGCGGCGGCCGACCTGGTCATGAGGGGTTGCTCCCATCCCCGATTCGATCCGACGAGCCATCAGCACCGGCGGGCGCGAGGGCGGGCGGGCGACCCGACAGGCCGGTGGCGCCGACGACGGCGGGTTCGCGGCGGCGGACCGTCAGCTCCTGCTTTCCGAGCAGGTCGCGAGCGCCGTACACGAGGTCCGGCCGGGTACTCAGGACCAGGCTGAGAGTTGCCGCGGTGATCGCCGCCTCGCCGATCCCGATCAGGCAGTGCACGCCGAGCGTCGCACCGGCGACGCCATCCAGGGGAAGGTCGACCGTGCCACCCACGGCGAACTCCGCGACGAAGGCACCTGCGGCCAGTGGCACCGTCACGAAGGCGGCGATCACCGATGCGGCGATCACCGACGAGGCACGACGCGGCAGCAGGCGTCGGGCCAGGGTGAACAGCCCGTACCCTCCCATCGCACCGACGAGCGCCATGTTGGTGATGTTGAGCCCGAGCGCGGTCAGCCCTCCATCCGCGAACAGTGACTGCACACCGAGCACCACTGCCAGCCCGATCGCCCCCAGCCACGGGCCGACGAGAACCGCCGCGAGAGTGCCGCCGAGCAGATGCCCGCTGGTTCCCATCGCCACCGGAAAGTTGAGCATCTGGGCCGCGAACACGAATGCGGCGACCAGACCGGCGAGCGGTGTGAGCTGGTCCGTGTTCTCCTCGCCCGCCCGTTTCACGGCGTAACCGATACCCGCGACCGCCACCACACCGAACGCGGCGGAGGTCGGAGCATCGATGAACCCATCCGGGATATGCATGGTCTCCCCTCTCGCCGGGTCTCCGGCCCGTCCGCGGCGCAGATCGCCCCATCGGGTGCTAAGAATACGCACTTGCGAGTGATTTGCAGATAGAAACCACGGACTGATGCCCAGCGAGACTCCGGCCGACGCCCGGCCCACCCTCACTCGGGATCGAGCCTCGCAGGACTACGCTTCGACACCAGAAGTTACTCTGGGTTACTTGATAGATATCATTTGCATTCACTCCGCGGGGTTCGGCGACCACCACGGGGTTTGCGCCCAAGAGGAGCACAGGTGGAGATCTCTGCATGCTCGGCGGCGCCGGCGGAGCCGGCGGTCCTCCTCCCGGGATACCAGGCCGCCCACCCCGCGCGACGCAGGGCCCGGCACCGACCCGGGCTCCGGCGCCCCGCAACCCCCACCGTGCCCGTCGCGGGCCCGCGTGAGGTGCGGCCATGAAGACCGTCGCGGTGATCGTGCACCGAGGCCCGACGGAGCCGACACTCGATCTCGCGACCCGCCTTGACGTCTCCACTCATCTCGACCAGGTCACGGTGATCGCCAACGACCGCGCCGAACGGCCCGCCGGGCTGCCGGCCAGCGTCGGCTGGCTCATTCCCCCCCGTGATCTCGGGCGGGGTGGAGCCTTCCGCTACGCCGTTGAGACGATGCCCGCGGCTGCCGCCTACCTGCTGGTCGAGAACAACGTGCGCATCGACGATCCGACCATCGGGGCCTGCCTGGAGCTGCTGGCCGGCGCGAACATCGGGATCGTGGCCCCCACCCTCGTGGATGACGCCACGGCGCCGACCACGCCGGCACGCCCGACCCGGTTCCTCGTCCTGCCCCGGATCCTCGGCAACGCCCCCGGCGACCGGCCCAGCGAGGCCAACTGGGTGACCGGCGCGGCGATGTTCGTCAAGGCCGAATGCCATCAGCGGATTCCGATGGATGGCCGCTACTTCCTGGGCCTCGAGGACGTCGACTTCTGCCATCGCGTCCGCGATGCCGGCTGGAGTGTCGTGATCAGCCCCTGGCTGGCCTGGCGCCGGGGCGCGGGCCCCGTGCCCGCCGCCGCCTACGGCTACTACGAGGTGCGCAACCGCCTCTGGTACACCCGGATCCGCCGCTGGCACGGTCGCACCGCCGCGGCGCTGCTCTGGACCGTCCTCGCGACACTTCCGCGCGCCACGGTGCTCAGGCCACCGGGAGCCGACGGATCGCACCCTGGCCGGCTCATCCTGCACGGTCTGCTGGACGGCCTCGGCCCTGTCCCCCCGAGCGGCGACCCACGGCTGGATGAGCCGCGTGTCACCCGGTGGACAACCTGGGCCCCAGCGCCGCCTCACACGGCGGACGCACCGGCGGCACGGCCGTCGACGTCTCCGGCCCGGAGTCGGCACGAGCCGCCGCTCGGCCAGTCGGAACGGTGAGGATGCCCCCTTCGGCTACCTGGAGCGAAACCGCCACCACAGCACGCAAGGGCCGCGTAGCCTACGGCGCCCCGCCACACGCGGCCACACCGGAGCCCTTCGAAGCGAAGGCGCGAACACCCACGCGGAGGCGGACACGGCCACGCATCAACGGAACTACGGAAAGACTCTCTACTATCACGTTCCGTGCTCCCCTCTCGCCGCTCACCGACCAGGCCGGCCGCCCCCGCAGAACCCGGCGCCACATCCGCTTCCACGCCGACCTCGGCGCCCACGCCCGCGCCACGGGTACTCCTGCTGAGACCGGCGAAGGCACGCCCGGACGCCGCGCGGCAGCTTGCCGCCGTCGTCGCGGGCCTTCAGGCCGGCGGCGCAGAGGTCACGCAGCTCACGCCGGGCGGGCCGGACGACCAGCAGGCACGGACCGGGCCGGGCGGGCGGCGCGGATCACCTGACCAACCGGCCCGACCGGGCCTCGACCTGGCGGGCCGCTGCCGCTCGGCATGGGAGACCGCGGCACTCGCACGGGCACTGGGCCCGCTGGACAGCGTCGTGGTGGGGCAGGTGGACCTGGCACTGACCGGCCTCGTCACCGCCCGACTCACCGGCGCCAGCCGGGTACCGGTGCTCTTCCACGGCGTCGACATGTGGACGATGCGGCGCCACCTGCGTCTTCTGCTGCGCCACGACCCGCTGCTCTGCCCGGTGACGACAAGCTCGTTCGGCGCGGGAGCGCTGTCCCCGACCAGGATGGGCGCGGTCATTCCACCTGGTCTGGACCATCGTTGGCGGGAGGCGCTCCTCGCCGAGGCCGCCCGGCGGCGCCCGCTGCCCCCGGTGCCGACGGTGCTCACCGTCTTCCCCCTCGACGAGTGGGAGGCCAAGGGCCTTCCGACCCTGGTGGACGCCCTGGACACGCTGCGCGCACCGGTGCCGGAGGAAGCGCCGGACGATGCCGGCGGGACGGCGGGACCGGTGCGGCTCGTGATCGCGGGAGCCGGGCCGGCCCCAGGCTCACTGCATGCCCTGATCGCCGGGCGGGAGCACACGGATCTGTTCGAGGATCCCAGCGACGAGGAACTGGCCCGGCTGTATGCGACAGCCGACCTTTTCGCCCTGTGCACCAGAACCCGTACCAGGTCGCCGGTGAGCGGCGAGTCGCACCCGACCGCCCTGCTCGAGGCCCAGCTCGCGGGCTGCGCCGTCATCGGTCCGGCACAGGGCGGCTCCCGGGACGCCTACCAACGGGGTGTCACCGGCTGGACCCCGGCGGACGAGTCCAGCCCAGCCCTGGCGCGGGTGCTGGCCGACCTGCTCGCCGACCGCGCACGGCTGGCCCGCGCCGGACGGCTTGCCAGCGACTGGGCGCGTGCCGTCACCGACCCCGACGATCACAGCCAGGCCGTGTTCGCCGCGCTGCTGGGCCGTCAGCGCAGCTGATCAGCCTCGGGCCGCAGGCTGCGATGCCCGCTGCGGCGGCGGCGGAGATTGCGCCGCCGCCTCGGTGATCCGGTCTGATCCGCCGATCCGGTCGTAGCGGCGGATCGCGACCAGCAGACAGTTCTGCGCCGCGGCGTTCTCCGCCACTGCACGCTGCGGACCGCTCTCGACAGCCGGGGCGTGCAGGGCGTGGAGCAGGACGCTCCCGAAGCCGGCCTGCTCGACCAGCCCGACGAGATCATCCGCCTGCCGAGGATGGCAGTGCGGGGATCCGCGCCGCGATCCACGCGAGTGCGCGCGCCTGGACTGCCCCGCCGCGAGCGTGGACCGCCCGACGGGCTCGGCAGCCTGACCAGGCCCGGGGCCAGGTCCGGAGACATCCGCGCGCACACAGGTGCGCAGGACGAGGCATCCGCCGGGGCGCAGGCTCGCCCACACCAGGTCCAGCAGGTCGGTCAGCTCGCCATCGCCCATCCAGGTCGCGACATCGAGGGAGACGGCGATGTCCACCCGCCGCCCGGATCCGAAGAAGTCCTGGGGAGTCCGGTAGTCGATGTTGATCGCCGGGTTCAGGATCCGTGCGCAGGCGAGAACCCCACGGGAGACGTCAAGCGCCGTCACGGACCAGACCCGCCCGGCCACCGCGCGGGTGAGGTAGCCGGGGCCGCATCCGACATCGAGCAGGTCCTGCTCGGGGGCCAGGTACGGCTCAAGCACATCCCGGACGAACATCTCGAGCGAGACGCGGCTGCGGTGCGCCGCGCTGCCCAGGCCGTGACCGCGGAAGCTCAGGCCGTGGCCGTGGAAATAGTGCGGCGCCAGCCCCAGTAGCCGCAGCGCGAGGCCTGGCCGCCACGACGACGGGGTCAGAGCCAACAGCCCACGGACCCATCGCGCGCTCAGAAAGGTGCGGCCTCCGGTCGCCGCAAGCACGAGCCAGCGGAGAAAGGACACGTGCGGGCACGCGGACACGCAACCGTCAGGGAGCCCGGGAGCCGCAGATCCTTCCGGACTGCCTGACCGCTGCGTCACAGGGTCCGACCCTTACAGGACGGAAACCCTAAGTCAACGAACGACTACAACGAGTTCGACTACTCCAGGTAGTCGCGAAGCTTCTGGGATCGCGAGGGATGACGCAGCTTGGACAGCGTCTTGGACTCGATCTGACGGATGCGCTCGCGGGTCACCCCGAACTCGCGACCCACCTCCTCCAGCGTCCGCGGGTGGCCGTCCGTCAGGCCGAACCGGAGCTGGATCACCTTCTTCTCCCGGTCGGAGAGAGTGTGCAGCACCGAGTCGAGCTGCTCCTGAAGGAGAATGAAGCTGGCCGCGTCCACCGGGACGACCGCGTCGCAGTCCTCGATGAAGTCGCCGAGGTGAGAGTCCTCCTCCTCACCGATCGGCGTCTCCAGCGAGACCGGCTCCTGGGAGACCTTCAGGATCTCCCGGACCTTGTCCGGCGTGAGGTCCATCTCCTTGGCGATCTCCTCCGGGCTCGGCTCCCGGCCGAGGTCCTGGAGGAGCTGCCGCTGGATGCGGATCAGCTTGTTGATCGTCTCGACCATGTGCACCGGGATACGGATCGTCCGGGCCTGGTCCGCGATGGCGCGGGTGATGGCCTGCCGGATCCACCAGGTGGCGTAGGTGGAGAACTTGTAGCCCTTGGTGTAGTCGAACTTCTCGACCGCCCGGATGAGACCGAGGTTGCCCTCCTGGATCAGGTCCAGGAAGAGCATGCCGCGCCCGACATAGCGCTTGGCGATCGAGACGACGAGCCGCAGGTTCGCCTCGACGAGCTTCCGCTTGGCGATCTGCCCGTCCCGCTCGATGGCCTCCAGGTCCCGGCGCATCTGCGGGGAGGTCTTCTTCGTCGCCACCGCGAGCTTCTCGGAGGCGAACAGACCCGCCTCGATCCGCTTGGCGAGGTCGACCTCCTCCTCCGCGGTGAGCAGCGGGACCTTGCCGATCTCCTTGAGGTACATCCGTACCGGGTCGGAGGTCGGGGCCTTGAGCGCGAGCTCCTCCTCCTCGCGACGCCGACGGGCCAGCAGATCCGCCTCGTCGGCGTTCTCGCCCCCGGCCTCGAGCACCTCGATGCCCTCGTCGTTGAGCACCTGCAGGACCGTCTCGGCCTGCTCAGGGGGCAACTCGGCCGCCTGGATCGCGACCGTGACGTCCTCAGTGGTGAGGAAACCGATCTCCTTGCCACGGGTGATGAGGTCCTTGACCTCGTCCACCTGGGCCTCGCGGGGTAGGACGGTAGGACTCATGGGCGGAATCTCGTCACTTCCTTCTCGGGATCGACCCAGGTTACGCGGCACCTACGCCCCGCTCCCGGAGTTGGAGCTTGTGCTGTTCCAAAGCAATCAGCTCGCCGAACGCACGGTTGAAGGCATCAGAGTCGGAGGTGGGGTTCAGCCGCTGCACCCGCGACTTGACTTCCCTGATCCGACGGGTCACATGCAGCTCCTGGACACGCGACATCTGATCGTCGACATAACGGTCGTCAACATCGTGGTCGCACAGCACCCCCTCCACCGCGAGCGCGAGAACGAACCGCCGCAGCTCCTCGTCGGGCGCCGCGGCGACCACTGCCGCGACCCAGCCCGACGGGTCGCCGGCCGCATACAGACCCGCGCAAACCCCACCGGCCGTGGCGATCAGTTCACGGACCGCACGGTGCACAGGAACAGTGAACAGCTCCGCGGCGAGGGTGTCGAACATCGGGCCGGCCAGCCCCGGGTGCTGCAGGGCGAGCTTGAGTGTCTCGCGCTCGACGATGGCGGTTGCCTCGTCGGGCGCGGGTTCGGGCCGACGACGCGCCGAGGCGGCCGCCGCCGTGCCGTCCGCCCCGGAGCCCCCGCGTGCCCTGGTGCTCCCGTGCGCGCCTGAGCTGCCCGGCGTGCCCGAACTCCCCGGTGCCCCTGGACTCCCCTGTGCCCGGGAACGGTGCGCGGCTACCCGCTCGACCACGAACCGCTCGTCCAGGAAGCCGAGCCAACGGTCCAGGTTCACCGCGTACCGGTGCCGGATGCCGGCGTCCTTGAGCCGGTTGACCAGCGGGGCGGCCGCGTCGAGCGCCGCGAGCCGGCCTTCCGTGGTGTTGAGGTCGTAGCGGTCGATCGCACCGCGGATCGCGAACTCGAAGAGCGGCTGTCTGGCCGCCACGAGATCACGCACGGCCGCGTCCCCGCGCTGGGTCCACAGGTCGCACGGATCAAGACCGTCCGGCTGCACCGCGACGAAGGTCTGGGTGACGAACCGCTCCTCGAACTCGAAGGCCCGCAGCGCGGCGGCCTGACCGGCCTGGTCACCGTCGAAGGTGAAGATGACCTCGCCGGTACGGCTGTCCGAATCCATCAGCAGACGACGGACGATGGCGACATGGTCGCTGCCGAACGACGTCCCACAGCTCGCGACCGCCGTCGTCACACCGGAGAGGTGGCAGGCCATGACATCGGTGTACCCCTCGACGACGACCACCTGGTAGCGGCGCGCGATGTCGCGCCTGGCCAGGTCGGCGCCGTAGAGGAGCCTGGCCTTCTTGAACAGCGGCGTCTCGGCCGTGTTGAGGTACTTCGGCCCGGCGTCGGAGCCCTCGGCGAGACGCCGGCCACCGAAGCCGACGACCTCCCCACCGAGATCACGGATCGGCCACAGCAGCCGGTGATGGAAGCGGTCGATGAGGCCGCCACGACCACCGCGCTTGGCCAGCCCGCCCAGTTCCAGCTCCTCCGCGGTGAACCGGCGGGCGAGCAGGTGCCGGGTCAGCGCGTCCCATGACGCCGGGGCGTAACCGAGGCCGAACCGTTCGGCCGCCGACCGGTCGAAGCCCCGCGAAGCCAGGAACTCCCAGCCCGCGCGCGCATCCGGCGAGGAGTAGAGCTGCTCGACGTAGAACTCGGTGGCCAGCCGGTGCGCGTCCAGCAGCCGCTGCCGCTGGCTCGTGACCGCCCGGCTGGTCGGCCCACCGCCCTCGTAGGTCAGGGTGATCCCGGCCCGGCGCGCGAGCCGCTCCACCGCCTCCGGGAAGCTGAGACCGTCGATCTTGCGGACGAAGGCGTAGACGTCTCCACCCTCGTTACAGCCGAAACAGTGGAAGAAGCCGACCGATGGCCGCACGTTGAACGACGGCGACTTCTCGTCGTGGAAGGGGCACAGGCCGACGAGGCTGCCGCCACCGACCGGACGGAGCTGGACATGATCACCGACGATGTCCGCGATGGGTGACCGCTCCCGGACGAGAGCGATGTCGGCGTCGCGGATGCGTCCGGCCACCGAACCCTCCCTGATCACGTCCGGCGGGCCCGCCACCTACGGGCTCCGAGTTCACTGGATAGACGGCGCCCCCCGCCCTGGGGTTGCGCGAGTCGCGGGCCTCGATGTGTCCGGTCACCTCAGACGACGCTGCCGGCCGCCTGCCCGGCGGGACGGCGCTGCCGTCGAGCCGGCTAGGCCACCGATGGTGTCGGTGTCAACGGTCCTTTCGCGTGATGGTACTTGTCATCCGGCCGACAGTGTCGATCATGCCATGCGCTCGCCCGCGAGCGGCCGGGCAAGGGCCGGACGGCCCCAGCCACCCGGGTCACACGGCCCGGCTGGCGCCGCAGCGACGACGACCGGCACCGATCGGCACACCCCTGCAGGGTCCATGATGCGACACGGGCCACATCGGAAGCCACCGACGAACCACCCTCATCACTCCAGTGTCGCGCCACGACCCCATCCCATCCCAAACACAGTCGACAGCGATCACAGCGTACGTCGTTTTTCGCTGGTCACAGTGCCGTTGGTAGCTGTCGGCCCGTCAGTGCCCCGCAACGGCCGACATCGACCCCTCGCCGGCGACACACCGGTGGCCCGCCGACCACGCCCGGGGACACCAGCCGGGCCGGGACGACACAGGAGCGCAGGACAGCGCAGGCGGGACAGGACAGCACAGGCGGCACAATGCAGCACCTGGATGACGCGGGGATGGCACCGCCGGGGCAACCCGGCGAGCCGGACGGCCACCGCACCCAACGACCGGACGACCACACTCCCCCAGAGAGGGCGCGACACGCCGAAGCGGACTTGTGGATCAGCACCGATTCGGGGGGCTACAGACACTCACCGACGGTGACCTTCGGCCTGTTTTGCGAGTTCAGAGGCCCGCGCCAGCGGGTTCATACCACTCACTGACCACGAAGCTATGCGTATCAGGCCGATTCTCGTACCTACGTCGATCGCAACAACGATACTTTGGGCGCACCCCGTTCCCCCAACTCGGCCCGGAGGCCCGCCGTGGACAAGATCGTCAAGTACGGTGCGATCGCGTTCCTTATCTTCTTCGTCGTCACCGCACCGGACAGCGCCGCGAGCATCATCGACCGGGTCATCGGTTGGCTTGAGGACATCGGGAACGGAGCGTCGGAGTTCGTTACAGACACAGCCCTGTGAACCCGCACCTGCCGGACCCGGCGTCTGCGAGACTTTGATCGTGCCGAGACTCCAGCTTCCCGACCCAGCGCTGCGGGACACCAAGTACCTGGCTTCCCAGGAGCGCCTGGTCATGATGGTGCGCCTGCACTGGGCGATCATGCTGCCGATCTTCGGGCAGACACTGGGCGCGGTACTGCTGGCCCTCGTCGCGAACATCATCCTGGCGACGCAGGGCATCGAAACCGGGCCCATCACCACGGTGCTGTGGTACTTCGCCCTCTTCATGATCCTCCGGATGCTCTGGAAGATCGCGGACTGGCACTTCGACCACCTGATGATCACAGACAAGCGTCTGCTGAAGGTGTCGGGGATCGTCTTCCGGAAGGTCCAGACGATGCCGCTGTCGAAGATCACCGACCTCACCTACAACCGGGACCCGCTCGGGCGGGTCCTGGGCTATGGCGAGTTCGTCGTCGAGTCCGCCGGTCAGGACCAGGCTCTCTCGAAGATCAGTTTCCTTCCGCGGCCGGACCGGCTCTATCTCACCCTGGTCGACATGACCTTCGGTGGTGGGCCGTCCCCGGCCGGTGACGACTGAGCCGGCTGGGCCGGCTGAGTCGTCACCGGCGAAAGGTCAGCGCGGGCGGCTGCAGCCGGCAGGGCTGACCTGGTACCGGTCTCTCCTGTCACACCCTCGCATCACAACCCCGCTCACGACCCCTCGCATCACCATGTCCTGACGGATCCGGCCCCTCGGCTCAACGCCGAGGGGCCGGATCCGTGTGCAGCCAGGGTTCCGTGTACGGCTGGCTCAGCGCAGCAGGCCGCGCGCGGCTTCCACGATGTGCGGCGTGGAGATGCCGGCGAAGTCCAGCAGCTCGTCAGGGGTGCCGGAGCCGGGCAGCTCGGTGACCGCCAGGTGCGCGAGCCGCAGGGACACGCTTCCGTCCCGCAGGACTCCCGCGAGCCCTTCCAGCACCGCGCCGCCGATACCGCCCTCGGTGTAGTGGTCCTCCACCACGACCAGCCGCCCGCCGGTCGCCCGCGCGGCCTCGGCGAGCGTGGCGGCGTCGACCGGCTTGATCGAGTACAGGTCGATCACCCGCGCCGCGACCCCCTCCGACGCGAGGACATCCGCCGCGGCCAGGCAGTGGTGCAGGGTGACGCCGGCACCGATCAGCGTCACGGTGTCGGCGTCCGAGCTGCGCAGGACCTTCGAACCACCGGGCACGAACTGCTCGTCCGGCCCGTAGAGCACCGGGTAGGCACCCCGGGTGGTCCGCATGTAGCTGATACCCGAGAGCCCGGCCATCGCCTCGACCAGCTTCGCGGTGGACGTCGCGTCGCTCGGGTAGAGGACGGTCGAGCCGCCGATCGCCCGCATCATCGCGAGGTCCTCCAGCGCCATCTGTGACGGCCCGTCGGGACCGATCTCCACGCCGGCGTGCGACCCGGAGAGACGGATGTCGGCCTGCGAGATGGCCGCCATCCGGATGAAGTCGTACGCGCGGGAGAAGAACGCCGCGAACGTCGATGCGAACGGGACGTAGCCGCGCACCGAGAGGCCGACGGCCGCGGCGACCAGCTGCTGCTCCGCGATGAAGATCTCGAAGAAGCGGTCCGGGTGGACCTTGGTGAAGTCCTCGGAGTAGGTCGAGTTGCTGACCTCGGCGTCGAGGGCCACCACGTTCGTCCACGCGCCGACCGCGGCCAGTGCCTGCCCGTAGGCCCGCCTGGTGGCGATCTTGGCACCGAGCTCGTAGGTCGGCAGGGTGATCGCCGGGCGGGGCGCCGGCGTGGGCCGGGGCAGGTCCGCCGACGGCACCGGGCCACGCACCCGCAGGTTGCGCTCACCGCCCAGCTCGACGATCGCGCGGGCGGCCATGTCCTGCGGCAGCGGCTTGCCGTGCCACCCCTCGGCGTCGGCCACCTCGGAGAAGCCGTCGCCCTTGCGGGTGCGGGCCAGGATCACCGTGGGCCGGGCCGCGTCCTCGGCGTCGGCCAGCGCCGCGTCGATCACGCCCAGATCATGACCGTCGATCACGACCGCCCGGGCGCCGAAGGCCTCGACCCGACGGGCGTAGGCCTCCATATCCCAGCCCAGCTCGGTGGGCCCGCGCTGGCCGAGCCGGTTGACGTCCACGATCGCGACGAGGTTGGACAGGCCGTAGTACGAGGCCTTGTCCAGCGCCTCCCACATGGAGCCCTCGGCCATCTCGCTGTCGCCGCAGACCACCCAGACCCGGTAGGGCACCTTGTCCAGGAACTTGCCGGCGAGCGCGACGCCGACCGCGTCGGGCAGGCCCTGGCCCAGCGATCCGGTCGCGACGTCCACCCAGGGCAGGACCGGGGTCGGGTGGCCCTGCAGGCGCTGGCCCAGACGGCGGTACCCGGTCATGAGCTCCTCGTCGGAGATCACGCCGACGGCCTTGAACATCGAGTAGATCAGGGGTGAGGCATGCCCCTTGGAGAAGATCAGGTGATCGTTCGCGGGGTCGTCCGGGTTGTCCCAGTCGTAACGGAGATGGCGTGTGAGCAGCACCGCCATGACATCCGCGGCAGACATGGAGGACGTCGGATGACCGGAACCCGCCGAGGTGCTGCTACGTACCGAGTCGACTCGCAGCTGCTGCGCGAGTTCCCGAACCGTCTCCAGGTCGGCGACTCCAACCACTTCGGACACGGGAGTTGCCACACCAGTCTCCTTCGTCAGCATTGTGCTGTTTTCGGTCGTCCTGGTCAGGCCGGTGCACCTGCCGGCATGCCGGCGTGATGGGCAGTCGTGAACGTACGGCCCGCACAGGTCGAGTGTCGTATGTACCGCGGGCCGGCCGACCCGGCGTCTGACGCCTGTCGCACTACCCCGTCACTCCGCGATCCGAACCGTACCAGCACCCCCGCCCCGCCACACCAGCGGAAAGCTGGCCTTCGTCACATACGACGGCCGTCGAGGAGCCCCACGCCGGCGGCGGGCACGTGCCGGACGGCCCACGAAGCAGGGCCGCTGGGACCGCCCGGTGTCGCATCCGTTCCCCGCCGGCCGCCACCCCCGTGGCGTTGATCACCGCTGGCGGCACCGGCACGAGCCCGGACGGGGGTACCTACCAGGGGGCCCACCGACCCGCCGGCCATCTCGGTGGTTCGCCCGGCGGGCTCAGACCGCCGGGGTGTGCGCCGCGGCCGGCGAGGCACGGTGAAAGAGCTGGTAGAAGCGATAGCCGATGCCCTCACGCAGGATGTAGTGGACCTGCGTGCCGAAGCCCCGGTTCGCCGGCCCGCTGGTCGAGGGCGACGCCACCGCCGCGATGCCGAGATCGGCGGCGATGGTGCGGGACCGGAGGCTGTGCCAGCGATCGGTCACCACCACCGCAGACCCCCAGTTCCGGCTGTCCATCAGACTGGCCACCGCGATCATCGACGACAGCGTGTCCCTGCCCTGCGGAACCGCCAGCACGGCACCGGCCGGAACCCCGTGGTCACGCAGGTACGTCGCGGCGACCTCCGCCTCGGTGAAACGGTCGCCCGGCTGGTTCCCGCCCACCGTGATGACACGCGGCGCCACACCGGCACGGTAGAGCTCGAGCGCATGGTCCAGGCGGGCGGTGAGGATCGCCGACGGCCGACCGTCGTACTGCGACGCGCCGAGGACGATCAACGTGTCGGAGGCCCGGCGGTCGTCGCCGCGCCCTACCCACCACACCTGCCCGAAGGTCGCGGCAGAGCCCACGAGCAGAAGTGCGACGGCCATCAGGACGATGCGCACCGCCCAGCGCCACCACGGCACCCGAAACCAGGCCGCCGAGGGCGGACGGGGCAGAAGCCGCCGAAAGGACAGGTCCACGCGATATCACGTTAGCCGCAGCGGACCTGCCTAAACCTTCCGGCCACAGATCGACGCTCAGGAGGCCTCGACGGCACCCGCCGAGGCCGTCGGCAGCGCGCCGAGCGCGTCCCAGTCCAGCACCTCACCCGCGACGTCACGGATCTCGGCGAGCAGGCCGAGCCGCGCGGCACGCAGCGCCGGATCCTCGGCCATGACCATCACACCGTCGAAGAACGCCTCGACCGCCTCCGGCAGCGCGGCCGCGGCGGCGACGAAGTCGACGAGCTCCGGCGCCCGGCCGGAGGTGCGGACCACCAGCTGACGGGACAGCTCGGTCGCGGCCTGGGCCAGTCTGTGGTCGACCGGGTCGACGAGATCCGCGATCGCGATGCCCGGCGCCGTGTCGGCCGGAACGATCCGGCGGATCCGCCCGACCGCGGCGGCGAGCCGCGCGAACGACGGGTCCTCCACCAGGACGCGCAGTTCCGCCACGGTCGAGGCGGCGCGGGCCGGTCGAGCGGTCAGCGGCGCCACGGCGGCGACGAGCCGGTGATCCACCCCCGTGTCGAGAAGCTGCTGGGTGAAACGGCCGCGCACGAACGCGTCCGCCTGCTCCAGGGCCTCCTGTGACATCGGAACCGGGATCAGCTTCGCCGCCTCGGCCAGCATGTCCGCCACGGCGAGGCCGGCGAGCGCGGGGCGCTGCGCCAGGATGGCGGTCACCCCGAGCGCGGCCCGGCGCAGCCCGAACGGGTCCGAGCTGCCGGTGGGCGCGGCGTCGAGCGCGAACAGCCCGGCCAGCAGGTCGAGCCGGTCGGCGAGCGCCAGCAGTGCGCCGGGCACCGTCTGCGGGAGCACCCCGCCGGCACGGCGCGGCAGCTCCATCTCGTAGAGCGCCACGGCCACCGCCTCGGGCTCGCCGGCCCGGCGGGCGTACTCCCGGGCCATCGTCCCGGCCAGGCTCGACAGCTCGATCACCATCTGGGTGGCGAGGTCGAACTTGGCCAGCGCCCCTGCCCGCTCCAGCGTGGCCCGATCCTGTGGGGACAGGCCCCCGGCGACCGCGGTGCCCCCACTGGTCGCAGTGCCCCCACTGGTCGCAGTGCCCCCACTGGTCGCAGTGCCCTCGCCGGTGCCGAGCCGGTCGGCGAGGACTCCGGCCAGCCTGGCGATGCGGTCCGCGCGGTCGGCCACCGAGCCGAGGCGCTGTTCGAAGGTGAGCTTCGCAAGCCCCGCGCGGAACGTCGCCAGCGGCACCTTGAGATCGGCGTCGAAGAAGAACGCGGCGTCCTCGAACCGGGCACGCAGCACCGCCTCGTTGCCCGCACGCACGAGCGGCACGTCGACGGCCCCGTCGGCGATCGTCACGAAGCAGGGCAGCAGCGCGCCGGCGGCGTCACGCACCACCAGGTACCGCTGGTGCTTGTGCATGACCGTGGTGAGGATCTCGGCCGGCAGCTCGAGGTACCGCTGTTCGAACGAGCCCAGCACCGGACGCGGATACTCCACCAGGTTCGTCACCTCGGCCAGGACGTCGCCCTCCAGATCGAGGTCGATCGTGCCCTGGTGCTCGGCGGCGAGCTTCGCCGCCTCGTCCACGATCAGCTCGCGGCGGGTCGCCGGGTCGAGCAGGACGGAGTGCCCGGCGAGCAGGTCCGCGTAGCCGTCGGCACCCGCCACCTCGATCGGCGGCGAACCGGCGCGGCGATGACCGCGCGACGTCGCGCCGGCGGCCAGCGTGGACACGGCGACCGGCACCACCGCGGCGCCGAGCAGCGCGACCACCCAGCGCACCGGCCGGCTGAAGGACAGCTCGGGGTCGTTCCAGCGCATGTTCCGCTCGGCGCGCAGGCCGGCGAGCACCGCGCCGAGCACCTCGGCGAGCACCTCCGTCGCGGGCCGGCCGACGTCGGTACGCACCAGCGCGACGTGCTCGACACCGCGGTACTCGACAACAGTCAGATCGGCCACGTCGCCGCCCTGCCCGCGGATGAAGCCCGTCGCCGCCTTCGTCGGCTCACCCGCCGCGTCGTAGGCGGCCGCGCGGCGCGGGCCGCGGACGACCCGCTCCACGTCCGGCTCCCGGGGCGCGACGTCGGCGACGACGGCGACGATCCGCCGCGGGGTCCCCCGCACCAGCACCTCGCCGTGGGTGAGGCGGGTGGCCGCGAGCCGCTCGACGAGCGCCGCGCGGACGGCCTCGGTCTGCCGGGTCACCTCGGCGGCCGGCAGCTCCTCGACGCCGATCTCGAACAGCAGGGTGGCCGGCCCGGTCGGCACCGCCGCCGGGTCGACGGTGGCCGGGGTCGCCGCGGCCGGTCGGGGCGTCTCGCCCAGCGGGCTGCCGAGCTCGACACGCCGGTCCCGCCACAGGGCGGCGACCTCGCGCGACATTCCACGCATCTGGGTGAACGAGGTGGCCCGCTCGGTGGTCGAGACGGCGCCACGGGAGTCGAGGATGTTGAAGGCGTGCGAGCACTTGAGCACGTACGTGTGCGCGGGGACCGGCAGCCGGGCGTCGATGAGCCGGCGTGCCTCGGCCGCGAACTCGGTGTACATCCGGCGCACCGTGTCGATGTCCGCCTCGTCCAGGTAGTACCGGGACATCTCGTACTCGGACTGGCCGAACACCTCGCCGTACGACACCCCGGGCGCGTAGGCGATCTCGGTGAAGTGCCGGACCTCCTGCAGCGCCATCAGGATGCGCTCGATCCCGTAGGTGATCTCGACGCTCACCGGGTCGAGGGACTGGCCGCCGGCCTGCTGGAAGTAGGTGAACTGGGTGATCTCCTGGCCGTCGAGCCAGACCTCCCAGCCGAGCCCCCAGGCGCCCAGCGCCGGTGAGGCCCAGTTGTCTTCGACGAAGCGCACGTCGTGCGCGGCGGTGTCGATGCCCAGCGCACGCAGGCTGCCCAGGTAGAGCTCCTGCGGGTCGCCCGGGTCAGGCTTGAGGATCACCTGGAACTGGGTGTGGGTCTGCAGCCGGTTCGGGTTGAACCCGTACCGGGAGTCGTCCGGACGCACCGAGGGCTCGACGTAGGCGACCCGCCACGGCTCGCCGCCCAGCACCCGGAGGATGGTCGCCGGGTTGTGCGTACCGGCGCCGACCTCGGTGTTGAACGGCTGCACGATCATGCAGCCGCGCTCGGTCCAGTAGCGGGTCAACGTCAGCAGGGCGTCCTGCATGGTCAGCATCGGGTCAGCCTCGGCAGCTCGGTGATCGGGTGTTACCCCGCCGAGGCTACCGGGTGGCAGGGCCGCTACCGCGCGTCCAGGCTCCACACGCCGTCGTCGCCTCCGGCGCGGGCCCCCGTGCGGACGCCCGCGCCGGGGGCGATGACCGCCGCGTCCGGCGCGAGAGCCGAGCCGTGGGAGTAGGCCGGCCCGTCGGCGTCGCGTTCGTACAGGACCTCGAAGGCGCCCGGGGCGTCCTGGGCCCAGACCAGCGTGGGCGTCAGCTCACAGCGGACGTCGAAGGCGGACAGCGCCCGCCGCCAGGCGCCCGGACCAGCCCATTCGGTGACCAGCAGCCAGGCGCCCGGCTCGTCGACGCTGCGGCCGAGCCGGGCGGTGCGGAAGCCGCGCTGCGCGGCCAGTGCGGCGACCACCCGCTCGCCGGCCGCGGCGAAATCGGACCAGGCCGCTTCAGGCACCTCGAACCTGAGGACCGCGACCACCGGAGCCCCGGCGGCCACCACAGGCCCCGCGGCGGCTGCCGGCCGGTGGTCAGGCATGCTTCGCGACCACGCCGCCGTAGCGCCGGTCGCGGCGGGCGTACTCCTCGCAGGCCAGCCACAGATCGCGGCGGTCGAAATCAGGCCACAGGGTGGGCACGAAGGAGAACTCCGCGTACGCCGCCTGCCAGAGCAGGAAGTTGCTCAGCCGCTGCTCGCCGGAGGTGCGGATCAGCAGGTCGACGTCCGGCATATCCGGCTCGTCCAGGTATCGCGCGACTGTCTCCTCGTTGATGCGTTCCGGGCGCAGCCGGCCGTCGCGCACGTCCCGGGCGATCGCCGCGGCGGCGTCCGCGAGCTCCGCGCGCCCGCCGTAGTTCACGCACATCACCAGCGTCAGCCGGTCGTTGTCGCGGGTGAGCTCCTCCGCCGCCTCCAGCCGCCGGATCACGTTCCCCCACAGGCGGGGCCGCCGCCCGGCCCAGCGCACGCGGACACCGAGCTCGTGCATGTCGTCGATGCGCCGCCCGAAGACACCGTCGGTGAAGCGCATCAGGAACGCCACCTCGTCCGGCGAGCGCTTCCAGTTCTCGGTCGAGAACGCGTAGACCGACAGCCAGCGCACGCCCATCTCGATCGCGCCCTCGACGCAGTCGAACAGCGAGTCCTCACCGGCCTCGTGCCCCTTGGTACGGGGCAGGCCGCGAAGCTTCGCCCAGCGGCCGTTGCCGTCCATGACAATCCCGACATGACGCGGGACAAGGGCCGGCGGCAACGGCGGCGGCTGCGCTCCGGACGGATGCGGACGCGGATCGCGGAACCGTCTGCCCACCTCTTCACGCAGGCTCACAGCCGACATCCTTTCGTCCGGGCCGGCGCCTCACCGACCGACCCCCGCCGGCCCGAGCCCACCCGGACCACCGGTCTCGCAGCACACATCCCGTCCCCGCTCCTCACACGGTCCCCTCGCCCGACGTACACGCCCGTGCCCGGTCAGGCCACCGCCTCCGCGCCCATCGGCTCTTCATGCCCGTGGCCTCACGTCCGTTCAAGATGCGGCAGGGCCCGCAGCGCCCGTTCGAGATGCCACTGAAGGTAGGCGGCAACGACCCCCCCGGCCTCCCGTCGGGTGCGGACGTCGGCCGCCTCCGCGCCGTCCCAGTCACCGTGCAGAAGGTCGGCCAGCAGCCGCACAGCGGCCGGAGACGTCGACACCGCGCCTCGCGGTCGACATTCCGGGCACACTACGCCGCCACTGGCGACGGACAGCGAGTGGTGTGGTCCTGGCTCGCCGCAGAGCGCGCACTCGTCCAACGCCATCCCGTAGCCGGAGACGGTGAGCGATCGCAGCAGGAAGGCATCCAGGACCAGGGACGGCGTACGTTCGCCCGCTGCCAGCGTACGCAGACCGCCCACGAGCAGCAGAAACAGCCGGAAGGCGGGTTGGCGTTCCTCGCTGGTCAGCCGCTCCGCGGTCTCCAGCATCACCGCCGCGGCCGTGTACCGCGCGTACTCCTGGGCGATCGTCGCACCGTAGGCACCCAGGATGTCCGCCTGGGTGACCGTGTCCAGCGACCGGCCCTCGTGGAGCTGGAGGTCGACGTAGGTCCCCGGCTCCAGCCGGGCACCGAAACGGGAGGACGTCCTGCGGACGCCCTTGGCGACTGCCCTGACCCGACCGTTACGCCGCGTGAGCACCGTGACGACACGGTCGGCCTCGGCGAAGGGCATCGTCCTCAGGACGACGCCCTCATCGCGATACACCGGCACGTTCCCATGGTTACATGCCTGCTCCACACGACCAGGTGGGGCCGCATCCGTCCCGGCCTGCCGGCACGGCCGGCGACGCCGCCGAGCGCCATGAGACGCCGCCGGAAACCCGGCCCCGGCCCGGCCCGGAGCCGTCAGAAACCCAACCGGCGAAGCTGCTTCGGGTCCCGCTGCCAGTCCTTGGCCACCTTGACGTGCAGGTCCAGGTAGACCGGCGTCCCCAGCAGCGCCTCGATCTGGGTACGGGCCCGGGTGCCGACGTCACGCAGCCGGGAGCCTCCGGAGCCGATGACGATCGCCTTCTGGCTCGGGCGCTCGACGAAGACGTTGACCCGGACGTCGAGCAACGGCCGGTCCGCGGGACGGCCCTCCCGCGGCAGCATCTCCTCGACCACCACGGCCAACGAGTGCGGCAGTTCGTCGCGCACACCCTCCAGAGCCGCCTCGCGCACCAGCTCCGCGACCATCACCTGCTCGGGCTCGTCGGTCAGCTCCCCCTCCGGATAGAGCCGCGGGCCCTCCGGCAGCCGGGCTACCAGCACGTCCGCGAGCCGGTCGACCTGGAACGCGGACACCGCGCTGACCGGCACGATCTCGGCGAAGTCACCGAGCCCGGAGACCTCCAGCAGCCGGGCGCCGACCCGGTCCGGGTCGGCGACCTTGTCGACCTTGGTGAGGATGGCCACCACCGGCGTCCGCCGCGCCAGCCGGCCCAGCTCGTCGGCGATGAAACGGTCGCCCCGCCCGAGCGGCTCGTCGGCCGGCATGCAGAAGCCGATCACGTCGACCTCCGACAGCGTCGCGCGCACGACGTCGTTGAGCCGCTGGCCCAGCAGCGTGCGCGGACGGTGCAGACCCGGGGTGTCGACCAGGATCAGCTGCGCGTCGGGACGATGGATGATGCCCCTGATGGCGTGCCGGGTCGTCTGCGGGCGCCCGGACGTGATCGCCACCTTCGTCCCCACCAGCGCGTTCGTCAGCGTGGACTTGCCCGCGTTCGGTCGGCCCACGACACAGGCGAATCCCGAGCGGAATCCCGTCGCCAGGTCCAGGTCCACTAGCTCGACGTCCGGGTGCGCGCGACGCCGTCCGGGCCGGCCAGGAAGAGGGGAACTCCCGCACCGAACTCGGCGAGCATGGCCAGATCGTCGGCGGCGGCCGTATCGGCCTCCGTCACCACGGCCGCGGCCTCGAAACGCCGCGCGCCGCTGGACGCCGCGGCCACGACCGCGGCCCGCAGCGCCGACGTCGCCAGCTCCGGCCGGGCGTGCGCGACCGTGGCGGCCGCGTAGGTCCGGCCGTCGGTGTCGCGCACCGCCGCGCCCTCCGCGAGCTGGCCGCCGGGCGTGTAGGCCCGCAGCCGGGCGGCGCGGGCCAGCACCACAAGCTTGGTGTCCTCCGCCTCCAGAACCGGTCCGGCCGGCGGGCTGGAAGGGGGGGTGGAAGACGTCACGATGTCACCTTTCTGCTCTGCTCCGGCCCGTCCGTCCCGTCCGTCCCGCCTGGCCCGGCCGGCCCTTCCGGCGCGTCCGGGTCGCGGGTCGACGGGGTCAGCCGCCGGACGACGACAGTGCCGATCTGGTTGCGCCGACCGGCCGCCCGCTCGGCGGACAGCCGCAGCCCGGCCACGTCCGCGGTCGCGCCGGGGATGGGCACCCGGCCGAGCGCGCTGGCGAGCAGCCCGCCCACCGTCTCGACATCGCGGGCGCCGGGCACGTCCTCGACGCCGAAGAGCTCGGCGAGGTCGTCGACGTCCAGCCGTGCCGTCACCCGCGCGGTGTCGTCGTCGAGCCATTCGACCGGGGGCGTGGCGCTGTCGTACTCGTCGGTGATCTCACCGACGATCTCCTCGAGGATGTCCTCGATGGTCACCAGCCCGGCGGTGCCACCGTACTCGTCGATGACCACCGCCATGTGGGTCCGCGACGCCTGCATCTCGCGCAGCAGGTCGTCGGCGGGCTTGCTTTCGGGGACGAGCACAGGCGCCCGCATGATCTCGGCGACCCGGCTCTCCTCCCGGCCTTCCCGCTCCCAGCCGACCATGTCCTTGAGGAAGGCGATCCCGACGACGTCGTCGACGCTCTCGCCGATCACCGGGATGCGGGAGAAACCGCTGCGCAGCGCCAGCGAGATCGCCTGCCGCACGGATTTGTCGGACTCGATGAAGAGCATGTCCGGGCGCGGCACCATGACCTCGCGGACGAGCGTGTCACCCAGCTCGAACACCGAGGCGATCATGTCCCGTTCCTCGGGTTCGATGACCTCGTTCTCCTCCGCGAGGTCGACCAGGTCGCGCAGCTCCGCCTCCGAGGCGAACGGCCCGTCGCGGTAGCCGGGGCCGGGAGTGACCGCGTTGCCGAACGCGATGAGCAGCCGGGGCAGCGGCCCGAAGATCCGCGCCAGCCGGATGGTGAGCCCGGCGGTGGCCAGCGACACCGCGGGGGCGTGCTGGCGGCCCAGCGTCCGGAACATCACCCCGACCAGGATGTAGGCCACCAGGGTGGAGACCAGCGCGCCCAGGCCGACCGCGGCGAACCCGGCCCCGTAGGCGTGGACGGCGAGGACGGTGATGCACGCCGCGGCGGCCATCTCGCCGACGATCCGCAGCAACAGCAGCAGCGCGAGGTAGCGCCCCGGATCGGCCACGACCCGGGCCAGGTTCGCGGCGCCCGCCTTGTGCTGCCGGCCGAACTGCTCGACGCTTACCCGGGAGACCCTGGTGAGGGCGGCGTCCACCGCGCCGAGGCCCGCGGCGGCGAGGGCGGCCACCGCGGCGATGAAGACCAACAGGAGATCACCGGACTCCATGACGGACCGGGCTCCTCAGGAGGTGCCGGCGCCGGCCGCGATGTCCCAGGAGGCCAGCAGGCTGTTCTGGAGCTTCCACATCTCCCGTTCCTCCTCCGGCTCCGCGTGGTCGTAGCCGAGCAGGTGCAGGATGCCGTGGGTGCAGAGGATGTGCAGCTCCCGCTCCATCCCGTGACCGGCCTGCCCGGCCTGCCTACGGGCCACCTCGGGGCACAGGACGACGTCGCCGAGCAGGGTGGTCGGGTCCTCCTCCACCGACTCCGACCAGGACGGCTCGAACGCCTCGTCCTGCGGGAACGCAAGCACGTCGGTCGGCCCGTCCTCGCCCATGTAGCGGACGTGCAGGTCGGTCATCGCGTCGACCTCGACCAGCATGACCGAAAGCTCCGCGAGCGGGTTGACCTTCATGGTGTCCAGCACGAACCGGGCCAGCGCGGCCAGGGTGACCTCGTCGAAGTCCGTCACACCCGACTCGTTCGCGACGAAGACCGCCATTACCGTTCCCTTTCCGTGGCGCTCGCTTCCCGGGCGCTCACCGGCGGTCCCGGCGGGTGGCCCGGGCCGGGCGCGAGTCGGCGGCCGGCACCGGGCTCGCCGCGTCCCAGCGGGCGTAGGCGTCGACGATGTCGCTGACCAGGCGGTGGCGGACGACGTCCGTGCTCGTCAGCGTGGCGAAGTGGACGTCGCCGACCCCGTCGAGGATCTCGCGGACCACGCGAAGGCCACTGTGCGTGCCAGCCGGCAGGTCGACCTGGGTGATGTCACCGGTGACGACGATCTTCGAGCCGAACCCGAGCCGGGTGAGGAACATCTTCATCTGCTCCGGCGAGGTGTTCTGGGCCTCGTCCAGGATGATGAAGGCGTCGTTGAGGGTGCGGCCACGCATGTACGCCAGCGGTGCGACCTCGATGGTCCCGCTCTGCATGAGCCGCGGGATCGAGTCGGGGTCGATCATGTCGTGCAGCGCGTCGTAGAGCGGGCGCAGGTACGGATCGATCTTCTCGTAGAGCGTGCCCGGCAGGAAGCCGAGGCGCTCACCGGCCTCGACCGCCGGCCGGGTGAGGATGATCCGGTTGACCTTCTTCGCCTGGAGCGCCTGGACCGCCTTGGCCATCGCCAGGTAGGTCTTGCCGGTTCCCGCGGGCCCGATTCCGAACACGATCGTGTGCTGGTCGATCGCGTCCACATAACGCTTCTGGTTCAGGGTCTTCGGGCGGATCGTCCGGCCACGGTTGGACACGATGTTGAGGGTGAGAACCTCCGCGGGCCGCTCATCCGAACCGCTGCGCAACATCGCCACCGAATGGTCCACATGTTGCGGGCTGAGTTCCGTCCCGGCGTCCAGCAGCGCTATGAGCTCGGAGAACAGCTTGGCCGCGAGCTCGTTCTCGGCCGGGTCACCGGTGATGGTGATCTCGTTGCCGCGGACGTGGATGTCGGAGGAGAAGGCCTTCTCGACCGCACGCAGCAACTGGTCCTGGTGGCCGAGCAGACTCACCATGCTGTGCGGGCCGGGAACGACGATGCGCGTGATGGCCCGCGCGTCTGGGGGAGCGTCGGAATCGGGCATGTAGTACGGCCGCCTGGGCCGGAGCACCTCTCACATCGAGCGTGGATCACACGAGCATGGATCACATGGCATCGCGCAGGCACCGGGCCGCGCAAACACCAGGGCAGGCAAGCCCCCAAGCCGCAGGAGCACGGCCACAGGAGCATCGCCACGGGAGCACGATCGTGTCAGCCTGGGGCGAAGGTGGCCCGCAGACGAACCCAGTCTATCCGCCCAGGCGACCGATGTCGGCGAGTACCACCGCCGCCGCGACAACGCCCGCCGTCGACGTCCGCAGCACGGTCGGGCCGAGCCGCCCGGCGACGGCCCCGGCGGCGGTGAGCGTCGCGAGCTCTTCGTCGGACACACCACCTTCCGGGCCCACCACCAGCAGCACCTCAGGCACCTCCGGCGCATCCGGTGCCGTGCCGAGCATCCCGGGAGTCCCAGCCGTCCCAGGTGGTGCTGCCGGGGCCGGCACGGCCTGCGGAACGGACAGCCCGCGGGCGAGACCGGCCACCGGCGTCGACGCCGTCTCATGCAGAACGACGGCGAGCGCGGCCTGCCGAGCGCGCCGCGCGAGCGCGGCGGTGGTGACCAGTCCGCCGACCTCGGGCCAGACCAGGCGGCGCGACTGCTTCGCGGCCTCCCGCGCCGTGCGGTCCCACCGGGCCCGGGACCGCTCGCCGCGCTCCCCCTCCCAGCGGACCACGCACCGCGACGCCGCCCAGGGCACGATCTCGTCGACACCGGCCTCGGTCATCATCTCGACCGCCAGCTCGCCGCGGTCGCCCTTGGCCAGCGCCTGCGCCACCACCAGCCGCGGGACCGGTACGGGCACCCTCCGACGACGCAGCACCACGCATTCGAGCTCGTCCCGGCCGACCGAGCCGACCTCGCATTCCAGCGCGGTACCGGCGCCGTCGGTCACGTCCAGGCGCTCACCCGGCCGCAGCCGGCGAACGGTGGCGGCATGCCGGCCCTCCGCGCCGGAAAGCACGAAGACGTCCGTCGACGGCAGCGGATCCAGGTGGAAGACGGGGGCGGTCAGCGGTTACGCCGCCCGCTGCGGCGCCGGGAGAACAGGCCCGAGCCACCGGAGGAACCGCCGACCGCCACGGCCGGCGACTCCTCCTCCCGCAGCTTCGCCAGCTCCCGCAGCAGGCGTTCCTGCTCGGCGTCGAGCTTCGTCGGCGTCTCGACCACGATGTGGATGTGGAGGTGGCCTCGCCCGACCGCGCGCAGGTGCGGAACACCGCGCCCGGCGAGCCGGATCACCTCACCGGGCTGGGTGCCCGGCTTCACCGTGATGGTCTCGGAGCCGTCGAGCGTCTCCAGCGTCGCCACCGTGCCCAGCGCCGCGGCTGTCATCGGCAGCCGCAGGTCGCAGTGCAGGTCGTCACCCTCGCGGGTGAACACGGCGTGCTGGCGCTCGGAGACCTCCACGTACAGGTCGCCGGGCGGACCGCCGCCGGGGCCCACCTCACCCTCGCCGGACAGGCGGATGCGCATCCCGTCCTCGACCCCGGAGGGGATCTTCACCGTCAGGGTGCGCCGCTTGCGGACCCGGCCGTCGCCCGAGCACTCCCGGCACGGGTGCTCGATGACGGTTCCGGTGCCGGAGCAGCGCGGACACGGCCGGGACGTCACCATCTGGCCGAGGAACGAGCGGGTCACCTGCTGGACCTCGCCACGGCCGTGGCAGGTCGAGCAGGTGGACGGCTGCGTGCCCTGCGCCGCACCCGCCCCGGTGCAGGTCGGGCACACCACCGCCGTGTCGACGGTGATGTCCCGGGTCGCCCCGAAGGCGGTCTCGGCGAGGTCGAGCTCGAGACGCAGGAGCGCGTCGTTGCCACGCCGGACCCGCGAGCGCGGGCCGCGGCTGGCCCCGCCCCCGAAGAACGCGTCCATGATGTCGCCGAGGCCGCCGAAACCCGCACCGAAGGGCGAGCCGGCACCGCCCCCGCCACCACCGGGCGCGAGCGGATCACCACCAAGATCGACGATCTGACGCTTCTCGGGGTCCGAGAGGACCTCGTAGGCGTTCGTCACGTTCCGGAAGCGCTGCTGCGCCTCTGGATCCGGATTCACGTCCGGATGCAGCTCGCGGGCCAGCTTGCGGTACGCCCGCTTGATCTCGTCACCGGTTGCGTCACGCCGCACACCGAGTGTCGCGTAATAATCCACTGCCATCAGTCGGCACCCAAGAGTTCACCCACGTACTTGGCGACGGCCCGGACAGCCGCCATCGTTCCCGGATAGTCCATCCGCATCGGGCCGACGACTCCCATTCCGCCCAGTGCAGCCGGGCCGAGACCGTACCCGGTGGCGACAACAGAGGTCGATCGCAGGGCGTCGACGTCCGTCTCGCGCCCGATGCGCACCGTAACAGTACCGGTCTCACGCGCCGAACCGATCAGCTTGAGGAGCACCACCTGCTCCTCCAACGCCTCCAGGATGAAGCGCAGCGAGTCGGCGAAGTCCACGGACGCCCTGGTGAGGTTGGCCGTCCCGGCCAGCGCGACGCGCTCCTCCTGGCGTTCCAGCAGGGCCTCCAGCACCACCGTGGTCAGCGTCGTCAGGTAGGGGCGCAGGTCGGGGCGGACCGTGTCCGGCAGGTCGGCCGCGGCCTCGGTGGCGTCCGCGATCCGCCGGCCGCGCAGGGACCCGTTGAGCAGGCCCCGCAGCTCCCCCACGACCCCGTCGTCGACCGGCGCGGGAATGTCCACCACCCGCTGCTCGACCCGGCCGGTGTCGGTGATCAGGACCAGCAACAGCCGGTTCGGGTTCAGCGTGACGATCTCGATGTGCCGCACGCTGCTGATCGACAGCGAGGGATACTGCACCACCGCCACCTGCCGGGTGAGCTGTGCGAGCAGCCGCACGGATCGGCGGACCACGTCGTCGAGGTCGACAGCGCCCTCCAGAAAGCTCTGGATGGCCTTGCGCTCGGCTCGTGACAACGGCTTCACACCGGACAGCCGGTCGACGAAGAGGCGGTAGCCCTTGTCCGTCGGGATCCGGCCGGCGCTGGTGTGTGGCTGCGTGATGTAGCCCTCTTCCTCCAGCGCGGACATGTCGTTACGCACCGTGGCGGGCGATACCCCCAGGGCATGACGCTCGGCCAACGTCTTGGATCCCACCGGCTCATTGCTGAGCACGAAGTCCTCGACGATTGCCCGCAGAACCTCCAGGCGCCGTTCTTCCAACACGTGACCACACCCCCTCAGCCGGTTCCCTACGCCAGGCGGGGATGGCGGTGTGCCGGCGCAGTCACCTGCCCTGGCACTCTTCCGCCACGAGTGCCAAGTGTAGCTTCCCGCCCTGGTCGGAGCAGCCATCGTGACCAGACCCGCGTTCGGCGACCGTCACAGGCTGGTCAGGCGACCGTCACAGCTCCGTCAGGTGACCGCCACCGCCCAGCCGGGTAGCCGCGCCGCCACCCGGCCGGGCTGGCACCGCCACCCAGCCGGGCTGGCACCGCCACCCGGCCGGGTAGCCGCCCCGCCCGGCCGGGTGAGGGCCACCGCTCAGTCGGGCAGCAGCGCACGCACCACGGTGTCGGCCAGCAGGCGACCGCGGCGGGTCAGCGCCACTCTCCCGGCCGCGAGCTCCCGGTCGAGGATGAGGCCGTCCGCCGCCAGTTCGTCGGCCGCCGCCCGCCCCCGATCGCACAGCGCGACCGTCTCGAGCCCCTCGACGAGCCGCACCCCCAGCATGACCCGTTCGACCCGCTGCGCGGCGGCGTCGAGCACCTCACGGGCGGCGGCCGGGCTGCGGCCCGCGCCGACCCTCGTCGCGTACTCGGTGGGGTGGCGGACGTTCCACCACCGGACCCCACCGACATGGCTGTGCGCGCCCGGCCCCAGGCCCCACCAGTCGTCGCCCCGCCAGTAGCCCAGGTTGTGCCGGCACCAGGAGGCCCGGTCGCGGGACCAGTTGCTGATCTCGTAGTTGCTCAGCCCGGCGGCCGCGAACGCCTCGTCCGCCTGTAGGTAGCGATCCGCCAGCAGGTCGTCATCCGGCTCCAGGAGCTCGCCGCGGCGGACCCGCCGGGACAGCTTCGTGCCCTCCTCCACCGTCAGCGAGTAGGCGCTGACATGGTTCGGAGCGAGCTCGATGACCGTCTCCAGGCTGGCCGCCCAGTCTGCCTCCGACTCGCCCGGTGCGCCGTAGATCAGGTCGAGGCTGAGCTGCTCGAAGCCGGCCTGGCGGGCCCAGCCCACGACCTCGGCGACCCGGCCGGGAGTGTGCTGACGGTCCAGCGCGGCCAGCACGTGCGGGCGGGCACTCTGCATGCCGAAGGAGATCCGGGTGAATCCGCTGGCCCGCAGATGCTCGAGTGCCTCCAGGTCGACGGACTCCGGGTTGGCCTCGGTCGTCACCTCCGCGTCGCCCGCGAGGCCGAAGGTGTCGTCCAGGATCCGCAGCACCTTCGCCAGGTCGGAGGCGGGCAGCAGTGTCGGGGTGCCACCGCCGACGAAGACCGTCGCCACGGGCAGCTCCCGCTCGCCGAGAACCGAACGCGCGAGGCGGGCCTCGGTGGCGATGGAGTCGACGAAGGACGCGGCCCCACCCTGGCCGCCCGCGCCGAGCTCGGCCGGGGTGTAGGTGTTGAAGTCGCAGTAGCCGCAGCGTGCCGCGCAGTACGGGACGTGAACGTAGACGCCGAACGGCCGGGAACCGACCGTGGCGAGCGCGGCGTCGGGGAGTGCGCCGTCGACGGGCGCCGGCGCCCCTTCGAGAGGCTTGGATGGCATGACCCCAGTGTGCTCCCAACGCGCGCACAGACCGCAACGCTCTGTTTTGTCAACAGGCCCCACCACAGTGATTCGATCATCACCTGGCGACATCAGGACCAGTATCGGACAAGGAGGCTCACGGGCCGCCCGAATGCGCCATCCGAGGCACCGTCGGCGCCCACTCGGGGCCGGAATCACATGTTTGCGATCTGTTGACAGTGGCAGGGCCAAACGGTGGGCAACCGGTCATGGCTCAGTCGAGTTGGCTGCGAAATGATCCGACCATGCAGGAGGAGCTCACCAGTGGAATCGTGACCATCGAGGAACTGCTACCACCACGAACCACGGAGTACCGGTCAGGATCCGTCCTGGCGCTCGGCTTCGCGGAGGCGGAGCCGGCCACCGAGCCGATCCGCGTACCCCGGATCGGCCCATCCGCGGACACCGTCTGACCGCGGACACCGTCTGCTCCGCCGGCCCGACCCGCCGGCCCGACCCGCTGACGCGCCGGGCGGCACCGCGACCGGAGCCGCCGATGTCCGGCACCTGATGCCGGACATCGGAGCCCCGGCGGCGGCACCTCACGATGCCCGCCGTGCCAGCCACGCCCGGGGGCCGGCCGGGCCGCGCCCAGGCCAGGCCAGGCCAGGCACCCGCGCCCCGTCAGCGCGCCGGCTTCGACCCCGACGAGCTCGGGCTCTCCGTCGTCGACAGGGCGGCGATGAAGGCCTCCTGCGGGACCTCCACCCGACCGATGGTCTTCATCCGCTTCTTGCCCTCCTTCTGCTTCTCCAGCAGCTTGCGCTTGCGGCTGATGTCACCGCCGTAGCACTTGGCGAGCACGTCCTTGCGGATGGCGCGAATGTTCTCGCGGGCGATGATCCGACTGCCGATCGCGGCCTGGATCGGCACCTCGAACTGCTGGCGCGGAATCAGCTCACGGAGTTTCGAGGTCATCGCGACCCCGTACGCGTAGGCCTTCTCCCGATGCACGATCGCCGAGAACGCGTCGACGGCCTCCCCCTGGAGCAGAATGTCCACCTTGACCAGATCGGACGTCTGCTCGCCCGCGGGCTCGTAGTCGAGGCTCGCGTAGCCGCGGGTGCGCGACTTCAGCGCGTCGAAGAAGTCGAAGATGATCTCACCGAGGGGCAGCGTGTACTTCAGCTCCACCCGGTCCGTGGAGATGTAGTCCATGCCCTGGAGCACACCGCGGCGGCCCTGGCACAGCTCCATCACCGCGCCCACGAAGTCGGTCGGCAGCAGCAGCATCGCCTCGACCACCGGCTCGTGCACTTCCGCGATCTTGCCCCCGGGCCAGTCGCTGGGGTTGGTCACGGTGACCTCGGAGGCGTCCTCCATGACCACCCGGTAGACCACGTTCGGCGCCGTCGAGATGAGCGTGAGGTCGAACTCGCGCTCGAGCCGCTCACGGACGATCTCCAGGTGCAGCAGACCGAGGAACCCGCAGCGGAAGCCGAACCCGAGCGCCGCCGAGGTCTCCGGCTCGAAGGTCAGTGCCGCGTCGTTGAGCTGCAGCTTGTCCAGCGCCTCGCGCAGGGCCGGGTACTCGCTGCCATCCAGCGGATACAGGCCCGAGTAGACCATCGGACGCGGATCGCGGTACCCGCCGAGCATCTCCGTCGCCGGCCGGCGCGCCGAGGTCATGGTGTCGCCGACGCGGGCCTGGCGGACGTCCTTCACCCCGGGGATGACGTAGCCCACCTCGCCCGCCGACAGCGAGCCGGTCGGCCGCGGCTCCGGGGAGATGACACCGACCTCGAGCGTCTCGTGGCTGGCGCCGGTGGACATCATCAGACAACGGTCACGGGTCGACAGCGTCCCGTCCACGACCCGGACATAGGTGATGACACCGCGGTAGATGTCGTACACGCTGTCGAAGATCATCGCGCGGGTCGGGCCGTCCGGGTCGCCGCTCGGCGCCGGAATGCGGCGGACGATCTCGTTGAGCAGCTCCGGGACGCCCTGCCCGGTCTTGCCGGAGACCTTCAGCACGTCACCCGGATCGCACCCGATGATCGTCGCGATCTCCTCGGCGTACTTCTCGGGCTGCGCGGCCGGAAGGTCGATCTTGTTGAGCACCGGGATGATCGTGAGATCGTTCTCGATCGCCAGGTAGAGGTTCGCCAGCGTCTGGGCCTCGATGCCCTGCGCGGCGTCGACCAGGAGGACCGCGCCCTCGCAGGCGGCCAGCGAGCGGCTCACCTCATAGGAGAAGTCCACATGGCCGGGCGTGTCGATGAGGTTCAGGACGTAGTCCGCACCGTCATCCGCCCGCCACGGCAGCCGGACGTTCTGCGCCTTGATCGTGATGCCACGCTCGCGCTCGATGTCCATCCGGTCGAGGTACTGAGCGCGCATGTTGCGGGCCTCGACCACGCCGGTCACGCCCAGCATCCGGTCGGCGAGCGTGGACTTGCCGTGGTCGATGTGGGCGATGATGCAGAAGTTGCGGATCGACGCCGGGTCGACGCCGGCTGCCTCGTGCGGTGCTTCGGACACGCGGGCTGGTCTCGTTTCGCTGCTCGTCGGTCTGTCTCGCGTGCTTCATCGTGCCAGGCCTCCATCGTGCCAGGCACAGGCCGGCGCGCCGGGCACAGGCGCCCGCCCTCGCGGCCGCGCCCTGCAGCCGGCACCGCCGACTGGTTTGATAATGTCGGTAGCGCTTCGCTGTGGGCCCTGGTTGGGGCAGCCTGCGGGTTCTGGAGTCGACCAGTTCATCTGGCTCCAGGGTCCTGAGGCAGCCCGAGTCGGTGGGACTCCAGTGAGATCTCGGGGTGGCTGAGATCTTCTGCACGGCGGGCCTCCCCACGTACCATCCCGACTCGAAACCCAGAGGTTCTCCCGCGTGGCCAACATCAAGTCGCAGATCAAGCGCAACCTCACCAACGAGAAGCGACGGCTGCGCAACAAGGCCGTGAAGTCCGAGCTGAAGACCCACGTCCGCCGCTTCCGCGACGCCGTCGAGGCCGGGGACGCGGAGCGCGCCGACGCCGCCTTCCGTCTCGCCGCCAAGAAGCTGGACAAGGCCGCCAGCAAGGGTGTCATCCACCCGAACCAGGCCGCCAACCGCAAGTCGGCGATGGCGAAGGCGAACGCGGGCGTCAGCGCCTGACGTCCTGTCGGGTCGGGGCCGGGCTTCCCAGCGGGAAGATCCCGGCCCTTGTCATGCTCGGGGCGATGTCATGCCTGGGGCGACCGCGTGCGGCGACCGCCCTCGCTCGGGAGTCCGCTCGGGGTTCTCCGTGCGGACCCACGCATTCTCTCGGTGCGGGCCCAGCGGGCCCCCTCAGCCGTCGCGGTCCAGGGCGCGTTCGAGCACCTCGGCGTAGGCGACCAGTGCCGCAACCGCCAGTGGGAGCACCAACAGAACCCAGGCGCTGGCCAGGTCACCCATCGCGATGACCAGCGTCACCAGCACGGTGACGGTCACGACCAACACGCGCATCCAACCCGCCGGCAGCACCCGTAGGCCGAACATGCCACCGGGTGGCACCTGCTCGTGCCCGTCACCGGATGCCGCGGTCCCCCCGGGCCCGTTGGAGTCACGGTGCTGCCCTGCTGACGCGTTCATCGTGCTCGTCCTCCCCGGCCGGCGAACTCCGCCCGGCCACGCTCCTCGGTGCCGACCGACCGGCCCCGGGCTCGTGCGACCTCCTGGAGCAGGTGTTCCAGCGCGTACCCCGCATCCACTGCCGCGCCCTTCACGCCCGCGTCGGCCACCGCGACCGCCCGGATCGCCCGGGCCAGCCCGGCGTCCGACCAGCCACGGGCGGATCGCTGGGCCCGTTCGACCTTCCAGTCCGGCATCCCGAGAGCCTTGGCGATGTCCCACTTGGATCCGCCGCCGGCAGCCGCCACCCGGGCCAGATCGCGCAGGCCACCCGCGATGGCACTCGTGATCAGCACCGGGGCGGTACCGCCTTCGAGAGCCTGGCGCAACAGGGTGAGCCCACCCGCGAGATCGCCACCGATGATCGCGTCCGCCACCGCGAAGCCGCTGGTCTCGGCACGCCCACGGTGGTAGCGACCCACCGCGGCCTCGTCGATCACACCATCGGTGTCCGCCACGAGCTGGTCGCACACGGCCGCGATCTCCCGCAGGTCGCCGCCCACGGCGTCGAGCAGCGCCTGGATCGCGCCGTCGGTCGTCCGGCCACCGAGCCGGCGGATCTCGGCCACCGCGAAGTCATGCCGATCACGCGGCCGGGTGATCTTGGCAGCTGGGATGACCTTGGCGCCGGCCTTCTTCATCGCGTCGACGAGCTTGCGGTTCTTCACCGCGCCGCTGTGCACCACGACCAGCGTCACGTCGTCGAGCGGGCGCCCGACGTACGCGAGCAACGCATCCCGCAGATCCTCCGGCAGCTCGGCGGCACCACGGACGACCAGAACCCGCCCACCGCCGAACATCGAGGTGGCACCGAGATCGATCATGTCGGCATCGGTGAGCTCGCCCGGTGCGCGATCGACGATCTCGACCTCGGGGTCGCGGGCCCGAGCGGCGGCGAGGACCTCCCGCACGGCACGCGCGACGAGAAGCTCCTCGTCACCGCTCACGACGACCAGCGGCGGCGGGGCAGCGGGCTGTGGCACGCGGATCAGCATGTCACGCCGGACGGCCGCCCTCACGCCACCCCGCCGCCCTCACATCCGACCGGGCCGACGCGCCACCAGCGCCACCCGGCCGGACGGCTGCCGGACGACCGCCACCGCGCCGTGCAGGTCGGTCCGGCCGACGGTGATCCCGGCCGCGCGCAGGCTCGCCAGCGTCGCGGCCGCCGGATGCCCGTACGTGTTCCCGGCCCCGACACTGATCAGGGCGGCCCGCGCGCCCGTCCCGGCCAGGAACTCCGGGATCTGATCAGCGGAGCCGTGGTGGGCGACCTTGAGCACATCCACCGTCACCGCGCCGGCCCGGGCGACCTGGCGCTGCTCCGGCGGTTCCGCGTCCCCGCTCAGCAGCATGGTCACGCCACCGACCTCCGCGAGCAGCACAAGACTGGCGTTGTTCGGATCACTGGCCGTGCCACGCAGAACCCGCTGCGGGCCGATGACCTGCCAGCGGACATCCCCGACCGTGCCGGACGCACCAGCCGAGCCCGAGAGCACCGAGCGGACCCTGACCCCTGCCGCCCGGGCACCGCGCTCGACCTCGGCCCACTGCTCCGTCGGCTCGGGCAGCGGGCTCACGATCATCTCACCCACCGGCAACCGGCCCAGCACCCCGCTCAGACCCGCCGCATGGTCGGCGTGCAGGTGACTGAGCACCAGAAGCGGCACCCGCCGGACCCCGAGATCGGCCAGGCAGGCGGCCATCAGCTCGGGGTCGGGCCCGACATCGACCACGACCGCCGAGCCGGCTCCGGCCCGTAGCACCAGCCCGTCGCCCTGGCCCACGTCGCAGGCCACCAGCCGCCAGCCCGCCGGTGGCCAGCCCGCCAGCCTCGGCACCAGGAACAGGCGTGCCACCAGCAGGCTCGCGAGCGCCACGGCGAGCAGCCGGCGGGTCGGCGGACGCCGGGCCAGAGCGAGGGCCAGCACGACCCCGGCGAGCGCAGCCGCCGCACCGAGCGGCCCGGCCGGCCAGCCGATCGCCGCCCCCGGAAGGTCGGCCGCCCGGCCGGCGACCAGCACAAGCCACCGGCACGGCAGGCCCGCCAGCCGGGCGAACAGCTCGGCCGCGGACGGGTGCAGCGTGGCCACGGCCATGGTGAGCAGGCCGAGCAGGGTGGCTGGCGCGACCGCGGGCGCCGCGATCACGTTCGCCGGGATGGCGACGAGGCTGATGCCACCGCCGAGCCACGCCAGCACCGGAGTGCACGCCAGCTGGGCCGCCGCCGCGACGGCCACCGCCTGCGCGATCCGGGTGGCACCGGCGAGGAGTCGGCGCGACGGCTGCGGCCGGCGCGCCCCAAGCCGCCGCTCGAGCCCGTCACACCAGCCCGGCCCCCAGACGACCATCCCGGCGGTGGCGAGCACCGACAGCGCGAAGCCGGCGGAGAGAGCGAAGGTCGGGTCCAGCACGATGACAGCCAGCACCGCCGTCGCCAGTGCGGCCATAACGGCACGTGGCCGCCCGGCCGCCAGCGCCGCAAGGCCCACCAGCCCCATCGCCGCCGCTCGGACCACGCTCGCGGACGGCCGGGCCAGGATCACGAAGCCGACAAGCGCCGCCGCGGCGGCGAACGCCCTGCTCCGCGAGCCGAGCCGGGTACGGGCGAGGACGACGAGGACGGCACCGGTGGCGATGGCGGCGTTCGCTCCCGAGACAGCGGTGAGGTGACTCAGCCCGGCGACGCGGAAGTCGTCCTTCAGCTCTGGATCGAGCTTCGAGGTGTCACCGACGACCATGGCTGGGAGCAGCCCACCCGCAGGCTGGGCGACCACACTCGCCGCCGTGCGCAGGCGCGCGCGCAACCACCCGGCCGCCCGCTGTGCCATGGGCGGCCGCCCCTGCGGGTGCGGCGGCGCCCGGGCGAACAGGACCGCGGCGATCGTCTCGCCCGGCCCTGGTGGGGCGAGCGTGGCCCGAACCGCCAGCCGCTGCCCCGGCAGGTAGGGCACTAGGTAGCCCGCCCGCCCGACCAGCAGCACGGGAACCGCGGCACGTACCCGGCGCTCAGGGCCGGTGACCGCCTCAAGACGGGCTCGCACCGTGGCCGTTGACGCGGCACCGCCCGGACCTCCCGCGGCAGTGCCGGTGGCCCCGGCCGGCGGCCGCGAGACCTTCGGATCGTCGGTGAGGACCACGACGGCCTCCACTGTCCGCTCGGTGCGGACCAGCGCGGCGAGCGGCCCGACCGCCCTCGCCCGCCCGGCCGTGCCTCCGATCAGCAGCCCCGCCGCGAGGAAGGCGACGGCGACGCAGCCGGCAAGCCGCCACCCGGGCCCGGCAGCCGCGCCGGCCGCCCCGCCGCCCCGCTGCCAGGCCCCGGCGAGCACCGCGAGCGCGCAGCCGGCCAGAACGACGGCAACGCCTCCCAGGAGCTCCCGGCTGGGCACCCAGTAACCGCCCAGCGCCGCGCCGGCCCAGACCGCGCCGGCCGGCACAGCCAGGCGCAGGTCGAGGCGATCTCGAGGCGCGTCCTTCGCGTCGGCCGGAAGACCGACGCCGACCTCCATGACGACGGAGACCATTCAGACCGTCACCAGCGGCAGCAGATCCGCGAGCCGCCGATCCCCGACCCCGGTGACCTCGCCCAGTTGGTCGGCTGACGTGAAGGGCCCGTTCGCGGCGCGCCAGTCGACGATCCGCTGGGCCAGGACCGGGCCCACGCCTGGCAGCTCGTCGAGCTGGCTCGCCGTCGCGGCGTTGAGATCGAGCGGCGCCTGACCGCCACCCGCCGCCGAACCTGCCCCACCCGCCGCACCGGCGGCGGCCTGCCCGCCCCCGGAGGGTGGTGGCGCCGGCCCCGCGCGGCCGTCGACCAGGATCTGCTCGCCGTCGGTCAGGACACGGGCCAGCGCGAGCCCGGTCGTGTCGGTGCCCGGCAGCGCTCCGCCGGCCAGGGTCAGCGCGTCGACGACCCGGGATCCGGCCGGCAGCCGCACCACTCCGGGCCGGGCGACCCGGCCGGCGACGTCGACGACGATCTCCTGCCCGGCGTCGGATTCCGTGCCCGCCGGACGCCCGGACGAAGAGGTGGGCACGGCCGGCGCCGACGCCCCCGAAACCGAGGAGCCCGCGGCCGGCCGCGCGGTCGTCGTGGCCTCCTGCGCCACGAGAGCCGACTGGCCCGGCCCCTTCGAGGCGAGCTCCACCGGCCGGCCGCGCCAGGCCAGCCAGCCGGCGGTCGCCGCGGCCGCGACGGCGACCACGACCAGCACGAGGGCCGCCCGCGCGCTCGGCGCGAGGATCGCACCGCGCAGCGCGGGCGGCAGGCGGTCGGACAGCTGGCGGTGCCTCCCGCGCCGGTCGTGGCCCTCCAGGCCGCGGCGACCACCAGCACCACCAGCGTGACCGGCATCGTCAGGATCCCCCGGAGCTTCGGGACCGTCACGATCATCAAGATCCTCAGGATGAGCCCGACGCCGGTTCTCGACCGACCGGCTGCCCGCCCACTCGTCGGACCAGCCGTCGACGTCGAGGTCCGACCAGTCATCCGACCAGCCGTCGGACCTGTTGTCGGAGCCGTTGTCGGACCCCCTGTCGGAGCCGCTGCCGGACCAGCCGGCGTCCAGCTCGCCGGTGGAGCCGGTGCCCCGGCCCGGATGCCGAGTTGACGGCGGGAACGCCGGCCAGGACCGCCCCAGCGGTTCGGTCACGGCGTCGTCGACGTGGACGGCGGCGGCCTGGCTGGCGTGATCGGCGTGGTGGGTGCCGCCGCCGGCGTGGTGGGTGCCACCGCCGGCAGTGTCACCCCTGCAGCTTCCCTGACGCGATGAGTGCCTGTGCATGCACGCAACGTAGGAACAATCCGGGCACCCCTGGCGCCTGGGCGCCTAACTGTGGACATCCGTTTCTCATCCACAGATGCGGAATGGACCCGCGAACACTTTGGTTGACGGCTCAAGTAACGTACCGAACGAAGCCGGGCCCGCCAGCAGGCTCGGCGGCACGGCGAGCGACACCGACACCGACAGCGACAGCGACAGCGACATCAACACGCGACGACCACCACGAGGAGATCCGCGATGACCGCTCCAGCCAGCACCCCCCTGACCGACCTGACCGGCACCTGGACCCTCGACCCCGCGCACACCCGGATCGGCTTCGCCGCCCGCCACGCGATGGTGACCACCGTGCGCGGCCAGTTCACCGGCGTGCAGGGAACCCTCGAGCTCGACGGCGCCAACCCGACCGCGTCGACGGCGAACGTGACCATCGAGACCGCCACGTTCGACAGCGGCACCCCTGACCGCGACGGGCACGTCAAATCGGCCGACCTGCTCGACGTCGAGCAGTTCCCGACGATCACCTTCGTCAGCACCGGCGCGAAGACCGGCTCCGACGAGGACAGCTACGTGCTGACCGGAGACCTCACCATCCGCGGCGTCACCCGGCCCGTCGAGCTCGCGATCACGTTCGAGGGCAGCTCGAAGGACCCGTTCGGCAACATCCGGGCCGGCTTCACCGGCGCGACGAGCATCAGCCGCAAGGACTTCGGCATCACGTTCAACGCCGTGCTGGAGACCGGCGGCGTGCTGATCAGCGACAAGATCAAGATCGAGCTGGACGTCTCCGCGATCAAGTCGGTCTGACGTCTGGGCCGCGGCCACAGCCCACGGACCGTGGGCCGCGAGTGCCACGCCGCAGATCACAGAGCGCGGGCAGCGGCCTGGAGCACGGCGCGAGGCGCGCACCTCGCGCCGTGCTCCAGGCCGTGTCGTCGACATGTTGCCGAGAGCACGGACGCGGGCCGCCGCGCTGTGGGACCATCGCTCCCGATCGAGGCCGCGACCAGCCCCGGAGCGAACGGATGAAGGTCCACGTCGACTTCGACCGCTGTGCGAGCAGCGGCACCTGCGTCCAGCTGGTACCCGATGTTTTCGAGCTCGGAGACGACGGCTACCTCTATCTCCGTGACGAGGAGCCCGACGAGGACCTCCGAGACGATCTTGATGAGGCCGCCGAGGCCTGCCCGACCGACGCGATCAGCATCCTCGAGGCCTGATCGGGCGGCTGGGCGTTGCACCCGGGGTTCAGCCCAGGCGGGTCACCGCGACCGTCACGCCGAGGGACGTCGACTCACCGCCCGAGTACACGCCCTGCAGGGGCGGCACGTCGTGGTAGTCACGCCCGCGCGCGACGACGACATGCTGTTCGCCGGCCGGCACCCCGTTGGTCGGGTCGAAGGCCCACCACTGGCCGAGCCAGCCCTCGACCCAGGCATGGCTCTGCCCGCTGAGGGTCTCCCCCACCTCGGCGTCCGCCGACGGATGCTGGTAGCCCGACACGTATCGCGCCGGCAGGCCCGCGGCCCGCATCAGCACCAGGGCCAGGTGGGCGAAGTCCTGGCAGACCCCGACCCCCTGCTCCCAGGCCTCGACGGCGGACGTGCGCACCTCCGTCGTCCCGGGCTGGTAGGTCAGTTTCTCCCGCACCCAGTCACCGACGGCGGGCAGGAAGTCCGCGGGGCTGTGGACGGCGGCGAGCTCGCGGGCCGCCGCGACCAGTTCGGGGTGCTCCGGGGTCGAGGCAGTGGGCCGGACGAACTCGACGAACCTGTCCGCGACGGTGTCGTCGGCGAGATCCCGCCAGCTCGGGACGTCCACCGGGGGCTGCGGCGCGGGCGCCGTCTGCACCACCGAACGCCCGGTGACGACGAGCTCGGTGTGCGGGGTGTGCAGGTCGAAGGCGGTGACCTGGGTCCCCCAGTAGTCCCAGTACCGGTAGGTGGACGAGGCCGGCTCGGTCCGTACCGTGGCTTCCAGCGTCAGCTGGCGGTCCCCGGTCTGGGGGATGATCCGCGCCTCGTTGTACGAGGAGATCACCGGGCTCGCATACCGGTAGCCCGTCGAGTGCTCGATCCGGATCTGCCAGCTCATCGTCGTGTGTCTCCTCGTCCCCTCAGCTCCGTAACACTCAGCTCCGTAACCCCCAGCCCCGTACAGCCCAGCCCCGTACAGCCCGGCGCCGCGGCCCACCGGATCCGTGATCGCACAGCGCGGACCCCACAGCCCGGTACGCCGGTCGGCCCGGTCAGGCCGGTACCTCGCTGGCCCAGGTGTGCGGACTCTCCCGGGCGAAGTAGCGGGCCGTCACCGCCGCGCTCACCGCCGAACAGGTCCGCTGCAGCGCCGCGAGCAGGTCGGGCATCTCCGCGACGAGCTCGTCGATACCGCGGAACTCCAGCTCCGTCCGGGCCCGCCCGACGCTACGGCGCGCGGCGTCGTCCACGGTCGCGCGCACCACCCCACGACCGGTGTCCAGCTCGCCCAGGATCTGTTCGGCGAGCGCCAGCGACCAGTAGATGGACCGTGGGAAGAGCCGGTCCAGCAGCAGGAACTCCGAGACCCGGGCCGCGTCCACGGCACGTCGGTAGGTCCGCAGGTAGGCCTCGTGCGCACCGCAGGAACGCAGCAGGCTGATCCAGCTCTGCGAGTTGGGGTCCTCACTGATGCTGGACGACAGCAGCCGGGCGGTCATGTCGACCCGCTCGATGCTCCGGCCGAGCACGAGGAAGCGCCATCCGTCGTCGCGGGCCAGGGTGGCGTCGACCAGGCCGGCGAGCATGGCCGTGCGATCCCGCACGTAGCGGAAGTAGACGTTCGGCCCCATCCGGCGGGCGAGCTCCTCGGTGTGCGGCAGCTCGTTCCAGGTGGCGTTCAGGCATTCCCAGACCTCGCTGGAGACCACGACACGGGCACCGCGCGCGTTCTCCCGCGCCGCCGACAGCGATCCTCGGATGCTCGACGAGTTCGTGGCGTCGTAGGCGAGCACCTCGGTGACATACCGTGAGTCCGCGGGTTCGGTGCGGTCGACGACACCCATGACCGCGAGCAGCTGGGCGCCGGCGGACGTCTCGTCGAGCCACGGGTCCTCCAGCACCCGATGGACGTGCACGTCCAGGATGCGCGAGGTGCACTCGGCCCGTTCGGCGTAGCGGCCGATCCAGAACAGCGACTCGGCGATGCGGCTCAGCACGCCTGCGCCTCCTCCCCCATCGCGCTCGACCGGGCCTGGTTCTGCTGCTCGGACTGCTGTTGCTGCTGCTCGTCGGACGAGTGCGGGCCGAGGTCGGGCCCGGGCGCCACCGACGGGGACGGCCCGGTTCGCCGGACCGGCGGCGCGGTCTCCCGGCCGAGCCGTTCCGGGGCGAGCACCCAGGTGTCCTTGGAGCCCCCGCCCTGGCTGGAGTTCACGACCAGGCTGCCGCGGGGCAGCGCGACCCGGGTCAGGCCGCCGGGCAGCACCCAGATCCGGTTCCCGTCGTTGACCGCGAACGGGCGCAGGTCGACGTGCCGCGGGCCGAGCCGGTCGCCGGCGAGCGTCGGCGAGGTGGAGAGCTTCACGACCGGCTGGGCGATCCAGCCGCGCGGGTCGCCCAGCACCCGGGCCCGCAGCTCGGCGAGCTCCGCCTCGGTCGCCTGCGGCCCGATGACGATTCCCTTGCCGCCGGAGCCGTCCACCGGCTTGACCACCAGCGTGTCGAGGTTGTCCAGGACGTGCGCCCGCTGGTCGGACTCCTCCAGCCGGAAGGTGTCGATGTTGCGAAGAACCGGCTCCTCACCCAGGTAGTAGCGGATGAGGTCCGGGACGTAGGTGTACATCAGCTTGTCGTCGGCGACGCCGTTGCCGACCGCGTTGGCGATCGTCACGTTGCCGGCCCTGGCCACGTTCAGCAGGCCGGCGCACCCGACCATCGACTCCGGGCGGAAGTGCAGCGGATCGAGCCAGTCGTCGTCGACCCGCCGGTAGATCACGTGCACGGGCTGGTCACCCTCGGTGGTGCGCATCGTGACCCGGTTGTTGCGCACTGACAGGTCCCGGCCCTCGACCAGCTCGACACCCATCTGCCGGGCCAGCAGCGCGTGCTCGAAGTAGGCAGCGTTGTAGACCCCCGGGGTGAGCACGACCACGGTCGGGTCGGCGACCTCGGGCGGAGCCGCCGCACGCAGGGCGTGCAGCAGATGGGTGGCGTAGTCGGCCACCGGACGCACCCGGTGCGTCGCGAACAGCTCCGGGAAGACCCGGGTCATCGCCCGCCGGTTCTCGATGACATAGCTCACTCCGGACGGGACGCGGACGTTGTCCTCGAGGACCCGGAAGTCCCCGTTCTCGTCGCGGACGAGGTCGATGCCGCTGACGTGGGCACGGACACCGTTCGGCGGGTCGACGCCGTGCGCCGCGCGGTGGAAGTGCGAGCTCGACAGCACGAGCCGGCGGGGCACGATGCCGTCCGCGAGCACCTCGGCGGGCCCGTAGACGTCCGCGAGGAACGCCTCCAGGGCACGCACCCGCTGCACGACACCGCGTTCGATGACGTCCCACTCGTCCCCGGAGAGCAGCCGGGGGACCAGATCCAGGGGGAACGGACGTTCCTCCCCGAAGAGGTTGAAGGTGATGCCGGCGTCCCGGAAGGCCCGGTCCAACGCCACCTTGCGGGCAGCAAGGTCGGCGCTGCTCAGCGGCTGGAGCGCGTCGTGCAGGGCGGAGTACACATCCCGGGGGCGGTGGGTCGGGTCGAAGACCTCGTCCCACGCAGCCGCCGCAACGACCTCCGCCGCATACCCCTCGAACAGGTCGGCCACGGGCTGCAGCGTAGGGGTTCCGTGTTACCTCCGCATGTCGGCATCGTCGCTGGTCAGACGATCTTCAGCACACGACGCTCCGGTGTCGGTCCGCCGCCTGCCCACTGGCTGCCCGCCAGCTGACCGCAGGCCGCGTGCCGGCTGCGTGCCGGCTGCCGAGCGCCCGTCGGCCATCGGGCGACGCGGGGTGGGCCTCACCGCCGGCCGGCGCCGGGCGTAGGCGAGTATGTACCTGCGACCGATGCGACGATGCACCGAATGACGCGGCGAAAGGCGAACGGATGACGACTCTGCTGGTGACCGGAGCTGCCGGATTCATCGGGTCCAACTTCGTCCGGTACTGGCTGGGCACGCACCCGGGCGACCGCGTGGTCGCGCTCGACGCGCTGACCTACGCCGGCTGCCGGGAGAACCTCGCGGACATCGAGGTGGGGATCACCTTTGTCCACGGCGACATCCGCGACCGTGACCGGATCGAGTCCCTGCTGCGTGAGCACCGGGTCGACGTCGTCGTGAACTTCGCCGCCGAGTCGCACAACAGCCTCGCGATCATCCGTCCCGGGGACTTCTTCTCGACCAACGTGATGGGCACGCAGGCGCTGCTGGAGGCGGCGCGCACGGTCGGTGTCGCGCGCTTCCACCAGATCTCCACCTGCGAGGTCTACGGCGACATGGATCTCGACGACCCGGGCGCGTTCACCGAGGACTCGCCCTACCTGCCGCGGACGCCCTACAACGCCGCCAAGGCCGGCTCGGACCATGCCGTACGTGCCTACGGGTACACCTACGGGCTGCCGATCACGATCACGAACTGCTCGAACAACTACGGGCCCTTCCAGTTCCCGGAGAAGGTCATCCCGCTGTTCGTGACCCGGGCGCTGCAGGGCGAGTCGCTGCCGCTCTACGCCTCGACGAAGAACCGGCGCGAATGGCTGCACGTGATCGACCACTGCCGGGCCATCGAGGCGGTGCTCGAACGGGGCACGGTCGGCGAGACGTACCACGTCGGCAGCGGGATCGAGGCCGACATCGAGACCATCGCGGACATGATCCTCGGTGAGCTGGGCCTGCCGGCGTCGCTGAAGACCATCGTGCCCGACCGCCCCTCCCACGATCGCCGCTACCTGCTCGACTCCGGCAAGCTGCGCACCGCGCTCGGGTGGGAGCCCCGGATCAGCTTCGCCGACGGGATGAAGGCGACGATCGGCTGGTACCGCGACAACGAGTCCTGGTGGCGCCCCCTCATCGGGCGCTCCCCGGTCACGGAGACCGCCTGGCAGAGCTGAGCATCGCGGCCAACCGCCCGGTCGGCCTGGTCCGCAGGGCCTGATCCAGAGGGCCGGATCCAGACCGGCCGGGCGAACGGGCGCGAACACGTGGTCACCAAGAGAGACCACACTGTTACCGGCCTATCAAACGGGTATCCCCCCTCGGCAAGAGTGTTCCCGGCTTCTGATCCCGGGTCGGGGGGAACTGCCCCGTTTCCTCGGCCGCGCACGGATTCCGCTGCGCGCCCGCACGGATCACCGGGAGGCACGTCCGTATCCCGGCTGGTCAGGGGCGTGATGCGCAATGGCAACCGCGGTAACGGGCCCGACCGGGTTCCTCGGCCTCCGTCTCGTCCAGGCGTTGCTCGATCGCGATCATGACGATTCACTGATCCTGCTCGCCCACACCGGATCCACGGCGGCGATCGACCGGCTCTCCTGTTTCCTGACGGCCACCGGCGCCGGACCGCGCCGGACCGAGGAGCTGCTGCGCCGGGTCCGGGTCGTGGACGTCGACGTCGCACGGCCGCGGCTGGGCCTGACCGAGGCCGCCTTCGAGGAGCTGGCCGACCAGATCGACGTCCTGTGGCACTCCGCCGCGTCCACCAGCCTCAGCGGCGAGCTCGCGGACCTGCGGCGGGTGAACGTCGACGGCACCCGGCACGTCCTGGAGCTGGCGGCCGCCGGCGCGCGCCGGCCGGTCGTCCACCATGTGAGCACCGCGTTCGTGGTGGGCCGCAGGTCCGATCCGGTCATCTACGAGGATGACCTCGCCCGGCCCGCGGACGGCTTCGAGACCGACTACGAGCACACGAAGTACGACGCCGAGGTGCTCGTCCACGAATGGTCGGCCGCAACCGGCCGCCCGGCCGTCGTGTACCGGCCGAGCATCCTCGTCACGGACCAGCCGCCGCGCCCCGACCTGCCCGAGCAGACGCTGACGGCCGTCACCCGGGCGATCGTGACGGTCGCCGCGCTGGCCGTCGACCGGGGGCTCGGCACCGGCCCGCAGGACCCGGGCCGCGTCCGGACCCTCCGCATCGTGGGCAACCCCCGTGCCAGCTGGAACATGATGCCGGTCGAGGACGCCGCGCGGGACATGGTCCGGATCGCGCAGCGGGTCCGCCCGCGCGGGGTCAGCACGTTTCACATCGTGCACGGCGAGAACCTGCCGGTCTCGACCCTGTGCGAGCTGCTGGAGAGCCAGCTCGCGGTACGGATGCAGCTGGTCGCCGACTACCCACGGGATCCGACCGCGCTCGAGGAGCTGATCTACCGAATCCCGGGGTTCCCCAGGTACCTGGAACATCGGCACGTCTTCGACGACACCCGGGCGCGGACCACGCTGGGTGAGCGGACGTCCGACACCACGGTCGACCGGGACTACCTGCTGTCCGCGATCGGCGCCGCGACCGCCCCGAAGACTCGCGACGCCCTGGGAGACCATGATCTCGACCAGGCGCTGTCCGAGCGCCTGCGCGCCGCCCTCGCCCCGGAGGGCGCCCGATGACCGGGCGACCGACGACCGGGCGACCGACGACGGGACGGCCGACGACCGGGCGGCCGACGACCGGGCGGCCGACGACCGGCGCGACACGAGTCGGCGCACGTGGCACGGCCCCGGTCGGGACCCGCGGCGCGGCACGGCTCGGGACCCGCGGCGTGGCGCGGCCCGACATCCGCGGCGCCGCACCGGTCGGCCGGCCCGCGTACGGCCCGCCGACCTGGCAGCCGGGGACCCAGCCGGCCGCGTTCACCGGGCCGGAGCTGGCGGCGGCCGCACGCCTGGTACGCGAGCCAGCGCACCTGCTGTCGGTGCCCGGCCGGGGAACCGGACTCGGCCTCGGAGTCGGCGGCCGGGTCGGTCCCGGCCGTGGATCCGGGCCCACGGTCGTCGCGACGCTGCCGCCGCTGTACCCGGAATGGCTGGGTGACCGCTCGTTCACCGAGGCACACCAGGTGCGCTTCCCCTACATCGCCGGCGAGATGGCCACCGGAATCGCCACCACCGGCCTGGTCACGGCGATGGCCCGGGCGCAGATGCTGGGGTTCTTCGGCTCGGGCGGGCTGGCTCCCGACCGGATCGAGGACGCCGTCCGCACCCTGGCCCGGGATCTGGCCGGCCGGTCGAACTGGGGCGTGAACCTGCTGCACTCGCCCGGCATCCCGGTGCTGGAGGAGGCCACCGCCGCGATCCTGCTGCGGCACCCGGTTCCCCGCATCTGCGCGTCGGCGTTCATGACGATCACGCCGGCCGTGGTCCGCTGCGCGGTGGACGGGCTGCGGCGGGCCCCGGACGGGACGGTGGTTCGCGCCCGCCGGATCTTCGCCAAGATCTCCCGGCCGGAGGTGGCCGAGCAGTTCATGTCGCCCGCACCCGTGTCGGTGCTGCGCACGCTGGCCGCCCGCGGTGAGATCACCGCCGAGGAGGCGGAGCTGGCCGCCGGGATCCCGATCGCGCAGGACATCACCGTCGAGGCCGACAGCGGCGGGCATACCGACGGGCGCCCGCTGGGCGTGCTGCTGCCCGCGGTGCAGGCCACCCGGGACCAGGTCGTGGCGCGTTTCGGCTACCGCGAGCCGATCCGGGTGGGCGCGGCCGGCGGGCTCGGCACGCCCCAGGCGGTCGCGGCGGCGTTCGCGCTCGGCGCGGCCTACGTGCTCACCGGGTCGGTGAACCAGGTGAGCGCCGAGTCCGGGCAGTCCGGGCCGGCGCAGGCGATGCTGGCGTCGGCCGGCATCGCCGACGTGGCGATGGCCCCGGCGGCGGACATGTTCGAGCTCGGCGCGAAGGTCCAGGTGCTGCGCCGCGGAACGATGTACGCGGCCAGGGCCGGTGCGCTCTACGACGCCTATCGCCAGTACCCGTCGCTGGAGGCGATCGACGGCCCGGCCCGGGCCAGGCTGGAGCGGGACGTCTTCGGCGCCACGTTCGACGACGTGTGGGCACGCACCCGCGACTACTGGCAGCAGCGCGATCCCGGCCAGCTCGACCGCGCCTCGCACGATCCGAAACACCGGATGGCCCTGGTGTTCCGGTGGTACCTGGGCAGCTCCGGGCGGTGGGCGCTCGCCGGCGACACCGGCCGGCGCGCCGACTACCAGATCTGGTGCGGGCCGGCGATGGGTGCCTTCAACGACTGGGTCCGCGGCAGCCATCTGGCCGATCCGGCCAACCGGTCCGTCGTCCAGATCGCGCTCAACCTGCTCGAGGGCGCCGTCGTGCACACCCGTTTCCAGCAGCTGCGTGCCTGTGGGCTCCCGATGCCGGTCGCGCGGTTCGCCCCACGCCCCCTCGAACCGCGATAGGCCGACGTTCGCGACCAGACGGTGGGAACGGAGAACAGACGGCGACAGGCCGGCGGACAAGGAGGATGACCAGATGTCGGACGCCGAACGCGCCCCACAGCCCCCGATCGCGGTGGTCGGCGTCGGGGCCATCATGCCGGGATCGACCGACGCCGCGGGCTTCTGGACCTCGATCATCCGAGGTGAGGACCTGATCACGACGGTCCCGCCGTCCCACTGGCTGGTTGACGACTACTACGACCCGGACCCGACCACGCCGGACAAGACCTACGTCCGCCGCGGGTCCTTCCTGCCCACCGTGGCCTTCGACCCGACCCGGTTCGGCATACCGCCCAACATCATCCCCGCGACGGACACAGCCCAGCTCTTCGCGCTGCTGGTGGCCGACCAGACCCTTCGCGACGCCCTGGGCGACCGGTACGACTCCGCCGACCGCAGCGGCATCGGGATCATCCTCGGCAGCGGGAACCTGGAGCTGCTGACCGAGGTCTCCACCCGGCTGGGCCGGCCCACCTGGCTGCGGACCCTGCGCGAGCTGGGCTACCCGCCCGAGGAGGCGGAGCGGATCTGCCAGCGCATGCTCCGGGACTATCCGCAGTGGCAGGAGGCCACCCTGCCGGGCGGACTGGGCAACATCGTCGCGGGCCGGGTCGCGAACAAGCTTGACCTGCACGCGGTGAACTACACCGTCGACGCGGCCTGCGCGAGTTCGCTGGCGGCGGTCTCCGCCGGCGTGAACGAGCTGGTCCTCGGCCGGGCCGACATGATCATCGCCGGTGGGGTGGACGCGCTGAACAACCCGACCACCTTCGTCAGCTTCTCCAAGACACCGGCGCTGTCCCCGTCCGAGGACTGCCGGCCCTTCTCCGCCGCGGCGGACGGAACGCTGCTCGGCGAAGGGGTCGGCATGGTCGCGCTGAAGCGGCTCGCCGACGCGCAAGGTGACGGTGACCGGATCTACGCGGTCATCCGGGGCATCGGGTCGTCGTCCGACGGCCAGGGCCAGGCGATCTACGCGCCGGCGATCGGCGGCCAGGTCCGCGCGGTGCGGGCCGCCTACGCCGACGCCGGGTACGGGCCGGACACGGTCGAACTGGTCGAGGCACACGGCACAGGCACACCGGTCGGAGATCGGATCGAGGTGAACGCACTGTCCGAGGTGTTCGGGGAGAGCGGGCGTCCCGATCGGCGCTGGTGTGCGCTGGGGTCGGTGAAGTCGCAGATCGGGCACACGAAGTCGGCGGCCGGAGCGGCCGGCCTGCTCAAGGTCGTGCTCGCCCTGCACCACCGGGTGCTCCCCCCGACCATCAAGGTCGGCGAGCCGAACGCCGACCTTGATCTCGAGTCCGGGCCGTTCTACCTGAACACGGTCAGCCGGCCGTGGCTGCGCACAGCCGCCTATCCGCGCCGTGGCTCGGTGTCGAGCTTCGGCTTCGGCGGCATCAACTTCCACATCGCGGTCGAGGAGGCCCCGGATCCGGTCGACCGGCCGGATGGCGACGCGCCCGCGTCGTCCCGTTCCACCGAGTCGCCCCGTTCCACGGTGTCGACGTCCACGCACCGGTCCTGGCCCGGTCCCGGGAGCGAGCTGATCCTGTTCTCCGCCGAGTCCCCGGAGGATCTCCTCAGGGCCGTCCGCGCGGTCGAGGCGCGCCCGCCAGCCGAGGTCGCCCGCGAGCGTGCCGCGGACTTCGACCCTCGCCACCCCGCCCGGCTCGCGGTGGTCGCGAACACCACCGAGTGCCTCGCCGAGGCGCTCGACCAGGCGGCGAACCTGATCGCCCAGCGGCCAGGGCAGTCCTTCACCAGCCCGCGGGGCGTGCACTACGCCGCCGGCGCGCCGCCATCCGCGCGGCCGGTCTTCCTCTTCCCCGGCCAGGGCAGCCAGTTCAGCGGGATGGGCGTGGACGTGGCCGTGCGCTACCCGGCCGCGAAGGCGGTCTGGGACCGGTTCGGCGACCTGAAGATCGGCGAACCGGCGAACGGTGGCCCCGCGAACGGCAGCGCGGCCGGCGACAGCGCGGCGAACAGCTCGGCGAACGGCAGCACCGCGAACGGCTCGGACACTCTGCGGCGGATCGTCTTCCCGCCACCGGCGTTCACCGCCGCCGAACGCGCGGCGCACCGGGACGCGCTGACCGCGGCCGCGCAACCCGCCATCGCCGCCCACTCCCTGGCCCTGCTCGCGGTGCTGGCGTCCTACGGCGTCGAGCCGGCCGCGGTGGCCGGGCACAGCTTCGGTGAGCTCACCGCCCTGCACGCGGCCGGGGTCTTCGACGCGGACCAGCTCATCCGGCTCGCCCACTTCCGCGGTGAGCTGATGCGCCGGACCATCGCCACGACACCGGGCCGGATGCTCGCCGTGTCGGCCGCGCGCGACGACGTGATCTCCGTGATCGACGGGGCCGGGCTCTCCGAGGTATGGCTGACGAACCACAACGCTCCCCGCCAGGTCGTTCTCTCCGGCTCCGGCGAGTGCCTGGAGGCCATGCGCGAACGGCTCGCCGCCGACGGCGTCACCACCCGTTGGCTGGACACGGCCACGGCCTTCCACTGCCCGCTGGTCCGCGCGGCCCGCGACCCGCTGCGACGATTCCTCGACGACGTGCCGATGCGCCCGCCGCGGATTCCGGTGCACGCCGGACTCGACGGAAGGCCGCACCCCGACGACCCGGAGCTGATCCGCGACCGGATCGCCGAGCAGCTCACCTCGCCCGTGCTGTTCCTGGACGAGATCGAGGCCCTGTACGCGTCCGGGGCGCGGGTGTTCGTCGAGGTCGGCCCCGGTTCCACGCTGACCGGGCTGGTCGGGCAGATCCTCGATGGCCGTGACCACGTCGCCGTCAGCCTGGACCGCCCCGGGCAGGACGGTGACGCGTCGCTCCAGTCCGCTCTGGGCCTGCTGGCCGTGCACGGCGTGCCCCTCGACCTGCGTCTGGTCACGGACGCACCGCGACCCGCGACGCCGACCCGGAGGCCGGTGATGACGATGGAGATCGACGGAGCGAACTACGGGCATCTGGGCATGTCGACCGGGTCACGCGAGGCGCAGGTCTCCGCCGGCTCTGTCACGGTGCCACCGAACGGGACCGGTAACGGGCACTATCCGACGCGCGGCCTGTCCTCGCCGGCACCGGTCACGCCGCCGCGGCCGTCCCCCGCCCCGGCGGAACCGACGCCATCGCCGCAGGCCACGGCACCGCGACAGACCACGGCGTCCCCGGAGACCATGACACCGCCGGAGGCCATGGCACCGCCCGCGAGCACGGCACCGCCCGCGACCGCGGCGTCTCCGGAGCCGATGGCACCGCCGGCGGCCGTGGCACCGCCGGACGCGATGCCGCTACCGGAGCCCGTTTCGACGTCTGAGCCCATGGCGGTGCCCGGCGCGACGGCGGCGCCGGGGGCGATCGACATGCCGGGATCGGCCTGGTCGGCCGCACTCGTCGACGTACACCGGCGGACCACGGAGGCGCACACCGCCTTCGCGCAGCTCATGACCGAGGCGCACCTGGAGTTCCTGCGCATGTCGGGCACTGCCTTCACCTGGCTGCTCGCCGGGCAGGACGAAGCGGTCGCCGGGGACGTCCTGTACACCGAGGCTGCGTCCAGCCCACCGGCACCGCTCGCCCCCGCTCCCGCCCCTGCCCCCGTCCCCATCGCGACACCCGTCGCGGCCCCTGCCCAGGTAGCCCCGGTGCCGGCCGCCCCTGCCCAGGAAGCGCCCAGCCCCACGCCCGTCGGCGCGCCCGCCGGCACCCCGACGAGCGCGGCACCGGATGTGGCGATGCAGCCACCGCAGACCTCCGAGCCCATGCCTCCGCCGCCTGCGGCCGCACCTGATCCCGAGGAGATCGCACGGCTGCTGATCGACACCGTGGCCGAGCGCACCGGTTATCCGGTCTCGGTGCTCTCGCTGGACATGGAGATGGAGAACGACCTCGGCATCGACTCGCTGAAGAAGATCGAGATCCTGTCCGCGCTGCGCCAGCACGCGGGCGACGCGGTGCTCGACATGAGCGAGGGCGACAACATCGCCGAGCTGGGCGCGGCCCGGACACTGCGCGACGTGGTGGAGCTGATCCGCCGGCACATCGACGAGGCTGCCGGGGGCGAGGCCGGAGCCGGGGATGAGGCCGGAGCCGCGGCCGGTACCAGCCCGCTGGCGAACGAGGCGGCCGGCGGCCAGAACGTCCAGGTGGGGCAGCCGACCGGGCAGCAGCCGGCCCCCGACGACCCGGCCGCACCGGCCGCCGGGGGTGAGGCCCCCTTTCGAGGCGGCGCGCCAACCGGTCAGGGCGGAGGCGGATCCGACGACGCGGCCGGGCTGACCGCCTCGGTCGAGGCGGTCGTCCGGGCACCGGCTCCCGGACTGGCGCTGCCGGGGCTGGGCCTGGGACCCCTGGTGATCGTCGACGGCGGGAGCGGGGTGGCCGCACCGCTGGCGGACCGGCTGCGGGCGGCCGGCCTCGACGTGACGGTCCGGGGCGGTGACCAGCCGAAGCCGGACGGCACGTCACCCCCGGGCAATGAGCTGTCCCCGGACGGCATGCTGCCCGCCGAGACCGGTGGCCTGATCCTGCTCGGCGCGCTGGCCGAGCTCGGCGCCACCCAGCCGGCACAGCCGGCGGCGGTGGCGGCCCTGGCGGTTCAGGAGGAGTCCTTCCGCTGGGTGCGCGCGGCCGCCGCCACCGCCGTGGCCCGCGCCGGCGTCCTCGTGACCGTCCAGGACACCGGTGGCGACTTCGGGCTGTCCGGCCGCCACGGCGACCGGGCCTGGCTCGGCGGTCTGGCCGCGTTGGCCCGCGCCGCGGGCACCGAGTGGCCGGAGGCTTCGGTGAAGGCCATCGACTGTGAGCGGGGTGGGCGGGACGCCGGCCAGGTGGCCGCCGCCATCGCGCAGGAGCTGCTCTGGGGCGGCGCCGAACGGGATGTCGGGCTGTCGGCCGGCGGCACCCGCGTCGCCGCCCGGACGGTGCCGGCCCCGCTCGCGACGTCCGGCGCAGGCCGGACCGGGGCGAGCCCGCAGGCGGGGCTGCGCCTCGGCCCCGACTCGGTGGTGGTCGCCACCGGCGGGGCTCGCGGGATCACCGCCGCCGCCATGCTGGAACTGGCGCGGCGCTACCGCCCACGGCTGGCGCTGCTGGGTCGCACCAGGCTGACGGACGAGCCGGCGGGCCTGGCGGCGGCGACGGACGAGGCCGGGCTGATCCAGCTGTTGGCGTCCCAGCGCGGTCCGGAGGTGGGACCGGCGCGGATCCGCGCCGAGGCACGCGAGGTGCTCGCCGTCCGCGAGGTGCGTGCCACCCTCGCCGCGCTGGCGGAGCTCGGCGTCCCGGCCCGCTACCTGGTCGCCGACGTGCGCGACGCCGACGCGGTGTCGGCGGCGCTCGGCGAGATCCGGCGGGAGTGGGGGCCGGTGACCGCGTTCGTCCACGGTGCCGGAACCCTCGCGGACAAGCTCATCCCCGACAAGTCGGACGAGGCGTTCCACCGGGTTCTCGCCACGAAGGCCGGTGGCCTGCTGACCATGCTCACCCAGCTGCGCGACGACCCACTCGACCTGATCTGCCTGTTCTCCTCGGTGACCGGCTGGTTCGGGAACGCCGGCCAGTGCGACTACGCGATGGCCAACGCCACTGTGGATCAGGTGGCCTCGGTGCTCGCGGCGGGCGGGGAGGCCGCGCGACCCGGCGACAGCCGGGCGGGCGATCAGTCGGGTGATCGGGCGGGCGATCGCGGCGATCGGGTGGTCCGGTCGATCGCCTGGGGGCCGTGGGCCGGGGGCATGGTCGACCCGCTGCTCGCCGGCGTCTTCGCCCAGGCCGGTGTCGCGGCCATCCCGGTCGCCCGGGGCGCCGCCGCCTTCGCCGACGAGATCGCCCGGCACCGGCCGGATCCCCGGATCATGATCGCCGCGTCGGGCCCCAACGCCACCGCCGTTGATCATCTGGACGTCCTCGACCGGTCCGACGACACGGCCGACGGTGCCGGCTGGGCGAGGGCCGGGCTGCTGGGGCAGGTCACCGTGCGCCGGCAGACCCATTCCTGGCTTTCGGACCACAGCCCGGCCGGCACGGCGGTGGCGCCGCTGGCGCTGGCCCTCGACTGGCTGGCGCGGGGGGCACGGGCCAGCACCCGTGACGTCGAGTCCGGCCTGCTCCTGCGGGATCTGCGGGTGCTGCGCAAGGCCTCGCTCCCCCACCTGGCCGACCAGGGCCACCACCTGCTGGTCCGCGCCGACACGGCCGACGCGGCCGGCGCACCCGAGCGGGCGGGCACGCCCGGCCCGCCGGAGCTGGTCCTGCGGCTGTACGGCGATGACGGCGCGCCCCGGTACTCCGCGCGGCTGACCCGCCAGCCCGACCGCCGACGCGGGCCGTCCGGGCCGTCCGGGGCGGCCGGCTCCGCCGACGGTTCCTGGCCGACTCCGGACGGACTGATCCCCGGCGGCCCGGATCAGGACCAGACCCGCATCTACGCCCAGGACGCCCTCTTCCACGGCCCCCGCTTCCAGGCCATCACCCAGATGACGGCCATGTCCGAACAGGGCGCGGAGGCCGTCGTCGTCGGGGTCGACGCGCTGGACTGGGGCGGCGGCGCCGACTGGTACCTCGACGTCGCGGCCCTGGACGGCGGGATGCAGCTCGCCGGTGTCTGGGCCTGGCGGGTGCTCGGCGGCGCCCTGCCGGTGGCCGTCCGGGAGTGCCGCATCCACCAGCCCGGCCTGCTGACCCGGCCGGCCCGCGCGGTCGTGCTGGCGGCGGGGATGAACGGCGACAGCGTCACCTTCTGCGATGTCGCGGTCGTCGACGACGACGGTGCCGCCCGGATCGAGCTGATCGGCGTGGAGCTGGTCCTGCGGCCCGACCGGGTGAAAACCGCCCAGGGGGTCCGCCCGCGGGCCTAGTCGACGACGCGCAGCGCGGCCGGGACGTCCATCCGGCGCACGCGCCGCGCGGCCAGCAGGGGGGCCGCCGCCACCGTCAGCACCCCGAGCAGCAGGCTGGTGGCCACCGTCCGCGCGGACAGGGTCGCCGGGATCCCGAGGTCGGGCAGGGTCTCGGCGACCAGCACCTCGACCGTGTACCGAAGCGCCCAGTAGCCGGCGAGCAGGCCCAGCAGCGTCCCGAGCAGGCCGACCAGCGCGCTCTCGGCCACGGTCAGGCCGAGCACGGTGCGCTCCGGCAGGCCGAACGCGAGCATGGTCGCATGCTCGCGGCGGCGCTCCTCCATCGCGATGGTCATCGCGTTGTAGGCGATGAGCAGGGCGAGCAGGAGCACGATGAGCTCGGCGATCCGCAGGATGCCGACGAAGTTGCGCAACAGCGCGCGGATCTCCTCGGTACTCGCTGTGGCCGGCACGACGGCGCCCACCCCCGGGACGGCGAGGACCGCCCGGGTCGTCGCGTTCTCGTCATAGCCGGGCGCGGGCCGGACCATCAGCGAGTTCGTCACACCGGTCAGGTTGAACGCACCGGCGGACCCACTGTCGAGGAACACCACCGAACGCACCGGGAACGCGTGGATACCGGCCACCCGCAGCGGCGTGTCGACGGTCCGCAGCCCGCCGTCGACCCGGGCCGGATGACGCAGTGTCACCGTGTCCCCGGGCTCGACGCCCAGGTCCTCGGCGGCCTTCTGGGCGATGAGCAGTCCGCCGGTGGGCCCGCCGTCGGTCACTCGAGGGGTCCACATCGCGTGGTCGTAGGCGAAGACGTAGGTGAGCACGTTCACGCCGGCACCAGCGCCCGTACTCGCACCAGGCCCAGCGCCGGCACCGGACGGCAGCAGCTGCCCCGGGAGTGCCAGGCCGGCGTCGACCTCCGCGACCGCGGGCAGGCGGCGGACGGCGGCGACGGTCGGCCCGTCCACCGGTTCCACCTCGGGCAGCGTCACCCGCAGGCGGTCCGCGGCGCCGGTGGTCAGCTCCGCCTCGGCGCTGTCGGTCGTCCGGTTGAACGTGTCGAGCTGACCGGTGAAGACGACCAGGGCGGTGATGGCCGCGGCGATGCCCAGGGCGGTCAGCAGCGTCCGGCGCGGGGTACGGGCCAGGTTGCGCACCGGCATCCGCCGAATGCTCCCGCCGGGAGACGGCAGCCGCCGCACGGCCCGCACCAGCGCGCTGGAGCGGCCGGCGACCGCGCTGACCCGGATCGCGTCGACCGGCTCGGAACGCACCACCCGCAGGACCGGCCCGACGGCGGCGAGCAGGGGAAGCAGCAGCCCGATGACCGCGGCGCGGGCGAAGATGGCGGGCTGGAAGTCGGTGTGCCAGTGGGGCAGCGGGCCGATGTCACGCATCAGCGAGCCCATGGCCGCGGCGACCAGGAGGCCGACGCCGAGGCCGGCGACGACACCGAGCACCGCCACCTGCACGCCGAGCAGCAGTGGCCGCAGCGCGAGCAGGCCGGGACGCACACCGAGCGCCATGGCGATGCCGATCTCCCGCCGCTGGGCGTCGACCGCCCGGCCGACCAGGTTGAACGCGGCGAAGACCGCACCGGCCAGCACGAGGACGGCCAGCACGTCCCACAGCCGCTGGTCGCTGTCGATCGCGTCGTAGAGGAGCTGGTAGGACGCCAGTTCGTCCCGGTTCGTGACGGTCGCACTGACGTCCGGGAAGCTCGCGGCCAGCGCTGCGGACAGCTGCGCCCGCACGGCGTCGACGTCGGTGCCCGGGCGGACGGTGAGCACCACGTCGTTGACCCGGCCCGGCAGGCCGGCCAGGCGCTGCGCGGTCGGGAGCGAGGTGAACAGCGCGGCGAACCCGGTCTGGGTGATCAGGCCCGGCTGCTCCCCCGGCAGGACGAAGTACTCGGGCGACTGGCCCTGCCCGACATAGGTGACCTCGGTGCCGCCGCTGATCCGGACGGTTCCGGTCGGCGGCAGGTGGTTCGCCCGCCCGAACGTGCGATCCAGCACGCCGACGGGCCGTCCGCCCGCGGCCGCGGACGCGGCCGCACCGCCCGCGGACACACCGAGCCCGTGGCCGGCCTCGACCCCGACGGAGTCGACCGGCGGCGACGCGGTCAGGTCGGTCCCGACGACCTCACCACGCGCGAGGACGTCCTGCCCACCGGCGGTGACCTCGACCTCCGTCGGGAAGATCAGCCGCTCGGCGACGCCGGCCACATCCGGCTCGCTCGGCAGGGAGCGGACGAGACCGGCGAGCCGGCCCTGCTCGACCGTGCTCCCGGCGTCCAGGTGCACGCGCAGGTCGTGGACGTGGAGCTGGGCGAAGCTGGCGTCGTAGGACTGCCGCCGCCACTGCGAGGAGCTGGACAGCCCGGCGTACAGGCCGGTGCCGAGACCGATCGTGACGGCGAGCGCGAGCACCAGCAGCCAGCGCTGGCGCAGGTCCCGCCACGACCAGCGCAGCCACAGGGCCACCGACCCGGCCGCCGCCGACCGGTCCCCCGTCGATCCGACCCCCACGGCAGGCCCGCCTACCAGCGCAGGTCGGACACGGGGATGGACCCGTCGGGCGGCGGGCCGTCCGCCACGACGTGACCGCTGGACAGCTCGACCACCCGGTCGGCGACCCGGGCGATCTCCCGGTTGTGCGTGACCACCAGGACCGTGCGGCCCGCGTCGGCCTGTGCCCGCAGCAGGGCGAGGATCTGCACACCGGTCCCGAAGTCCAGCTCACCGGTGGGCTCGTCGGCGAGCAGGATCGGGTTGCCGGTCGCCAGGGCACGCGCGATGGCCACCCGCTGCTGCTCACCGCCGGAGAGCTGGTGGGGAAAATGGTCGGCCCGATGCCCCAGGCCCACCTCGGCCAGCAGCCGTTCGGTGGTCTCCCGGGCCTGGCCGCGACCGGCCGCGTCGGCGCCGAAGCGGACGTTCTCCCCCGCGGTCAGCGCCGGGAACAGGTTGAACGACTGGAACACGAAGCTCACGGTCCGGCGCCGGACCTCGCGGCGGCGGCGGCGGGAGGCACCGGCCAGGTCGGCCCCGTCCAGCGTCACCGTGCCGCAGGTGGGGGTGTCGAGGGCGCCGACGAGGTTGAGCAGTGTCGTCTTCCCACAGCCCGACGGACCGAGGATGACGATGAAGGCGGCGCCCTCCACCCGCAGGCTCACTCCGGCCAGCGCGGTGACCGCCGACTCACCGGCCCCGTAGCGCCGGCCGACCCCGTCCAGCGCCAGCCGCGCGCCGGACGTGCCACTCCCCGCGCTGTCCGTACGACCTCTGTGATCTCTGTGATCGCCGAGATCCGGACGATCCGGACAGTCTGGGCGATCAGCGTCGCCACGGCTCCAGCGCACCGACCCCCCACTCGCCAGCCTGCGAACTACTCACAGCACACAGACAATACGTCACGCAGAGTAGTGGATCGCGATCGTCGGCGAGTGTGCGGCGACATTCCGACTTCGAGCTTTGGCTGCTGCTGAGCAAGAGTTGAGGACTTTGGTCGTTCCGACAGCCAGGATCCTCAACCCTTGCGGATGGTCAAGCGACCCGGCGCCCCTTTTATCCCTCTTGAGGTGAATTGCTGGTGCGGCGCGACGGTGCGGGATGTCCCTTGGGCCGTGCTGACCGCCGGTCCGCTCAGCCGGGTCGGGCCGCGACCTCGGCATAGAGGCGGGCGGTCCGCTCGGCCACCGCGGCCCAGCCGAACTCGGCGACGGCCCGCTCCCGGCCCGCCCGGCCCATCGCGGCGGCGCGGGCGGGGTCCGCGAGCACCTCGTTGACGGCTCCCGCCAGCGCCGCGGGGTCGTCCGGCGGGACGAGCAGGCCCGTCGAACCGTCCGCGACGACCTCCGGGATGCCGCCGACCCGGGAGGCGACCACCGCGGTGGCGCAGGCCATCGCCTCCAGGTTGACGATGCCCAGCGGCTCGTAGACCGACGGGCAGACGAACACGGTGGCGTGCGAGAGCAGCTGGATGACCTCGGGCTTGGCGAGCATCCCCGACAGCCAGACCACGCCGCCGCGGCTGGCGCGCAGGCCGTCGACCAGCTCGGTGACCTCGCGGTGCAGGTCCTCGGTGTCCGGGGCGCCGGCGCAGAGCACCAGCTGGGCGGCCGGGTCGATCGCCGCGGCGGCGCGCAGCAGGACCGGCAGGCCCTTCTGCCGGGTGATCCGGCCGACGAAGACGGCATACGGGCGGTCGGGGTCCACGCCGTACCGCTCGAGGACGTCGGTGCCCGGGTCGGGGGCGTACTCGTCGGTGTCGATGCCGTTGCGGATGACGTGGACCCGCGCCGGCTCGACCGCGGGGTAGGCGTCGAGGATGTCGGTGCGCATGCCGTCGCTGACCGCCACGACGGCCGCCGCGGACTCGATCGCGACCCGCTCGCACCAGGACGACAGCGCGTACCCGCCGCCGAGCTGTTCGGCCTTCCACGGCCGGCGCGGTTCGAGCGAGTGCGCGGTCATCACGTGCCCGATGCCCTCGACCAGCGAGATCAGGTGCCCGGCGAGGTTGGTGTACCAGGTGTGGGAGTGCACGACATCGGCGCCACCGGCCCGGTTGACCGCCGCGGCCATCGACAGGTCCATCGAGGCGATCCGCAGCGCGTCGTTCGCCCCGTCGAGGGCGGGCCAGGGCCGGTGCGCCCGCACCGCGGCCGCGCCGCCGCCGCTGCCACCGCCAGCGGCGGACGGAAGCTGGTCACCCTCGTGGTGGACGGTCAGCTCCACCAGCTGGGCCAGCTCGCGGGCGAGGTACTCGACGTGTACCCCGGCACCGCCGTAGACGTTCGGCGGGAACTCCCGGGTGAGCAGCGCGACGCGCATCCGCTTCTCGATCCTCCGCAGGCTCGGCAGGTATGACAGGTTTCTTCGACAGGACGACAGGACGCCGGGGCGACAGGACGGGACGGCGGGGCGGACGCCGGTCAGTCGGCGATCGTGACGCCCTTGCCGACGACGGTCACTCCACCCGCGCTGACCTGGTAGCCACGATCCAGATCGTGCTTCTTGTCGACCCCGACACTCGCACCCGGAGGTACCACGACGTTCTTGTCGAGGATCGCGTCCCGGACCACGGCGCGCCGGCCGATGACCGTGTTGTCCATCACGACCGCGTTCTCCACCGAGGCCCAGGAGTTCACCCGGACACCGGGTGACAGCACCGAGCGCCGCACGGTCCCACCGGACACGATCACACCGTTGCTGACGACGCTGTCGATGGCGACACCCACCCGCCCGGGCGCGTCGTGGACGAACTTCGCCGGCGGGACGGGCGGGACGTTGGTGTAGATCGGCCAGTCGCGGTTGTACAGGTTGAACACCGGGTCGAGCGCGCACAGATCCATGTGCGCCTCGTAGTAGGAGTCGAGCGTGCCGACGTCGCGCCAGTAGCCGCGATCACGGGCGAGCGCCCCGGGCACCTCGTTGGAGGCGAAGTCGTACACCGCGGCCATGCCCCGCTCGACCAGCATCGGGACGATGTTCCCGCCCATGTCGTGCAGGCTGTCGGAGTTCGCGGCGTCGGCGCGCAGGACGTCGATCAGCACGTCGGTGGTGAACACGTAGTTGCCCATGGAGGCGAAGATCTCGTCCGGGCTGCCCGGCAGCCCCGGCGGATTCGCCGGCTTCTCCAGGAACTCGGTGACGGTGAGCCCGTCCGGCGCCGTGCTGATCACCCCGAACTCGCTGCCCTCCGAGCGGGGAACCCGCAGGCCCGCGACGGTGACCCCGGCTCCGGTCTCCAGGTGCTGGGCGACCATCTGGCGCGGGTCCATCCGGTAGACATGATCGGCGCCGAAGACGACGACGATGTCGGGTGACTCGTCGTGGACCAGGTTGAGCGACTGGTGGATGGCGTCGGCGCTGCCGGCGTACCACTGCGGGCCGAGGCGCTGCTGCGCCGGCACCGGGGTCACGTAGTTGCCGAGCAGGGTGCTCATCCGCCAGGTGGTGGTGATGTGCCGGTCCAGGCTGTGGCTTTTGTACTGGGTCAGCACCGCGATGCGCAGATACCCGGCGTTGACCAGGTTCGACAGCACGAAGTCGACCAGGCGGTAGATGCCACCGAAAGGCACAGCCGGCTTCGCCCGGTCAGCGGTCAACGGCGCCAGCCGTCGCCCCGCGCCACCTGCCAAAACAAGACCCAGCACCCGCGGGCTGCGCATTTTTCGGCCCGGCTTCCCCTCGTACGCCCGGATCCGGGATGGATCCGACCCGGCAGGGACCGGCCGTTCGGCAACCGGACAGGTGCTCTGGTTTCGCCGAATTCCGGTCATCCCGGAGCCTACAAGGGCGCGAGGCCGCCAGTAGCTACACGTCAAAAGAGTTAACCGATCCAGCCGTCTCCCGTCATCGACGGGAGGACGGCTGGATCACACCGGCGCGGAGATCAGACGTTGAAGCCGAGCGCCCGCAACTGCTCGCGACCATCGTCAGTGATCTTGTCCGGACCCCACGGCGGCATCCAGACCCAGTTGATCCGGACGTCGTTGACCAGGTTGTCCGGCCCGTCGACCAGGGCCGAACGGGTCTGGTCCTCGATGACGTCGGTCAGCGGGCAGGCCGCCGAGGTCAGCGTCATGTCGAGCGTGACGGTGTTGTCGTCGGCGATGTTGATGCCGTAGACGAGGCCGAGGTCGACGACGTTGATCCCCAGCTCGGGGTCGACGACGTCGCGCATGGCCTCCTCGACGTCGTCGAACGACGCCTTCTCCACGACCAGGGCCCGCTCGGCGGCCTGCGCTGCCGCAGGTGCCTGCGCCGACTCGGCGGCCGCGGGCGCCTCGCTGGCAGGCGCCTCGCTCACGGGCGCCTCGCTGGCAGGCGCCTCGCCCGCGGACACCGCGTCCACGGTCTCCTCGGCGGTGGCGACGGAATCACTCATGGCTACTTCTCCTGCTCGGGGACGGCGGCCTGGGCGGCGCCGGTGGCCTGCGCGGTCGCATCCTTCCAGGCCATCCAGGACAGCAGCGCGCACTTCACCCGGGCGGGGTACTTGGACACACCCGAGAACGCCACCGCGTCCTCCAGGACGTCCTCGTCACCTTCCTGGGTGCCGCGCGACTGCATCAGGGCCAGGAACTCACGTTCGAGCTCCAGCGCCGCCGCCACCGACTTCCCGATCACCAGGTCGGCCATCACGCTGGCCGAGGCCTGGCTGATCGAGCAGCCCTCGCTCTCGTAGGAGACGTCCGCCACGACACCGTCGGCGACGCGGACCCGCAGGGTCACCTCGTCGCCACAGGTCGGGTTGACGTGGTGCACCTCGGCGTCGAACGGGTCGCGCAGTCCACGGTGGTGCGGGTTGCGGTAGTGGTCCAGGATGATCTCCTGGTACATCGAGTCGAGCTTCACCTCAGGAAGAACCTCCTGACCTGGTCCAGTCCTTCCACCAGGGCGTCGACCTCGGCGGTCGTCGAGTAGAGGTGGAACGACGCCCGGGTCGTCGCGGGCACGCCGTAGCGCAGGCAGACCGGGCGGGCGCAGTGGTGCCCGACCCGAACGGCGATGCCCTGCTCGTCGAGGATCTGACCGACGTCGTGCGGGTGCAGCGGGCGGTCGTCGGAGTCACGCAGGACGAACGAGATCGCCCCACCGCGGTCCTGCGCCGTCGGCGGGCCGATGATCCGCAGGCCCGGCACGGCCGACAGGGCGTCGATGGCGTACGCGGTGACGTCGTGCTCGTGCGCGGCGATGGCGCCCATGCCCAGCCCGGTCAGGTAGTCGACCGCCGCACCGAGCCCGACCGCCTGGGAGATCATCGGCGTGCCGGCCTCGAAGCGGTGCGGCGGAGCCGCGTAGGTCGAGGCCTCCATGGTGACGACCTCGATCATCTCACCACCGCCGAGGAACGGGGGCATGACCTCGAGCAGCTCGCGCCGGCCCCACAGCACACCGATGCCGGTGGGCCCGCACATCTTGTGCCCGGTGAAGGCGAGGAAGTCCACCCCGAGCTCGACGACGTCGATCGGCATGTGCGGCACCGACTGCGAGCCGTCGAGCACGGTGAGCGCACCGACCTCGCGGGCCCGGGCGACGATCTTCGCGACCGGGTTCACCGTGCCCAGGATGTTGGACTGGTGCACGAAGGAGACGACCTTCGCCCGCTCGGTGATGACCTCGTCGAGGTGCGCGATGTCCAGCCGGCCGTCCTCGGTCAGCCCGATCCAGCGCAGCGTCGCGCCGGTGCGCGCGCACAGCATCTGCCACGGCACCAGGTTGGAGTGGTGCTCCATCTCGGTGATGACGACCTCGTCGCCGGGGCCGAGACGGAACCGCTCCGCCTCCGCCCCACCCGACACCGCGTTGCTCATCGCGTAGGCGACGAGGTTCAGCGCCTCGGACGAGTTCTTCGTGAACACGATCTCGCGCCGGTCGGGAGCCCCGACGAACGCGGCGATCTTGTCCCGGGCGTCCTCGTAAAGGGCGGTGGCCTCCTCCGCGAGCACGTGGATACCGCGGTGGACGTTGGCGTTGTGCCGCTCGTAGTAGGCCCGCTCGGCGTCGAGGACGGCCAGCGGCTTCTGCGACGTCGCGGCGCTGTCGAGGTAGACCAGCGGCAGGCCGTCGTGCACGGTCCGGGCCAGGATCGGGAAGTCGCGACGGACCCGCTCGACGTCGAAGCCCAGACTGCTCGCCGCGACGGTTCCCGGCTGGCGGGTCTCGATGATCGTCATGACACCGCCGCCGGCTGCGCGATGACATCCGCGGCCTTGACGTACTTGTCGTAGCCGGACTCCTCCAGCTTGGCCGCGAGCTCCGGGCCACCCGCGTCCACGATCCGCCCGCCCGCCATGACGTGCACGAACTCGGGCTTCACGTACCGCAGGATGCGGGTGTAGTGGGTGATGAGCAGGATGCCCGTCTCCCCCTTTGCCCGCACCGCCTCGATGCCACCGGAGACGATGCGCAGCGCGTCGACGTCCAGGCCGGAGTCGGTCTCGTCGAGGATGGCGATCTTCGGCGCGAGCAGCGCCATCTGCAGGATCTCGTGGCGCTTCTTCTCACCGCCGGAGAAGCCCTCGTTGACGCTGCGCTCGGCGAACGCCGGGTCCATCTCCAGCCCGGCCATCGCCTCCTTGACCTCCTTGACCCACAGCCGCAGCTTCGGGGCCTCGCCGCGCACCGCTGTCGCCGACGAGCGCAGGAAGTTCGACACCGAGACGCCGGGCACCTCGACCGGGTACTGCATCGCCAGGAAGATCCCGGCCCGCGCCCGCGCGTCGACGGACATCGCCAGGACGTCCTCGCCGTCGAGGGTCACGGTGCCCTCGGTGACGGTGTACTTCGGGTGGCCGGCGATCGAGTAGGAGAGCGTGGACTTGCCGGAGCCGTTCGGCCCCATGATCGCGTGGGTCTCGCCCTTGCGGACGGTGAGGTCGACGCCGCGCAGGATCTCGCGCGGGCCGTCCGTGTCGGTGTCGACCGACACGTGCAGGTTGCGGATCTCGAGAACAGACACCGCTGTCGTCACCCTCGCTTCGGGTTCGTGTGAAGGTCGACGAGGACGTCGTCGCCGTCGATGGTCACTGGGTAGGTGGGCACCGGTTCGATCGCCGGCAGGCTGGTCGGCTCACCCGTGGTCAGGTCGAACTGGGAGCCGTGCAACCAGCATTCGATGAGGCCGTTCTCGACCTCACCCTCGGAGAGCATCACCTCGGCGTGCGAGCACTCGTCCCGCACGGCGTAGAACCGGCCGCCCGACCGGACGACGCACACCGGCTGGCCGTCGATCTCCACGCCGAGCGCGGACTCGTCGGCCAGGTCGGAGGCGGCGCAGGCCCGCCGCCAGGCCGGCCCGCCGCTGTCAGCGGCACCGGCCGTGCTGTCGGTGCCGGCGGCGGCCGTGCTGGCCGGGCTGTTCGACGGGGTCATACGCCCACCGCCGCCAGCTCCGCCTCGACCCTCGCCATGATGCGCTCGCGCAGCTCGGGGATGTCGATCCGGTCCACGATCTCGGCGAAGAAGCCGCGGACCACGAGCCGGCGCGCCTCGTCGGCGGGGATGCCGCGCGACATCAGGTAGAACAGCGACTCGTCGTCGAACCGGCCGGTGGCACTCGCGTGACCCGCGCCGACCACCTCGCCGGTGAGGATCTCCAGGTTGGGCACCGAGTCGGCGCGCGCGCCGTCGGTGAGCACCAGGTTGCGGTTCAGCTCATAGGTGTCGGTGCCGACGGCGTCGGCGCCGATCATCACGTCGCCGATCCACACCGCGTGCGCCCCGTCGCCCTGCAGCGCGCCCTTGTAGGCGACCCGGCTGCGGCAGTTCCGCGCCTGGTGGTCGACGTACAGGCGGTGCTCCTGGTGCTGGCCGGCCTCGGTGAAGAACAGGCCGTAGAGCTCGGCGTCACCGCCGGGCCCGCGGTACTCCACCGTCGGGTTGAGCCGCACCAGGTCGCCGCCGAGGGTCACCGTGAACGAGCGCAGGCGGGCGTCGCGCCCCACCGAGTAGGCGTGCGCCCCCAGGTGGACGGTGTCGTCGGCCCAGTCCTGGACGGTGACGAACGTCAGCGCGGCGCCGTGGCCGATGTACACCTCGACGTTGCCGGCGAAGGTGGCGCTGCCGACGTGGTCGAGCACGACCGTCGCGGTGGCGAACGGGCCCAGCTCGACGAGCACGTGCTCATAGCTGACCCCGCCGTTGCCGCCGAGGCGGATGACGACCGGCTCGGTCAGCGCCGCCTCGGCCGGGACGGTGACGGACAGGCCGCCGTCGGACCGGGCCATGGCGAACGCCGCCGGGCGGTCGGCCGGGGTGAGCACGCGGCCGATCCGGGAGTCGGTCGGCGCGAGCCGCTCGATCTCCACGCCTTCCGGCGCGGAGACCTTCACGTCGATCGTGCTGTCGGCGGCCGGGCCGTTCAGCAGGCCGCGCAGGCGGCGCAGCGGGGTGAACCGCCACGCCTCCTCACGGCCGCCGGGTACTGCGTGGTCCTCGGGGTCACGGGACCGGACGGGACGCGGAGCTGCGCCAGCCTGCGCGGGAGGGCGTCCCGTGGCATCGATGACGGCCATCAGCCGACTGCGCCTTCCATCTGGAGCTCGATGAGCCGGTTGAGTTCGAGGGCGTACTCCATGGGCAGCTCGCGCGCGATCGGCTCGATGAAGCCACGCACCACCATCGCCATGGCCTCCTCCTCGGACAGACCACGGCTCATCAGGTAGAAGAGCTGGTCCTCGCCGACCTTGGAGACACTGGCCTCGTGCCCGATGGAGGCGTCGTCCTCGCGGACGTCGACATACGGGTAGGTGTCGGAGCGGCTGACCGTGTCGACCAGCAGCGCGTCGCACTTCACCGTCGACTTCGCGGAGTGCGAGCCCTCGTTGATCTGGACCAGGCCACGGTACGAGGTCCGGCCGCCGCCGCGGGCGACGGACTTCGACACGATGGTGGACGACGTGCGCGGCGCGGCGTGCACCATCTTGGCGCCGGCGTCCTGGTGCTGGCCCTCACCTGCGAAGGCGACCGAGAGCACCTCGCCGTGGGCCTGCTCGCCGAGCATCCACACGGCCGGGTACTTCATCGTCACCTTGGAGCCGATGTTGCCGTCGATCCACTCCATGGTGGCGCCCTCGTGGCACGCGGCCCGCTTGGTCACCAGGTTGTAGACGTTGTTCGACCAGTTCTGGATGGTCGTGTAACGGCAGCGCGCGTTCTTCTTCACGATGATCTCGACCACCGCGGAGTGCAGCGAGTCGGACGAGTAGACCGGCGCGGTGCAGCCCTCGACGTAGTGGACGTACGCGCCCTCGTCGACGATGATCAGCGTCCGCTCGAACTGGCCCATGTTCTCGGTGTTGATCCGGAAGTAGGCCTGCAGCGGGATCTCCACGTGCACGCCCGGCGGCACGTAGATGAAGGAGCCACCGGACCACACGGCGGTGTTCAGCGCGGCGAACTTGTTGTCGCCGACCGGGATCACCGAACCGAAGTACTCCTGGAAGATCTCCGGGTGCTCCCGCAGGCCCGAGTCGGTGTCGAGGAAGATGACACCCTGCTCCTCGAGGTCCTCACGGATCTTGTGGTAGACGACCTCGGACTCGTACTGCGCCGCCACACCGGCGATCAGGCGCTGCTTCTCCGCCTCGGGGATGCCGAGCCGGTCATAGGTGGCGCGGATGTCCTCGGGCAGCTCGTCCCAGTCGGCGGCCTGCTTCTCCGTCGAGCGGACGAAGTACTTGATGTTGTCGAAGTCGATGCCGGACAGGTCGGCGCCCCAGGTCGGCATGGGCTTGCGCTCGAACAGCTTCAGCCCCTTGAGCCGCAGATCCGTCATCCAGGACTGCTCGCTCTTCTTTGCCGAGATGCTGCGCACGACTGCTTCGGAGAGGCCGCGTTCCACGTCGACGGCGTAGGCGTCCGTGTCTGCCCAGCCGAACCGGTAGGAGCCAAGGCCCTCAAGGGCGGTCTCGGCAGAGGTGGTCATAGAGAACCTTCCGAAATATTGGATGGTTGTGATGTCTGCCCGGACGGGGCCATGTCGGGCGATGCACCCTGTGCCGACCTGGCCGGCGCCGGCCCGGGCTCGGCGGCCACGGCGCCCCCCGCTGACGGTGGGGGAAGCACCGTGATCGCCTCCACGGGGATCACCGGGATGTGCGTGGTGCAGACGCCGTCGCCATGGGCGATCGTCGCCAGCCGCTGCACGTGGGTGTCGAGCAGGCGCGACAGCATCGCCGTCTCGGCCTCGCACAGGGCCGGGAACTGCTCGGCCACGTGCTGGACGGGGCAGTGATGCTGACAGATCTGGGTGCCGGACGGCAGCTCGGAGACGCTGGCGGTGTACCCGGCCTGGGTCATGGCCGCGGCGATCGCCTCCGGGCGTTCCGCCGGCGGGACCGCGACGACCTCGTCGCGGATCTGGCGTTCCAGGTCGACTCCGCGAGCCCGGGCGAACTCGGCCACCGCGTCCGGGCCGCAGGCCTTCGCGAGGAAGCTCAGCGCGTTGGCCGCGAGATCGGAGTAGGCCGTCGGCCCGGCCCGGTGCCCGGCCTCGGTCAGCGCGTAGCGCCTGGCCGGACGACCCCGCCCGCGTGGGCCACGTGCCACGGCCGAGGCGGTCGTGATGGTGCCGTCCGAGGTCATCGCGTCCAGATGCCGGCGGACGGCGGCGGGTGACAGGCCGAGCTCGTGGGAGAGATCGGCGGCCGTCGACGGGCCGCGCTCGAGCAGAAGGCGCACGACACGATCACGGGTGCGACCGTCGGTCACACCCGTGGACGCCGCACCCGTAGGGGCCTCCTGCTCGGATTTCACAACACCAGTGTGCCCTATTTCCGTGACGCGGTCGAACCGAGGAGCCCGAGATCACCCGTCGCCCGCGCGACGTCCTTCATGACGCCGGATCACCGACAGCTGACAGGGCGTCTCCATCGCAACGGGACCGATCACCCGGTACCCACCCAGAACCGGCCCATCCGGGGGATGGGAGACTTCGCCTCGCACGCCACGGCACAGGAGGGCGACCTGCAGATGCGGACGATTCGCGCTATTGACCGCGACCGTGACCCCGATGACCGCGGCGGCGACCTTGACAGCGCGCCGCGGCCAACCGCCCCGCGGCCGGCGGCCTCACGACCCGCCACCGGGCGGCCGGCCGGGCCGGCCGGATCGGCCGCACTGCGACCTGTCCCACAGCGAACAGCCACACTTCGGGTGGGCACGGACTGGCCGAGCCCAGGCCAGGCGGGCATCCGCCGGGCGGGCATCGGCCGGGCGGGCATCGGCCGGGCGGGCATCGGCCGGACCGGCCTGGTCACCCGGCGAGCCGCCGGCCGGGTCGTGGCCGTCGTCGCGGCGATGGTCCTGGCCCTCGCGGCCTGCGGTGGCGAGGAGACCAACGGCCTGCAGGACGCGTCCGCGGCCGAGGTGGGAACGCGCTCCGTCGAGGCGTTGAACTCCGCCGGCAGCGTGCACGTCGTCGGCACCGCCCAGGACCCGTCCGCCGAGGGGTCGACCCGCTACGACCTGGTGTTGTCGGGCTCGTCGGCCCGGGGCACCATCACCTCCGGCTCCGTCGTCACCGAGATCGTGAAGGTGGCGGACGACACCTACACCAAGGGCAGCCGCGCCTACTACGAGTCGATCGGCGAAGGTGACGCGGCCGACCTGCTGGCCGACAAATGGGTACGGCTCCCGGCGGAGGACGCCGAGCAGTACCGCCTCTTCACGATCGAGGGGTTCGCCATGGCCATCGGCGAGTACGTGGCGGCGCTGGACGGCAAGGTCACCACCGAGGACCTCGCCGGCCGCCAGGCGGTCGCGGCGGGCAGCGCGGAGGGAACCCGGCTGTGGGCGGCCAACACCGGCGACCCCGTCCCGCTGCGCCTGGACATGCTGAACGGTGAGCAGGGCCGGATGGAGTTCTCCGACTACGGCGCCAAGGTCTCGATCACGGCGCCGGCCGGCGCCGTCGACCTCGCCTCACTCTCCTGATCCATCCTCTGCTGATCCGTATCCGGTAGCCCCCCGGTAGCCCGGTGGCCCGGTTTGGCGGATCGCAAGAGTGAAGGATTTCGGTTGTTCCGACGACCGAAATCCTTCTTTCTTGCGGATCACCAGGCGAATCTGCGCCCCTTTTGGCCCTCTTGAGGTGAACTGCTGGTGCTGTCCGGGGGCTCGGGGTCCCGGGCGGGTCGCCGTGCGGCGGGTTGGCTCGGACCGACAGCGCATCCCGACATCACACACCGTCACCAGATGTGGATAAGGAGCCACTGAGGCGCGTCGCTGGATCCGTCGTCTACCGTGGTCGTCCGGCGTGGTGGGGCCGTCCGGCTCAGTGACTGGCCGGCTCGGTGACGAGCCGCGGCCTGCTGGACCCGGCTCGCGGATCGGCCTCGGAGGAGCGCGGCGATGCTCGTGGCAGCAGTGGACCAGGGGACCAGCGGCACCACGGTCTGCCTTCTCGACGACGAGGCCGGCGTCGTCGGTCGCGGCCACCGCCCGATCGGTGTGTCCTTCCCCCGCCCCGGCTGGGTCGAGCAGGACCCCCAGGAACTGCTGGACAGCGTCGTCGCGGCGGTCGCCGACGCGCTGGCCGACGCGGGGCGGCGCCCGTCCGACCTGGCCGCGATCGGCATCACCAACCAGCGCGAGACCACCGTGCTGTGGGAGCGCAGCACCGGGCGGCCGCTGTACCCGGCCATCGTCTGGCAGGACCGGCGCACGGCGGGGGCCTGCGAGCGCCTGGCCGCGGCCGGTCACGGCGAGCTCGTCGGGGAACGCACCGGCCTGGTGCTCGACCCGTACTTCTCCGGGACGAAGGCCGCCTGGGTGCTCGACCACGTGCCCGGCGCCCGGCGGGAGGCCGCGGCGGGCCGGGTCGCGTTCGGGACGGTCGACTCCTGGCTCGTCTGGCGCCTGACAGGCGGTCGGGCCCACATCACCGACGTCACCAACGCCTCCCGCACGATGCTGTTCGACCTGGCCCGCGGCGACTGGTCACCCGAGCTGCTCGAGCTGCTGGACGTGCCGCCCGAGCCGCTGCCGCGGATCGTGCCCAGCTCGAAGGTCTACGCCCACACCGACCGCGAGGTCTTCCTCGGTGTCGAGGTGCCGATCGCCGCGATCGTCGGTGACCAGCAGGCGGCGCTGTTCGCCCAGGGCTGCTTCGACCCCGGGCAGGCCAAGAACACCTACGGCACCGGGTCGTTCGTGCTGGTGAACACGGGCCCGGCACTGCCGCCCCCGCAGTCCTCCCTGCTGCGCACCGTCGCCTTCGGGCTCGACGGTGAGCCGCCGGCGTACGCGCTGGAGGGTGCGATCCTGTCGACCGGGTCCGCGGTGCAGTGGCTGCGGGACTCCCTCGGCGTGATCTCCGACAGCGCCCAGACCGCGCCGCTGGCCGCGTCGCTGGAGAGCAACGACGGCGTCTACTTCGTCCCCGCGCTCGCCGGGCTCGGCGCACCGCACTGGGATCCACGGGCCCGCGGGATGATCATCGGCCTCACCCGGGCCACCGGCCGGGCGCACCTGGCCCGGGCGGTGCTCGAGGCCATCGCCTACCGGACCAGGGACGTCGTCGAGGAGATGGCCGCCGGCGCCGGAGTGACCGTCACCGAGCTGCGGGCGGACGGCGGCGCGGCGAGCAACCCGTGGCTGATGCAGTTCCAGGCCGACATCCTCGGGATCGAGGTGGACGTCCCGGAGAACACCGAGACGACCGCGCTCGGCTCGGGCTACCTCGCAGGGCTGGCGACCGGCCTGTACTCGGGGCGCGACGAGCTCGACGCCCGGCGGTCAGATACCAGCCGTCCATGAGCGCCGACCGGCGCGAGGAGCTGTACGGCCAGTGGCTGCGCGCCGTCGAGCGCTCCCGGGGCTGGGACCGCGACTGACCGGCCCGGCTCGCGACTGACCGGCCCGGCCCGGCCGGCCAGCGACCGACCTGACCGGCCCCGCTCGCGACCGACCTGGCCGGCCCGCGGGCGGTCGGGCCATGAGCTGGTGGGCGGACGGGCGATCCGCCCGCGTTTAACCGAGTTCCCACACGACGGACCATCATGTCCCACACCCGGACAACGCCGCAGGACCACTTAAAGCCAACGGTAGATCGCGCCGAATTGAGAAAAGCGGCTGTCCGGCGACGCGATTTTTGCCAACCTGTAACAGGGGGCGGTTGGCGTCTCCTCGCCGCGCACCTAACCCCCGGACGGAGACCGTGACCGACGCGGACTACGCCCTGGAACTCGGCCGCCGCCTGCGGGCGGCCCGCAACCGACGTGGCCTGTCCCTCCTCGACGTCCAGGAACGTACCGAAGGCCGGTGGACCGCCGGGACCCTCGGCGCCTACGAACGCGGCAGCCGCACCCTGCGGGTGCACCGGCTCGTCGAGCTCGCGGAGCTCTATGACGTGCCGGCCACCCTGCTGGTCCCGCCGCCGGTCGAACGCCGCGAGACCGACGACCTGCCCCCGCTCGTCATCGATCTGCGCAGGCTGCGGAAGCTGCCGCCGACGCGGACCGGCCCGCTGCGCCGGTGGATCGCGATCGTGCAGGTGCTGCGGTCGGACAGTTCCCGCGATGTGCTGCGCCTGCGGCGATCGGACCTGCAGTCGCTGTCCCGCCTGTACAGCACCACCCCGGCCGTCCTCTACGAACGCCTCGGCGCCTGGGGCACGTTGATCGAGCCCGACGACGCGGCTCCCACCACCGTGCGCCGGCGGTCGCCCGTGGTCCGGCCGGCACGCTCCCAGCCCCGCCACTGAGGCGATCGGCTCACACCGGGCACCCCCGCGCAGTCCGTAGGATCAGCGGCGTGACCGAGGTCCTGGCAGTCGAGCTGACCGAGCTGGTCAAGACCTACCGGCGGGCAGCGGGTGCGTCGGGTGCGGGGCAGGCACGTCCGCGGTACCTGAAGGCGGGTGCGGCGCAGGCGCAGGCCGGGTCACCAGCCCCGTCGAGGCGTGGCTCGTCCCGGTCCCGCGGCCGTGCCCGCGACGCCCGGGCCGCCCATGGCGCCCACGACCGCGCGCCGGACGACACGACCAAGCGTGATGAGGGCATCCCCCCGCCGGCCGAGGTACGCGCGGTCGACGGGCTGTCGCTGGGCGTCTCGGCCGGGTCCGTGACGGCGGTCCTCGGGCCGAACGGTGCCGGCAAGACGACCACCATCGAGATCTGCGAGGGCTTCCGCTCCGCCGACAGCGGCGGCGTCCGCGTGCTCGGGCTGCACCCGGTGCGCGACGCGGCCGCGCTGCGCCCGCGGGTCGGCGTGATGCTGCAGGCCGGCGGGATGTACCCGGGTGCCCGCGCCGGCGAGATGCTGCGCCTGATCGCCGCGCACCACGCCCACCCGCTCGACACCGGCACGCTGATGGAACGGCTCGGGCTGACGGAGGTGGCCGGCACGCCGTTCCGCCGGCTCTCCGGCGGCCAGCAGCAGCGGCTCTCGCTCGCGATGGCCGTCGTCGGCCGCCCGGAGCTGGTCTTCCTGGACGAGCCCACCGCCGGTCTCGACGTCCAGGGCCGCCGTGACACCTGGGAGCTCATCGAGGAGCTGCGTCTGTCCGGCGTCACGGTGGTGCTCACCACCCACGCCATGGACGAGGCCGAGCGCCTCGCCGACCAGGTCGTGATCGTGAACCGGGGCCGGGTCGTCGCGGCCGGTTCGCCCGCCGAGCTCACCCGCGGCGGCGCCGAGGGCCAGCTCCGCTTCCGCGCCCCGGGCGGCCTCGACGTCGCGCGCCTGCTGCTCGCCCTGCCCGACGGCACGACCGGCTGGGAGAACCCGCCCGGTCACTACCTGGTGCAGGGCACCGTCGACCCGCAGCTGCTCGCCGCGGTCACCGCGTGGTGCGCCAGCAACGGTGTGCTCGCCGAGGACCTGCGCGTCGAGCAGCGCACCCTGGAGGACGTCTTCCTGGACCTGACCGGGACGGAGCTGGAGTGAGATGAGTGTCATCGAGGCCACACCTGCCCCCGTGCTGGATCTCCGCCCGGCGCCCGGAGCCGCGTCCCGCGGGCGGATGCTGGCCGCGCAGACCCGGCTCGAGCTGACCCTCACCCTGCGCCGCGGCGAGTCCGTGCTGCTCACCCTGATCATCCCGATCGGTCTGCTCGTCTTCTTCGCGGCCGTGGACGTCCTGCCCACCTCGCAGGCGGCGCAGCGCTCGGTGGACTTCCTCGTCCCCGGCGTGCTCGCCCTGGCCGTGATGTCGACGGCGTTCACCGGGCAGGCGATCGCCACCGGCTTCGAGCGCTCCTACGGCGTCCTCAAACGGCTCGGGGCCTCGCCGCTGCCGCGGTCGATCCTGCTCGCCGGCAAGACGCTGGCCGTGCTCGCGGTGGAGATCGTCCAGCTGGTCCTGCTCGTCGCGGTCGGGTTCGCGGTCGGCTGGGAGCCGCACGGCTCGGCGGCGAGCGCGGGCTGGGTCGTCCTGCTGGTACTGCTCGGGACGGCAGCCTTCTCCGGGCTGGGACTGCTGATGGCTGGCACGTTGCGGGCCGAGGCGACACTCGCCGCGGCCAACGGGGTGTACCTGTTGCTGCTGCTGATCGGCGGGGTCGTGTTCCCCCTCGAGGAGCTGCCCGGCTGGATGCGGGTGGTAGCCGAGGGGCTGCCGACAGCGGCGCTGTCCGACGGGCTGCGCGCGGTGCTCGCCGAGGGCGCCGGGCCCGGCGCCGGCAACCTGATCGTGCTGGCGGCGTGGTCCGTCGGTGCCCTTGGGCTGGCTGCCAGGTTCTTCCGCTGGGAGTAAGGCGGGTGGCACCCCGGTAGTGGCGGCGCACACCCCGTCGGCCGGCACCCGGCGGATTACTATGGCCGCGATGCCATCTTCTACCACTCGTCGGAGCAAGCCCCGCGCCGACGGCGACGCCAGCCCTGCCGGCAACCACCAGACCCGGGCGAGCCGTGCGGCCCGGGCAGCGGGCACCGGCCGGCTCCCGGTGATCGGGCTGCGCATGTTCCGGCGCCTCACGCTGGCCAGCGTCGTCCTGCTCGCGGCGATCGTCGTCACCGGCGGTGCCGTGCGGTTGACCGGCTCCGGTCTCGGCTGCCCGACCTGGCCCCAGTGTGGTGACGGCTCGTTCACCCCCCACTCGGCCTACGCGATCAACGGCGCGATCGAGTTCGGCAACCGGCTGATCAGCATCGTGGTCGGCCTCGTGGTGCTGGCCCTGCCCATCGCGGCGCGCCTGCTCCAGGAGAAGCGGCGCGATCTGCTGCTGCTCTCGCTCGGGCTGTGGCTGGGCTTCGTCGGCCAGGCGGTGCTCGGTGGCATCACCGTCCTGGTCAAGCTGCATCCGGCGACGGTGGCCGCGCACTTCCTGCTGTCGATGGTGCTGCTGTTCAACGCCGTCGCCCTGCACCGCCGGGCCCGGCAGGCCGACGGGCCGACCCCGCTGGCGGTCCGGCCGGAGCTCGCCTGGCTCGCGCGGGTCGTGGTCGTGGTCGCCGCGGGCGTCCTCACCCTGGGCACCGTCGTCACCGGCACCGGCCCGCACAGCGGCGACAGCGAGGAAACCAAGCGGTTCGGCTTCGACATCGTCAACGTCGCGCAGCTCCACGCCGACGGCGCGATGGTCCTCACCGGCCTCACCCTCGCCATGATCTTCGCCGTGCGGCTCGTTCCCGTCCCCGCCGAGGCCCGGCGCAGCGCACACGCCCTGCTGCTCACCGTCGTGGCCCAGGCCGCGATCGGGTTCACCCAGTACTTCCTCGGCATCCCGGCGCTGCTCGTCGGCCTGCACATGGCCGGCGCGACGATCATGTGGATCGTCACCATCCAGCTCTGGCTGGCGATGGGCGAACGGGCCCCGGCCACCGAGGCGGCCTGGGCCGGCTCCGCGGCGCGCGTCCCAGCTCCCGCACCCGCCACCGCGTGACGGGCATCGCCTGACACCACACCCCGGAGCCGCTGCTCCGGACCGGCTCAGGGTCCGGACCGACCCAGCGTCCGGACCAGCTCAGGGCGAGACGAGCGGGGTCCCGCCGGAGGTGGGCTCGTCTGCGCCGGCCGCCGGGCGCTCGTACCAGACCGTCCGGCGGACGTAGTCGATGTGGCTGATGATGATCCGCACCACCCGCCGGGACACGTCGTCCACGTCATAGGCCGCGACGGGGCTGTTCCTCCGGCTGCCCCTGGCCTCGCCGGTGGCCAGGCCGACGGCGGCGAGGACGCGGTCGGGGCGGGGCAGGCAGGAGACCACCGCACCGGTGTCGACCCCCTCCGGATGTTCGTGGGCCTCGCGGATCACCACCGCGGGGAAGCCGAGCAGGGACGCCTCCTCCGTCACCGTCCCGCTGTCGGAGACCACACACAGCGCGGCCCGCTGCAACGCGATGTAGTCCGCGAACCCGAAGGGCCGGCAGAACCGGACGAGGCCGTCGACCGACGGCGCCCGCCCGGTCGCCTCCAGCGCGTCGAGGCGCGCCCTGGTCCGTGGATGGGTGGATACGATGACCGGCACCCGGTAGCGGGCGGCCAGCCCGTTCAGCGTCTCCAGCAGGCCGGCGAGCAGCTCGGGACGGTCGACGTTCTCCTCCCGGTGCGCGCTGACGACCAGGTAGTGGCCAGGCGTCACGCCCAGCGTCGTGAGTGCCTCGGAGGCCTCGACCAGCGGCAGGTAGGCGTTCAGGACCTCCTTCATCGGCGAGCCGGTGACGAAGATCCGCTGCGTCGGCAGGCCTTCCGCCAGCAGGTTCCGGCGGGCATGCTCCGTCGAGGCGAGGTTGACATCGCTGAGATGGTCGACGAGCCGGCGGTTGATCTCCTCGGGCACGCGGTCGTCGAAACTGCGGTTGCCCGCCGCCATGTGGAACACCGGGATGTGCCGCCGCCGCGCCGCGATCACCGCCAGCGTGGTGTTGGAGTCCCCGTAGAGCAGCAGGGCGTCGGGGGACTCGTCCGCGAAGACCGCGTCGGCGCGGGCGATGACCCGGCCGATGGTCTCCGCCGGGCTCGCTCCGACGGCGTCCAGGAAGTGGTCCGGTTTGCGGATGCCCAGCTCGTCGAAGAAGACCTGGTTGAGCTCGTAGTCGTAGTTCTGCCCCGAATGGACCAGGCAGAGGTCGACCACCCGTTCCAGGGCGACCATCACCCTGCTGAGCTTGACGAGCTCAGGCCTGGTCCCGACCAGGACCATGACCCGCGGCCGATGCTCGGCGGGCCCGCGGCGCACCGTCGGCGCGGCTGACGACTCGCCCACGATCTCCGTACGCAGCCCGTGCTGGGGGACGGTCGCGCGGGCCGCCGAGGCCTGCCGCTGGGCGGCCTGCCGGTCCCGGTCCGGGGACAGCCGGCGGCTGGGAACGGTCGGCACGGTCGGCGCCGCCGGCCCGGCCGGACCGGCGGGGGTGAACGGGGTCGACGGCGCCGTCGGCACGGTCGGACCGGACCGGACGACGGTGCCGTCCCCGACGACACCGTCCGCCGTGCCCACCAGGCCGCCTGGGCGCGGCCCGGACCTGGCCACCGGAATCCGGTGCGGCAGCTGGGACCCCGGCTCGGCCGCACCACCCAGCCCGGCCGAGTCATCGCGCCCAGCCGAGTCACTGCGCCCAGCCGAGTCATCGCGCCCAGCCGAAGCATTCAGCACACCCACGTCATCCAGGGCGTTCAGTCCCTCCAGGACACCCCGGGCACCTGTGCCGCCTCGGGCCGGGGAATCCGGGGCGCCCGCGTCCACCTCCGCGTCCGCAGGCGCGACCGCACCGTCCGGGGCGGAGCGCAGCGGGTCCGACCACACGGAACCCGACGCCGCCGCACCGCGCTGGCGCTGCGACCTCCCACCGGGGAGCAGCCCCCGGAGGAAGCCCGTCCGGGCCGGCTCCTCGCCGTCCCCGTTGTCGGTGCCACCCGTCGTTCTCGACACGTCGTTCTCCTCTCTACCGGAGAAGATCCACTGTCACCGGAGAAGATCTACTGGCTCGGTCCACGGTTCAGGCGTCGGCGCGCACTCCGTTCGACGCCGACGCGCCCGCCGCCGCCGAGGCCTCGGCCGACGCAGGGGCTGGGGCTGGGGCTGGGGCAGGCGCTGGGGCCGACGTCGCCGTCGGCAGCGACGTAGGTGTCAGGCGGCCGGCTGATGCCGCCCGGCGCACTCCGGGCACGTCCGCGCCGTGCGCGGAACCGCGTCTGGAGCCCCCCTCGATCTCGCGCCGCTCGATCGCGGTCGCCAGCTCGTCCACCATCGCCGCCCAGACCGGCGGCCGGTAGCCCGTCACCGACCACAGCCGACGTGCGGAGAGAGCCCGGTTGCGCACCTCGTCGTCGCTCGGAACGATCTCCAGGTTGTGCCGGCCGAGCCGGTCAGCCAGCATCGTGAGCAGGTCGAACTTCGTGATGGGCTCGGAGGCGAGGTGCCAGACCCCGCTCAGGTCCGGATGCCCGACCAGGGCTAGATGCACGAAACGGGCGAACTCCGCGGTGGTGACGCCGCTGTAGACGACCCGGCGATACCCCGGGATCCGGCCGGTGGCGGACAGGAACCACTCGACCAGGCCGGCGGGAACGGCGGCCGTCTCCAGCCCCAGCACCGACGTCCGCAGCGTGAGTGTTCCCGGCTCGGTCAGCTCACCGAGCAGCTTGGTCATCCCGTGGGCGTCGACCGGATCCGGGACGTCGTCCTCGTGGTACTCGCCCAGCCGCCCGGAGAACACGCAGTCCGAGGAGACGTGAACGAGCCTCGCGCCCGCGGCACCGCACAGCCGGGCGAGGCGGTGTGGGAACAGCGCATTGACCTCGATCGCGGGTTGCATGCCTTGTTCACCCACCCGCCGGGCGGTCAGGCCGACCGCGTTCACGACCGCGTCGGGGCGCGTCGCCGCGAAGACGTCGACCAGGCTCTCCGGGTGGCACACGTCCACTCCGCACAGGACCCGGTCGGCCGGCGACGGCGAGCTCGGAGCGTGCGCCCGGACAGTCGCGGTGACGTCGTGGTCGCGGACGAGTCTGCGCACCAGCTCGCCGCCGAGCATTCCGTCGCCACCGAGAACCAGTACGCGCATCCGCTCCTCCTCCTTCTCCGACCGTGGTCACGCCAGGGGCGACACGCCGGATGGTCGGTCTCCGGCCGTTCTGGTCTCCGCCGGTTGGCTGCCAACCAGCCAACGCCAGGCAAGTATGACTCTAGGTAGTCAATTGATCGCCATCCGAGGTGGTGGCGCGCCGAGACCAGCCGGCATCAGACACCAGAGACCGCACATCACGACCCACATCGCCCATCACCACCCGCGCGGGTCAGTGACACCCGAGGCGCGCCGAGCGGAGATGCCGGACACAGACCAGGATGGCACTACTCTCTGCACCTGAGCGCAAACTCTGCGGGTATGCAAGGTCTCGAACCGGCCGCCCGCGCGGAGCGGGACGGAGAACGGTGGGAACAGGTCGGTGGACCGCCGCACCAGGACAGGTCGCCACGCTGCCCGGTCGCGACCGACGCCTACGCCACCTCCGCAACAGCCACGGCGAGATCTGGGTGAACATCACCTCGTCGCACCTGGTGCTCGCGGACTTCGTGAACCTCGACCCGTCCTACTCGCCCGGGCTGGTCGGCGCGTATCCCGCGCTGGGGTGGGCCCGTGCCCTGCACCGTGCGCTGTGTGCCTCGCGAACGCTGAGCCTGCTGCGCCGGACGGGCACGGCCGCCTGGCGGGCGGTCCGGTGGCCACGGCTGGCGGCCACGCTCACCCGTCACCTCCCGCGCAGGCCCGCACGCCCAGGACGGTCCGGACGAGGCCGCGGCCGTGGCTGGGCCGTCCGCCGGCAGTGGGAGGCCAGCCGGACGGCGGTTGTCGTCCGGCACCGGCCGGGCCGGCGACTGCCGTTGGCCGACGGCTCGGTTGATCACATCCTCTGCGCGCATGTCGTGCAGGAGCTGCCGCCGCGCGTCGCCGGCCGGGTGCTGGCGGAGTGCGCCCGCATCCTGCGCCCCGGTGGCACGCTCCACCTCGTGCTGCCAGATCTCCGCCAGGCAGTGGACCGCTATGTGCGCGGTGAGATCGACGCCGACGAACTCGTCGCCTGGCAGCGGCTGAACGACGGGCACCGGCCGGCCGACCCGCGCCGCGCTCGGCACCCGCGGCGCCGTGAACCGGCCGACCCGCAGAACCGCTGGCACTACGACGAGCACACCGCGCGGCGCCGGCTGGTCGCCGCCGGATTCCACCTCTCGCGCACGCCCACCCCCAGCACCGGGCTGGTCGAGACGGATCCGGTCTCGCTGCATCTGGTGGCCGTCCGGCCCTGAGCGACGGGCCGAGACCGGATCAAGCCACGCCACGCGCCGGATCGGACGGGTCCGGATTCGAGTCGGCTTGCAGGACGTTCCGTGCACCTTGGTGGACGAACCGCACAGTCCAATACGTCCGTCACATAGACTTGTTGTCCTGGTTCAGCCCGCGGCGACCATCACATCACCGTTGCAGACGAGCAGCATTGCTATTCATTGACTTATTGTCTGCATTCGCCGGCATCAGCTGGCTCCCGGTGTGGTGAGAGGGGCGAGATGGAGGAGGCCGGCACGCGGCCTGTCGGAGATCCATCCAGCCCGACGGCACCGGTGGCCACGGAAAGCGAGCGGATCGTCCCCGACGACGCGGTCCTCCACGACGCGGCTCTGGATGACGCCTTCCCCGACGACGCGATCCTGGACGACGCGATCCTGGATGACACGGTCCTGGATGACACGGTCCTCGACGGACCGCTGACCACCGCGCCAGTGGTCGAACCGGGCGCCGAGGCCGACGAGGCCGGTCCCCTGTCGATACCGCCGGAGCCAACGGAACTACAGGAACCATCGGAACAGTCGGCACTGTCGGCACTGTCGGCACTGTCGGCACCACAGCCTGGTCGGGCCTCCCGCCGGTGGATCCGCCGGCCCCGGCGAGCCAACCAGCTCGGCGTCGACGGCATCGGCCGCCCCGCCCCGCGCGGCCCCCTGCGGCGTGCCCTGCTCGTCCTGACCTCGCTGCTGTCGCTGGTGGTCATCGCCATCACCGCCACCGGTTGGCTCGTCGTGACGTTCTACGACCGCCGGATCGACCGCGAGACGATCGCTCCACCCGCCGACATCACCGTCACCCGGCCGCCGTCGGCACCCGTCGGTTCCGAGACCTGGCTGCTGGTCGGTTCCGACATCCGCACCGGGTCGGACGCGGCGAAGGTCGGCGGCGCCCGGTCGGACACGATGATGATCGCCCACCTGGCGTCCGACGGGACGACCCAGATCGTGTCGATCCCCCGCGACCTGCGGGTACCCATCCCGGCCTGGACGGATGACGACGGCGACCGGCACCGCGCACGCACCGACAAGGTGAACGCGGCCTTCAGCGCGGGCGGTCCCGCACTGCTCGTGGCGACCCTCGAACAGGTCGCCGGGGTGCGCATCGACCACTACGCCGAACTGGACTTCGGCGGCTTCAAGCAGATGACCGCCGCGATCGGCGGAATCGACGTCTGCCTCAACGCGTCGACCTTTGTCGAAAGACATACGCTGGACAACGGCCGGACTGTCCGGTCGACGAACCTGAACGATCCCAGCTCCGGATTCGTCGGGCAGGTCGGGGTGAACCATCTCTCCGGTGAGAACGCGCTGGCGTTCGTCCGGCAACGGCATGGGTTCGCCGACGGGGACCTGGCCCGAATCCGCCGTCAGCAGGCCTTTCTCGCGGCCATGTTCCGCACGGTGCTGAGCGAGAACGTACTGCTGAGCCCGTCCCGGCTGACCTCCTTCCTCGGCGCGGTGACCGAGTCGGTGCTGCTGGACGACCAGACCGGATTCTCCGAGCTGCGCGAGCTCGCCGAGCGGATGCGCGGCATGACCACGGGCGCGGTGACCTTCTCCACCGTCCCGATCACCGGGCAGATCAACAGCCCCGTCTTCTACTTCCTCTACGACCCCGCCGCGATGAGACAGTTCTTCCGCGACGTCACCGGCAGCACAACGGTCTTCGAGCCGTCCGACGGTCCCGTCGACCCGCTTGACCTGAGCGCCGAGATCACACCGAGTGCGACTGCCGCCGCGGCCGGTTCGACGCCGGCGGCCTCCACGCGGCCCCGGGCAACGGTCACGTCGCCGGCCCCGCCGCAGGCCACCGCCACGCCCACCCCGGACACCGCTGGCACGACAACCGAGTCCGGCCCGAGCGCCCAGACCTCATCCCAGCCCCAGGCCACGGTCACCGCCTCTGCCACCGGGTCGAACGGCCAGCCGGACTCCGGCGGCTGGCCCCAGCCCTGGCCCACGGCGCTGACCGGCACAACCGCAGCCGCCGGGACCGTGAGCTGGGCCAGGGCCGCCGCTTTCGGATCGAACGTGACCGCGACCGGCGGGGCGACCCCGACCGGTGGGGCGTCCCCGACCGGTGGGGCGACCCCGACCGGTGGGGCGACCCCGACGAGCCCGTCCCCGACAGCGTCCGAGGCGCAGGAAGCGCCGGTGACCGCGGCGGCAGCCTGCATCTACTGACTCCGGCGGATGGCACCTGCCGGCGCCGGCCGCCGTCTGCCGCTGGTCCTGCTGCCGACACCGCGGTGCCGTGGCTCCGGCACCCCTGCGGCCAGCCGCCCCGCTACCGTCAGGACATGCCAGCCGCCTCCCCTGCCCCTGGCCACGCGCCCGGCCCCGGCTCCGGTCCCGTACCGGTCACCAACGCGCAGCGCCGAGCAAGTGCCGACCGGCTCCGGGCGGCCTGCGCCGACGGACGGCTGACCTTCGGCGAGCTCAGCGAGCGGACCAACCGAGCCTGGGTGGCTCGCACCACCACCGAGCTCGAACGAGCCGAGGCCGATCTGCGCGCGGGACACCCCGAGGGTGCGCAAGCCCGGCGCGCACCGCAGGCCCCCACCACGCGGATGGTCACCCTTCTCGGTGACGGCCGCCGCTTCGGGCGGTGGCGGCTGGCCCGCCGGACAGTGATCGTCAACGGTCTCGGCAACTGGGCCCTCGATCTGCGCGGGGCGCTGCTGGACGAGCGGATTCTCGCGGAGGCCACCGTCGACCTGTGCTTCGTCTCACTGGTCGGGGATCTGACCATCAGCGTTCCCGACGGTGTCGGCGTCGACGTGAGTGGCCTCGTCGCGCTCGGCGACCGCCACGTGGACCTGGCCGTGGTCCCGACCCGCCCGGGCATGCCCCGGCTGCGGCTACGGCTGGCCGGCCTGATCGGCGACCTGCGGATCACGAGCGGCTCGCTGCTCGGGCGCCCCGGTCAGGAGCACGGACGGGCAGGAGCCAGGGCAGCGGGGCAGCCCACGGGGCTGGTTTCGTCCGCGCGCGTCTGGTCCCGCCGCGGCTAGAATGCGCACTGATATTCTCGATCATGTCTTCCGGAGCACCGCGGGCACGAGCACCGCACGCTCGACCTATGTCGGCTCGGGCGATGTCGGCTCCGAGTGGCCGGAATGCGGAGCGGCCACGGCGACCTTCTAATCGGAAGGAGCGGACGCGGATCCCGCGGACCAGATCGGTGAGGGAGGGCTCGACCGATGCTTGACCCCAGAGACCTCTATGAGATCAGAAGCGAGCTGGACGACCTGGGCCGCCCCATCCTGATCGAGGCGATGACGGGCGTCGTCGACGCCGGCGGCGCGGTGGGTCTGGCCAGCGAGCACCTCACGACGACTCTCGACCACGAGCGGATCGTCACCTTCGACGTCGACCAGCTCATGGACTACCGCTCCAGGCGGCCACCGATGGTCTTCTACGAGGACCACTGGGAGAGCTACGAGGATCCGGTGCTGGCCATCGAGCTGCTGCACGACGAGGCGGGCACGCCCTTCCTGCTGCTCTCCGGTCCGGAGCCCGACCTGCACTGGAAGCGGTTCACCAGCGCCGTTCGGACGATCATGAAGGATCTCGGGGTCCAGATGTCGGTCGGGCTCAACGCGATCCCGATGGCGGTTCCGCACACCCGGCCGTGTGGTGTCACGGCGCACGCGACCCGCAAGGAGCTGCTGGTCGGCAACGACCCGTGGATCCGCCGGGTCTCGGTTCCCGGCAGCGCCGGGCACCTGCTGGAGTACGAGCTCGGCCGGGCCGGGGCCGACGCGATGGGCTTCGCGGCACACGTCCCGCACTATCTGGCCCAGGCGACCTACCCGGCGGCGACGGAGGCGTTGCTCAGCGCGGTGTCGAGAGCGACCGGGCTGCTGCTGCCGCTGGACGGGCTGCGGTCCGCCGCGCTGGAGGTCCGCGGCGAGATCGACAGCCAGATCAAGGGCGGCGGCGAGGCCGCGGACGTGGTCAAGGCCATCGAGGAGCAGTACGACGCGTTCCACCGTGGCCGCGAGGGCACGAATCTGCCGGTGGTCGACGGCGACGAGCCGCTGCCGACCGGCGACGAGCTCGGTGCGGAGCTGGAACGCTTCCTCGCCGAGCAGAGCGAACCGGGCGGCCCCCAGCCCGGCTGACCGGTACCGCCCCGACGGCCGCCCGCGATGTCACCGGCGCTGGTGGCCGTCCCCGTCGGGCTCCGCAGGTCCGCCGCGCGGTGCGTCGTCATCCGCGCCGGTGCGGTGGTCGCCGGCGGCGTCAGCCGCGGCGGCCTGCTGTTCGCGGTGGCGGGCGAGGTCGTCCATGACGAGCAGGTCGTGGCGGAAACAGCCGGTCCGATAGGCGGCGCGGCCGACCCGTTGCGCAATCACGGGCGCTGTGACCAGCTGCAGCAGGGCCACCAGCAGCAGGCCCACCGCAAACCGGAACGGGAGCAGCACGGCACTGCCGAGCAGGATCGCCACCAGGCCGACCGTCTGCGGCTTGGTGGCGGCCTGCAGGCGGGACGGCACGTCGGGGAACCGCAGCAGGCCCCATGCTCCGAGCACGCAGAACACCGAGCCGACCAGCAGGAGCACCGCACAGATCACCTGCCTGGCCATCAGCGGATCTCCCCCTGTCGCTCCACCAGCCGGGCCGCGGTGACGGAGCCCAGGAACCCCAGCAGGGAGACGACCGCCACCAGGGCGATGTTCCAGCCCTCCCGGCGCATCCCGATCTCCACGGTGACTCCCGCGGCGATGAGGATCACCAGGACGTCCAACGCGACGATGCGGTCGAGATCGGTCGGCCCGACCAGCAGCCTGGCGAGCGTGAGCAGCCCGGCGATGCTCAGCAGGACGAAGGTGGCCGTGTAGACAGCAGTCAAGATCATCCCTTCCCGGGCGGGCGAGCCCGCGCCCCGGTGGGCCGGCGGACGTCCTCCGCGAGGCCGAACGCCTTCAGCACTCGATGGTGCATGCTCCGGACGGAGTCACGGACCCGGTCCGCCATCCGGTCGTCCTCGACGGCGAGCATGTGGACGTACAGCGCTCCGCGCTGGTGGTCGATCTCCAGGACGAAGGCACCGGGTGCCAGCGAGATCGCGTTCGCCGTCAGCGTCGAGATGATCTCCGAGGACGCGGCCAGTGGCACCTCGACGATCGCCGACCGGGTCCGCGGCCCGTTTCTGATCATCTGGGCCGCGACCGACAGCGACGCCGGGACCAGATCGGCGAGGAGCCAGCCCACCAGGGCGAACGAGGGCAGCAGCCGGAACCGGACGGGCGCGTCGGCATCCCGCAGCGGAAACAGGACAAGCACACCGGCCGCGACGACCAGACCGCTGATCATCACCAGCGGTGTCAGCCGCCCCCACAGCGCCGCCCAGACCACCCAGAGCCACACCAGACGTCCGGGCCGGCGCAGCATCTGGCGAAGCGCCGCACGTGACCCGGGTCTCTCCACCAGCGGCTCGCTCTCGGCCTGCCGCCCGGCCGGTGTCGCGGTCATCGCCGGGCCCCGGCGGCACCCGCGCCGGTACCCGCGCCGGGCAGGACGGAGTCGATGTACGCGGTGGGCTCGAGCAGATCGCCCGCGGCCCGCTCGCTCAGCGACGCCAGCGGCCCGGCGAAGACCGCGACCGCGACGCCGGCGGCGACGACCCCGGCGGTCGCGAGCACCATCGGCCGGGTCACCGGCCCAGCCCGGCCGCTCCGTTCGGCGGCCTGCTCCGCGCCCGGTCGCGCGCCCTGCTCAGCGCCCTGTTGCGCGGCGCCGGGAAGGCCGCGCCGCGGGCCCCAGAACGCCTGGATCCACACCCGGGCCACGACATACAGCGAGAGCAGGCTGGTGATCAGGCTGGCCGCCAGCGCGACGTCCACCGGCCAGGTGCGGGTCTGGGCGCCGGCCTCCAGCAGCGTCAGCTTCGCGACGAAGCCGGAGAAGGGCGGGATCCCGGCGAGGCTGAGCGCCGGGAGTGCGAACAGCAGCGCGGTCACCGGTATCACGGCCACCAGACCACCGGTCCGACGCGGCACCGACGTCCCCGTATAGCGCGTGATCAGGCCACTGACCAGGAACAACGCGGCCTGCGCGAGGATGTGGTGCACCATGTAGATGATCACGCCGGTGAACCCGGTCACGGTGAAGAGCGACAGCCCGAACAGCATGTAGCCGATGTGGCTGACCAGCAGGAACGACAGCATCCGGTTCAGGTTGTCCTGGGCCAGCGCGCCCATCGCGCCGACGAGCAGCGTCGCGATCGCGGTGGCCAGCAGCAGCACCCACGCGCCGTCATGGTGGAACACGAGGGTGTGGGTTCGCAGCAGCGCGTAGACGCCGACCTTGGTCAGCAGGGCCGCGAGGACGGCGGTCACCGGCGCGGGCGCCGTCGGATAGCTGTCGGGCAGCCAGAAGTGCAGCGGCACCGAGGCGGCCTTGATCCCGAAGACGACGAGCGCCATCAGCCCGAGCGTCTCGGCCAGGCCCGGCGGCAGCCGCTGCATCCGTCCCGCGAGATCCGCGAGGTTGACCGTCCCGGTCGCCGCGTACACCAGCGCCAGCATCGTGAGGAACAGCAACGAGGACGTCATGCTGACGATCACGTAGGTCATGCCCGCCCGGATCCGTCCCGGTGTGGTGGCGAAGGTGATCAGCACGTAGGACGACACGAGCATGACCTCGAACGCCACGAACAGGTTGAACAGATCGCTGGTCAGGTAGGCGAGCGCCACCCCGGCGACGAGCACCAGATACACCGATTCGAAGACGGAGCTGCGGCCGAGCCGTGCCTCCTCGGTGACGCCCTGGCCGATCGCGTAGACGAGGACCGCGAAGGTCACGACCGCCGAGGTGAGCAGGAGCAGGCCGGAGAGCCGGTCGGCGACCAGCGTGATGCCTACCGGTGCGGGCCACCCGCCCAGGTTCGCGACCAGCGGGCCGTCGGCGTCGGCGATCACCAGGATGGCGGCGGCGTCCGCCACGACACCCGCGACGACGGCCAGCGCCAGCACCCGGCGCACGATGATCCATCTGCTGATGACCAGCACGGCGCCGGCGGCGAGCAGCGGCACCACGACCGGAAGGACCACCAGGAGGCTCACGGGTACCGCCCGCGGGCGTCGTGGCGTTCCAGCAGGCCGGGCACGGCCAGCTCACCCGGCTCACGCTGATCACCCGCCTCGCGCTGATCACCCGAGTCACCCGGCGCGCCCGCATCACCCGGCGCGCCGAAGGGCGGCTCGCCCCCGCCACGCTCCATCCGGGCGATGCGCGCGTCCTCGATGTCATCCCGGACCTCGTCGTCGCCGAGCAGCGTCCAGGCCCGGTAGGCCAGCGCGAGCAGGAACGTCGTCAGCGCGAACGTGATGACGACGGAGGTGAGCGCCATGCCCTGCGGGAGCGGGTCCGACATGGCCTCCGGCGGGACCGAGCCGACCATCGGCGGCTGCCCGCTCTCGCCACCGACCAGCAGCAGGAGCAGGGTCGTGCCGTGCCCGAGCAGGACGAGCCCGATCAGCACGCGCATGAGCGACCGCTGCAGCAGCAGATAGGTGCCGGTGGTGTAAAGCGCGCCCACCACGACGGCCGACGTCAGGTTCACCGGGCTCACGGCGACACCCCGATGCTCGGGTCATCGGCGGCGCGAAGCCCGGCGTCGGCCTCCTTGTCGACCGCTGTGCCGAGGGTGCGCAGCAGCTCCAGGACGACTCCGACGATCAGCAGATAGACCCCGCAGTCGAAGAAGACGCTGGTCACCAGCTCGACGTCCCCGAGGACGGGCAGCTCACCGTGGAAGACGTAGCTTTCCAGCACGGGATCACCGACCAGCGTGGGCGCCAGCGCCGCGACGCCGGCGACGACCAGGCCGGCGCCCATCACGGTGGTCGGCACCACCGGCACCGCGGCGCCGACCCGGTGCCGGCGTCCGGACACATAGCGGAGCACGAACGCGAGGCCGGCGACCAGACCGCCGGAGAACCCACCGCCCGTCCTGGTGTGGCCGGCGAAGAGCAGATAGAGCGAGAAGACCAGCAGGACGGGAAACACCGCCCGCGTCGTGACCTCGAGCAGAACGGACCGCCCGGGGCCCGGGGCGGCCCCGCCCCCGGTCGTGCCTCGCGGCGCGGTCGCCTCCCGCGGCGGCGGCGTGCGGGCGAACAGCAACAACGAGGCCACACCCAGGGTGGCGACCGCCAGCACCGAGATCTCACCCAGCGTGTCGAAGGCCCGGAAGTCCACGATGATCGCGTTCACCACGTTCGTCGCACCCGTCTCGGCCGGCGACCGGGCGATGAACTGCGTGCTCACTACCTCCGGTGTGGCCCGTGACCCGCTGGTCACGATGGCGAAGCCCGCGACGAACACACCGACCGCCCCCGCGATGGCGACCCGTCCCAGCCACAGCGGCGCCGAGCGGTCGGCTGTCGAGAAGCGAACCGGCATCCTTCGCAGCACGAAGACGAACGCGATCAGGGAGAGCGTCTCGACGAGGAACTGGGCGAGAGCGAGATCCGGCGCTCCGTCCACCACGTACAGCGCGCCGATGCCGTAGCCGGCGGTGCCCAGCAGCAGGGTCGCGGTGAGCCGTCCGTCCGCGCGGACCACCGCCAGCGACGCGAGGACGACACAGGCGGCCAACGGAAGCTGGATGCGGTAGTCCCACAGGGGCAACTCGTGCGGCCAGGAGGAGGCCGTGATCAGCGCGCTGCCGGGCTCCGCCAGCAGCATGACGAGGATGACCGCCAGGTAGACCGGCAGGGAGCCGGCCTGCAGCCGTCCGGTCACCGCCACCGCCGACCAGTCCAGCGCACGGACGGCCTGCTCGTAGCCGCGCTGCCCATCCAGCACCCGACGCACCCGACGCACCCGCGCGACCCACGCACCCGAGGGGACCAGCGGGGACCGTGCCGACCGCCCCGACCGCCCCGCCGGTGACGCTCCCGGGAGCCCGGCCGCGAAGAGCAGCGCTCCCCCGCCGATCGCGACCACGGTGAGCCACACGGGCAGGCCGAGCCCGTGCCAGAGCGCCAGATGGTAACGATCACCCGAGCTGGGATAGCCGTCCGCGTAGGAGCCGACGAGCCGGTCGACTGCCTGGTAGTTGAGGCCGAGGCCAAGGCCGGCGAGAGCCGGCATCGCCGCCGGGAGCACGAACAGCACGGTCGGCCGGGCCATCGCCCGCGGCTGGCGGCCCGAGGGCGAGGCGAAGGCGCCCCACAGGAACCGCAGCGTGTAGGCGGTGGTCAGCACCGCGCCGGCCACCAGGACACCCAGCAGCACCTGATCGCCCGGCCCGCCGTGGGCGAAGGCCTCGAAGGCCGCCTCCTTGCCGAGGAAACCGAGAAAGGGCGGCAGGCCCACCATCGAGGCCGCCGCGAACACGGCCACCGCGCAGACACCGGGAACGGCCCGCCCCAGACCGCACAGCTCCCTGATGTCGCGGGTTCCCGCCTGGTGGTCGATGACGCCCACGACCATGAACAGCGCGGACTTGAACAGGCCGTGTGCGAGCAGCACCGTGGCCCCGGCAAGCGCCGCCGTCCGGGAGCCGAAGCCGACGAGTGCGGTCAGGAAGCCGAGCTGGCTGACGGTGCCGAAGGCGAGCAGCAGCTTGAGATCGGTCTGGCGCAGCGCGCGCGCCCCGCCGAGCAGCATCGTCGTCGCGCCGATGACGACCGCGGGCACCCGCCAGCCCGGGACGTCGGCGAAGGCCGGCATCAGCGCGGCGATGAGGAAGACACCGGCCTTCACCATCGCCGCGGCGTGCAGATAGGCACTGACCGGTGTCGGCGCGACCATCGCCGCCGGCAGCCATGAATGGAACGGGAGCTGCGCGGACTTCGTCACCGCCCCCACCAGCACGAGCACCAGCGCGACCGTCACGACCGGGCCGGACGGGGGCGCGGCCACGATCGCGCTGATGCGGGTGGTGCCGGCGGTCATCCCCAGCAGAACGAAACCGAGCAGCATCGGCAGCCCGCCGAGCGTCGTCGTCAGCAGCGCCTGCAGGGCGGAGCGCCGGTTGGCCGCGCCGATCCCGTCCTGCCCGATCAGGAGAAAGGACAGAACGGTCGTGAGCTCCCAGAAGACGTAGAGCGTGAACAGGTCATCAGCCAGGACGAGGCCCAGCATCGCGCCGGCGAACCCCAGCAGCGCGGCGCTCATGCCGCCGAGCCCCCGCGGACGGGCGGGCGGACCAGCCGGAGCTCCGTGTGCTCCGCTTGTTTCTTTTGTCCCGTTTGTTCCGTGTGCTCCGTCGGCGTCGTGGTAGGAGAAGGAATAGATCATCACCAGCGCGCCGACACCGGTCACGAGCAACGCCATCAGCAGCGCCAGCGGGGTCAGCCGGAGCGCGAGCTCCAGGCCGACCGCACCCGCCCAGGGGATGACCTCCGTCAGCCCGGCACTCCCGGCCGCCCCGGCACCAGCACCGGCGCCACCCGTCGGCACGCTGTCGAGCACCGCCGGGATCCGGGCCACCAGCCAGCCGAACGCGGCGGCGGGAACCGTGGCCGCCAGCAGATAGCAGCCCCGCCCCAACCGGCCGGCCAGCGCGGGCAGGGTGACGGCGAGGAGCAGGTGGGCGCCTAGGGCAACGAACACACCGCTCGCCACCCATACATGTCCTCAGGCGCCGTCCCCGCTCCGGCCATCTCCCCGCACCCCCAGGTATCGAGTTGCCAAAGTGTCACGCTGCGCTGGGATCGGCCGTTCCGGCGCGCCAGCGCACCCGGCCGAGCCGCGCGCCCTGCCCCGGCGTCCGGCCGCGCCCGGCCGCGTCCGGCCGCGCCGGCCCGGGCGCCGGTCGCGACGACACGCCGAACCGACATCGCGACACGCCGAGCCAGCAACGCTTCCCCGACATTCACGACAGGTCACGACCAACCCCGAGACCGGACACTCGGCAGCCCCCACCAGCTACCCACGCGCCACGCGCACCCGACCGGACCACCACCCCGCCCCTCACGCACCGCAACCAGACCGATGTCGGCGCTGCGGGCGCACATCAGCCACGGCCATCCGGACGTGCTCATAAAGAAAAAACACCGACCGAATGAAACGAATAGCGACTACCAAGCGTAGCCATCCCACCTTCCGACCCCACGCCGGCAGACACCTCCCGCCAGGCCCTCCGGACGCCTCCCACCCCATCCGGACAGCGCCCAGAACTTGTCGAATGGCAACCAATGGCACCGGGAATACATTTCAGGCATCATGTCGTGATCATGGCACTAAAGGACTACCATCCGATCAGGCAATGCGATGTATGTGGTTTCGGTCCAGCTGGGGTACCCGGGGGGCTCGGTATGGTGCGGCGCCGCACGATGACACTTTCTGATCAGGGTCACGCCCATGGCCCCTCGGGGGCAGCGGTATGAGCGCCACCGCGATCACCTCCACCAAGGCCCCGGCAAAGCCACGGCAGAAGCGATTAAGCCGCCAGCTTCTCCTCACCGCGCATGTACTGGTCAGTGTGGGCTGGAACGGGGTTGCCCTCGGCCAGCTCGCACTGGCGGTGACGGCCTCCGTCAACGGTGACATCAGGCATCCCGCCTACGAGCTCATGCACGTATTCGACCGGGCGCTCAACATTCCACTCGCACTGCTCACACTCGCCACCGGAATCCTGATCTCGCTACGGACCCGCTGGGGTCTGCTGCACCACTGGTGGGTCGTGACGAAGCTGGCGATCACGGTGTTCGCCGTCATCTTCGCCGCCGGCTTCATGCGGACACTGATCGTCAGGGCCGGTGATGCCACCGCCGACGGCGAGATTCACTACAGCGCTCCGGCGGTGGCCATCATCACCGGCGCCTGCCTTATGAACGCCCTGTTCATCACGGCCACGTTCCTGTCGACGCTGAAGCCCTGGGGCCGGACCCGGCGCGGTCGGCAGGCCGGCCCTCGTCAACGCGGGCCGGTGCCCGTCTCGCCGGCCGAGCCGCCGGCCAGGCCGGCGGGCGAGACGGCGCCCGAGCCGGCAGGTGCCCCGCTACCGTCCCCCGCCGCGACGTCCCCGGGCGGGGCTCACCTCTGACTCCCGGCGTCGGCTCCCGCCGTCCCGGCGTCGGCTCCCGCCGTCCCGGCGTCGGCTCCCGCCGTCCCGGCGTCGGCTCCCGCCGTCCCGGCGTCGGCTCCCGCCGTCCCGGCGTCGGCTCCCGCCGTCCGGTAGCCAACTTCCGTCACTGTCAGATACTCGTCAACTCTGATGCGCGTCCACCTGGGCGGTCTCCGGCCCGCACGCTGGCAGGATCACGGCCACAGCCAACGGGCCTGCCGGTGAACCGCGCCGCGCACCGGAGGAGGGCCGACAGGCAGTGCGAGGACAAGACCTTCCCACGAGCGCGAGCGAGTTCGTCTCCCCGCTCACCTCGGACGACCCCCGTGTGATCGGGCCCTTCCGGATCCGCGGACGCCTCGGCGCCGGCGGCATGGGCACCGTGTACCTCGGGCACTCCCCCGATCGGCGACCCGTCGCGGTCAAGATGATCCGGGCGGACATGGCGTCCGACCGCACGTTCCGGCGACGCTTCGAACGTGAGGTCGCGGCGATCGGGCGGGTCGAGAGCCCCTTCACCGCACCCCTGATCGCGGCGGACGTCGATGCGCCCCTCCCCTGGCTCGCCACCGCCTACGTGCACGGCCCCACCCTGCGCGACAGCGTGGCCCGCAACGGCCCCCTCCCGCCCGCCAGCGTCGCCACGCTCGCCGCCGGGATCGCCCGGGCGCTGGTCGCCATCCACGCGGCCGGTGTGATCCACCGTGACCTCAAGCCCGCGAACGTCCTGCTGGCAGTCGACGGACCACGGGTCATCGACTTCGGTATCGCGCGGGCCGAATTCCACTCGGGCACCATCACCACCGGGCGCATCGTCGGATCGCCCGCCTACATGTCGCCGGAACAGGCCCGCAGTGGACGGGTCGACGCGTCGTCCGACGTCTTCGCCCTCGGTTCGGTGCTCGCCTTCGCAGCCACCGGCCGCAACGCCTTCGGGGAGGGCAACACCGCGGACGTCCTCTACCGGGTCGTCCGGGAGGAGCCGGACCTCACCGGCGTCGACGGCGAGCTGCATGCGCTCATCACCTCGTGCCTGCGCAAGGTGCCCGCGCAACGACCGACGCCCCGGGAGATCCTTTCCGGCTGCCACCACCAGCCGTCCGACAGCGCGCAGACGACGACCTGGCTGCCGGTGCCCGTGCTCGCCGAGATAGACCAACGCCTGCGACACCCTGCGGTGTCGGACGGGCCGGTCGAGCCCGGTGAGCGGCCAGCACCGGACGCGTCGGACGAGCCGGTCCAGCCCGGTGAGCGGCCAGCACCGGACGAACCGGACGCGCCGGATACGCCGGATACGCCGGATACGCGGGGCGAGCTGGGATCATCGGGCGGGAGCGGGCCCGGTGAGCGGGTCGAGCCGATCGAGCCTGCCCGGCCGGCTCGAGCCGGCCGGCACCCGCTGGTCGGGCTCTGCGTCCTCGTGGGCACCGCCGCCGCGACGATCGCTGTCATCGCCGTGGCACCGGTGGGCAACCGACTGCCCGGCCCCTGGGACCTGCGCGGACGCGGTAGCCACACCGAGACTCCCGGGCCGGCGGGGGTGAACGGCCCCGGCGAGCCGGCGGACCGCGACGATCTGAGTGGAGACGTTGCCGAGGCGCAACGCGACAGCTCGACGCGATCCGGGTTCCCAGGGCAGGATGCGATCGACCACCGCCCAACCACCGGCCCGGTGCCGGCCACCGGCCCGGTCGCGCCACCGACGACCCCCCGCGCCGAGACCCACGCGGACGACGGTCACCGTCGGGTTGAGCAGCCGGGCGAAGCGGGTTCGTTCTGGCTGGTCACCTCGCCGTCGGCCGACATGGCGGGCTCGCACTCGCACCTGCACCCCGCGGACCGCCCGAGCGCCACCACCGGCGGGGCACCGGCCGGTGGTGGGAGCCCGACGCCATCGGAACCGGGCGGCCCGACGCCACCGCCCACACAGCCGCACCAGGGGACATCGGTCTCCCCGCCGGCCGACAGTACTGATCCGGGCTCGGGAACCGACCCGGATCCTCGTGAGCGGCCAGACTCGTCGGCCCCGACGGCGACCGGAGCACCGACGCCCGCGGACCCGCCGCCCTGATCGGGAGCAGGCCCGGCGCGGGCTCAGACCGCCTGCGACGACACCGCGGTTCCCGCCAGCAGCTCCTCGGCCGCGACCGCGAAGACCTCGCCGCCGGCCTGGCGCAGCAGGCGACGTGAGGCCTGAAGCGCACCGGCACGCTGGCCCCTCGCCGTGCCGACGGCGGCCCGCAGGCGGTCCGCCGTGAGTTTCCGAGCCGGCAGCAGCACACCCGCGCCGGCCTCCACGACACGGCGGGCGACCTCGGGCTGGTCACGGCCGAACGGCACGGCGACCACAGGCACGCCCGCGGCGACCGCCTTCTGGACGATGCCCATCCCGCTGTGGCAGACGACGGCCGCCGCCCGCTCCAGGACGGGCCCGTGCGGCACGAACCGCTCGACGCGGATGTTGGGCGCCGCCGGCAGGTCGACACGCCCGAAGGCATCGGCGAGCGTGATCAGGACCCGGACCGGCTCGTCACGCAGCGCCTGGGCCGCCGCCAGGGCGAGACGCTCGTCGCCCTGGTACTCGGTCGATGTGGTCACCAGCACCCAGGGATCTCCGGGCTCCTCCAGCCAGGCCGGCGTCTCCCCCGGCGGGTCGTAGATCTGGGCGCCCACGAAACGGATGTGGGCGGGGACGTCCGAGCGTGGGTACTCCAGCGGCTCGCCGGTCAGCACCAGCACCTGGTCGGCCTCGAGGAGATAGTCGAGTGGGCTGGTCAGCGGGGCGAGACCCGCCCCGGCCCGCAGCTCGTTGAGCGGGGGCAGCATCGCGGCGCCGAACTGCCGGATGAGCAGCGGCCACAGCACCCTGTCGCGCAGTCGTCCCAGCGGGCCGGACGCCGGCGCGAGACCCATCCCGTACGGCGGGATGCCCTTGCCGGGCAGGGCGATCAGAGTCGGCAGGGTGATCCCCCACCGTCGCCCCGACGCCCGGGCGGCGACCGCGGCGCCATAGGCGTTGGTGTCGACGAGAACCACGTCCGGATCGGTCTCGGCGATGGCCCGGTCGAGGTCGGCCCGTTCCAGCGGCCCCCGCGACATGAGCCCGGCGATCGCCTTCCGCAGCCGCGCCGCGCCAGACCCGGTGGTGGGCTCCCTGACGTCGATCTCGTCGATGCGCGGATCCGTCGGCGCGACATGCAGGCCCTGGGTCCACGGGCCGTCGACGAGCTTGGCCCCGATCCGCAGGTGAACCTCGTGGCCGCGGTCGCGCAGCGCACGCAGGCCGGGCACCAGCGGAAACAGGTGGCCGGGCGCGGTGGTGCAGTAGACGAGATAACGGGCCATGGTCGCGCTCCTTCGGGCAGGACGGTTCGCCGCCCGGCGCCGGTCGCGTGGGCGGGAGAGACAGACGTGGGCGGGTGGGCGGGAGAGGCAGAGAAGAAGTCGGTGGGGAGACGGTTGCGGCGTCAGGGTGACCGGAGGCAGGCCGCGATGAGGTCCGCGACCGCGTGACGTGTCGCCTCCACGGACATCGCCTGATCACGGCGTAGGACGAGCCACAGCTCGACGCCGCAGACGGCGGCGAGCCGGCCCAGCAGATCGTGCCGCCGATCCGGGGCCAGGCCTTCGAGCTCCGCGGCGAACGCCGTGGCCGTCCAGTCGCGGTGGGCACGCCGGCCGGCCTCCGCCACCTCCGCCAGGGCGGGCGAGGCATCCTGCTGGCGGATCGCCCGATCCGTCACGTCGCCCCACCGCTCGTAGTGCCGGGCAAGACGCTCGGCGACCACCGCCGGATCGGAGACGTCCGGGATGCCTCGGGTCGCCTCGATCTGCGGCGCCATCCAGGCACTGATCGCCCGCACCAGGCCGTCCTTCGTCCCGAACCGCCTGATCACGGTCTGGACGCCGACCTCGGCGTGCTCGGCGACCATGGCCAGCGTGACCTGGTCGAACGGGTGCCGGGTGAACAGCTCGGCGCCCGCGGCGAGGATGCGTTCGGTGTTCGCCGCCGCGGCCTCGGAGCGCTGGCGCTGCTGGTAGCCGCGGGTCACCCTCGATTTCACGGTATGGACATTACCGCCGAATGGGGGAACGCGGAACGCGGGCGGCCTGTCACGCGCGCGACGGCGGGACGAACGCCGGACCGGGGCCCGAGCACGTTCGTCACCGCCGCCGCGGGGAGAGAGGAGGATCAGTGCCCGACGGCGTCACCCAGACGCTGGCCGCTCTCCAGCGCCGGCACGAGGCTGACCGTCGGGACCTCGAAGCGGTTGGTCGTCTCGTCCAGCACGATGGCGCGGGCCGTGGCGATGTCGAACCACATGCCGACCAGCTGCAGACGTCCCTCCCGCTCCGCACGCCGCACCACGGACAGCCCGCGCAGAGCCACCAGCTGCTGGGCGACGCTGATCCGGCTCAGCTCGTCGGCGTCCGTGGGCAGGCCACCCGCCACACGTTCGGCGCGTTCGAGCGCCGGCTCGCCGTGGCGCAGCCAGCCCTCCAGATGACGCAGCGGCGCCGTACCCGGAGCCGGGGCGTGCCCGTCGCGGTCGAACAGCGCGTTGATCGCACCGCAGCCGGAATGCCCGCAGACCGCGATGGTCCGGACCCCGAGCACCTCGACGCCGTACTCGATCGCGGCCAACGTCGAATCCCCGACCGCCTGCGGCCCGGGGACGAAGGCACCGGGCGTGCGCACCGTGAACAGGTCACCGGGGCCGCTGCTGGTGATGATGTTCGGCACCAGCCTGGAGTCGCTGCAGGTGATGAACAGAGTGGACGGACGCTGGCCCGCGCTCAGCTCGGTGAGGTACGGCTCGATCATCGGCGCGGTCCGGCGATGGAACTCGTCGACCCCGTTCAGCAGATGACTGTGATCATGATGATGGCCGTGCTGCCAGGACGACCACGGAGCCAGCCAGCGCGGTGGCCGGACCGCACCGCCCTGGCCGCCGCCGGGACGGGCACCCAGCAGGCTCGCCAGGATCCGCCGCTGGCGCGGATGGGTCGGCGCGCCAGGCAGCGCCAGCGGGACGGTGCCGACCGGGTCGACCGTCACCGCCGTCCCGGCGCGATGACGCTCGGCGATCCAGTCGTCCAGCATCTTGTGCGCGCCGTGGTCGAGGTAGTCGACGGCGAGGTCGAGCCGAACGGGTGCCCCCGGCGGCACCTCCGCCAGCCGCCGCGACAGCCGGGGCAGCGAGAGGAAGGTCAGCGCCCCCTCCACCACGACCCGCCAGGGCGATCCGGGGCCGGACGGCGGATGGACGTGGACCGGGGCGACCAGCGTCCGGCGCAACGCCAGCAGCAGTGCCGTGGCGACCCCGAGCAGGACGCCCTCCAGCAGGTTGAGCAGCACCACCCCGACGACGGTCGTCAGGTAGATGGCGAGCTCGCCGTGCTTGGCGATCGCCCGGATGTGGGCCAGATCGACGAGCCGGATACCGATCACGACCAGCAGGCCGGCGAGCACGGCGAGCGGGATGCGGGCCACCACCGGCGCGAGCAACAGCGCGAAGCCGGCCATCCACAGGCCGTGCAGGATCGCCGACCGCCGGCTGCGGGCACCCGCGCGGACGTTGGTGGAGCTGCGGACGATGACCCCGGTGACCGGAAGGCCGCCGAGCAGGCCGGAGACGGTGTTCGCGGCCCCCTGCCCCAGCAGCTCACGGTCGAGGTCGCCGCGCGGGCCGGAGTGCATCGCCTCCACCGCGACCGCGGACAGCAGCGACTCGATGCTGGCGACCAGGGCGACGGTCAGCACCGACAGCGCGACGGCACCCCACTGGCCGCTCGGGATCTCGGGCAGCTGGATCGCGCCGAGCAGGTCCCCGGGCAGGGTGACCCGCGGGACGTCGAACGGCAGCGAGATGACGGTCGCGGCGGCTACCGCCGCCAGCGGCGCCGGAACGGCGGACAGCGGCCGCGGCAGTCGCGGCCACCCGACGGTCAGCACGATCGTGATCACGCCCAGCAGCGCCGCGGCCGGAACCGACGGCGAGACGATCTCACCGGGCAGCACGACCAGGTTGTCCCACGCCGCGGAGCCGGCGGTGCCGCCGAGCACGACGTGCAGCTGGCCGATGACGATCGTGAGGCCGATACCGGCCAGCATGCCGTGGACGACCGCCGGTGAGATCGCCAGCGCGGCGCGGGCGACCCGGCTGAGCCCGAAAAGTATCTGCAGAACGCCGGCCGCTGCGGTGATGAAGCAGGCGACCCGCCACCCGTGGGTCACGACGATCTCGGCCACGACCGCGGTCAACCCGGCCGCCGGGCCCGAGACCTGCAGCGGCACCCCGCCCAGTGCGCCGGCGACGACGCCGCCGACCACCGCCGCGATGATCCCCGCGACCACCGGCGCTCCGGAGGCGACCGCGATACCCAGCGAAAGCGGAAGTGCCACAAGAAAGACCACGACGGATGCTTCGAGGTCATGGCGCCAGACCCCTCGCGGCGCTCCGTCGAGCGGGCCGCCGCGGTTCAGGCGGCCCGCGGCGGACGCGGTGCCCGTGGGCGCGGAAGACGCGGCGGCGGACGTGGAAGAAGCAGAAGAAGTGGAGGAAAACCCCAGATCGTCGCCGATTCCCGGGAAGCTCGGGTGTTCCGAAACACCGGCGTCCGTCGGGCGACCGCCGCGGTGCGGCTGGTCGGAACGCCCGGAACTGGTACGAGGTCGGGGGGCGCTTTCGGCCCCCGCATGGGAATCCGTCTCCGACGGATAGGGCAACGCGGTCGGGACGGATCCCGCCGGTGGCTTGTTTCTTGGCTCGTGGTGCTCGGCGTGCACGATCGTCTCCTCGGCGAGGGCGCAACGTCAGCGTCAGGCCATCAAGATCTCGATGTTGAGTAGTACAGGTTCGAACACGTTACGTGATTTGGAGCGGGACCCCTGCCTCCACCACCACTGCACGGCAGGAAGAATGTGCCCACCGGGTAGATGACCCGGGCAAGAATCCGGAATAGGACGCCTAGCGCGTCACTTCGAAATCATAGGGTAGCCGCCGCCGCTGACCTGGGATTAAAGGTCCGACGGCCCGGCTACCTGCGACCCGCGTCAGCTCGGGGCTTTCGGCCCGGGGGCGCGGGCACGCCCACCGGCAGCCCACCGGCCGGCCGGCCGGCCGGTGGGCGCCCACCCGCACAGCCACCCAAAGCGGATCCCGCACCGCCCCGCACCGCAGCACCAGCAACTCACCCCAAGAGGGGCGAAAGGCGCACCGGGTCGCCTGGCGACCCGCAAGAACGAAGGATTCTGGTCGCCGGAACGACCAAAATCGTTCACGCTTGCGGGTCGCCAAACCGGGCCACCGGGCCACCGGGCCACCGGACGCTCGGGGGTCCGGCGGCGTTCGTGGAGTGCGAACCTCCCCGCCCACCGGCCAGCGATCTTGATCGGCGCCAATCCACAGCAGGCTCGCGGCGGACGACTCGTCGATGATGTGGGCTATGCCGGACCAAGGTGCGTTGCCGACTGGTGCGCGTGAGCTGACCGCGGCGCAGGTCCGCCGCTGGGACGAGGTACTCGGCCTGCTGATGGCGATGCTCCCGGCGCCGGCGGTGCTCCCGGCGCCAGCGGTGCGGATACGGGTCGAGGGCCGGGCGATCGAGGCCGTCGAGGCGATGGCCGAGCGCCTGGGCGCGGCGCTCGACACGGCCGGCCGACCCTGCACCCGGGCCCACCACACCACCGCGGACCGCCCGCCGGCTCTCCCCCCGACCGCATCTCTCGCCCCGACCGCACCTCTCCCGGCCACCGCGACGCTCACCACCGCGGCCAGCGCGCCCAGCGCAGCCGGCACGACCACCGCGCCCGGCACCACGGACGGCCCGACGGACGGACCCGCTGACCTCGTGATCGGCCTGCGGACCCGCTCCACCGGCGACGACGATCTCGATGGCCGCGCGGACGTCATCGTCGACCTGCATGATCTCACCTGGCCGGTGATCCGGCGGGTCGCGGACCGGCTCGGCGTCACCGACACCTGGCACGTCAGCGAGAGCCGGGCCTTCTTCGCGATTCGCGCCACCACGTGGGACTCGAGGTTCGGCGACGACGCGGCCGCCTACGCCGCCGCGGTCGCCGACCTGGCGCCGGGGGCCGGTGCGGTCGTCGTCGACGTCGGCTGCGGCACCGGACGGGCCCTTCCCCCGCTGAGGGCAGCGGTCGGGCCGGCCGGCGTGGTGCTCGGTCTCGACGTCACCCCGCAGATGCTCGAGGTCGCGCGGGACCAGGGCCGGGCGCGGCCCGGCGAGCTGCTGCTCGGTGACGCCCGCCGGCTCCCCCTGGCGTCCGGCCGGGTCGACGCGGTGTTCGCGGCCGGGCTCGTCCATCACCTTCCGGACATCCGGGCCGGGCTGGCCGAGCTGGCCCGGGTCTGCCGGCCCGGCGGCCGCCTGGCGATCTTCCACCCCTCGGGCCGCGCCGCGCTGGCCGCCCGGCACGGCCGCACCCTCCGCCCCGACGAGCCGCTCGCCCCCGGCCGGCTGGGCCCGCTGCTCGCCGCCGCGGGCTGGCGGCTGGACCGCCACGACGACGCCTCGCACCGCTTTCTCGCACTCGCCTCCCGCACGGGCGACTGACCGGCCGACCAGCTGGGCCCCCGCACCACTGCCACTGCCACGCGCCCGAACGGCGAACGCACCGGGAGACGGTCCGGCAGTCGGGAGAACGACGCCTCTACCAGCCACAACACGTCACCCGCCCGACACATCCTGACAAATATTGATGCCACAGTCGGACAGGCCGCAGCCACCGTGGGTCGGACTACCGCCCACGAACGTGCGACCGCGGCACTTCACCCCGCAGGCGCCGTCGGCCGTCAGGCCGGGCAACACCGTCGGCCGTCAGGCCAGGCAACAAGGAGGAGTGATGTCCGGGTTCCTTTACCGGGTGGGACGGCTGGCCGCGACCCGGCCCTGGCGCGTGATCGGCGTGTGGGTCGTCGCGCTCGTCGTGGCGACGGTGCTCGCCGCCCAGCTGGGAGGCGAGCCGCACGACGACTTCGACGCGCCGGGCACCGCCTCCCAACGCGGCACCGACCTGCTGCGCGCCGAGTTCCCGGCGCTCGCGGAGGCCCAGGCCAGGGTGGTGCTGCACACCCGGGACGGCAGCCCGGTCGCGACCGGGCTCACGGACACCGTCGCGCGGCGGCTGGCCGACGTCCCGGCGGTCGTGGTCGTCAGCCCGCCGCAGGTCTCCGCCGACGGTGACACCGCGATGTTCACCCTGAACTACGACCGCCCGGTCACCGACCTCGGCGGCAGCAAGGCCATCGACCAGCTCGTCGACGCCGTCACACCCGCGGCCGAGGCCGGGCTGACCACCGAGTTCGGCGGCCAGGTGGCCGAGAACGTGCAGGAGGTCAGCGGCACCGCCGAGGCGGTCGGCATCGCGTTCGCGCTGGTCATCCTGCTGATCGCGTTCGGATCGATCATCGCGGCCGGGGTGCCGCTGGCGGTGGCGCTGATCGGTCTCGGTATCGGCAGCGCCGGCATCACGCTCATCGCGGCCGGCACCGACGTCAGCACCATCGCACCGACCCTCGCCTCGATGGTCGGCATCGGCGTCGGCATCGACTACGCGCTGCTGCTGGTCACCCGGCACGTCGAGGGGTTGCGCAACGGCCTGAGCGTGCCCGAGGCCGCGGCCCGGGCCAACGGCACCGCCGGTGTCTCCGTCCTGTTCGCCGGGGTGACGGTCGTGCTCTCCCTGATGGGCCTGCGCCTCGTCGGGCTCAACACGTACGTCACGACCGGCTTCACCACCGCGGCGGTGGTGGTGACGGTCGTCGTCACCGCTCTCACCCTCGTCCCGGCGCTGTGCGGCCTCGCGGGGACCCGGCTGCTCGGCCGACGCGCCCGCGCCGCCCTCAGTGCATCGGCGGCGGCCGGCGCGCCTGTGGCCATGGCCCAGGACACGGCCGATCGCACAGCCCAACCGGAGCCGGAGACCAGGCCGGAGCCGCAGCCGCAGCCGCAGCCGCGACGCACGCTGACCGCGGCCTGGGCCGAGCGGGTCGGGCGACGTCCGCTGCCCTGGGCGGTCGGTGCCCTGCTGCTGTTGCTGCTGCTCGCCGCGCCCATCCTCGGCATGCGCACCTGGCCGCAGGATGCCGGCAGCCAGCCGGACTCCACCTACCAGCGCCGCGCCTACGACCTGATCGCCGCCGAGTACGGCCCCGGCGCGAACGGCCCGTTGATCGTCGCGGCCGACCTGCGCAGGATCTCCGCCACCGACCTCGACGGGCTGGTCCGCCGCCTCGCCGCCACCCCGGATGTCGCCGCGGTCGCCGAACCGGTGGTCGCGCCCAGCGGCGACGCGGCGGTGATCATCGTGACACCGACGGTCGGGCCGAGCGACGAACGCGCCGCGGAGCTCGTACGAACGCTGCGCGCCGAGGTGCTGCCGGCAGGTGTCGAGATCACCGGCCTGACCGCCGTCTACACCGACCTGTCGCGCTGGATGTCCGACCGGCTGTGGTGGGTGGTCGGATTCGTCGTGAGTGTCTCCTTGTTGCTCCTGACGCTCGTGTTCCGCTCACCGGTCGTCGCGCTGAAGGCGGCGGTGATGAACCTGCTCTCGATCGCGGCCGCGTACGGCGTGGTGACCGTCGTCTTCCAGTGGGGCTGGGGGACGGATCTGCTCGGTCTGCCACACAGCGTGCCGATGTCGAGCTGGCTGCCGGTGCTGATGTTCACCGTGCTGTTCGGGCTGAGCATGGACTACGAGGTGTTCCTGCTCTCCCGGATCCGCGAGGACTACCTGGCGACCGGCGACCCGCACGGCAGCGTCGTGCGGGGGCTCGCCTCCACCGGCCGGGTGATCAGCTCCGCCGCACTGATCATGATCGCGGTGTTCGCCGGCTTCGCCCTCGACCCGGACGTCACCGTGAAGATGGTCGGTTTCGGGATGGCGGTCGCCGTGCTCGTCGACGCGACCATCATCCGCATGATCATGGTGCCGGCCACCATGGCCCTGCTCGGCCGGGTGAACTGGTGGCTGCCCGGCTGGCTCGACCGCGTGCTGCCGCACCTGGACGTCCACGGCGGCGGCCCCGCGGCGCCGTCAACGCCCCGCTCCGACAGCGAGCCCACGGCCGACAGCCCGGGCCTGCCCGCCGTCGGTCGCCCGCACCTCCCCCTGCCCCGGCAGCAGGATCCCCTCGCTCCCCTCGACGAGACCGACCAGCAGCAACCCGACCCGATCGGCCGGTGACCCGGCGGCGCACGCCCACGCTGTTCGGTGTTCGGTGTTCGGTCAACACCGAACAGCGTGGGGCGCCGCCTGTGCCGGCCACCGGACAGCACCTGTCAGACCTCGCGATCAGGCAGGCGGACGGCGACGTCCCGTCGGTGTCGCCTACCTCGGTTCGGCCCAGGAGGGTGGTGGTGGGCCCGGCGGCCCGCCCGGCGGAACCTCCGCTGCCGGGTCCGGCGAGAGATCGGAGGATCCGCGTGGTGGTGGCAGCAGTGGCCGCGGATCGATCCTCGCCCGCAGCGCGCTCGCCCGGCCGTTGCTGTTCCGAAGCCCGTGGCGGATCTGCGCGACGAGCTGCCAGGCGCGCGTGGCGTCGGGCTCGACCGCGCCCCCGCCGGCGAACCGGGCCATCTCGGCCAGCGCCGCGAGCTCGCGCAGCGGCTGTTCGACCGCGGCGGTGGCCGGCCGTTGCCCCGCCAGGCCGAGCACCTCGCGGTAGGTCAGCGCCCGCGAGCGGGAAACGCCGTGCTCGGCGAGCCTGTCCCTGGCCTCATGCCAGGCACCGCGCGCCCGTTCGCCGGGGGTGCCGCGGCCACGCGCCGCACGGCGACGCGCCTTCTCGCCGATGATCAGCGACAGGGTGGCCAGGACCAGCCCCAGCAGGGAGACCACGGCGATGAGCAGAGTCCACGCAAGGACACGACCAGCTCCGCCTCCCGCACCGCCGCCGGCGTCCGACGGCGGATCCACGCCCGGTGGTTCGAGCGGCTTCAGCGACGCGGGGGCCTCGATGCTCCTCCCGCCGAGTGGCATCGGCTCCACGGTCGGCGCCCGGTGGCGCAGGTCGCTGATGTCGGTCGGCTCGAACGAGACCCAGCCGATGCCCGCGAGCAGGACCTCCGGCCAGGCGTGTGCCTGCCAGTTCGTGACGGTGAACGCGCCGTCGGTGGTCACCCGGTTACGGTCCAGCAGGTAGCCGACGGCGACCCGGGTCGGGAAGCCCAGCGCGCGGGCCAGCGCGGCGAACGCGGTGGCGTGCTGCTCGGCGTACCCGTGCGAGTCGGACTCCTGTTGGGGATTGAGGAAGTCGTTCAGAACACCGTAGGAGTGCCCCGGGGAAGCGGACAGGTCATACGGATAGCCGGGCCCGGCGAGCGCCTTCTGGAGGGCGTCGAGCCGCTGGTAGGGCGTGCGGGCGTCGCCGACCAGCCGTTTGGCGGTCGCCTCCAGCCAGCTCGGCCGGCCCGGCAGGGTCGTGTAGGGCTCGGCCGCGGGGCCGGTGGCGGGGACGGCCTCGGCCAGCGCCCGCTGGCTGGGCCGCGGCACCTGCATGACCAGCTCGACGCGGTCACCTCGCGCGGGTGTGGCCAGCGCGGCGAGTGATCCGGAGGAAGGCTGGAAGACGAGATCGGGCGCGTCACCGCTCCCGCCGGCCGGTGCGGCTCCGGCGACCTCGGCGGCCGGGTGGTACGTGACGGACGTGGGCTGGCCGAACGTCGGAAGCAGATCGCTGCCGGCCGCACCGAACGTGACCTCGGCACGCACGGTGACCGAGGCGGACGGTCGCACCGACGACCCGTCGGAGGTCGGAAGCGTCTCGTCGACCCGGACGAACTGGCCGTCGTCGCGCCAGCTGGCGCCGTCGAAGTCGCCGAGCGCGGCGATCCGCACCCGGGTGTCGGCGGCCGCCGGCCTGCCGGTCCTCGGATCGTCGGCCAGTCGCACGGTGAAGACCTCATGCTCCGCGTCGACCAGCTGGGCGCGCACCTGGACGAGCGGGTTGAGCGCGGTGACGTTCTCGACCGGCGGGCTGACGTGCTCACGCGGGTCGAACCGGGCCGCGACCGGCAGCTGGCGGCCGATCACCGTCGCCAGCAGCGTGACGACCACGACGACGACCACTGTCACCACAAGTGATCCGTTCAGCGCACGCCGCGCTCGGCCCGGAGATCCGGCCGGACCGCCAGACCCACCAGACCCACCAGGCCCGCCAGGCCCGCCAGACCCACCAGGCCCGCCAGGCCCGTCGGGACCACCGGCCGGGCCGGTCGCCGGGTCGGGAGCCGCCAGCGGCCGCGCCGCTCGCAGCGCCGCCACGGCCATCGCCAGCAGGATGAAGACGCCGGTGAGCAGCACCGGCGACGGCCGCCAGCCGCCGAGGGCGAGGGTGGCCGCGGTGACGCCGTCGCCGGCGTCACCGACCAGCAGCAGCACCCCGATCAGCCCGGCGAGCGGCGGCAGCAGCGGGAGCAGCGTGTTCTCGGTGCGCACGACCAGGACGACCGCGAGGTGGGCCGCCGCCCACAGCAGCGCGCCCAGCGGTATCAGCAGCATCGCGCGTGGCTCGGCCGGAACGGCGGCGGCCAGGACCCGTGGCCAGCCAGCCCGCAGGCCGCTCACCAGCAGGTCCACGTTCCCGGCAGTCAGGACGATGCCGTAGAGCACGCCGCCGACGAGACCGAGCAGCCAGACAAGTTCGATTCTCGCCACCAGATGGGCCGAAAGCCACGCGACCAGCGCGGCGACCACGACGGCACCGGCGAGCGGCGCCAGGTAGCGCATCCCGGCGAACAGCCGGCCGGCGACCAGCGCGGCCGGCAGGCAGGCGAGCGCGACGAGCACGGCCTGGGCGATCCGGTCACGGCCCCGCTGGTGCGGCCACGGTGACCGCAGCCACCGCAGCGGATGACGCCGCTGGGATGGCCGCGACGGCTCGGACGGCTGGGAGGCTCGGGACGGCTGGGACTGGGGCCACGGGGAGGGATGCGCGGGACGGATCTCGTCCGTCGGGCTGGTCACCGGGCCGCCCCCGCCCCGGATGTCCACTCGGCCGCGAAGGCCTCGCTGGTACGCGCGTGGACAACCAGCGCACCCGACACCGTCGGCCGCCCCCGCGGCTCCCCGACCAGCACCAGGCTGACCATCGCGAACCGGGGCCTGACCTTCGTCACGGCGGCCAGCTGGCCGGCCGCGGGCTGACCGGTGACCGCCCCGAGGGCCACCCCGGGCTCACCGGGAACCATGCCGGCGAGCGCGGCCAGTCCCGGGTCGCCCTCGCGGGGCGAGACGGCCGCGAGCAGGTCCAGTGCCGCGTCGAGGGACTCGCGGCCGTGACCGGCCGCCACCTGCTCGCCACCGGTGGTGCGCAGCACGACCGGGAAGCCATGGGTATGCCCGGAGACCACCAGCGACGCCACGATGCGCACCGCGTCCTCGAACGCGTCACCCGTGTAGGGCGCCGCGCTGGTGTCCAGCACCACCAGCATCGTGGGGTCGTTGGGGATCACGTTGTGCCGCACCATCTTCTTTCGCAGCTTCGCCGTCGACGGCCAGTGGATCAGCCGCGGATCGTCCCCGCGGACGTACTCCCGCAGCGAATGGAAGGCGACGCCGCCGCGCGGAGCGGCGTCCGAGGTCGGGCCTTCCAGGTCGGGCGAGCCACCGGTCGGCAACGGCGGGATGGCGTGCACCCGCGGGCGCACCCGCAGGACGGAGCGCTGCGGCAACGCCCGGCCCACATGGACCAGCCGCAGCGGGTCACTGTGCGCGATGATCAGCGGGCCGATCTCGAACACGCCGCGCCGCGGGGTGGGGATCGGGTAGGTGCGCCGCGCCGACCCGCCGGCGGCGAGCGCGGGCAACGCGACGCCCACCGATCTGCCGGCGACCCGCTCCTGTGCCTGGGCGGGTGGGCAGCGCCGGTTGGCGATGTTGGTGACGGTCAGCTGGGCGAAGGCGGGCTCGCCCTCGACGACCCGCACCGGATGGATCTCCCGGGAGATCGTCACGTTCGGGGTGACGAGCAGCCAGGCGCCGGCGACCAGCAGGGAAAGTGCCGCGGCGGCAGCCACGACGACCAGCTCGGGGTATCCCAACGCGACCCCGGCGATACCCAGGAACGCCGCCACGAAGGCGACCGCGATCCCCGTCCCGGTAATCATCTCCCGGCCGCCGTCAGTCCGGCACCCGGGCCGACGCGACGATCGCGCGCAGGAGCCGTTCGGGGGTGGTGCCGGCCAGCTCCGCCTCCGGGCGGAGCAGCACCCGGTGGGCCAGCACGGGCAGGACGAGGTCCTTCACATGGTCGGGGGTGACGAACCAGGAGCCGCGGGCGGCGGCGTGCGCCTGCGCGGCGACAGCCAGTGTGAGCGCGCCCCGCGGGCTCACGCCGAGGCGCACCTCCGGATGCGTCCGGGTGGCCACGACGATGTCGAGGATGTAGTGGACGACCGGCTGCGCCAGGTAGACCCGGTGCACCAGATCGGTCATCTGGTGGATCTCCGCCGCCGGGACCACGGGGGCCAGGTCCACGACGGAATGGCCGGCGGCCCGGTTCAGGATCATCTCGGCCTCGGGGCCGTAGTCCGGGTACCCCATCGTCAGGCGCGCCATGAACCGGTCGATCTGGGCTTCGGGCAGGTCGTACGTACCGCCGTGCTCGACCGGGTTCTGCGTCGCGATCACCAGGAACGGCCGTGGCACCGGATGGGTCGCGCCGTCCACGGTGACCTGCCGCTCCTCCATCACCTCCAGCAGCGCCGACTGGGTCTTCGGGGACGCCCTGTTGATCTCGTCCGCGAGGACCACGTTCCCGAACACGGCGCCCCGGCGGAACTCGAACCCGCTGGTCTGCTCGTTCCAGATCGACACCCCGGTGATGTCGGTGGGCAGCAGGTCCGGGGTGCACTGGATGCGACGGCTGGTGCCGCCGTCGAGGGAGCCGGCCAGGGCCTTCGCCAGCGAGGTCTTGCCCACGCCGGGGACGTCCTCGATGAGCAGGTGCCCCTCGGCGGCCAGGCAGGTCACGGCCAGCCGGATCACCTCCGTCTTGCCGCGGATGACCCGCTCGACGTTCTCGACGATCCTGTTGCAGCGATCGGCGAACCAGGCCACCTCCGATGGCGTCACAGCCGCGCGCTGCCTGATCGGATCCGGCATTTCTCCTGCCTCTGTTCGGGGTCGTCTACTTGGTCGGTTCGGCTGTTCGTCGGGATGGACCGGCCGCCGAGCCGGTGGGCGAAGTCGCGCGTCAGCGGTACACGACCACCGCCAACAGGACCAGCGCCGCGATCAGGGTGACCAGGCCGAACACGACGAGCGCGCCCCGCACGCCAGCCCGCGGATCCGCCCCGTCGCGCAGGCGGGCCACCAGCGGGCCGGTGGTGACGGGCGGCCCGGTGGTGACAGGCGGGCCCGTGGTGACAGGCGGGCCCGTGGTGACAGGCGGGCCCGTGGTGACAGGCGGGCCCGTGGTGACGGTGGTGACAGGCGGGCCGGTGGTGACAGGCGGATCAGCGGTAGCGGGCGGGGCTGTGGGCACAGCACCAGCCGGCTCGGGTTCGACGCCCGGTCCACCCACGGGTGACCGCTCGGCCAGCACCCAGGTGGACGGTTCGACAGGCGGGCCGCCGGTGGCGGGCTCGGCCGGCGGCCTACCGGCGGGCGGCTCGACGAACGGTCCGTCCGTTGCGGCCTCGGCAGCCGGTCCCGTCGTCCGGGGCTGACCGGCCGGCTGGCTGTCGGACCACCTCTGGCCAGGGCGCCCCATGGGGGAATCCGGCGCGATCGGCGGGTCGGCACGGTGCGGCCGGGGAGCGTCCGAGACGGGGGCGGTGTAGCCAAGCGCCGCCGCCTGGATGTCGGTCTCAAGAAAGGCCTGAAAACCGGCCCGGGTCAGCCAGGCGTTGCCCCACGATTCCGCCGCCGCGGTAGCGAGCTCGAACGCGAACTCCCGGGCGTTCTGGTGACGCTCGGACGGGGCGTAGGCCAACGCCGTCCAGATCACCCGGTTGACTTTCTCCGGGATGCCGCCGACATGGTTCGACCTGGCTGCTTCCGGGCCCACCCCGGAAACCGTCATTCGGCCGTTGAACAGCTCGAAGGCGACGAGACCCAGCGCATAGACGTCCGCGCTCGGATACAGCGGGTCGGTTCGGAACTGCTCAGGAGCCATGTATCGCGGCGTGCCGGCCGGATTCAGGGTGTGCACCCCGGAGTCCTCGAGGACACGCGCGATTCCGAAGTCGGTCAGTTTCGGTCGGCCGTCCTCGGTGAACAGAATGTTCGCCGGTTTGACGTCCCGGTGCAGGACCCTGCGGTCGTGGGCCGCGGCGAGTGCCGTGGCCACCGCCAGCACGACCGCGCACGACCACTCGGGCGACCGGATGCCCTGGATGAGACGATCGCCCAGCGTGCCGCCGGGCAGCAGCTCCATGACGATGAGGATCACGGTCAGATCCGGTGCGGCCACCCCGGCCGGCCGTGGGGCACGGAGCGTTCCAGGCGCCTCGAATCCCAGCCGTGGTTCGAAGGAGAGGTTGACCGGGATCGCGCGATGGATGCCGACGATGTGCGGATGGTTGACGCTGGCCAGCAGTCTCGCCTCGCGCAGCGCCTCGGCCTGAGCGTCCTGACCGCCGCTGAACGCACTGGGATCCACCACCTTGACGGCGACCTGGCGGCCCAGCTCGTCAGCGCACTCGAAGACGACGCCGAAGGCTCCCCGGCCCAGCAGCCCGTCGACCCGGAATCCCGGTAACGCCAGACCCAGCCAGGCACGTAACCATGCCGGCTCGGAGATCATGCCCCGGTCTCGGCGGTGGACGTCCTGTATGGGCACAGCATGTGAAACGGACGGAACGAAACCACGGCCCTCGCCTGCACAGCGACGGGAAACCACCCCGCGACGGGCAGAGGCACACGGGAAACCGCTGCGCCGGCCCACCGCCCGGCTGCCCGCATGCGGCGCCCCCACGTTCCCAGTTGTCAGCCCGGATACACACGAAGCGCCGGCCCACGCACCGCATCCCGCACAGGACGGCATCCCGGCAAACAGCTTGTATACGGAACACAACCTGCGCGATCAGCATAGTGGTGTGCCGGTCCCCTGCGCCCCGGCCCCCGTGGCCCGGGATGTCAGCCATTGGACACGCCCGCGCACCGGGCACCTACGGTGTGGGACGGGGTACCTCCGGTATCCGGAGTCTGAAGGTCGAACCACCGCCCGGCGTGGCCGAATGGTCCGCACCACCCCCGTGGGAACGCATCACGGCGTCGACGATCGACAGGCCGAGTCCGGTGCCGCCGGCTTCACGCGAACGCCCGGCATCGGCGCGATAGAAGCGCTCGAAGATGTGGGGGACGTCCTCGGGTGCGATACCCGGCCCGTGATCGGCGACGGTCACGACCGCCCAGCCGTCGCCAGAACGGACCGCCTCGACCTCGACCGGGGTACCTGCCGGCGTGTGCACGAGCGCGTTGCGGACGAGGTTGCCGACCGCCTGGCGCAGCCGCGGCTCATCACCGGTGATCTCCAGCAGCGGCGCCACCTCGACGGTGATCGTGCGGGTGGGATCGACCGCACGGGCGTCGGCGACGACATCCCGGACGACGGCGGCGAGGTCGACCGGTTCCGGCCGTCGCCTTGTTCCCTGGTCGAGGCCCGCCAGCAGGAGCAGGTCGTCGACGAGCTCACTCATCCGAGCGGCCTCGCTCTCGATCCGGCGCATCGCCAGGGCGAGATCATCCGGACGGTCGGCGACGCCCCGGTGGAACATCTCGGCGTACCCCTGGATCGACGTCAGTGGTGTGCGCAGTTCGTGGCTGGCATCGGCCACGAACTGCCGCAGCCGGTTCTCGGAGCTCTCCCGCTGCCGGAACGCCGCCTCGATCTGCGCCAGCATGGTGTTGAGGGCGCGTCCCAGCCGACCCGCCTCGGTACGGGGACCGGCATTCGCGACCCGCCGGGTCAGATCGCCGGCCGCGATCGCGTCGGCCGTGCGCTCCATCTGCTCCAGCGGCCGCAGTCCCAGCCGGACCACGACATACCCGAGCGCGGCCGTGGCTGCGGCGACGATGAGACTGGCCACCACCTCGATGCGCCAGATGTCGTCGAGAGTCGCGTCCATCGCCGTGTAGGGGACGGCGACGACGAGTACCTGCCCAGGGTCGCGGGAGACCGCCAGCACGCGGAATCGGTCACCGCCGCCGACCGCGGGCACGGCCGTGAGCTGGCCGGACCCGCCGGGCTGGCGCCGCGCCTCGTCCAGCAGGCTCCCCGGGACGTCGGGGCGTGGTGCCTGGCCCGACGTCCCGCCGGGGTTCGGCCTCACCTCGGCGACCCGTCGGTCGTCCGCGTCGAAGAGCGCGCCGTAGGTGCCGACGAGGTAGGCCGTTCCGAAGCGCGGGTAGTCATGATCCTTGTCGGACGCCAGGTACTCGCGGTCGATGTCACCGTCGGAGTCGGGATCCATGCCAGCGCCGGAATCCGCACCCGGTTCGGACGGCCGCGCCAGCGCCCGCTCGACCAGCGGCTGGGCCGCACGCACCTGCTGGTCGAGCCGATCGGCGAGATACCCCTCGATCGCGCTGTGGGTGCCGAGCGCCGCAAGTGACAGACCGGCGCCGATCAGCATGACCAGGGCGAGCAGCAGCCGGGTTCGGATCGACACCGCCAGCCTCGGCTCAGCGCGGCAGCCGCAGGACGTACCCGACGCCCCGGACCGTGTGGATCAGCGCAGGCGCGACATGGTCGATCTTCTTGCGCAGATAGCTGACGTACGTCTCCAGCACCCGGGCGTCGCCCGCGAAGTCGTGCCCCCACACGTGGTCGAGCAGCTGGGCGCGGGTGAGCACATGCCGCGGGTTGCGCATCAGGACGTGCAGCAGCCGGTACTCGGTGGCGGTGAGCTCGACGTACCGACCGGCCCGGCGCACCTCCCGGGTGTCGGGATCGAGCTGAAGGTCGGCGAACTCGAGCACCCCGGACATCTCGGCACCGTGACCTGCCCGGCGCAGGATCGCCCGGACGCGGGCCATCAGCTCGCTGACGACGAACGGCTTCGTGACGTAGTCGTCGCCGCCCAGCGTGAGGCCGTGCACCTTGTCCTCGGTGGTGCCCCGAGCCGTCAGGAAGAGAGTCGGGATGTGGTGACCAGAACGCCGCAGCCGGTCACACACCGCGAATCCGTCGACGTCCGGCAACATCACATCCAGCACGATCAGATCCGGAGCACAGAGCGCGACCTTGGTGAGCGCCGCCTGGCCGGTGCTCGCGGTCGCCACCTGGTACCCCTCGTAGCGCAGCGCCATCGACACCAGGTCCGTGATCGGCTCCTCGTCGTCGACGACGAGGATCGTCGCCCTCTGTTCCATCAGCCGCTCTGCTCCATCAGCCGCTCTGCTCCATCAGCACAGTCTCACCCCTGCCATCTCGTGGATTCGCAGCCGGGAAGCCCACGGACGCGCGCTCGCGCACATCCCGGATGTGTGCCAGCCGGATGTGTGCCAGCCGGGTGAGCCGAGCTGGGGCCGGCCGTGCGCCGGGACGGCGTCATTCAGGCACTCCAGGCACCGCCCGCGGGCCCTGGCCGGCGGCCATCGCGACAGCCCCCGGGAAGCCGCCGCTGCGGCGGATCGCGCCGGTGCCGCTGACCAGCAGCCACGCCCAGCCCTCCGGCTCCAGCTCGGCCAGGAAATCCACCGCCTGCGGCCCTGCCGCCACGGCCGCGGTCGCGTAGCCGTCGGCGAGCGCCAGGTCCGGCCCCACCACCGTGGCCGACGCCAGATCGCTGACCGGCACGCCGGTGGCGGGGCAGACGATGTGGGCGCCCCGCTCGGCGGTTCCGGATGTCGCGACCGCGATCTCGGCGGCCTCGACCACCGCCACGAGACGGCCCGCGGCGAGGGGATCAGCGACCCCGACCCGCCAGGGCCGCTGGGCCGTGGCCCGGACCCGGACATCCCCGGCGGCGTTGACGCAGTGGTCGACAGCGCCCGCCGCGGTCAGCACCGCCGAGGCCGCATCCGCCGCCCATCCCTTCACCAGGCCCGTCGGGTCGAGGGTGCCGTCGCCCCGCCAGGCCGGGTCGAAGCTGCCCGCCGAACGTCGTCGACACAGCTCGGCCAGGCGCAGGACGTCCCGCAGCTGGCCGGGGCAGTCCGCGAGCTCGATCTCATGGCGCCGCAGGCGGGAGACCCACGAGTCGGGGCGGTAGGTGCTGAAGTCCGCGTCGGCCCGGTGCAGGCATGCGACGGCGCTGTCGATCGCCGCGTCCAGCACCGCCGGCGGCAGTTCGGTACGCACGGCGATGCTCACCACCGTGCCCATCACCGGCTCGACCCGCCTGCCGCCAGGGTGGCGCGCGCCCGCGGCCTCCCGTGGGCTAGTCACCGATACCGGCCTGGTCCAGCGCCGACTGGACCGAACGCAGGTAGCCCACGCTGGTGTAGGTCGCCCCGGACACCGTGTCGACCGCGGCGCTCTGGGCGTCGAGGACCGCCTGGCGCAGGATCGGGACCGCCTCGGCGTTGATCCGCCGGTCCCGCCCGTTCTGGTCGGGCAGGGCCAGCGCGACGACGTCCGTGATCTGCCCGTTCCGCAGGTCGACCCGCACCTGCACCGGGCCGAAGCGGGTGCTGACCGAATCGCCGGTGACAGTTGTCACCGAGGTGTCCCCGGCGCCGGTACCGGATTCGGCCGAGCTGCCCGACTCACCCGCTGACGAGGAACCGCTCCCCCCACCCCCGTCCGCTCCCGCGGATCCGGTCGAGCCCGCGGCGGCCGAGCCGGTGGATCCGGTCGAGCCCGCGGCGGCGGTCGAGCCCGGCATGGTCGCGATCGCCGCCGACGGGGCCGGCGGGGCGCCCGTCACCGCCTTGGCGCCGACCACCAGCACGACCGCCCCGAACAGCGCGGCGAGCCCGAGGCGCCCGCCGAGCCAGTGGCCTGGGCCCTGCGCCCGGCCGTGGTCACTTCCGGACCGAGTCATCGGAGGCTGAACTCCTCGTGGTGGATGCGGACGGCGGGAACGCCGAGCTGGCGCAGTGCGTGCGACAACGAGGTGATCAGGCCCGGCGGGCCGCACACGAAGACCTCCCGCCGCGCGACGTCCGGCACCGCCGCTGACAGGAAGCGCGGCTCGAGCGGGTCGTAGCCCAGCTCGCGGCGGCTTCCGACGACCCGGTGGAAGGTCAGCCGCCCGGCCTCCGCGAGCGCGTTCAGCTCCCCGGCGAGCGCGAGGTCCTCCACCCGGTTGGCCCGGTAGATCACCGTGACGTCGACGCCGCGCCGGACCAGTTCCTCGGCGAGGGCGCGTACCGGCCCGATCCCGCTGCCGGCACCCACGAGCAGGGCACCGGGGGTCGTGACCTGATCGGCGGTGAAGTGGCCGAACGGCCCCTCCGCCAGCACCGGGGTGCCGGGCCGCAGCCGGGCGAGGGCGCCCGAATGGTCCCCGGCGTCCTTCACCGTGATGCGCAGCCGGTGCGGCGACGGCGGCGCGGACACCGAGTAGGCGTGCGCGGTGAGCCAGTGGCCCGGGGTGAGGAACCGCCAGAGCAGGAACTGCCCGGCGGCCACGCCGAGGCGGTCGAGATCCCGCCCACCGATCTCGACCGAGACAACCCCCGGCGCTTCGGGCACGACCCGCTCGACCACCATCCGGTGCCGGGCGAAGCCCAGCAGTGGCCAGCCCAGCCGCCAGACCACCAGGCAGGTCGCGACCACCGCGTAGAACGCGATCCACAACGCCCGGTTGAACGGCCGGCCGACGAAGTCCGGGCCGGCCGCGATCTGGTGGAAGAACGCCAGCGCGACGGCCAGGTAGGCGGTCAGATGCAGCAGGTACCAGGCCTCGTAGGACATCCTGGCGCGAGCCGTCCGCCCGCTGGCCACCCCGACCGCGACGAGCCCGACGGTGCCGATCGTCGCCTTCCACATGTCCGGGTAGGTCATGACCACCGAGACGAGCTCCGACAGCGGCTGATGATGCTCGACGAGCCCGAGTCCCCACACGGTCAGCAGGACATGCCCGACCACGAGCAGGACGACGTTCGTCCCGAGGGTGCGGTGCCAGGCCGCCAGCCGGTCGAAGCCGACGGCCCGTTCCAGCGCGGGTACCCGGGCCATCAGCAGGAGCTGCACGAGGACCAGATAAGCGGCGAGGAGCCCCGACACGTCCCCCATGGCGGTGAGGACCTCGCCGGCGCCGCCGACGTCACCCGCCGCGGTGTCGAACCACCACATGCCGAGCACCGCGACCCCGCCGAGAACCAGCCCGAGCCGAACGGCACGGGAGGCGGCCGACCGGTGCCCACCCGCCAGCCACCCGGAGGCTGGCAGCGAACCGCGCGGGTTTCCCGCGGGCGGCGCTCCCCCGCCGTCGACCGCGGGAACAGCGGGGCCGGGCCTGGCGGGCGGATGGGTCGTGGGCATGCGTCCACCGTGGACGGCGATCCTGGGAGATCCCTGAGAGCTTCCCGAGAAAGCGCCGAGGTTCCGCGGCCAGGTCCAGCGCAGCCGCGACCTCCTGGTCGGTGGCTGTCGGATACGCCCGCACGACCTCGCCCGTCGCCGGGCCGACGACGGCGTAGTCGGTGGGCGCGGGCCCGCCGCTCACCGTCCGGCTCCCGCTCGTTGCAGCGGCGACGTCGCCGCCAGTGAGCCGGCCAGGACGTCCAGGCCCTCGGCGAGCAGGTCGTCGCTGATCGACAGCGGCGGCAGCAGGCGCAGCACGTTGCCGTCGGTGCCGCAGGTCAGCACGATCACACCCTGCTGATGCACCGCCGCCGCGACGGCACGGGCCAGCGCCGGGTCCGGTGTCGTCGTGCCCGGCTCGACGAGCTCGACGGCGATCATCGCGCCTCGCCCGCGCACGTCCCCGATCCGCGGATCAGCCGCCCGCAACCCGCGCAGCCGCGTTCTCATCAGATCGCCGATCGCCGCGGCGCGGGCCACGAGGTCCCCTGCCTCGACCGTCTCGATCGCGGCCAGTGCCGCCGCGCACGCCAGCGGGTTGCCGCCGTACGTCCCGCCCAACCCGCCGACCTGCGGCGCGTCCATGAGGTCGGCACGACCGGTCACCGCGGAAAGCGGCAGCCCGCCGGCGATCCCCTTGGCCATGACGATGAGATCGGGGACGACGCCCTCGTGGTCGCAGGCGAACATCGCGCCCGTCCTCGCGAAGCCGGTCTGCACCTCGTCGGCGACGAAGACGACGCCGTTCGCCCGGCACCAGGACGCCAGCGCCGGCAGGAATCCAGGTGCCGGTTCGATGAAACCGCCCTCGCCCTGGATCGGCTCGATCACCAGGGCCGCAAGGTCCTCGACAGCGGCCTGCCGCCTGATCTCGTCGATCGCCCGGATCGCCGCGGCCGGGCCGTCGACCGCCGGACCGTCCCGGAACGGGTACGACAGGGGCGCCCGCACGACCTCGCCCGCGAACGGGCCGAACCCCCGCTTGTAGGGCGTCTCCTTCGCCGTCATCGCCAACGTCAGGTTCGTCCGGCCGTGGTAGGCGTGGTCGAAGACGGCGATCCCGTGCCGGCCGGTGGCCGAACGAGCGATCTTGACGGCGTTCTCCACCGCCTCGGCGCCGGAGTTGAACAGCGCAGTCCGTTTCTCGTGCCACCCCGGAGTCAGGCGGTTGAGCGCCTCGGCCACCGCGACATAGCCCTCATACGGCGTGACCATGAAGCAGGTGTGGGTGAACGCCGCCGCCTGCTCCTGCACGGCGGCCACGACCCGCGGGGCGCTGGCCCCGACCGTCGTCACGGCGATCCCGGAACCCAGATCGATGAAATGGTTGCCGTCGACGTCGACCAGCACCCCACCGCCGGCGTGCGCAGCGAAGACCGGCATCGTCGAGCCGACACCGGACGCCACCGCGGCGGCCCTGCGGGCGGCCAGGCGACGTGACCGCGGTCCCGGAACGCCCGTGACCAGGAGTCGGTGCTGCGGGATGTCCATGGAGCCACTCTCCGCCCGCCCCGGCATGCTGTCTAATTCCAACTGGGAACACATTCCATGTTCTGCAGGCATGGGTGATTGGCGGGAAGGAACGGGTGACGGCCCGATGGAGCTGCGGACGGTCCGGTACTTCGTGGCGACCGTCGACGCGGGATCCGTCAGCGCGGCCGCCACGGCGGTGCGGGTGACCCAGCCGGCGCTGTCCCGGCAGCTGCGCCAGCTGGAACGGGAGCTCGGCGTCGACCTGTTCGAACGCTCCGGCGGGCGACTCACCCTCTCCCCCGTCGGGCGGGCGCTGCTGCCACTCGCCCGCGAGCTGCTCGACCGCGCCGACGCGCTCCGGCATGCCGCCACGTTCCACGCCGCCGGCCGTATCGAGCGGATCACGATCGGCGCCCCGGCCACGACCCTCGCCGACGTCGTCGCACCGTTCATCACGACCCTGACCGCGGGCGACCCGACACCGGCGATCCTCACCGCGGACAGGCTGACCACCGCCGAGACCCTGGCCATCGGCGCCGACCTCGCGATCGGCACCGCGACCGTCCGGCCGCCGTACCGCGCACTGCCGCTGGCGGTGCTGCCGGTATGGGCGTACGTCCCGACAGCGCATCCCTGGTCCGGTCGCACGGCGGTGTCGCTCGGCGAACTCCTCGAACAACCGCTGGTCGTTCCGCCGGAGACGTTCACCGCCAGGGAGGCGCTTGACAGGGCGGTGGCAGCCGCGGGGCTCACCTACGCCGATCTGACCGAGGCCAGCGACGGAACCGTGGCCCAGGCCCTGGCCGCCGCGGGCCGCGGCGTCGCGGTCGTCTCCGACGATCCGCGTTTCGAGCTCACGCCCACAGCGATCCTGGCTGACAGTTCACCGCTGCGGGTCCGGCTGCTCGCGGCCTGGGACACCCGCCACCCAGCAGCAGAGGCCCTGGCGGCAATCGCCACCCGCCTGGCCCGCTACATCATCAACCGCTACGGCCCCGACACCGCCCCCAACACCACCCGGGCACGGCACGAGCAGGAAAAGGCCGACTGATGCCGCTGGCGCCTCATCAGCACCAGCCTCAGAACGGACGGGAGCCCGACCCGGCAAAAGCCCCCGCACGCATGGAAACCCGGTCGGCAGCAGCACCGATCGACACACCGACGAACGACACGTCACGCCAAGGTCGAGACTTCGCAGCACGACCAACAAAAAGCCGCCGCACAGGAGAAAAAGAAAAAACCCCAACACCCAAGTTCCATCTAACTTCAGAACCGATTGGGCGGGGGTGTCGGGGGCGGAGCCCCTGACTCGGGGATTCCAGGGGGTCGCCCCCCTGGGCAGATATTACGCAGGAGCCCGGGAGCATCTTCCCAAAGGGAAATGCGAACACGCGAACCCCGATCGCGTGGAGCTGAGGGGGTGGAGCTTGAACCCCGACCTGACCCGCTACCTGCAACAACACGAAGCGGGCACCACAGGCCACAGCGGAAAGTAGCCACGAGACTCCAAAAAGCACAGGGCCCGCCCGGGATGGCACTCCGGGCGGGCCCTCCGCGTTTCGTGATCACATCTCGCGCTAGCAAGGGCGCTAGCTTGAGCTAGCACCGGAATGCCAGTGATGGCGTTTCGTGATCACGGGCTGTCGTTCCGGGTGATTTCTCTCGGATAGCCCGTGGGTGCCGCAAGGGTCTGCGGCCTCCAGAGTTCTCCGAGCGTGACAACGACCTTGTCCAGCATCGCTTTCTGGCCGTACTCGTATGCAACGGCTTCGTCTTCGGTGACTTGATTGCCGGCGGTGAGCAGCGGCTTCGGATCCGCGCCGAGGATGGCGAACAGCGCCCGGCGATAGTCGGATTTTCTCAGTGGCGACGTGTCCTCGCTCTCGGTGTCGAGTTCGAGGAGGTTCATCACATAACTCCGGTAAAGGGCGATGACCGCCGGCTCGCGTTCACGGAATTCGGGTGTCATTGGATCACCAGCCCAGCGCCAGAGGGTTCGGTATCTGGCGCGACGTCGAATTCGATCGGTGCCACGTCGTATCCGTCGAGGTGGCGCATCCGGGCCGATCTTTCGGCTGCGGCAACCGATTCATATGGGAGCAGAACTCCGCCGATACTGGGTTCCGGGCCGCCCTCGTACCAGACGATGGCGTAGACGGTCTCGTTGTTCAATGTCCGGCCTCCCACTCCGCCCGACCCGCACGGGCCCGATCGACATCTGTTTCTCGTCGATGGCGGCAACCCGGGTCCGGGAGTCCGAAAGACGTGGGGTGTCCTCAGCTGCGACCGAACCCGGGTGCCTGCCACAGAAATCTAGACAGTGCACCCGGGGATCACGAGCGGCGCAGCGTGGTACTTTCCCGAACGCATCGGCGGACTACCACGCAGCGCGGTAGCTACCGTTTGCTTCTACGCAGCGACGTCGAGGAAGTCTGCCAGATCTCGGAGTTCCTGACTGAGTGACCGTTTGCGGCTGCGCAGCAGGATGAGCAGGATGTCCTTCGCCTTGCGCTGATGACGCAACCATTCGGGCGAGTTCTTCCGCAGCTGGACCAGTACGTCAGTCGCGTCCCGGTAGTCCCGAAGGTCCGTGTGGGCAGCGGCCACATCGAGGAGGTGGCGACTGAGGTTGTCCGAACGGCGCCGCCCGGATCGCGGGTGCGGGATGTTCTCCGCCAGCCGCAGAACGCCGCGCGCGTCACCCATGACCATCATGGATTCCGCGCGTTTCATGGCAACCACCGCTGGCCCGAAGGTCGTCAGGTACTGGTTGTGGTGATCGGGTGCCCGCGCGGCGGAAACCCGGGACGCGGCCACGTCCGCCAGCGACAGGAACTCATCCGAGGAGTCCTGCCGGTTGTTGCGGATCGCGGCGGCGGAGCCGCGCAGCAGAAGCCATCCCCACGCCGAGAGATCCTCGTCGGTCGCTGTCGACATGCGCGGCTCGATCTTCGATGCGATATCACCCGCCAGTGATTCGGCATCGACGAAACGGCCCTGCCGGATGAACAGCCACGCCTGCGAGATAGCCCCGAATGCGGCCGTCAGGTTGTCCCCGACCGCCGTGGCATCGTTGATCGCGTCACGAATCGCCGCGTAGGCGAGGTCGTATTGCCTCACCTGTGTAAGGAAAAGTCCGGCGAGTTGGAAGATCTCGGCCCGCAGACGGAGCAGTGTCGCCCTCTCCTCGTCGGCCGCGCGATTGACCAGCGAGTGGCTCTGCCGGATCATTCCGGGCAGCATCGCCGCGACAGCTTCGAAATCGTCGGCACGGTACCGGCCGACCGCTTCGGACAGGTCCGCGCGGAGGCTGGCTTCCCGGGACTCGGCAGGCGCTTCCGCGCCAAACGTGACGGCACCCGCGAGACCGATAACCGGCGTGAGTACCTGCCGCAACGGAATGAGATTGAGCTTGTTACTTTCCTCATGCTCGGCGATCGGGTCTGGAGAACCCGGCTGGAAAAGTGACGAGGTCTCCGCATCAAGCGCGCGGGCGAGGATATGGAAGGTTTCGAGCCGGGCGTTCCCGCCCTGTTCGATCTTGCGGATCGTGGAAACGCTCAGGCCGGCTCTGTCCGCCAGCCCTTCCTGCGACAGGCCGCGTCTGCGGCGAAGGTTCTGGAGGTGGGTTCCCGGTGCCGGCTCGTCTACCATCGCGACCCTCTTCCCGCATACGCGCGCAGCCGCCTACCAGACTACGGCGCCACGACGCCAGCGACTCGCCACCGCGCCACGATTGCCGATCTCTCGACCGCGTTGTCAACGGTCCGCTCTGGCAGGTGTTCTGCGGGCCCATGGGGTCGTACCGGTGGCGTCGACAGAAACGCTCGCCGAAGATCGGCGGACTCCAGACGCCCGACGCGGGCGTCGACCATGGAAACTACGGAGCGTAGTTGCCGCGAGGTCGGTGCACGGAAGGGGTTAGCGGCTCCCCCGGGGGGGCTCACAGGCCGGTTTTCCGAGGACTTCGGGGGTTGACCCTCCTAGGCGCTAACATGCTTAGGCACAGCTCAGCGGGCATCCAGGCCGCTAACGGGGGGTGCTAACGCTAGCAGGCGAGCCGCTAACGTTAGCACCCCTCCCGCACCGTCGATTGCTACTTTCAGTGACCATCAGTGCCGCTGGGCTGCGGCGCCGATGTCCTGTCCGGCACGCTCCGGAACGGTTCACGGGACAGCACCAGACGGAATCCGCGTCGAAGTCGATCCGGGATCACCGTCTCCTGCCGAAGGTCGGGACTTTCTGCCCGGTTTCCGCCGCGAATGCACGATGCCTTCACGGGGAATAACAAGAAGGGAAGCACGGTGTTCCGCGCCGCAGCTCCCAACCTTGATCATCGGCTCGGTCGTCTGGAGTGGGTGCGCTTGACCTCATCGTGGATCTTCGTCGTTCGTGCTGGCCGTCCACAGGATTCCGAAACCCGGTTCCCGTGCCCCGCGACCGCGACGAGGGCAGGTGGCCTCCCCGGTACCGCCACGACCTTCGCAGGATTCACGATCACCCCGGGCAGACAGGCATCCACATTCTGTCGTGGATCAACGTAGGCAAACGGATCCTTACGTTCGGTAACGGGTAGCGGGCACCCCGCTACGGGTAGCGGCTGCGCAACCCGTAGCCGCTACCCGTCACGACCGTCCTGACCTGCACCCGGACAGCCGGGTGGCGGGTAGCGGACGCCACCGCCGGTCGCGCGCGTACGCGCGTGGCGGCGGGTACGCCGCCCTGTGCGGCCGCTACCGCTACCCGGCCGGGCGAAATCCCTTGTCCACGATTCTTCCGACCGCGCGACAGAATCGGGTCTGATCCGTTGAATGCGGCGCGCCGCCAGCATGTCTCCGTCATCGCACAACCTCATTCTGATATCGACTGTGGTGGTTTCGCAGCTGCGCTCGCCGGCTGGGCGAGCATGATTGTCCGCGAAGAAATCGAGACACCGGACGGCACATCGAACGACGTTTCCGCGGAAGGCATCACCAAGAAGAAAAGCGTTCGAACGGAAAGGAAGGACTGAGGGGCAGGGTGTTACGCTGATGTCGCCGATCTTCGGACGAAAGGGTCTGCCATGCCCCCTGCCACTGTCAGCGAAACGGCCGTTCCGCCTTCCGCCGAATCCATTCGCCGGCTGCGCGCCGTGTTCTACCTCCGGGTTTCCTCCAAGTCGCAGGTACGTACGGACTACAACCCGGAGGGGATCTCGCTTCCCGCGCAGCGGGTGAAGTGCGGCGAAAAGGCGGAGAGTATCAATGTCGATGTTGTCGACGAGTACGTGGAACCGGGCGCGTCCGCCTACAAGGATCTGAACAAGCGGCAGGCGTTCCTCGCGATGATCTCCCGTATCGAGGCACACCGGGATGTCGATATCGTGATCGTCTACCAGTTGAACCGGTTCGCACGCGACAGGTACGAGGATGCCGATTTCACGATGCGGCTGCGTAACCTCGGCGTCCTTCTCGTCTCCGCAACGGAGAACATCGACGAGACCCCGTCCGGGGAGCTTCTCCACGGAATCATGGCCGCGATCAACCAGTATCAGTCGGCCGCAAGCGGCAAGGACATCGCCTACAAGATGACGCAGAAGGCCAGCAACGGCGGAACCCCCGGCCTCGCCCCGATCGGCTACCTCAACGTCCGGATCAGGACCGAAGGGCGCAACATCGCGGATGTCGCGCTCGACCCCGACCGGTGGCGGCTTGTCCAGTGGGCTTTCGAGGAGTTCGCCACCGGGAAATGGACGATCTCGACCATCACCGAGGAACTCACCCATCGCGGCCTCACGAACCGGGCCGCCGGAAAACGGCCGGAGCGGCCGCTCAACAAATCCCACGTGCACAAGATGCTCACCAACAAGTACTACGTCGGTGTCGTCACCTTCTCCGGTGTCGAGTACCCGAACGGCAGGCATCCCACGTTCGTCACGCCTGCCGTGTTCGATCGCGTCAGTGCGATACTGCGTGCCCGCGACGTCGCGGGAGAGAAGCCGCAACACCACTTCCACCCGCTCAAGGGAAGCCTGTTCTGCGGGCACTGCGGCTCACGGTTCGGGATCACGAATGCCACCGGCCGGCACGGCGGCACCTACCCGTATTTCTACTGCCTGGGCCGCCAGCGCGGAAAATGCCGCCAGCCGTACGTACTCATCAGCACCGTGGAACACCTCGTCGAGGAATGGTGGCGCCGCGTCGAGATCACACCCCGACACAAGGCACGCATCCGGGAACTCGTCGTCGCCAGCGCACAATCCCTCACCGCCCACGGTGCCGAACAGGCCGCCCGCCAGAAGAAAGCCATCACCGACCTCGAACACGAGCGCCGCGCGTGCATGCGCGCCTACTACAACGACGCGATCACCGAGGAGTTTCTCAAGGAGGAACAGACCCGCATCGACCGGGCCCTGTCCCGCGCCCGCGAAACCCTTGCCCTGTGTGAGGGTGAATGGCGCGACCTCGATCGCGTCCTGGATCAGATTCTCGCGCTCTGCGAGGACAGCTACACCCTTTACCGGACAGCACCCGCGACCGTGAAACGGCAACTCAACCAAGCGGTGTTCCACCGGTTCTGGATCTTCGACCGCAGCATCGGCACGGCCGACCTGCAGCCTCCGCTGGCCCAGCTCCTCGCGAAGGATCTTGGCCAGCGGCTCGCCACCGAGACCAAGAACCTGATCAACGCCCAGCGCACTCCAGAGGACTCCGAGACCGTCGACCCACACTCCCCCACCGGATCGGCAGTCGCACTCGCCTACGGCGACACCAGACCCCACAGCGGACAAACAGATACGCCGCCCGGAACGCATCCGGACGGCGTCTCGCTTACCGAGGGGCAGAGGAGCCATGATCAGGATTCGAACATGACAACTCTGGTGGAGCTGAGGGGATTCGAACCCCTGACCCTCACACTGCCAGTGTGATGCGCTACCAGACTGCGCCACAGCCCCATATTCAGTTCTTACTGCCAGTTCTTCAGTTCGTACCGCTTACATCCTACACGACCATTTTCTGTACCCGCTCTCAGCCATTTGCTGGCTGCGTCTGCGAGTGTACAGGTTCAGTGTCGCTTTCCGTCGGCCCCTCCTGCGTTGGCAGAAGTGCCTCGGCCGGTGGGAGAGGAGCTGCGCTCCCCGGCCCGACGCTGACGACCATATCAGGCGCCGCGGCACCTGTGGCGAGGGGCCCGCTGTTGTGTTCCGCCAGCCGGAAACCACCGTGCTCCCGCCGGAGCATGGACCAGCGGCAGTTGCGCAGCGGGCCGAACACCCACCAGTTCTGCGGGGGGACGCCCAGCGCCCTCCCGATGAGGGCCCGCGCCGTCCCGCCGTGCAACACGAAGACGACAAGCCCGGAGGGTTCGACCGGCAGGCCCTCGGCGAGGACCTCGTCGAGGACCGCGAACGCCCGTTCCGCGACCTCCACGTAGGTCTCGCCACCACCGCGGCGGATGTCCTCACCACGGCGCCACGCGGCGTCCTCCGCGGGGAACCGCGCGGCAGCCTCGGACCCGGTCAGGCCGGACCAGGCACCGAGGTCGATCTCCCGCAGCCGGGCGTCGGCCCGCACGGGCAGCCCGATGCTCGCGGCGGTCTCCTGGCAACGAATCAGATCCGAGGAGATCACAAGCTCGGGGCGCAGCGCCCTGATCACCGGGCCGACCGCCGCGGCCTGGCGGCGGCCCGTCTCGTCCAGAGGCGGGTTCGCATGCCCCTGGAAACGCCCCGCGTCGTTCCAGGACGTCCTGCCGTGCCGCCAGAGAAGCAGCCTCACCGCGGTTCCGCCGCGCCGACGCCGACCGCGGCGTCGGTGAACGGGATGACCGGGCAGTCCTTCCACAGCCGCTCCAGGCCGTAGTACTCCCGCTCCTCGGCACGCTGTACGTGCACGACGATGTCGGCGAAGTCGAGCAGGACCCACCGGCCGTCACGCTCGCCCTCGCGGCGCAGCGGCTTCGCGCCGAGCGTCCGCAGCTTCTCCTCGACCTCGTCCACGATCGCCTTCACCTGACGCTCGTTGTCGGCCGACGCGATGACGAAGCAGTCGGTGATCGCGAGCCGCTCGCTGACATCCAGAACGAGAATGTCCTGGCCGATCTTGTCGGCGGCGGTCTGGGCTGCGGCGAGAGCGAGCTCCACGGCTCGCGGCGAGGCGGTCACGCTTGTTGGTCTCCCAAAGGTACGAGCTGGTCATGCGCGCCGATGGACGCGCCGGCCACCCACCGGTCAAGTGGCCATGTCCAGCGTGACACAGCTTTGCGCGAATCGGCGACCATGTTTGTGGTCATCAGGCCGAATGTTCCGTCCCGTCAGGCCGCCCGGCGCCCTCGGGCAGCGGGGGCGCGACCGGCCGGGGGCCGTACAGCCCCCGTTTCGCGATGTAGCGGACGACCCCGTCCGGCGTCAGGTACCAGATCGGTGCCGCGCGGGCGACCCGCTGGCGGATGTCGGACGAGGAGATCGCCAGCGCCGGAACCTCCAGGAGGCTGACCGACTCGTCGGGCAGGCTGGCGTGGCGGCGCAGGTCGTAGCCCGGCCGGGTCACACCGACGAAGTGGGCGAGCCCGAAGAGCTCGGTGTGGTCACGCCAGGTGAAGATCTGCGCGAGCGCGTCCGCGCCGGTGATGAAGAACAGCTCGGCGTCGGGGTGGGTGCGGCGCAGGTGGCGCAGGGTGTCGATGGTGTAGGTCGGGCCGCTGCGCTCGATGTCGATCCGGCTGACGGTGAACTGGGGGTTCTCCGCCGTCGCGAGGAAGGTCATCAGGTACCTGTCCTCGGCGGCCGAGACCTCCCGGTCGGCCTTCTGCCAGGGGCGGCCGCTCGGGACGAAGACGACCTCGTCCAGGTCGAACAGCGCCGCGACCTCGCTCGCCGCGACCAGATGCCCGTTGTGCACTGGATCGAACGTCCCACCCATCACACCCAGTCGCACGTGGGGACATTAACCCCGGGCAAAGTCCACGTGCCTCCTTCTCACCTCCGCCCGCAGGATGTCCTTCGTCACTCCACCTAGTAAGTTGGATTTTCCAACTTATGATTCGGCCGTGGACCGCCCGCTCGGATGCCGCCCCGGCGCGGCCCCGAAACAGCCCACGCAGAGCCCACAGAGTGCCCACACACCCACGCACGGACGGAGAACGCCATGGCGCCCATCGAGGGGTCGGTCGCGCTGGTCACCGGTGCCAACAGGGGTCTCGGCCGCAGGTTCGTCGAGGAGCTGCTCGCGAGGGGCGCGGCGAAGGTCTACGCCGCGGCGCGCAACCCCGGCTCGATCACGACACCCGGTGTCGTCCCGATCGGGCTCGACGTCACCGACCCCGCTAAGATCGCCGCCGCCGCCGAGGCCACCGGCGACGTCGACATCCTGATCAACAACGCCGGCAGCTCGACCGGTGCGTCGGTGCTGACCGGAGACATCGAGGACATCCGGCTGGAGATGGAGACCCACTACTTCGGGCCGCTGCGCCTGGTGCGCGCCTTCGCGCCGCAGCTGTCGCGCGAACGGCCGGACAGCACCGGTGGCGGTGGCAGTGGCCCGCACGGCACGCGCGGGGCCGTTCTCAACGTTCTGTCGGTGCTGTCCTGGCTGGCGATGCCGACGAGTGGGGCGTACTGCGCGGCGAAGGCGGCGGCCTGGTCGCTGACCAACTCCCAGCGGGTCGAGCTGGCCGGCGCCGGGATCACCGTCACCGCGCTGCACGTCGGATTCATGGACACGGACATGACGCGGCGGATCGACGCTCCCAAGGTTGATCCCGCGGCCGTCGCCGCGCTCGCGCTCGACGCCGTCGCCGCCGGCGCCCCCGAGGTCCTGGCGGACACACCGAGCGCCCAGGTGCGGGCGGCCCTGGCGGGCGGGCTCGGCGCGCTGTACCCGAGCCTCGCCGAGCACTACGGCACGCTCGACGCGATGGTCCCCCGCACAGGCTGATCCCGGGCGGGTCGCCAGCCGGGAGCGGACTCGGCACGGCCGGGGCACGGGCCACGTCCGGGCGGGGCACAGGCCGCGTCCGGGCGGGCCGGCTCCGGGCGGGGCGAACCTGGCCGGGTGCGGCACTAGGCTGACCGGGGAGCCGATCACATCCCATGGAGCCCGCCCATGCCGAACAGCCCGCGCGCGGGGCAGCCCGCCGCTCCCGACGAGCTCATCGACCCGGGCGCGCTGCTCGCCGCCTACCACGACGTCCACCCCGACCCGGCCGACCCGGCCCAGCGGGTCTCCTTCGGGACGTCCGGCCATCGCGGCAGCGCCCTGCGCGCCTCGTTCAACGAAGACCACATCCTGGCCACCACCCAGGCGATCTGTGAGTACCGCGCGGCCGCCGGGACACATGGCCCGCTGTTCATCGGGGTGGACACGCACGCCCTGTCCGCGCCGGCGCTCGCGAGCGCGCTGGAGGTGCTCGTCGCCGGCGGGGTGGACGTCCGGGTCGCCCCCGCGGGCGAGGCCACCCCGACACCGGTGATCTCGCACGCGATCCTCGCCCACAACGGGCGAGGCGCCGCGGGATCGGGCCGGCCGGCCGGGCTGGCGGACGGCATCGTCGTCACCCCGTCGCACAACCCGCCAGCCGACGGCGGATTCAAGTACAACCCGCCACATGGCGGCCCGGCTGACACCGCCGCCACGAGCGCGATCCAGAACCGGGCGAACGAGCTGCTCGAAGCGGGCCTGGCCGGGGTGGCACGGGTGCCCCACCAGCAGGCACTGGCCGCCGCGACCGTGCATGACTTCGTCGGCGCCTATGTGGCGGACCTGCCGGATGTGGTCGATCTCGACGCGATCCGCGCGGCGGGGGTCCGCATCGGGGTCGACCCGCTGGGCGGCGCGAGCGTCCGGTACTGGCAGGAGATCGCCGACCGGCACAAGCTGGACATCGAGGTGGTCAACACCTCGGTCGACCCGACGTTCGGCTTCATGACGCTGGACTGGGACGGCAAGATCCGGATGGACCCGTCGTCGCCCTACGCGATGGCGTCGCTGCTGCGGCTGGCCGGGTCGTTCGACGTGGCGCTGGCGAACGACGCCGACGCCGACCGGCACGGCATCGTCACCCCCGGCGCCGGCCTGCTCAACCCGAACCACTACCTCGCCGCGGCGATCGCCTACCTGTTCGCGCACCGCCCCGGCTGGCCCGCCGGCGCCGCCGTCGGCAAGACGCTGGTCAGCTCCGGGATCATCGACCGGGTCGCCGCCGACCTCGGGCGCCGGCTGTACGAGGTTCCGGTGGGCTTCAAGTGGTTCGTCGACGGGCTCCTCGACAGCTCGCTCGGCTTCGGCGGCGAGGAGAGCGCCGGAGCGTCCTTCCTGCGCCGTTCCGGCGGCGTGTGGACGACGGACAAGGACGGCATCATCGCCTGCCTGCTCGCCGCCGAGATGACCGCGGTCACCGGGCGGGACCCCGGCCGGCTCTACGCCGACCTGACGGAGCGCTTCGGCTCGCCCGCGTACCGCCGGGTCGACGCGCCGGCCAGCCCGGCCCAGAAGAAGATCCTCTCCGCGCTCACCCCGGAGGCTCTCGGCGCCACGACGCTCGCGGGCGGCGCCGTGACCGCGGCGATGTCGTCCGCGCCGGGCAACGGCGCCGCGATCGGCGGCGTGAAGGTGGCGACGGCGGACGCCTGGTTCGCCGCCCGCCCGTCCGGCACCGAGGACGTCTACAAGATCTACGCCGAGAGCTTCGTCGGCACCGAGCACCTCACCGCCGTGCTCGCGGAGGCCCAGACCATCGTGGACGCCGCGCTGGCCGGGTAGGTGCCCCGGCCAGCCTTCCCGGGTTGACCTCACCGCCGTACCGGTCCGCGACCGTGGCGGTGAGGTCAGGACGCGCTGGTCCCCGGCTCGTCCGGAGAAACCGGCGCGGCGGGCGGAACCGGCGCGGCGGCCGCGCCAGGGGCCGGCGCTGCGGCCGGGACCGGGGCTGTGGCTTGGACTGCTGCTGCTGCGGCTGGGGCTGGGCCTGCGGCTGGCACTGGAGCGGGAGCCGGCACAGGCGCAGGGACCGGGCCTGCGGCTGGCACCGGGGCTGTTGTGCCGCCGCGGCCTCGCCGACGCACGATCCGGACCAGCCGTACGCCCAGGTAGGCGAAGCCTGCGAGCAGGGCGACCAGCGCCAGCGGGCCGATCAGCGCGATGATCGCCTCGATGCCGTTGACGAAGCGGTCCCATGACCGCTGGACGGCGTCCCCCAGACCGGACGGATCGTCCTCGGGCGCGGGACTGATCTCGCCGGCCCCGTCCTCAGCGATCCGGACGGTCAGGGTGGCGAGATCGCTCGCGTCGGCGAGGACCATCCGCTGGCCCTCGATCTGCTCGATCTCGACCTGCACCCGGTCGATCGCCTGCTGCACCGACAGGGTCTCCCCCACCGTCGTCGCCTTGGCGAGCAGGGCCAGGTAGGCGTCGCGGGACGCCTCGAGAGCCCGCTTGCGCGCCTGGAGGTCGACGTACTCTCCCGTGACATCCCGCGCGGAGGTCGTGGACGACGTCACGGTGCCGAGCCCGCCCAGACCGGAACGCAGCTTGTCGAACGACGCGGTGGGCACCCGCAGGGTCACGGTCGCGCTCTGGTGACTGTCGTCGGTCGTCGACGGCGTTCCGTTGGTCTCGCTGGACTCGACGTAGCCGTCGAGGTCGTTCGCCCGCGTCGACAGCGCCTGGACGGCTTCCTCCACCCGGCCGGCCGGCACCGACAGCTCCGTCCTGCCGTCACGGACGATGCGCGGCTCGGCTCCGGCCGGCCGTGCCGGCTCACCGGTGGAGCCCGTCGACCCGCCTGAGCTGGTCGAGGCCGGGCTTGGCGCGACGACGCCACCGCGCGCGGCGGCCTCCGGCGACACCGCCGAGTCGGCGAGGGCCTCCCCCGAGGTGTCTGAGGCGGACCCGGGGGCGGAGCCCGCGGCGCCGCTGCCGGCAGCGAGTGTCGGCGCCGGTGCGACCGCGGGTTCGGCCGCCGCTCCGGTCGAGGGCACCGACAGGGCCAGGTCGGCGGACGAGCCGTCATCCAGCGCGTCGGCGAGGCTACCCAGCCCGGCGCCGGCGACGAGGGCAACGGCAAGGATCATGAACCCGACGAGAACCTTCCCGCGGCGGCGCGAGGGAGCGGGACCGCCCGGGCCACCCGGGCCCGTCGGGCCGGTCGGGCCGGTCGGGCCTGTCGGGCCGGTCGGGCCGGTCGGGCCGGTCGGGCGAGGCGGGCTGACCGGTTCGGGCGGAGTGATCAGTTCGGCCGGACCGGCCGGTTCAGCTGAATCGATTGGTTCAGCCGAGCTGATCAGCCCGGTCACTCCGGTTGGCCCGATCACTTCGCTTGAACTGGTCACTTCGGTTGAACTGGTCGCGCCGGTTGGTCCGGTCCTGCTCACCGTGGTCGCCATGGCGGCACCCCTCCGTCTGGCCTCCCAGGTCACCGCGCGGTTCCTCCGCGCGGCCCTCCTGGTTCGGCGGACGCGGGCCGCGTCGCCGTCGAAGGGGTTTGACGCAGCCAGACGGCGATCGGTTCACCCACAATCGGACGAATCTCGCCACCCCGGTCACTTTGACGATCCGCAAGAAGTACGGATTTCGGCTGCCGCAGAGCCTGTCACAGACTGTCGCCGATCAAGATCGCTAACCGGTGGACGGGGAGGTGGGCACTCCATGAACGTGGCTGGAACTCCGAGAACCCGGTCGCCCGGCGCCCCCGTTTGGAGAGTCGCAAGAGTGAAGGATATCGGCTGTTCCGGAGCCTGTCGCAAATTGAGGTGTCACTACCCGGGTGATCATGTTTTGTCCGGGATGATCGGGTTTATGGCGCGTGGGTACCGGCCGGTCCGGCGGGATCAGTTGTTCCTGCTCCCGCCGGACATGACCGACTGGCTCCCGGACGATCATCTGGTGTGGTTCCTGCTGGATCTGGTCGCCGAGCTCGATACGTCGGGGTTGCACGCCCGGTACCGCACGGGTGGGGTCGGGCGGGCGGCGTACGACCCGGACATGCTCCTTGCTCTGGTCGTCTACGCCTGGTCGCAGCAGGTCCGCTCGTCCCGGCGGATCCAACGGCTGTGCGAGGTCGATGTCGCGTTCCGGCTGATCTGCGCCGGTGACCTCCCGCACCATGCCACGATCTCCCGGTTCGTCGCGGGCTGCCAGGACACGGTGGCCGGGCTGTTCACCCAGGTGTTGGCGTTGTGCGCACGAGCGGGACTGGTCCGCCTCGGCCTCGTCGCGCTGGACGGCACGAAGATCGAGGCGAACGCGTCGCTGGGAGCGAACCGGACCCGGACCGGGATCGACCGGGAACTCGCCCGCCTCGCGGAGAACATCGTGGCCGAACAGGTCGCCACCGACACCGCGGAGGACACCCTGTTCGCCGACCGGGTCGGGGACGAACTCCCCACCGAGCTCACCGACCGGACCAGCCGCCGGGCCCGGCTACGGGCCGCGCTCGACCACCTCGACCGGCGCGACGGACCCGACGACGAGGACGAACCCCCCGCACCCCGACCGGAGGTGATCGCCACCGGCCGCCGGGGCGCCGGGCGGCCCGGCGCCGGCGTCGACCGGGTCACCGAGGCGCGGGCGGTCCACGCTCGGGTCCTGGCCGAGGTCCGCGCCCACCACGACCAGGCCACCGCCCGGCGGGAAGCGAGAACCGCGGCAGGGCGGCGGGCCGGCCGCCGGCCGGTCCCACCCGAGGAACACCACCGGGTCCGCGCCGCCGCCGCCGTTCTCGCCGCCGCCGAGGCCGCCGCCGCACGTGCGGAGAAACCCCAGGCCGACCGGCCGGCCCGACACGTCAACGTCACCGATCCGGACAGCCGGGTCATGCCGACCCGGCGCGGGTGGATCCAGGGCTACAACGCCCAGCTCGTGGCCTGCTCCGGTCAGGTCATCCTCGCCGCCGACGTCACCGACCAGACCAACGACGTCGCCCAGTACCTCCCGATGGCCGACGCCGCCCAGACCGCCACCGCGGCCCTGCCCGTGAGCCTGACCCGCGGCCGGCCGAGGGGTATCGGGCTGATCGTCGCGGACAGTGGCTACTGGTCCCCGCGGGCCGCGACCCATCCCGGACCCGACCGGCTGATCGCGACCGCCAGCCGACGCACCCTGACCCGCCAGCCGATCCCGGACGGGCCACCCGACATCGACGCCACCACCCGGGAACAGATGACCCGCAGGCTCCTCACTCCCGACGGGCGTGAGAGCTACAAGCAGCGCGGCGCGACCATCGAACCCGTCAACGGACAGATCAAGGACGTCACCGGGCTCCGCCGGTTCCGTCGCCGCGGCATGGCCGCGGTCCGCGCGGAACTCGTCCTGACCTGCACCATCCACAACCTGCTCAAACTCCACCGCGCCACCGGCCCCCGCCCAGCCACCAGCTAAGCGGGGCCCGGCCTCGGCCGGCGGCAGGTCACCAGACCCGCACACCCAACGATCACCCGAATCCCCGCCACCAATTTGCTACAGGCTCTCCGACGACCAAAATCCTTCACTCTTGCGGGCCGCCAGGCGAATCTGCGCACCTTTTGTCCCTCTTGAGGTGAAGTGCGGTGCCGGTGCCGGTGCCGCGTGGAAGCGCGGGCGCGGTTCGCCTTCCGTCAGCGCGGCTCCGCCAAGCCCATGCTGGTGGTCCGGAAGCCCGAAGCCCGGGCTCCTGCGACGGGCTCCAGAAGTAGAAAGCGGCCGGTGGCGGGGCACTCGGGAACTCGGGTGTCACCACACTCCGCGGCCGCCCGGCCCTGCTGGGCCGGGTCCGGATCAGGTCGGCAGCAGGCGCTCGATGAAGTGCTGGAGCTGCTCGACGTTGCGGCACTCGACCATCTCGTCGACGAAGTCCGCGTAGGCCCCGGTGGCCGAGTCGCCGGACCCCCAGTAGCTGCGCGGCTCCGGGTTCAGCCAGTAGGAGTGGCGGGCCTGCCCGCACAGCCGGCGGAAGACCGCGGCCGACGTCGCGCGGTAGTTGTTGCGTGCGTCCCCGAGGATGAGCAGGGATGTCCGCGGGCCCACCGCGTCCGGGTACTTCTCGGCGAACACGTCGATCGCATGGCCGTAGTCGCTGTGGCCGTCGAACCAGACCAGGTCGGCCTCGGCGGCGATCCGGGCCATCATGTCGCCCAGGTCGAGACCGCGCAGGAACCGGGTGACCTCGTCGGTCGTGTCGATGAACGCGAAGGCGCGGACCTTGGAGAACTGCTCCCGCAGCGCGTGGGTGAGCATGAGCGTGAAGTGCGCGAACGAGGCCACCGATCCGGACACGTCGCACAGCACGACCAGTTCCGGCTTGTGCGGCTTGTGCGGCCGGTGCCTGGTCTCCAGCGGCACGCCGCCGGTGGCCAGCGAGGCCCGCACCGTGCGGCGGAAGTCCAGCCGCCCGGTGCGGCCGAGCCGGCGCTTGGCGGTCAGCCTGGTCGCGAGGCGCCGGGCCAGCGGATACACCTGGCGACGCAGCTCCACCAGGTCACGCTGCGAGGCGCGCAGGAAGTCGACCTGGTCCGCGAGCGGCTTCACGGCGGAACGCTCGACCGCCTCGAGCCCCCGCTCCTCCGCCATCCGCCGCCGCACCTCGGAGGAGATCATGTCCTCGAAGGCCTTGATCCGGTCGGAGATGGTCTGGCGGGCGATCCGCTCGCCGAGCCCGCCGCGTTCCTCCTCGCCGAGCATCGCGGCGAGCAGGTCGGCGATGAGCGTCTCCGGCGACATCGCGCGCAGCACCCGGTAGATGAAGTAGCTGCGCTGGCCGGGGCCGTTCTGCGCGGCACCGAAGGCGGTTACCGAGCGGCGGGCCAGGTCGCGCAGCCTGTCGTCGTCCCCGTCGAGCAGTGCGTCCCGCAGCTGGTCGCGCATGGCGCGGCGAAGGGCCTCCAGCTCCTGCGGGGTCAGCTCGGGTGCCGGGCCGTTCGCGCCGTCGGCCGACTGCCCGGAGCCGGAGACGTCGCCGGAGTCGCCGAGCGCGACACCGTCACCGATCCGCGGCGGGAAGTACAGGTCGAACAGCGAGTCGAAGGCGTTGCGGTACAGCGGGCGCTTGCACATGGTGGCGGCGAACGCGGCCCGCACCGCCTCCCGGTCGGCCCACCCGACAGCGCCGACCGCCCGCACGGCGTCGACCGTCTCGGCGCTGCTCACCGGGACGTTCGCGCGGCGCAGGGCGGCGGTGAACGCCACGGTGCGGTCGAGCAGGTTCATCGGGACCTCCCGGTCCGGGGCCGGCCGCCCGCTGTGTGTCGGCGCCGAGCCTGATTCAGTTGGCGCCGAGCTTGAGCTGGCTGATGGCGCGAGCCTGGTCGCTGGCGTGCTTGAGGACCACGCCGAGAGTCGAGGTGACGGCGGCGTCGTCCATGGTGTCGAAGCCCAGCGCGAGAACCGTCTGGCCCCAGTCGATGGTCTCCGCGATCGACGGGGCCTTCTTCAGCTCCATCGCCCGCAGCGAGCGCACGATCCGCACCAGGGACTCGGCCATCCGCTCACCGAGCTCCGGCACCCGGGACAGGACGATCTCCTTCTCCCGGGCAGCCGACGGGTAGTCGAGGTTCAGGTAGAGGCAGCGGCGCTTGAGCGCCTCCGACAGCTCACGGGTCGCGTTCGAGGTGAGGATGACGAACGGACGCCGGGTCGCCTTCAGGGTGCCCAGCTCCGGGATCGTCACCTGGAAGTCGGACAGCACCTCCAGCAGCAGGCCCTCGACCTCGACGTCAGCCTTGTCGGTCTCGTCGATGAGCAGGACCGTGGGCTCGCTGCGCCGGATCGCGGTGAGCAGCGGGCGGGAGAGCAGGAACTCCTCGCTGAAGATGTCGTCGTGGGTCTCGCGCCAGGTGGCGAGACCGGCCGACTCCCCCGCGGCCCCGGCGGCCCCCGCGACCGCGCCCTCGGACGCGACGTTGGCGCCGGCCTGGATGCGCAGCAGCTGCTTCTTGTAGTTCCACTCGTAGAGCGCCCGGGCCTCGTCGAGGCCCTCGTAGCACTGCAGCCTGATCAGCTCGGCACCGACGGCGGTGGTCAGCGCCTTGGCCAGCTCGGTCTTGCCGACACCGGCCGGCCCTTCGACCAGGAGCGGCTTACCCAGCCGGTCGGCGAGGAAGACCGTGGTGGCGATCGCCTCGTCGGCGAGATAACCCGTCTCCCGGAGCCGCTCCTGCACATCCGCGACATCAGCGAACGCGTATCCCTGCGACGACATGGCCACCTTCCGGTCCCGGTGCCTGGTAGTACCCACTGTCCATAGTGCCAGTGGTTGGCACCACATGACGGATTGACGACGGATGACGGCCTTGCGGAATTCTCCGGACCGCACCCTCGGGCCACCATCCCACCGCCTTCCGCACCCCCCGTCACCTGCGGAAACCTTCCGGTCACCGAGGCGGAACGGGCCCGGACCGCCTACACGAGATGGCCGTCCCCGATGCCGACCCAGGTCGTCGAGGTGAGCTCGGGAAGCCCCATCGGCCCGCGCGCGTGCAGTTTCTGGGTGGAAATACCGATCTCCGCGCCCATCCCGAAACGCTCGCCGTCGGTGAAACGGGTCGAGGCGTTCACCATCACCGCGGCGCTGTCGCAGCCCGCGATGAAGCGGCGGCTCGCCGCCAGTGACCGGGTGATGATCGCCTCGGTGTGACCGCTGCTCCACCGCCGGATGTGGTCGACCGCCTCGTCGAGGGAGCTGACCACCCCGACCGCCAGGTCCAGCGAGAGGTACTCGGTCGCCCAGTCCTCGTCGGTGGCCGGCACCGCCGACGGGTCCACCGCACGCACGGTCTCGTCGCCGTGCACGGTCACCCCAGCCTCGCGCAGCGCGGTCAGCACCCGCGGCAGGAACTCCGCGGCGACACCCGCGTGGACGAGCAGCGTCTCGGCCGAGTTGCACACCGAGACCTTCTGGGTCTTCGCGTTGAGCGTGACGGCCAGCGCCGTGTCCAGGTCGGCGTCGACATCCACGTAGACGTGACAGTTGCCGACCCCGGTCTCGATCACGGGGATCGTCGACTCCTCGACGACCGTGCGGATCAGGCCGGCGCCGCCCCGCGGGATGAGCACGTCCACCAGCCCGCGCAGCCGCATCAGATGCTTCACGGACTCGTGGTCGGCACCCGGGACCAGCTGGACCGCGTCGGCGGGCAGCCCGGTGGCCACCGCGGCCTCGCGCAGGACGTCCACCAGGAGCCGGTTGGAGTGCAGCGCGGACGCGCTGCCGCGCAGCAGAGCCGCGTTGCCGCTCTTGAGGCACAGCCCCGCCGCGTCGACCGTGACGTTGGGCCGTGCCTCGTAGATGATCCCGACGACGCCGAGGGGGACCCTGACCTGCCGCAGCTCCAGCCCGTTGGCGAGCACCCGGCCGCGGATGACCTCACCGACGGGGTCGTCGAGCGAAGCCACCTGCCGCAGCCCGTCGGCCATCGCCTCGATCCGCGACGGTGTCAGCGTGAGCCGGTCCACCAGCGCGTCGGACGTCCCGGCCGCCCGTGCGGCGGCGACGTCCACGGCGTTCGCGGTGAGGATCTCGGTCTGGCGTTCGAGGAGCGCACCGGCCATGGCGAGCAGGGCGGCGTCCTTGGCCGCCCGCGGGAGCGGCGCGAGCGTGCCGGCAGCCTGCCGGGCTCGCACCGCGCTGGCTCGGACGTCCTCCGCCGAGGTGTTCATGACCGCATTCCTTCCAGGAAGTCCGCGACATCCGACGCCGACGCCGACCCGGGCCCGGCGTCGTCGGCGGCATCGGCGTCGCCGACGCGGCCGCACGCCGTCGACGACGAGGCTACCGGCGTCCGGTGCCCAAGGACCCCGGACCCGCGTAACCAGTTGGTCAGGGGGTGGGCCGGACCTCGGCCGGCGGCGATCCGTGTGATCAACGGCAGGTGATCGGCCGCAGGTGATCGGCGACAGACGGTCAGCGGCGGGCGAGCAGCAGCACGAGGTCGTCACGGTGGACGACCTCACGCTCATAGGACGGCCCACGCTCGGCGGCCAGCTCCATCGTCGAGCGGCCGAGCATGCCCGGCAGTTCGGTCGAGTCGAACTCGACGAGGCCCCGTGCGACCGGACGCCCGAGCGGATCCACCAGGTCGACCGGGTCACCCGCGGAGAAGTCGCCCTCGACCCGGGTCACCCCCGCGGGCAGCAGCGAGGCCTGCCGGTCCACGACCGCGGCCACGGCACCGTCATCCAGGTACAGCCGCCCTTCCGGGGCGGTCGCGTACGCGAGCCACTGCAGGCGCGAGGCCCGCCGCGGGCCGGTCGGGTGGAAGACCGTCCCGACCTCCTCGCCGGCCAGCGCCTCGGCCGCGAGCGCCGCCGAGGTCACGATGGTGGTGACACCACCCGACGCCGCCATCCGAGCCGCGTCGATCTTGGTTGCCATACCGCCGACCCCGACGCCGGCCGTGCCCGTGCCCTGCGCGGTCAGCCCGTCGAGATCGGCGTCCGACCGGACGTCGCGGATCATGGCCGCCGGGCCCAGCCGCGGGTTCGACTCGTACACGCCGTCGACGTCGGAGAGCAGGACCAGCACGTCCGCGGACACCAGGTGGGCGACGATCGCGGCCAGCCGGTCGTTGTCGCCGAACCGGATCTCCTGGGTGGCGACCGCGTCGTTCTCGTTCACGATCGGCACCACGCCCAGGGCCAGCAGCCGATCCAGGGTGGTGCGGGCGTTGCGGTAGTGCGTGCGGCGGATCACGTCGGTCGCGGTGAGCAGGACCTGGCCGACCCGGTAGCCGGCCCGGCCGAACGCTCCCGCGTAGCAGTGCACCAGCGAGCTCTGGCCCACGCTCGCCGCGGCCTGCAGGGTGGCGAGGTCCCGGGGCCGCCGGGAGAGCCCCAGCGGGGCGAGCCCGGCGGCGATCGCCCCCGAGGACACCAGGACGAGCCCACCCTCCGGACCCGCCCGGCCGACGACCGCCGACACGAGCGATTCCACCCGGGCGACGTCCAGACCGCCGGCGGCGGTGGTCAGCGACGACGATCCGACCTTGACGACGATCCGGGACGCGTCGGTGACGAAGGCGCGCGGCATCAACCGGCCCCTAGCCACGCTCGGGGTCGTCATCGAAGCCGTCGAGGCTGTCGAAGCCGTCGGCGTCATCGAAGCCGTCGGTACCGAAGCCGTCGGTCTCGTCGAAGCCCTCGGCCGCGTCCCGGCGGGCCGCCCGCTCCGCCCTGGTCAGCCGCTTCGACGTCCGAAGTCGCAGGTCGGTGCCGCGAGGGCCGAGCTGGACGTCGGGCACCGCACCGGCACGCAGCCCGGTCCGGCCACCGCCCGGGATGCCACCGGAACCACCGACCGTCGCGACGGTCGGCGCGGCGACCGGCTCGACGAGCCCGTAGCCGTCCGCGCTCCCACCGCTTCCGCCGCCCGCGCCCTCGAGCAGCAGGGCCTCGCGCCCGGACAGGGTCGGCTCCCAGTCGAAGGTCACATCGCCGATGGTGACCTCGACCCCCGGGACGGCGCCGCAGCGGGCCAGCTCCTTCTCCACCCCGAGCCGGGCGAGCCGGTCCGCGAGGTAGCCGATCGCCTCCTCGTTCGTGAAGTCGGTCTGCCGCACCCAGCGCACCGGCTTCGGACCCCCGACGACGAAGCCGTCGCCCACCGCACGCACCGTGAAGTCGGGTTCGTCCACCGCCCGCGGATGCAGGACCACCCGGGCGGAGCTGCGGCTGGGCGCCGCGGCGCGCAGGCTCGCGACGAGCTCCGCGAGGGCGAGCGACAGGGCCCGCACACCGTGCCGGCTGGCCGTGCTCACCGCGAAGACGGTCAGCCCGCGGGCCTGCAGGTCCGGCGTGACGAGCTCGGCGAGGTCGGCGGCGTCCGGCACGTCCACCTTGTTCAGGACGACGAGCCGGGGGCGGTCGGACAGGTCGGTGGTGTAGGCGGCGAGCTCCGCCTCGATGATGTCGAGGTCGGTCAGCGGATCACGGCCCGGTTCGAGCGTGGCGCAGTCGAGGACATGAACGATCAACGAGCAGCGCTCGATGTGGCGGAGGAACTCCAGCCCCAGCCCGCGGCCCTGGCTCGCGCCCGGGATCAGCCCGGGGACGTCCGCGACGGTGTAGGGCGGGTGGTCGCCGGCCTGGACGACACCCAGGTTCGGCACCAGGGTGGTGAACGGGTACTCGGCGATCTTGGGGCGGGCGGCGCTGAGTACCGAGACCAGCGAGGACTTCCCCGCGCTCGGGAAGCCGACCAGCGCGACGTCCGCGACGCTCTTGAGCTCCAGGACGGCGTCGAGCTGCTCACCGGGCTCACCCAGCTCGGCGAAGCCGGGCGCCTTGCGCCGGGCCGACGCCAGGGACGCGTTCCCGCGCCCACCGCGCCCACCGCGGGCGAGGACGTAGCTGCTGCCCGGGCCGACCAGGTCGATGAGCTCCTCGCCGTCCGGCGAGATCACCACCGTGCCGTCGGGGACCGCCAGCACCAGGTCGTCGCCGTCCGCGCCGTGCCGGTTCGAGCCCTGGCCCGGGCGGCCCCCACCCGCCTTCTGATGCGGATGGAAGTGGAAGTCGAGCAGGGTGGTCACCCCGTGATCCACCCGCAGCACCACATCACCGCCGCGGCCCCCGTTGCCCCCGTCGGGGCCGCCGAGCGGCTTGAACTTCTCGCGGTGGATCGAGCAGCAGCCATGGCCGCCGTCACCCGCTGCGGCGTGCAGAACAACCCGGTCGACAAACGTCGCCATGGTCGGCCACCTCCCTGCTCCCCGCCCGGCCGCGGGACCACACGAGAACGCCGCGCGTACCACCTCCGGTTCGGCGGTGGTACGCGCGGCGCCCTGTGAACAACTACATCTCAGACAACTACTGCGGCCGTGCCGTCAGGTCAGGCGCTGACCGCGACCTTCTGCTCGCTCTGCTCGCCCTGGACCGCGACGATGCTGATGACCCGCCGGCCACGCTTGCGGCCGAACTCGACATAGCCGGGAGCGAGGGCGAACAGCGTGTCGTCCTTGCCGCGACCGACCAGGTCACCGGGGTGGAAGTGGGTGCCCCGCTGGCGGATGATGATCTCACCGGCCTTGACGAGCTGCCCACCGAAACGCTTGACGCCCAGCCGCTGCGCGTTCGAGTCACGGCCGTTGCGCGAGGAGCTCGCGCCCTTCTTATGCGCCATCTCGTCAGGCCTTCCCCGTCTCGATCCCGGTCACCTTCAGGCGCGTGTACTTCTGGCGATGGCCCTGGCGCTTGTGGTAACCGGTCTTGTTCTTGAACTTGTGGATCCGAATCTTCGGACCCTTGACGACTTCGACGACCTCGGCCGTGACCGCGACGGACGCAAGCGCGTCAGCGTCGTGGGTGACCGACTCACCGTCGACCAGGAGCACCGCCGGAAGCTTCACGGCCGCGCCTGGCTCACCGGAGAGGAGCTCGACGTCGACGACATCGCCGACGGCGACCCTGTGCTGCTTGCCGCCGCTGGCAACGACCGCGTACACCAGATCTCCCTGCTGTTGGATCCCGCATGGACCGCTATGGCGGTCCGCCACGTCTGCTCACGGTGCCCGGCGCTCGCGTCAGACCACCATGCCACCCGGCCTGCCGGGCCTCTGGAGCACTCGAAGTGCCCAGAACATCCCGGAGCCGGGGACCATGCTGGCCGCGCGACATCGAACCCGACAGGGCTCCGAACCTGACAGGGCCTTGCAGCCCGACAAGCTTGGGAGCCCGACAAGGGGCGACATCGCGAGCACGCGCCTGTCCCGTGTCCGTCCACCTTACAGGTCATCCGCGCGGGGGTGAGAAAGGCCCGCACCCGAGGGCCCGATTTCACCCGACCGACCCCTGGACAGGACCCCCGGACCCCCAGACAGGACCCCCACCCGGCCGCCGAATGTCAACCAGCGAACGACAGGAGGACACGGGAAGACACAGGCAGAGCTGGGCATGGGCGATAGACAGCCACCGAAGAGGCCATCCCGGCCATGACTCGGACGGGCCATGGCCGCGCGCCGTGGGCACGGCGAACATGTGGGGTCCCCCGCAGCGGGCACTTCCGCCGCGGCGCGGTCCACAGCCGCCGTGCGAACCCACGGCCAACCAGAAGGAAGAAGACGTTGACCTGGCAGCACGTGACGTGGGCGGCGAGCGTGGCCACCGTCACGGCGCTCCTGGCCGTCTGCGGCTTCCTGCTCACAGCGGCTTCCGGCCGCCGCGCCGAGGCAACCAGCGGCGCTGCCGCGGCCGGCACGCCTGCCGCGGCCATCGGCGTGCTGTCCATCGTGGTCGCGCTGGTCACGGCGGAGCTGGTCTTCAACGACCTGATCGATCCCCCCGCCTGGGCCAGGGCGGTATGGGCGCTGCTGACAGCCACGGCGGCCGGCTGGCTCGCGCTGCACGGGCGCGGCCTGACCAGGCCCGTCACCGCCAGGCCCGTCACCGCCGGCCCCGAGCCGGCCGCGACCGCACCAGCGATCCCGGCTGACCCAGCTGCCTCGGCTGACCCTGCTGTCTCGGCCTCGGGGACTTCGGCCGATGAGGGGCGCCCGCTCGATCCGCTCTCGGCTCAGGACGATCTGGTGCAGACCCTGGTGGTCGCCTCCTACGCGCTGCAGATGGGTGACGAGCCCCGAGCGCGTCAGGCGCTGGACGGCGCGCTACGACGGTCCCGCGCGACCCTGGACGAACTGGTGCGCCAGCGCGGCTGCCACGGCTTCGTCCGGGCCACGCCCGCGGCCGTCGCTCCCACGACCGTCGGTCGGGACCTGTCGCCGCTGTCCTGAGTCCGCGGCGGGCCGCCGGCCAGCCGAGATTCGCCAAGCCAGCCGAGATCGTGGCCGCTCGCCTCGGTGACCGTGCCCCCGAAGGCCCGCGATGCACCAGGGCATGGAAGCCCTGCGAGGAAAAAGAAGAAGCGGCTGGGCGTGTTCCGCGCGGACACGCGGGAACACGCCCAGCCGCTCTGGTCAGCTTCCGGCCGCCTCGGACGGCTGGAGGGATTCGGCCGGCTTCGACACCGGCCGGGAGGCCCGGCGCCGCCTGGTGCGTGCTGGCTTCTCCGCGCCCTGCGAGGCGCTCGTCCCGTTGGCCGCCGCGTGCAGAACGCTGTCCGGATCGTCGGTGTTGGCGAAGACTGTGCTCTCCCGCTCGCCGGATCCGGTGAGTACCACCGGTCCGCTCGCCGCGCCGACCGCCGCCAGCTCGTCGAGGCCCTCGGCCGTCGGCGCCGCTTCCGGCCGCACAGCCTCGTGCCCCGGCACGGAGCCCTGGTCGGCGCCACCGGCACCGGCACCGTGCGCGCCGTCGGGTGACGCCGGCTGCGCCGCCGGGACCGCGGACGGCGTCGCCGTCTCCACGTGACCGTCAGGCGATGCCGGCACCGCGGCGGTGCCGGCCGCGGCCGCGACCATGGCCGGGCCGCCGCTCTTCGCCGCCTGCCTGCCCCGACGCCCGGCCGGAGCGCTCGCCTGCGCGGGCGGTGCGGGCACCTGCTGGGGTCCCGCGTGCGCGTGGGCGCCGTCGAGGTGAATCGTCACGCCGCGCCCACTGCAGTGCGCGCAGGGCTCGCTGTATGCCTCCAGCAGGCCCTGCCCCACCCGCTTGCGCGTCATCTGCACCAGACCAAGGCTGGTCACCTCGGCGACCTGGTGGCGGGTCCGGTCCCGGCCCAGGCACTCGGTGAGCCGCCGCAGCACCAGTTCGCGGTTGCTCTCCAGCACCATGTCGATGAAGTCGATGACGATGATGCCGCCGATGTCGCGCAGCCGCAGCTGCCGGACGATCTCCTCCGCGGCTTCCAGGTTGTTCTTGGTGACCGTCTCCTCGAGGTTCCCACCCTTGCCGGTGAACTTCCCGGTGTTGACGTCGATGACGGTCATCGCCTCGGTGCGGTCGATCACCAGTGAGCCACCTGAGGGCAGCCAGACCTTGCGGTCCAGCGCCTTCGCGAGCTGCTCGTCCACCCGGTACTCGGCGAAGACGTCGCCGGTGCCGACATAGCGGCGGACCCGGTCCCGCAGGTCGGGAGCGACCGTGTCGACGTACTCCTCGACCGTCGCCGCCTCGGTCGAACCCTGGACGATCAGCTCGGTGAAGTCCTCGTTGAAGACGTCCCGGATGACCCGGACCACGAGGTCGGGCTCCCCGTAGAGCAGCGATGGCGCGCTCGCCTTCTGCGCCTTGCGCTGGATGTCCTCCCACTGCGCGACCAGCCGCTCGACATCGCGCTCCAGCTCGGCCTCGCTCGCGCCCTCCGCCGCGGTGCGGACGATCACTCCACCGTTCTCCGGGGTGATCTTCTTGAGGATGCTCTTGAGCCTGGCCCGCTCGGTGTCCGGCAGCTTGCGGCTGATACCCGCGTTCTGCCCGTCCGGCACGTACACCAGGTAACGGCCGGGCAGGCTGACCTGGCTCGTCAGCCGGGCGCCCTTGTGCCCGATCGGGTCCTTCGAAACCTGGACCAGGACCGACTGGCCGGACTTCAGCACCTGCTCGATCTTGCGCGGACGCCCGTCGAGGCCGGAGGCGTCGTAGTTGACCTCACCGGCGTACAGGACGGCGTTGCGGCCCTTGCCGATGTCGACGAAGGCCGCCTCCATGCTGGCCAGCACGTTCTGGACCCGGCCCAGGTAGACGTTGCCCGCGTACGAGGTCGAGCTCGCCCGCGTCACGAAGTGCTCGACCAGGACGCCGTCCTCGAGCACCGCGATCTGGGTGCGGTCGCCGTGGTGCCGGACAACCATTCGCCGCTCGACCGACTCGCGCCGGGCGAGGAACTCCGCCTCGGTGACGATGGGCGCCCGGCGACGGCCGCTGTCCCGGCCTTCCCGCCTGCGCTGACGCTTCGCCTCCAGCCGGGTCGAACCGCTCACCCCGCGGACGAGGTCGTCGTCCTTACGGGTCTCACGGACATGGACCACGGTGTTCGGCGGGTCGTCCGCCATCGGCGCGGCCTCACCGACCCCGGACCGCCGCCGACGACGGCGCCGCCGGCGGGAGCCGCCGGCCTGCTCGTCGTCGGACCCGTCGTCGTCGGAGCCGTCGTCGGCGGAGTCATCCGCGCCGTCCTCGACGGTGTACGCGGCGTCCTCGTCCGCGTCCTCGTCGGCGCCGTGCTCCGCCTCCGCGTCCGCGGCGCCCGAGCCGTCGTACGACCCGCGCGTCCCGGTGCGCCGGGAGCGGCGACGGCCAGGCGTGACCTCGCGCTCCTCCGCCTCCGCGTGCTCCCGGTCCTGTTCGTCCGGTTCGCCGCCGTCGTCCTCGGAGGTCTCGCCGAACTCGTCCTCGCCTCGGGCCCGACCGCGACCGCGGCGGCCACGGCGGCGGCGACGGGTTCCACCGAGACCGGTCTCGTCGGCGTCCGACTCCAGGTCCGTGTCGGCGGACACGAAGGCATCGTGCTCGAACGCGTCCGGCTCGTCCTCCGGAGCCGCGTCGGTGGCGGTGAGCTCATCGAGGTCGGTGGCCTCCTCGGCGGCCACATCGTCGGGCGCGGAATCGTCCTGCGCCGCGATCGCGCCACCGTCGCCAGCCCGGCCCAGGCCGGTCGCGGGTGCCTCGTCGCTCGTGGGCTCACTGCGGCCTCGGCGGCGCGTCCACTCGTCGAGCGCGGCCACCTCGGGCTGCTGGAACATGATCATGGCAACCGGTCGGCGGGCCGGTGTCTTGGCTGCCGCAGCGGGGATCTCGACCTCGGCGCCGCTGGTCCAGGTCGGGGTGACCGGCCGCGAACGCCGACGCGCCGGACGCTGGGCCGTCTCCCCTGCCGTGGCCGGCTGCGGACCAGCGGCCGCGAACGCGTCCGCGGCCGCGGTGGCCGGAGGAGCGGTCGTGTCGCCACCGGCGCTGACCTCGTCGGGCCCGGCCTCGCCGGACCCCGCCTTCGCGGCCGGCCCAGGCTGGACCACCGAAGCGGTCACGGCGTCGGCCGCGGCCGGCGCCATGGACTCGTCGGCCGGGCCGCTCTCGCCCGCGGGCGCCTCGGCGCTGATCGGTGCGCCGGTGCTGACAGTCGGATCGGTACTGACGGGCGCTTCGGTACCGGCTGTGTCGGCAGCTCCGACCGGTGCGGCCGGCTCGGCGACCGCGGATGCCTCGGCATCCGACGCCGCCACCACGTCGGACCCTCCGCCCGATGTCGCCGACGGACCGCCGGCGCCCGGCTCGGACGGCTGGGCCGGTTCCACCGGCTCGACCTTCGTGGCAGTGCGACGAGCACGGGAACGCCGGGGCTTGGTCACGGCGGGGGCGACCTCACCGCGCTCCGTAGTGTCAGCAGACGCAGCGTCAGCAGACGCAGTGTCAGCAGACGCAGTGTCAGCAGACGTCTTGGAAGCCGCGGATGCCTCGGGAACCGCGGACGACTCGGACGCAGCAGCAGCAGCCGCGGCGTCGGTGGTCTCGCCGCCGTCGCTGCCCGCGGGCGGCTTGCTCGTGCCCGCTTCGGCAGTGCCCGATGACCGGGCTGCTCGACGGCGGGTCCGGGTCGGCTTCTCGGCCACGGCGACCGGTACGGCATCAGCGGTCGGACCCGCTCCGATACCAGCGGTCGGACCGGCATCGATGGCGGCGGTGGAGGAGGCGGACGTGGCGGCCGGGTCGGAAGCCGGGGCGGGTCCGGCGGCCTGGTCGGCTGCGGCGGCCGGGTCGGCGGAACCCACCACGGCCTCGCTGACCGCGCGGGACGCCCGCCGTGGCCGGGTGGCCGCGCGTCGCGCCGGCTTGGCTGGCGCCGCCTCCGGCGTCGGGCCTGCGGTGTCGTCGGCTGGCTGGGATGGTGCCGTCGGCGTCACCGCGGCATCGTCGGCCGGAACCGACGCCGCGGGCTCGGACGGCGAGATGGCCGCAGCGGCCTGGCCGGCAGGCGCCGCTGCGCTGGACTCCCCGGAGCCGGCCGGGACTGTCTCCGGCTCGGCTGCGGGTACGGGCACGGCCGCTTCCGGTGGCGGCCCAGCGGGCCGGCCGGCGGCACGTCGCCGACGTGTCGGCCGCACGGCTGCGGACTCGGACGCGGTCTGCTCTTCGGTGGTCTGGTCTTCGGCGGGCACGGGTTATAAAGCCTTTCGGGCTCCCGGGCGCGCTGCGTCAGCAGTCGCGACCGCGCAGAAGCCGCTGTCTCGGTCCGGCGGTTCGCACCGCCGGCAATCCTGCGACACCCTCATCACGCTTCGAGTCGACCTGCCGGCCGGGCAGCCTCATCGCGGTCCGGCGCCAGCGGGTCCGCCAGCGTTCCATCCTCGCGCAATCGGCCCTGTTCGAGCCGTGTCGGCTCGGGTGGCACCGGAACGCTGAGAACAGCGACCGCGGAAAGGGCGGTCAGCACATCGTCGGGTCGAACGGCGGGCGTCGTGTGCCGTACGACCACGTCCAGTATCGCACAGGTGTCGTTCTCTGCACGGCAAACGGCCCAGACCACGGCCCCGCGCACATCAACTTCACGCTTGCCGTCCTTGGTCACCCGCTCGACGACCAGCGATTCCCGCGCCAGGAGCGCAGGAACGGCCACGCCCAGCTCTGCCAGAGCCACGCCGGGTAGCCGAAGCTGCCAGCGTGAGGCGTCGACGCGGTCGGGAAGCGCCCGCCCCTGCGCCTCGACGCAACAGACCACATCGAGACCGGGCGGAAGTGCCGCGTCCAGCGCCTCGTGCACCCACCTCGGAGTGACCGGCGCGGAGAAGGCGATCTCGACGTACTCCGCCTCGCTGGCCGCACCGGTGGGCGCGGCACCAACCCAGGAGAGCCGGGGATGGGGGCTGAAGCCGGCGGAGAGCGCGACCGGCAGCCGCGCCCTGCGCAGGCCACGCTCGAAGGCCCGGGCGATGTCGCGATGGGAGAGGAAGCGCAGCCTTCCCCGCTTGGCGAAGCGCACCCGGATGCGTGCCACGACCGGGGGCGGCGGTGGGCCCTCAGGTTGACGAGGCACGGGCCGGCACCATGCTCGAGGGGGAGGCAACCGAAGAGGAAGCGTCCGAAGGTGAGACAGCCGAGGCTGTTGTGGAGGCCGCCGGGGCAGGGGTGCTCGCCACCGAGACCACCGGGAGCAACGTGCGCCCGGTGGGGCCGATCTCGTTCGCGGTGCCCATCGTCGGGCAGACACCGCAGTCGTAGCAGGGAGTCCACCGGCAGTCGTCGAGCTCCGCCTCGCGCTGCGCGTCCTGCCAGTCGGCCCACAACCAGTCCCGGTCGAGGCCGGAGTCGAGGTGGTCCCACGGCAGGACCTCGCGCTCGTCGCGCTCCCGGGTGGTGAACCAGTCCAGCGAGACGCCCAGCGGGCCCAGCTCCGCCTCGCACGCGGCCTCCCAGCGCGCGAACGAGAAGTACTCGCTCCAGCCGTCGAAGCGGCCCCCCTCGCGCCACACCCGCTCGATCACCCGACCGACCCGGCGGTCACCGCGGGCCAGCAGGCCCTCGATGATGCCCGGACGCCCGTCGTGGTACCGGAACCCGATCGCCCGCCCGACCTCACGATCGGCACGCACGGTGTCCCGCAGCAGCTTGAGGCGGTGGTCGGTCACCTCGTACGAGGCCTGACCGGCCCACTGGAACGGAGTATGCGATTTGGGGACGAATCCCCCGATCGACACGGTGCAGCGGATGTCCCGGTGACCGCTGGCCTTCCGGCCCGCCCGGATGACCTCACGAGCGAGGTCCGCGATCTCCAGCACGTCCTCGTCGGTCTCGGTGGGCAGACCACACATGAAGTACAGCTTCACCTGGCGCCAGCCGTGCGCGTAGGCCGTGCTCACGGTGCGGATGAGGTCCTCGGCGCTGACCATCTTGTTGATGACCTTGCGCAGGCGCTCCGAGCCGCCCTCGGGGGCGAAGGTGAGGCCGCTGCGCCGACCGTTGCGGGAGAACTCGTTGGCCAGCGTCACGTTGAAGGCGTCCACCCGGGTCGAGGGCAGGCTCAGCGACGTGTTCGTGCCCTCGTAACGGTCGGCCAGCGCCTTGGCGATCTCGCCTATCTCGCTGTGGTCCGCGCTGGACAGTGACAGCAGGCCGACCTCGGAGAAGCCCGAGGCCGCGAGCCCCGCGTCGACCATCGCCCCGACCGTCGCGATGTTGCGCTCCCGAACCGGCCGGGTGATCATGCCCGCCTGGCAGAAGCGACATCCACGGGTGCAACCGCGGAAGATCTCCACGCTCATCCGCTCGTGCACGGACTCCGCGAGCGGGACCAGCGGGGCCTTCGGATACGGCCAGGAGTCGAGATCCGTCAGCGTGTGCTTGGACGGGCGGGCCGGGATGTCGTCCCGGGTGGGCGTCACGGCGGAGATCCGGCCGTCCGGCCGATAGGTCACGTCGAAGAAGGCCGGCACGTAGACCAGGCCGAGGCGGGCCAGCCTGAGCAGCAGCTCACCGCGCCCGCCGGGCGAGCCCTCGGCCTTCCACGCCCGGGTGACGTCGGTGATCCGCAGGACGGCCTGCTCACCGTCGCCGAGCACCACGGCGTCAACGAAGTCCGCGATCGTCTCGGGGTTGAACGCCGCGTGGCCACCGGCCACGACCACCGGCGAGGTGTCGCCCCGGTCGGCGGCATGCAGCGGGATCCCGGCCAGGTCGAGCGCCGTGAGCAGGTTCGTGTAGCCGAGCTCGGTGGAGAAGCTGACCCCGAACAGGTCGAAGTCACCGACGGGGCGGTGCGCGTCCACCGTGAACTGCGCGATGCCATGCTCACGCATGAGCGCCTCAAGGTCCGGCCAGACCGAGTACGTGCGCTCGGCCAGGACGTCCGGCTGCTCGTTCAGGATCTCGTAGAGGATCTGCACACCCTGGTTCGGAATGCCGACCTCGTAGGCGTCCGGGTACATCAGGCACCAGCGGACGGTGGTGTCGTCCCAAGGTTTGACGACCGAGTTCCCCTCACCACCCACGTACTGGACCGGCTTCCGGACCCGTGGGAGCAGTGGCTCCAAGAGAGGGAACAGCGACTGTCCGGGCATGTCCGCGAGCCTACGGCACCACGCCGAGGCTCGGCCGGGCCCCGGCGACGCACCTTGTCGCGACCCGCAGGCCTGCCCGGGAGATGACCCGGGACGCCCTCAGAGCGCGTACGGGTCCGACCTGGAACGTAGACGGACATTCTGCAGCAAACCAACCGCGACCATGTTCGCGAACATCGACGAGCCACCGTAGGACAGGAACGTCAGCGGTAGCCCGGTCACCGGCATCACGCCCAGACACATACCGATATTGACGAAGATCTGGAAGGTGAACCAACAGACCACACCGGTGGCGATCAGCGCTCCGAACGAGTCCTGGGACTGGAACCCGATCGTGAGCGCTCGCCAGAGCACCACGCCCAGCAGCACGATCACCCCGCCGGCGCCGAGGTACCCGAGCTCCTCCCCCGCCACGCTGAAGACGAAGTCGGTCTGCTGCTCGGGCACGAACTGGCCCTGGGTCTGCTGGCCCTCGAACAGCCCGCGGCCAGTGACGCCCCCGTTGGCGATCGCGGTCATCGCCTGGTCGACGTTGTAGCCGCTGGACGACGTCGCCTTGTTCTCCGAGACGAACGAGGTGAGCCGAGCCTCCTGGTAGGGCTTGAGCAGGTGGAACTGCAGGATCGCGCCGCCGAACAGCACCCCGCACAGGACCAGCCCGAGAACCCAGCGCCGCGGGGCGCCGCTCACCGCCAGCATCCCGAGAGTCACGAACACCAGCACCATGACCGTCCCGAAGTCCGGCTGAAGCATGATCAGCCCCATCGGGATGACGGCGAGGCCCAGCACGAGCAGGACGTCACCATGCCCCGGCTCGCCGCGGCGGATGCCGGTGTGCCGGTCCTCGTGCTTCTCGCCGAGGATCATGGCCACGCCGACGACGAGCGCGACCTTCGCGAACTCCGACGGCTGCAGCTGGAACCCGGCTGGCAGCACGATCCACGAGTGCGCGCCGTTCACCGTGGTGCCGACGAGCAGCACGGCCACCAGCCCGACGAGCGAGCCCAGGTAGACGAACGGCGCGTACGCCCGCAGGATCCGGTAGTCGACCACGGTCGCGGCGGCGCCGAGCACCAGACCGATCGCGAGGTTCAGCAGGTGGCGTTTGAGGAAGGTCTGCGGGTCGCTGCCCGCTTCCTCCATCCGCTGCCGGGTTGCCGACCAGACCAGCAGGGCACCGATCAGGGCGAGCGCGACCACGCTGATCTGGAGCGGCCAGTCGAGGCGCCGCAATGGCGAGTGCCGCCCGGAGGCCCGATCCCGCAGCTGCCCGATCCGCCCCCGGACGAGGACCGGGGACGACCGCAGCGCGGTGGGGCCGGGGTCCTGCGTCATCGCCCCTCCCCTGTGTGGCAGTCGACGTCGGCGGGTTGTTCGTGCTGGTGGCGATGATCGGCGTGCGTGCGTGCGTGCACGCACAGGCGGCTGGCGCGCGAGCGCCCACGGTCACGGCGGGGAACGGCCCGCGCCGCCCGCGGCGGACGTCGCTGCGGCCGGCCCGGTTCCGCTGTGGGCGGCCGGCCCCGAGGCAGGCCACAGCGCGGGCAGCACCGCGCCGGCCGCGGCCGCCTCGGGGCCCGCCACGCCCGGTGCCACCGCACCCTGGACCACCGCACCCTGAACCACCGTGCCCTGCCCAGCCGCGCCCTGCGCCGACGGGGCCGGGCCGGCGGTCGCGCCCGCACCACCGCCGAAGCTTCCGTCCCGGCCCAGCTCAGGCAGGTCGGCGGGCGGCACGCCGCCGGGCAGTGCCGCTGGCTGGCCGACGCCGTAGAGCGCCTTGTAGATCTCCTTGGCGACGGGCGCCGCGTACTCCGCACCGGTCCCGGATTCCGGAATGCTCACCACGACCACGAACTGGGGATCGTTCGCCGGGGCGAACGAGGCGAACCAGGAGGTGTCGCCCTTGCCCTCGACCTCGGCGGTACCGGTCTTGCCTCCGACCGGTACGAGATCGCTGGGCCAGTCCGCGAACACACCCGCCGCGGTGCCACCGGCCTCGGTGGTCACACCCTGCAGGCCGCCCCGGATATAGGCGAGGATCTCCGGCGAGACGGGCAGATGGCCGGTGACGGTGGGCTCGACGAGCTTCGTCCGCTTGCCGTCCGGGGAGATGGTCGCCTTCGCGAGCGTGGGCTGGTAGAGCGTGCCACCGTTGGCGATGGCCGCGTAGGCGGTGGCGAGCTGCAAAGGGCTGACGGAGAGGTACTGGCCCTGGCCGATGGAGAACTGCACGGCCGCACCGGCGTTGTAGAGGTAGCCGTCGACGCAGGCCTCGGCCGCGTACTTGCGGTACCGCTCCGCCTTGACCGGGTCCGGTTCCTCCGGATAGCCGTTCTGCGCCCGCCGGCAGTACGAGTCCTTCAGCTCCTCCCAGATCTTCTTCGCGTCCGCCCGGTCGACGACGGCGCCCGAGGTCTCCCCGGGCAGGTCGATCCCGGTGCGGCTGCCGAACCCCATGGCCTCGGCCATGTGGACGAAGTACTCCTTCGGTTCCGGGTACGGGCCGCGGCCGTTGCGCAGACCGCCGTCGGCGACCCAGGCGTCGTAGGCGAACTTGTCGAAGATGACGTCGCAGGAGATGACCAGCGACTGGTGCAGCGTGATCGGGCCGGCCGACGACCCGTCGAAGTTGTGGAAGATCTGGTCACCGACCTGCAGCGTCGGCGCGCAGTCGAACTTCTCGTCGCCCTTGGCGCCCATCTGCTGCATCGCGACCGCGGTGGAGACGACCTTGAACGTCGAGCCCGCCGCGGCCGAGCCCTGGTAGGCACGCGACAGCAGCGGCGTGCCGTTCGCCGGGTCGGACAGCGCGGAGTAGTCCTTCTGGGAGATGCCGCCGACGAACACCGACGGGTTGTAGGTCGGCAGGCTGGCGAGCGCGACCACGCCGCCGGTACGCACGTTCAGGACGACGGCCGACGCCGCCCTGGCGCCACCGCCGAGCGACTCCAGCGTCTTCCCGAGCGCCTGCTCGGCGGCCCGCTGCACGTCGAGGTCCAGGTTGAGCACCAGGTGGTCGCCACTGACCGGGTCCGTCGTGGAGGCGGTGCCGGCGACCCGCCCGAACCGGTCCACCTCCAGGCGCTCGACGCCGTCCGCCCCGCGCAGCGCGTCGTCGTAGGTGTACTCCAGCCCGGAGACACCGATCAGGCTGTTGAGGTGGTAGCCCTTCTCACCGCCCTGGGCGTCGAGCTGGTCCTGGGAGACGGGCGCGAGGTAGCCCAGTTCGTGGGCCGCGAGCGAACCGTTCGGGTACTCGCGGACGGCCTGCAGATCCGCCGAAACCCCGGGGAAGCGGTCCGGATGCTCGATCACCGCGAGCGCCTGCGCCGAGGAGACGTCCTTCGCCACCGGAACCGGCTGGTAGGGGGAGCCGTTCCAGCACGGCGCCTTCACCGTGGCCGAGCAGAATCGGATGCGCTGCTCGATGTCGGCCCGCGGCATGCCGATCACGTTGGCGAGCCGGTCCAGGACGGCCCGGCCCTTGTCGGACTGCCGGTCGATGGTCGACCGGTTCACCGAGATGACCAGGGACGTGCGGTTTCGGACCAGCGGCTGCCCCTGGTCATCCACGATCATTCCCCTGGTCGCCGGGGTGACGACCTCCCGGACCCGGTTCGTCTCGGCGACCCTGCGGTACCGCTCACCGTCGAGGATCTGCAGCACCCACAGCCGGGCGCCCAGCGTCACCAGCAGGGAGAGAACGAGCACTCGCAGGATGAGCAGCCGGATCCGCATCCGGTCGTTCACAGCCGCCCCCGATCCCGGTGCAGGCGGCGGGAGGCGGCCGTGGCGATCGGGAACAGGAACGGGGTCACCAGCACCGCGTAGAGACCGGCGGCGGCGGCCCGTTCGAGGGCCTGGGCGCCGGTGAGCGCCGCGTCGCCCAGGATCGCGGTCGCCGCGGCGTTCCCGAGGGTGCCGAACACCGCCGCGGCTCCCACGGTGGCGAGCGGAACGGTGATCGAACGCTCCGCCGCGTTCATCACCAGGCCGGCGAGATACCCGACCAGGCACAGCACCAGGGCCGTCTGCCCGAGCACGTGGGTGGACATCAGATCGGCCAGCAGCCCGATGACGAAGCCGAGCACCGCGCCGAGCAGCGGGCCCTCGATCAGCGCGACGATCGCCAGCAGCACGATCACCAGATCGGGGCGGCCGAGCGGGGCGCCGAGCCGGGCCACCACCGACACCTGCAGGACGACGGCGACGGCCAGCAGCGCGACCGCGGCCGCGAAGGCACGCGGATGCAGCCGTTCCTCGGAGAACCCGCCATCCCACACCGCCGCGTCACCCCGCGCCCTGGGCCGCCGGAGCTCCCCCGCCGGCCGGGTCCTGCCCGGCCGGCGCCCCACCGCTCTGCGCCTGGCCGGCGGGCGCCTGCCCACTCGGCGCCTGGCCGTCGGTGGAGCCGGCCGCGCCGGAGCCCGGCACCGCGCGGGGCGGGAGCACCCGGTCACCCGGGTCGGCGGCGGGGCCACCGACGATCACGCCGACCAGGTCGAGCGTGCCGATCGAGACGAAGGGGCGGACCTCCGCGGTACGAGAGAGGCCACCGACATCCACCACCTCGGTCACCTCGCCGATCGGCACTCCCGCCACATAGTCGAGACTACCAAACGTAACCAATCGGTCACCCTTTTGCACCTGGTAAGAGGCGTCATAGAGGGTGAAGGTCAGAGTGGACGGACCCTGGCCACCAGCGACCGCGCCGAGCAGCTTGGTCTGCTCCAGGCGCGCGCCGATGCGGCTGCTCGGATCGCAGATCAGCTTGACGACCGCGGTGCTGTCGGTGACCGACGTGACCGTCCCGACCAGGCCGGCCGCGTTCACGACCACCTTGTCCACGGCGAGGCCGTCGCGGCGGCCGGCATTGATCGTCACCGTCCAGTCCATCCCGGTGACGTCACCGACCGCGATGACCCGCGCCGGCACGATCGTGTACTGCCCCTTGTCGGCGAGCAGGCGCAGATCCGAGAGCTCACCGGCCAACCGGTCGATCTCGGCGTCGTCGGAGATCTGCCGACGCAGCTGCGCGTTCTCCTCGGTGAGCCGGTCGGCGCGATCGTGGTAGCGGTTCGGGTGGGTCAGCGACGACACCGTTCGGCCGACCGGCCGGGTCACCGTGGTCACCGCGTTCTCGACCCCGCCCACGATCGAATGCAGCACCCCCCGGGCACCGGGCGCCGAGTCGCTGGTCCGGTAGTCGAGCGTGATCAGCGTGAACGCGAGGACGAGCAGGACGGCGATGACGAGACGGGAGCGCCTGGTGTCACGTCCCACGTCGGTCCTCCATCGCCGCCTGCCACCGCCACACTCCTGTCACCGCACTCCCATACCGCCGCACGCCGCCGAGGGCGCGGCCCGGTCCCCACCGGCCGCGCCGCGCGGGCCGTCAGCGCTTCGGCTCGGAGATGAGGACCTGCTGCAGCGCCTCGAACTCCTCGACGCACTTGCCCGACCCCATCGCCACCGAATGCAGCGGGTTCTCCGCGATGTGGATCGGCATCCCGGTCTCGTGCCGCAGCCGCTCGTCCAGCCCGCGCAGCAGCGCACCGCCGCCGGTCAGGACGATGCCGCGGTCCATGATGTCGCCGGACAGCTCCGGCGGGCACCGGTCGAGGGTCACCTTGACTGCGTCGATCACCGCGTTCACCGGCTCCTCGATGGCCTTGCGGATCTCCTCGGCGGTCACCACGATGGTCTTGGGCAGGCCTGTGACCAGGTCACGGCCACGGATCTCGGCACTCGGCTCGTCCGGCACCTTGTGCGCCGAGCCGATCGCCATCTTGATCTCCTCGGCGGTCCGCTCGCCGAGCATCAGCGAGTACTCCTTCTTCACGTAGGAGATGATCGCCGTGTCGAGCTCGTCGCCGGCGGTGCGGATCGACTGGCTGGTGACGATGCCACCCAGCGAGATGACCGCGACCTCGGTCGTGCCGCCACCGATGTCCACGACCATGTTGCCGGTCGGCTCGTGCACCGGTAGGCCGGCGCCGATCGCCGCCGCCATCGGCTCCTCGATGATGTAGACCTTCCGGGCGCCGGCCTGGTAGCCGGCGTCCTTCACCGCGCGCTGCTCCACACCGGTGATGCCGGACGGGACGCACACCACCAGCCGGGGCTTGGCGAAATGACGCCGCCGGTGCACCTTCTGGATGAAGTACCGCAGCATCCGCTCGGTGGTCTCGAAGTCGGCGATGACGCCGTCCTTCAGTGGGCGAACCGCCACCACGTTGCCCGGAGTACGGCCGATCATTCTTTTCGCGTCGGTTCCGACGGCGAGGATTCCCGAGGTCGTGGTGTTGATCGCGACGACACTGGGCTCGTTGAGCACGATGCCCCGGCCACGGACGTAGACGAGCGTGTTGGCGGTACCGAGGTCGACGGCCATGTCACGACCGAGGAACGACAGCGAACTGGACATCGTCGGGTGCCGGCCTTCCCGAGGGGCGCGAGGTGGGACGGATCCGGACGGCGCACGCGGACGACACCGACCGGCCCTTCTCCGACCAACGCGCGAAACGCGTACAGAGTTCGTCGAACGGGCGGGACGGCCCGGATGCGCCTCGTGTGGACCCGTTCACCGTGACCGCCGGTACGGCGATTACGGCGAGCCACCGGGCACGCTCCGGGTAGGTGAAAGCGTAGACCGCCCCCGACGACGTCGCCGAGCCGACCGGGAAGCGTGTCACCCCACACGCACCGGGGCACGCGCGGCACGCCGCCCGGCTTCACATCATCCGTGGACGGGTGGCAGGTCAGCGGCGGACCGCCGCCGATCGGGCACCCGGCAGGGACGAGACTTCCCCCGATCGGCGACGGAACACCCGAAGACACCGGGCCGACCAGGGCGGCCGGCGGCCGGGTGAGCACCTCGACGAGGCCACGCCCGTCCGGCGGCTCACCCGCGCCGGTGGAACCCCGCCACCCACCAGGGGTGAGGACGGGGCACCCGGTGCCGGCAGGTCAGCTCAGGCCGGGGAAGAACAGGTCGATCTCGCGCTTGGCCGACTCCGGCGAGTCCGAGCCGTGCACGAGGTTCTGGCCGATCTCCAGCGCGAAGTCACCGCGCAGCGAACCGGGGACCGCCTTCACCGGGTCGGTGGCGCCGATGAGGCCACGCGCGGCCTCCGTCGCCCGCGGGCCCTCCGCCACCAGGGCGACCAGCGGACCAGAGGTGATGAAGTCGACCAGCTCGCCGAAGAAGGGCTTGCTGGCGTGCTCGCCGTAGTGGGTCTCGGCGACCGAGCGCTCCAGCGTGCGCAGCTCCAGGGCGACGATCTTCAGCCCCTTGCGCTCGAGACGACCGATGACCTCACCGATGAGGCCACGGCTGACGCCGTCGGGCTTGACCAGGATGAGGGTGCGCTCGGAGGACACGGGACTCCTTCAGACTCGTTTCGTCATCTTTGACGCGGATGGCCGGACGGTCCGCGGCTACTGGCGCGACCGGTTGGCCCCTGGCAAACCTACAGGGTCCACGATCCGGACCGGCGCGCGCACTCCCCCGAGACCACCCGTCGGAGTGGCGCGACGGTGCGGCGGCTGCCGCGGTCAGCGGCCGGTCAGCGGCCGGTGGTCAGCGGCCGAGGAGACGGCGGGCCTCCCCCACCGTCACCAGTGAGCCGGTGACCAGCACTCCGGTGCCGCCCAGCTCGCCTTCCTCCTCGGCCAGGCGCACCGCGGCGTCCAGCGCGTCGTCCAGGCGCAGCGCCACCTCGACCCGGTCGGCGCCGAAGACATCCACCGCGACCGCCGCCAGATCGTCCGCCGGCATCGCCCGCGGCGAGGTGCTCTGCGTGATCACGACGCTGCTGAAGACCGGCTCCAACGCGGCGAGGATGCCATCCGCGTCCTTGTCGCCCAGGACGGCGACCACACCGACGAGGGACTCGAAGCCGAAGGCCTCGTCGACCGCGGCCGCGAGGGCCTCGGCACCGGCGACGTTGTGCGCGCCGTCCAGAACGATCGTCGGCGAACGCCGGACCACCTCAAGCCGGCCCGGCGAACTCGCCTGGGCGAACCCGGCGAGCACGGCATCGGCGTCCAGCTGGTTCTGCCCACCGCCGAGGAAGGCCTCGACTGCCGCCAGCGCCACCGCCGCGTTGTGCGCCTGATGCACGCCGTGCAGCGGCAGGAAGACCTCCTCGTAGGTCCCGCCGAGCCCGCGCAGAGTCAGCATCTGCCCGCCGACGGCGGCCCGCCGGCCGACGACACCGAACTCCAGGCCCTCCCGGGCGACCGTGGCGCCCAGCTCGGCGGCCCGGCGCAGCAGCACCTCCGCGGCGGGCAGCTGCTGCTGGGCCAGCACGAGCAGCGAGTCCGGCCGGATGATGCCGGCCTTCTCCGCCGCGACGGACTCGACCGTCGAGCCGAGCTCCGGATGGTCCAGCGAGACCGGCGTGATCACCGCGACCGGGGCGTCGATGACGTTCGTCGCGTCCCAGGTGCCGCCCATCCCGACCTCGATCACGCCGACGTCCACCGGCGCGTCCGCGAAGGCGGAGAACGCCATCGCGGTGAGCAGCTCGAAGAAGGTGACCCGCTCGGCGTGCCGGGTGTCGACGAGCTCGGCGTACGGGATCACGTCGTCGTAGGCGCGGGCGAACACCTCCGCGCTCGCGGGGGTGCCGTTGATGCTGATCCGCTCGGTGACCGTCTCCAGGTGCGGCGAGGTGTAGCGGCCGGGGCGCAGGCCGAACGCCTGCAGCAGGGCGTCGATCATCCGGGCCGTGGAGGTCTTGCCGTTCGTCCCGGTGATGTGGATCGACGGGAAGGACCGCTCGGGATGCCCCAGCAGGTCCACGAGATCCCGCATCCGCTCCAGATCGGGAAGCATCCGGTGCGGGAACCGCCCGGCGAGCGCCTTCTCCACCCTGGCGAGGCCGGCAGCGTCGTCCGGCGGGTTCCCCGTGCTCACGTCTGTCACGGTGCCGAGGTTATGGCATCACCGAAGCGGCCTCTTCGCCGCGGGAGACAGCCGCGCAGGTCGCCGGCCTCCGAACGCCGGCCGCCCCGGCGCGCCGCGGTCTGTTGCTCCGCGACTCGCCGGGGCGGATGTCCGCCGATCAGGCCGCCGGGTCAGACCACCGCCACGTGGCGAGGCCCCGCCCGCACGGCGCCGCGGTCAGGCCGACTTCTCCTGGCGGCCCGGGTTGCGCTTGGACGCGGCGACGTCCCGTGGCACCAGGGTGGGGTTGACGTGCTCCAGCACGACCTCGCGGGTGATGACCGCGCGGGCGACGTCCTTGCGGCTCGGGATGTCGTACATCACCGAGAGCAGGACCTCCTCCATGATCGCACGCAGGCCACGGGCACCGGTGCCCCGCAGGATCGCCTGGTCGGCGATGGCCTCCAGCGCGTCGGTCGTGAAGTCGAGGTCCACGCCGTCCAGCTCGAACAGCCGCTTGTACTGGCGGACCAGGGCGTTCTTCGGCTCGGTGAGGATGCGGATCAGCGCCTCGCGGTCGAGGTTGGAGACGCTGGTGATGATCGGCAGCCGGCCGATGAACTCCGGGATCATTCCGTACTTGAGCAGGTCCTCCGGCATGATGTCGCCGAAGACGTCCGAGGAGTCCGGGTCGTCCTTGCCGTGGAGCACCGCGCGGAACCCCAGGGACTTCTTGCCGATCCGGGATTCGATGATGCGGTCGAGCCCGGCGAAGGCCCCCCCCACGATGAACAGCACGTTCGTCGTGTCGATCTGGATGAACTCCTGATGCGGGTGCTTCCGACCACCCTGCGGCGGGACGCTCGCGGTCGTTCCCTCAAGAATCTTCAGCAGCGCCTGCTGCACACCTTCGCCGGAGACATCCCGGGTGATACTGGGATTCTCCGACTTGCGGGCGATCTTATCGACCTCGTCGATGTAGATGATGCCCGTCTCGGCCTTCTTGACGTCATAGTCGGCGGCCTGGATGAGTTTGAGAAGAATGTTCTCGACATCCTCGCCCACATAGCCCGCCTCGGTCAGCGCGGTCGCGTCGGCGATGGCGAACGGGACGTTCAGCATGCGGGCCAGGGTCTGGGCGAGCAGGGTCTTGCCACAGCCCGTCGGGCCCAGCAGCAGGATGTTGCTCTTCGCGAGCTCGACCTCGCTCTTCGCCGCGTCACCACTGGAGGAGCTGCCCGCCTGCACCCGCTTGTAGTGGTTGTAGACGGCAACCGACAGCGTCTTCTTCGCGGCCTCCTGGCCGACGACGTAGCCGTCGAGGAACTCGTAGATCTCCCGGGGCTTGGGCAGTTCCTCCCACTTCAGCTCCGAGGACTCGGAGAGCTCCTCCTCGATGATCTCGTTGCAGAGGTCGATGCACTCATCGCAGATGTAGACGCCTGGGCCAGCGATGAGCTTCTTCACCTGCTTCTGCGACTTACCGCAGAAGGAGCACTTGAGCAGGTCACCGCCATCACCGATGCGTGCCACCGAGGACTCAGTCCCTTCGTCCAGACGATGGTGTCGCCTGCGTGTCGGGGGCGGTGCGCACCGCCCGGTCGTCGCGTGTCTGCCTGTATCCGTCCTCGTGGGGACGGTACCCCGCGGGGGCGTCCGGTGAGAGCCCAATCGCTGGGCTCATACCGGTCAGCCTACGGTCATCGGAGGCGTCCCCGCTCGTCCACACAGCCCGTTCGGCGTCACAGCACGATCGGGTGTCCGAATTGAGAGGTGGTGATGCCAATGCGTCGCACCTGGCCCGCCACCGAGGAGCCTGCCGGGTGAAACCGGCAGACCCACCGGGGACCACAGCCATGGCCTGCCCGACCCCCGCCGGGCCCGCGGGAAGGCAGGCCCGGCGACGCCGCACGCGACCGGAGGTTCAGCGCGCTGCGGCGAGCCGCGAGGACTTCCGGGTCTTGATCACTTCGTCGATGAGGCCGTACTCCTTGGCCTCCTCGGAGCTGAGGATCTTGTCGCGCTCGATGTCCTTGCGGATGTCCTCTTCGTTGCGGCCGGTGTGCTCGGCGAGCATCCGCTCCAGCAGCGTGCGCATCCGCAGGATCTCGCGCGCCTGGATCTCGATGTCGCTCGACTGGCCCTCACCCTGCGCGGACGGCTGGTGGATGAGGATCCGGCTGTTCTGCAGCGCGAACCGCTTACCGGGCGTACCCGCCGCGAGCAGCACCGCCGCCGCCGACGCCGCCTGGCCCATGCAGATCGTCTGGATGTCGGGCCGGACGAACTGCATCGTGTCGTAGATGGCGGTCAGCGAGGTGAACGAGCCACCCGGCGAGTTGATGTAGATCGAGATGTCGCGGTCCGGGTCCTCGGACTCCAGGAACAGCAGCTGCGCCATCACGTCGTTCGCCGACGTGTCGTCGATGGGCGCGCCGAGGAAGACGATCCGCTCCTTCAGGAGCTTCGAGTACGGATCCATGCCGTACTCGCCGCGGGACGTCTTCTCGATGATGTTGGGGAGGACGTACCGGCTCTGCGGCCCGTAGTAGCCCTGTGATCCGTACATGGTGACTGCCTCCGAGGAGAGCGGGTGACGAGGGTCGGGACTTCTCCGGCGGCTTGCGGCCGTGGGGGTACGTCAGCTCACCGGGCCTTCGCTGGGAACCTGGCGGGCCCGCTGGACGACGTGGTCCACGAAGCCGTAGTCCTTCGCTTCATCGGCGGTGAACCACCGGTCGCGGTCGGAGTCACGCTCGATCTGCTCGACCGGCTGACCCGTGTGGAACGCGATGCGCTCCTGCATCATCCGCTTCGTGTACAGCATCTGCTCAGCCTGGATCGCGATGTCGGAGGCCGTACCGCCGATGCCGCCGGAAGGCTGGTGCATCATGATCCGCGCGTGCGGCAGCGAGTAACGCTTGCCCGGCGCACCCGCGCAGAGCAGGAACTGGCCCATCGACGCGGCAAGGCCGAGCGAGACCGTGGCGACGTCGTTCTCCACGTACTGCATGGTGTCGTAGATCGCCATGCCGGCGCTCACCGATCCACCGGGCGAGTTGATGTAAAGGAAGATGTCCCGCTGGGGGTCCTCGGCGTTGAGCAGCAGCAGCTGCGCACAGATCGCGTTGGCGATCGAGTCCTCCACCACCGAACCAAGGAAGATGATCCGCTCGCGGAGCAGCCGGTTGAACACCTGCTCGTCGAAGCCGGGACCGCTCTGGCCGGGAGAGCGCAGACTCGGGCCCGGGACAGCCAGGCGAGGGGCGGCGATGTCACTCACAGTCGGATCCTCGGCTTCCTTTGGCGGCATCTGATTGACCGGCTCGACACTATCTGTGACCCGAGCCGGTTCCGGTGCTTCTCCCTCGATGTTCGCGCTGGGCGTGAGGCTGGGCCAGTCCGGCATCCCTGTGCTCCGAGCACCTACGGACCCGAGCCGAAGCCCACAGCGTGCCCTGCGGTGTCCACCTGTGGTTCCCGGACACGCGGACGGCCCCCGGTACCCGGTCCATCAGGACCGAATTCCGGAGGCCGCCCCACAACGCCGCGTCAGGCCCGGAAACGCCCGGGCCCGCCACTACTTCGAATCGCCCGCGTCAGCCTCGGCGTCGCCCGCATCGCTCTGAGCGTCCGAGTCGGCGTCAGCGGCCGCAGCCACCGGACCCGCCGCGCCCGTCGGAAGCTCCTCGGCGTCAAGCTCGTCGGAGATGTCCACGACGTCGTCACCCTCATCGGCCGACGGCCGACGAGGCAGGTGCAACTCCACCGGGTTTCCCTCGGAGTCGACGACCTTCACGTTCTCCAACAGCAGGAACAGCGCCTTCGTCCGGAGCACGTCCGCCATCAGGGCGGTCAGGCCCTCACCCTGCGCCAGGTGCTGAGCGTACTGATCCGGCTGCACACCGGCCCGCTGCGCCCGCATCAGAATCTGCTCCATCAGCTCGCCCTGGTCCAGCCCGATCGACTCCGCGTCGATCACAGCGTCCAGGATGAACTGCGACCGGATCGCCTTACCGGCCGAGTCACGCACCTCGGAGTCGAACTCCTCCGCGGACTGCCCCAGGGTCTCCAGGTAGGCCGCCCGGTCCGTCCCCATGTGCTCCAGCTCGTGCGACAGGCGGTGCTCACGCGCCTCCAGCTCGCCCGCCAGCACCGACTCCGGAACCGGCACCTCGACCAGCTCGACCAGCTTGTCGAGCAGCTTCTCGCGGGCCTCGCCCAGCTGCTCCTGCTTCCGGACGGTCTCCAGCCGGGTCCGAACATCCGCACGCAGCTCGTCCAGAGTGTCGAACTCGCTGGCCGTCGTGGCGAAATCGTCGTCGAGCTCCGGGAGCTCCTTCTCCTTCACCCCACGGACAACCGCCGTCACCTGGGCCGTCCGCCCGGCGTACTCGCCGGCGAGCAGCTCGGTGTCGAAGGTGCGCTCGTCGCCGTCCGAAGCACCGGTGATCGCCTCATCGATGCCGTCGATCAGGTTCCCGCTGCCCACCTCGTACGACATCCCGGTGGCCGTGGCGTCCTCGATGGCCTCACCGTCCACCGACGCGGACAGGTCCAGCGACACGAAGTCGCCCTCCTGCACCGCACGCTCCACCGGCTTCAGGACCGCGAACCGGTCGCGCAGAGTACCGAGGTACTCCTCGACCTTCTCGTCCGACACGACCGCCGGCTCGACAACCAGCTCCAGGTCACCGAACTCCGGCAGCGTCACATCCGGACGGACATCCACCTCGGCGGTGAACACCAGCTGAGCGCCGTCGGCGAACTCGGTGATGTCCACCTCCGGCCGCGACAGGACGTCGACCTCCTCGGCCTGGACAGCCTCCGAGTACAGGCGCGGCAGCGCCTCCTGGATCGCCTCGTCAAGGATCACACCCCGCCCGAGGCGCTGGTCGAGGATGCGCGGCGGAACCTTGCCCGGGCGGAACCCGCTGACACGCACCTGACGCGCCAGCTTGCGGTAGGTGGCATCGACGGACGGCTTGAGCTCGTCGAAGGGCACCTCGACGGTCAGCTTGACCCGGGTAGGACTGAGGGTCTCCTTGGTGGCCTTCACGGCGCGGCGGTCTCCTGGTACGACGTCGGACGGGGTGATGCGCCGAGAGTATCGGTCGGGGCGGGGAGACTCGAACTCCCGATCTCCTGCACCCAAAGCAGGCGCGCTAGCCACTACGCTACGCCCCGAGGCGTTGCATCCCCATCCTACGGGGTAAGCTCGTCCTCATCACCAACGCGGGTGTAGCTCAATGGCAGAGCCCCAGCCTTCCAAGCTGGCCATGCCGGTTCGATCCCGGTCACCCGCTCGAGCTGGGATTCCTATGCCCAAAGCCGTTGGCTTTGGGCCTTTGGCCGTTATTTTGTCGGGGGGCGTTGCCCCCCGGAGCCCCCCTGCCGCTGGCGGGGTGGGGGCCCCGGGCGTTTGGAGTGTGGTGGGTGTGCTGGGGTTTCGGGGGCGAGGCCCCCGGACCCCCCAAACCCCCTGAGCCGCTGGGGTTTCGGGGGTGGTGCCCCCGGGCCTCCGAACCCTTGGGGCGCTGGGGTTTTCCGGGGTGGTGACCTTGGGTCCTCATTGGCCGTTTAGGCGGTGGGGGCCTGGGGGTGAGGGCCCTGAGCTGGTGGGTTTCGGCGTGTGGGTCGTGTCGGTGAAGCCGGTTCGGGGGTGGGGCGGCTTGCGTTGGGCTCCCGTGCCCGGGGCCTGTTTCCTGAGCTGGTCTTGTGCCCTGAGCTGAAAGTTCGGGTCGGTCGTCGGTTCGGGGGTGGCGGAGCCGGGTTTCTCGGCACTGGAGAAGCGTCCAGGCGGATCGGTTCGACACTCTCCGAGATTTGCCGGGTTCGGAGCGTCGCCATAGTCCAGGCGGCCGGAATCGCCCCGGAACGACTGGGTGGGCGACGAACCTCCCGACTCGGGGGCTCCCCGCCGGATGGTCGGGCGCACAGGGTCGCCGACTCGGTGGCGGACCACTGGAGTGACCGACCATCCCATGGCGGATGGTTGTGCGTTGATTGCCGCCGATTTTGCACATGTTGGGGGTTCTCGACGGTGACCTTGGGGCCGAGTCGATACTGTCCGTGGTCGGTCGCATCGCCTTTGTGATCCCGCGGGTCGGCGGGGTGACTCCGGCCGTCCGGGCACTTCGGGGTGCTTCAGTCGCTTCGGGTCGCGTCGCCCGTACGGGCGATCTGAGGGTTTTCGGGGGCCGGGCAGGTCAGGGGGCCGCACGGGCCCCTGGTGGGTGGCGCGTGTGCAGGTCCTGGTGGGGCGGTGGCGGCCGTAGGGTGCGCGGTGTTGCTCTCGTTGCCCTCGCCCCGGGAGGCGTCATCAGCGAAGGAACACGCACCCTCCGCGCGTGGCTGCCGATCGCCGCCTGTGCCGGAATCGGCCTCAACAGCCTGCGGCTGCGTGCGCGGGTGCGCGCGCTGGCGGTGATTCCGCCAGCCGAGCAGGCCGTGCATCCCTCGCACCGGTTCCTGGTCGCCGGCGGCGTCCGGCTCGACGAGGCACAGCGGCGGGCGGCGAGTGCGTACGCGCTCCGGGAGGGCCTGTCCGTCCTGGATCTGGTGCCTGCCGAGATGGCCGCCCATGAGGTGCTCGACCTGGCGCGGATGGTCGATCCACGGGCCGACCGGCCAAGCCTGCTCACCTCGGGGCGCGGTGCCTTCCAGGCCCTGCTCGTCGAACAGGACGTATGGGAACGCGCCGGACTGGATCTGCCGACGCCGACCCGTGTCGAGCTCGTCGCGGCCACCGCGACGCTGCGGCTTCATGCGTGGACCGCGACGGGGCTGGCGATTCTGCCGGGGCTCTCGGCGGGTGCGGGGTCCGCGACGCAGCGGCTGGAGATCGAGTTCGCCGCCTACCCCTGGGCTCCCGGTATGCCGTTCATGCCGCTCGCCCGTGACCTCGCGGTGGTAGCCGGCATGGCCGCAGCGCCAGCCTGGGCGCTCGGCGCCGCCCTGCTCGGATGGGTGCAGCCCCTGATGGTGAGTGCGGGGCGGATTCGGCTCACGGCGGGTGAGCTGGCCCGCAGCCCGCTCACCCGCCGGCTGCCGATGCTGCGGTTTCTCGTCTCACCGGTCGTCGCCAGGCGGACCGCACCGGCAACCACCGCTGGCACGAGCGTGACCGACGCCACAACCACCGCCCCTGCCACCACTGCCACTGCCACCAATGCCACTGCCACTGCCGTTGCTGCCACCGCCGCCGCGTGGACGCCTCGGCCTGGGCCACCGGTGCCGGAGCCCGCGGTGCTGGCGGCGAAGAGGCGCCAGTACGCGGCCGACCTCGCCGCCGGCGTCGACAGGTTCCTGGAACCGCCGTTCACGGCCTGCCCCTGGTGCGGCGGAGCCGAGCTGGCACTCGAACTGCTCGGCGCCGACTGCTTCCAGGCGAAGCCCGGCGTGTTCCGGTACGACCGGTGCCGCGACTGCGGCCACGTCTTCCAGAACCCACGGCTGACCCTGGCCGGGCTCGAGTTCTACTACCGGGACTTCTACTCCGGTCTCGGCGCCCGCCTGGTCGAGGAGCTCTTCAGCCGCAACACCGCCACCTACCTGGACCGGGCCCGCATCGACATCCCCGCGCCGCGGCGCTGGCTCGACGTCGGCGGGGGCTTCGGCCACTTCTGCGCGACCGCTCGGGAGGTCTGGCCGACGACGTCCTTCGACGGCCTGGACATCGGCGAGAGCATCGGCCAGGCCGAACGCCGGGGCTGGATCGAGCATGCCTACCGGGGCCGGCTGCCCGACCTGGCGGCCACCCTGCGCGACCGTTACGACGTGGTCAGCATGTTCCACTACCTGGAGCACACCCGAGACCCCCGGGAGGAGCTGCAGGCCGCCGCGCAGGTTCTCGCCCCGGGCGGGCACCTGCTCGTCGAGCTGCCGAATCCGCACTGCCCCACCGGCCGTTGGTTCGGCACGTACTGGCCCGGCTGGCTGGTCCCCCAGCATCAGCACCTCCTCCCGGCCGACAACCTGACCGCCGCTCTGGACGACCTCGGGCTGAAGGTTCTCGACGTGCGGTTCGGTCCAGCCCACCAGGGCGGGGACGCCCCGATCGCGCTGTGGGGGGCCTGGCAGCGGGCCGCCCCGCCACCGACCAGCCCGTGGCTGGACGTCGCGAGCCCCGCGGCGGCGCGGGTGCGGCGGGTCCTGCTCGGCGCGGTGACGGCCGCGGTGATGCCGGCGGCGATCGCCTGGGATGCGGCGAGCCGCCGCTATCTCACCGCCGGCCGGCGTTCGAACGCATACCGGGTGCTGGCCGCGCGGAGGTGACGGATCGGAGTCGCCACGCGACAAAGCGGCTTCCCATGATCCCGTGACCGGCGAACTACCCTCTGCTGGCGAAGCGGCCGTGTCAGTGAGGGACCGGCGCGGCGCGCGTCTCGGGGGGTGGCACGGAGCCGTGGCTGGACGGGGTGTCGCTCGGGTGCTGGGGGTACTGGCCGCGGCAGTGAGCGTGTTCGCGCTCGCCGGCTGCGGCGGGCAGGTCACCGGCGAGGCCCGCGGGCCATGGCCCGTTGCCCGGCCGGGGCCGAGCATCGTCCCGCCTGATGCGGGGCGCGGCGGTGACGAACCGGGCCACGCCGACGATCCGCGGCCGGCCGACGCCACGATCCTGGCCCTGCCCGCAGGCTGGGCCTGGGTCGCCTACGCCACGGTGCCCCGCCTGGAGATCTTCGCGGATCGCCGCGGCGGCGAGCCGCGCTGGACCCTGGACAATCCCAATCCGCGTGGCATCACCCTGGTGCTCGGCGTGGAGGAGAGGCAGCGCGACTGGCTTCGGGTCCGGGTGCCCGTCCGGCCGAACAACAGCATCGGCTGGGTGCGGGCAGCCGACGTCCGTCTCACGACGACGCCCTACGAGCTGCTGGTCGACCGCCGGGCGCACCGGCTGACCGTCTTCCGTGACGGGGCGGTCGCCGCGAAGCTCCCGGTCGGCATCGGCACCGGTTCGACACCGACGCCACGCGGCGTGTTCTACCTGACCGAGCTGCTGCGCCCGGCGGACCCGAACGGCCCCTGGGGACCGTTCGCCTTCGGGCTTTCCGGCTTCTCGGACGTCATCACCCAGTTCAACGGGGCCGACGGCATCATCGGGCTGCACGGCACCAACCGCCCGGACCTTGTCGGCTCGGACGTCAGCATGGGATGTATCAGGCTGCGCAACGATGACCTGCTGCGCCTGGTGGGTCTCGTCCCACTCGGGACGCCCATCACGATCGTGGGCTGAGCGCGCTGCGCCCACCACCCGCGGGCGTTCAGGGCTCGACGTAGTCGAACACCCGCCGGTAGGGCAGATCCAGCAACGCCTCGATCGAGACTCCGCAGGAGGCGAGCGCGAGCGCTGCGGGCAGGGCGGCGAGCAGGAGCCGGTTACGCCGCTGCGGGGCTGCGAGCAGCGCCGCGACCCGCCGCGGAACAGGGCCGGGTCGTGGGCCGCCACCGGCCGCGACCGCCCGCAGCTTGGCGGTGCGTGGCTCGCGGAGGCGACCGGGGAACAGCCGCCGGCCGGGCCGCCTTTCGGCCGCGCCGACGACGGCGGACTCTTCAACCGCGGCCTGCTCGACGACAGCCTGCTCGGTGGCGGCCAGCGCGGCCGTGCCGACGACGTGCGCGACCGAACGGCGATCACCCACCACGCTCGCCGCCTGCTCGTCGGCCCACCGTTCGATCGCGTAGTCGATCACGGTGACCATCGGCCACAGGGGCGGTAACGCGGCCGCCGCGAGGCGTGCGCCGAAGGAGAACCGGTGGTGCCGACCGGCCAGATGCGCCCGCTCGTGCGCGAACAACGCCTGGTGCCGGCCCGCGCCGACCGCGGTGAGCATGCCCTCGGTGACGACGATGCGCCCCGGGACGCCGGGAAGGGCGAAGGCGTCCGCGCGACCATCGGGGATCACCACGATCTCACCGGTGCCCGGCAGCGCGGCAGCTTCAGCTCGGGCGGCCCGCACGGACCTGAACTGACTCCGCCCGGTCACCAGCACCGAGATCATCGCGACCGTGACCAGCAGCAGGCATGCCCAGGACGCCCACAGCGGCATCTCGCCGGACTGCCAGGACATCACCACCGGTTGGTGCGCCGGCGACAGCCCGACGACCCGCGCCACCGCCGGCATGCCGAACGCGACCAGGCTCAGCGTGCTCGCGGCGGCGAACAGGCCCGCGGCGGCCGTGTAGCCGAAGGCCACGGCGCGCGGTGGCAGCAGGTCGACCAGGATGCGCCCGGCGACCACACCCGCGGCCGGAGCGAGAACGACCGAGACAAGCAGTTGATCGACGGCCACGGCTCGCCCTATCGGCTGGGCTCGGAGCCAGGCGCCGTGCCGGCCCCGCCACCGTCGCCGTGGGCCTGCAGGTCGCCGCCGGCCAGGGGCACACCACCCGGCTGGGCGGGGGCGGAGGCCAGCAGGTCCCGAACCAGCGCCTCGTCCGTGGGGGAGAGCGCCGCGATGAAGTGGGTGAGCGCGCGTCTGTGGTCGGCCTGGCCGGCGAGCAGCCGGTTCATCCGCCAGGCGACGAGCGTGGCCGGATCGCCGGGCGCCGAGTACAGGTAGGCCCGCCCATGGCGCCGACGAGTGACCACGCCCTTGGCATGAAGCCGGGTGAGCGTGGTGACCACCGCGCTGTAGGAGAGCCTCCCGGAGTCCGGAAGGAGGTCGCGTACCTCACCGGGAGAGAGTTCCCCGGAGCTGTGCAGCACGCCAAGCACCTCCTCCTCCAACGAACCAGGTGGCCGGCGCCGCGCGGCCGGCACTGCCTCGGCCGGCACTGCCTCGGGCAGCACTGCCTCGATCGGCGCCGCATCGGACGGCTCCGCGTCGGTCGACGATGTCGCGTCATCCATCAGAACGGCTCCCCAGCGGTACTCGGGGAGCCGAAACGATGCGTCGCCCGGGCGGCACCCCCATGCAGCGCATTTCCCCTCCGCCTCACATCGCACCACGATACGAGCGGTTGGGCGAAACTCCCACGAACGGGCCGGGTGGGACACCGAAGGCCCACGACCACCACACCGCTCAGCCAATGACCTCCCCGGTGTTCCCGGTATCCGCGGGAACATAGACGGCACGGCCGGTACGCAGGTCAAGACACAGGTCACCGCCCGGATCACACGCCGCGGGCCCCGTTCGGTCGGCTCCCCCGCGGTGATCGTCCCTGCCGACGAGATCGACACCGCGAGCACACCCGGGCTCCGGGCCACGGCCCGCCTCCCAGGGACGCAGACCGAAGCGGACTCGGCAGGTACCGGTCACCGGCGGTGGGAACGTCGCCCGGCACCGGCTCCCGGCCACCTCGACCGCGGCGCAGGCGACCGGGAGGCCCGCCAACCCGTCGTCGACCGGCGCACCGGGCCGGTAGGAGCACATGAACAGCGGCCGGGCCGGTGAGACGGCCAGTGCCCGCCCCGGTGACGCTGCCGGCCCTGGTGACGCTGCCGCCCCTGCGCACGGCCGTAGCACGAAGAAGAGCGTCAGGGCCGCGCCGTCGAGCCGAACTCCTCGTGCGACGACCCCGGCTCCCGGCACCAGCTCGCCGAGATCGAGGTCGAACCGGTAGTCCAGGTCCTGCGGCTCCGGCACTCCCCCGGCCCGGACGGGCCCCTCATCCGCACCGGTCGCGGGCACGCCGACGCCGGGCACGCCGACGCGGGACGCGGCGCGTGCGGTCAGCGGGTCGACGGGACCAACCGGGCCCCGCCGGCGGGAACGGCGACAGGCCACCATTCGATGAAAACACCGTCCGGGCCAAGGTTCGCGGCGAACCCGCGTCCGGCCACCTTCGGGCACCCCGGAGCTGGTTTCTCCGGGCAGCTCCCGGTGGGCCGGCCAACCAGCCGCGCCCCGCATGACATCAGCCAGGCCGAACACAGCGTGAGGCGTGGTCCGGACGGACGCGTCGACGTGTCAGGCCGGCTCACGGAATCGCAGGGGATGTTGCGGGCGGATATGGTGCCGGCATGTCGACCTTCAGGATCAGCGAGGTCGCCGGCCTGCTCGGCGTGAGCGACGACACAGTGCGTCGCTGGGCGGACGGCGGACGGCTGCCCACCGTTCGAGACGGCGCGGGCAGGCAGGCGGTCGAAGGCGCGGTGCTCGCGCAGTTCGCCATCGACATGGCCGGTGAGCTCCCGCTGAGTTCGCCCTCCATCGTCGGCGCCTCCGCCCGCAACCGGTTTCCCGGCATCGTGACCAGGGTGCGCCGCGATGAGGTGATGGCCCAGGTCGAGATCCAGTCCGGCCGGCACCGGGTGGTGTCGCTGATGAGCCGCGAGGCCGCCGACGAGCTCGGGCTGGAACCAGGCGTCCTCGCCGTCGGCACGGTGAAGGCGACCAACGTGGTCATCGAGCTGCCCGAGCGGCACTGACGGACGTCGTCCGGCACCGGCACAGTCCGCCGGATGGCCGCTACCGGACGCGCTCCGACCGGTTCCCTCGGCCAGGTCCCGTCAGCCAGGTCCCGTCAGCCAGGTCCCGTCAGCCGGCCGCGGCCTGGGCTGCCGCGAGGTCCTTCGCGTCGATCCAGTCACTGAGGATGTCGCCGAACACGGTCGGGTCCTCGCCCCTGTTCCAGAAGGCCGTCGCGCTCTGCACCACCCGTGCGCCCGCGGCCAGGTAGTCGACGACGTCACGGCCGTTCTGGACGCCCGCCACACCGATGATGTCCATCCGCTCGGGCAGGAGCTGGCGGAGCTGTCGCACCTGGCCGAGCCCAACCGGCTTCAGCGCCGCACCGCTCAGCCCGGCGAGCCCGACATCGAGGACAGGACGCAGCCGATCGTCGAGGACCAGCGCGTTCGGGAAGGTGTTGATCGCCGTGACGAAGCTCGGCCCACCCGAGACGCCGGATCGGCGGGCGAGCAGCCCCGCCAGCTCGCCCAGCGCCTCCGGGTCGGAGAACGGCGAGAGCTTGACCCCGTAGGGCGGCGCCGGGCGTGACGCCGCGGCGAGAGCCGCCTCGACGGCCGCGCAGATCGCCTCGGTCTGCCCCGGGTCGAAACACGCGATCCGCTTCTGTTGCCCGCCATCCCAGACGTTGGGGCAGGCGAGGTTGAGCTCGATCAGGTCCGCTCCCGCGTCGGCGGCGACGCGGGCCAGGTCCGCGTATTCGTCGGCGGCGAAACCCGCCACGCTGACCACCAGCGGCTTGGCGTGGTTGTGCGCGGCGTCGACCATGGCCGGAAGCTGCTCGCGGTAGTAGGAGATGCCGCGGTTCGGCAGCCCGAGGGCGTTGAGGGATCCGCCGGGACCCGACCAGTAGACCTCGCCGCTGTTGCCAGCCCGAGCGTCCCGGGTGATCGATCCCACCACGACGGCGGAGGCCGCGCTGCGGGCGAGCGCCGTGACGTCCGCCAGCGTCTTGCAGGTACCGGCCGCGTTCATGATCGGATGCTCGAAGGCCACCCCCGCGACCACGAACTCGGCGGTCACCGGAGCCGCCGCCGGCTGTGTGTCCTGGCCCGCGGACGCGACGTCCCTGTCGTTTTCACCCATCTGACCAGCGTAACGACCCGCCAGGACGGCGCTGGCGAGGTCAGGTCACCCGCCGGTGCCCCACGCCCACCGGCACGGCCCCCACGACGGAGCCCGTCCCCACCACCTCTGCCGCCCCCAGCGCGGGCCCCGCCGCGACAACCTCGTCGGGAGCCGACACGACGCCCCGGACCTGTCGCCACAGCAGCGGCAGCACGGCCGCGACCGCGACCGCCGCGACGGCGGTGAGCAGGAACGGAAGGTGCACGTTCGCCGAGTACAGGGCGCCGGAGGTCAGCGCCGCGAACGCCGTGGCGGCGGTCTGCGTCGTGGTGAACAGGCCCTGCGCCCGCCCGGTACCCACACGCCCGGCCTCCTGGGCCAGCAGCGACTGGGCGGCCGGGAAGCTGACCGCCAGGGCGATCGCCTCGACGCAGCACACCAGCATGATCAGCCAGAAGGAGTCGATGAACGAGTAGCTGGCGACGGTGCAGGCCATCGCCAGCGTCGCGCCGGTCACGAGCCACCGGCGGTCGCTGTGGTCCGCGAGCCAGCCCGCGGGCAGCGCGCACACGATGTACGGCAGCGAGAAGAGGGTGAAGCTCAGCCCGATCATCTCTGTCGAGACGTCGCGGTCGGCCAGCAGGAGGCTCCAGCAGGTCTCGTAGGTTCCGACCGACAGCCCGTTCACCGCCGCCACCAGCAGCAGCCCGCCCACTCCGGCCCCGATCAGGGCGCGGAGTGACCCCGAGCGCGGCCCCGCCGCGGCAGCCGCGGCGGGGCTCGCGGGATTCGCGTGGCCCACGGGGGGCAGAGCGTCACCGCCGGCGGAGGCTCTCCCGTCCGGGCGGAGCAGGATGAGCACCGGCACGGCCGCGACCGCAGCGGCGACCGCCGCGCCGAGGAAGAGCAGGTCCATCTGCCGCTCACCGGCGAGGCCACCGAGCATCGGGCCGATCGCGGTACCGGCGATCTGGCCCGTGTAGACCGCGCTGACGGCACGCCCGGTCAGGTCCGCCGGCACGGTCGCCGCGACCGCGGTGAGAACGGCGACCTCGAACGCGCCGGCGCCGGCGCCCTGCAGCGCACGCACCACCGCGTCGCAGCCGAGGCCCGGGGAGACGATCAGACCGACGCTGCCCACCGCATACAGGACAAGGCCCCCCAGCAGCACCGGGCGATGCCCTCGGCTGGCCGTGAGCACTCCCGCCGGGTACTGCGACAGGAGCGAGCCGACGAAGAACGCCGCCATCACGACGCCGACGCCGCTGACGGAGACGTCGCGCTCCTCCAGGTAGAGCGGGAGCAGTGGCGCGATCGCGAAGGCTCCCAGCCACTGCAGCATCGTGGCGGTGGCCAGCGCCACGACCAGACGTCCCACGGATCCGTGGGTCAACGAGGCCTGCCCGGCCCCGTCGTCGACTACCAGGCCGGCCGGCATGCCGACCCGGCCGTCCCTCAATCTGCTCATCGCTCGCGTCCCCCGCCGTCCCCCGCCGGCCCGACACCCACGCCAGGCCCGGTGGACTCGGGCACCGGCCCGGACCTGGCGGGTGCCCGGGTCCCCGCCCGGCTCACCCCCACGACTACTACCGTCCGTCCAGACGGTCGGTCAACCCGCCGGGATCGTGATGAACACGCACGTCAAAGCGTCTTTGCTTGGTCGGTGGTGCACAATGGCGGTCGTGCCAGCCTCGGACCCGGCCGCCACTCGGCAGCGCCTGCTCGACGCGGCCTGGCGGGTCCTCACCCGCCACGGCGATCAGCCGCTGAGCCTCGACGCGGTGGCCCGCGAGGCCGAGGTCTCCAAGGGAGGCCTGCTCCACCACTTCCCCACCCGCGCGTCACTCATCGACGCCCTCTACGACCGGTGGAACGACGAGTTCGACGCGGAGGTGACCGGCCGCGCCGTTGTCGACGACCGGCCGGGGAGCTGGGTACGCGCCTATCTGGACGTCAGCACCGAGGGCAACGGCCAGCCGGGAGAGGCCGCCGCGGAGGTCGGCGTCCTCGCCGCGCTGATCGCCGACCCGAATCGCCTGCGCCAGTTCCGCGAACGCTACGACACCTGGCAGAGCCGGATCGTCGAGGACCGCATCGACCCGGCCCTGGCCACGCTGGTCCGCATGGCCGCCGACGGGATGTGGCTCGCCGACCTGCTGGGGCTGGCGCCGCCCACCGGCGATCTGCGCGGCCAGTTGCTCAGGATGCTGCGCGAACTCACGGTGCCGCCCGGCCAGCCGTCCGCGACGCCGCCGGTCTCCGAGGCTACCGGCGGCTGAGGCGGCTGACGGCTGGCAGCTGGCGGCTGGCCGCTGGCAGCCGAAGCCGCCCACGCACAGAACTGCCCGCGGCTGAGATCGCCTCAGCCGCGGGCGGTCTCAGCCACCGCTGACCCGTAGCCGCGACATCGGTGCCTGTCGGATCAGGCCGCTCCCCCGCTGCCCCACGGCCCCACCGGCGGCCCCGCCGGGGGCATGGCCGGTGGCCCCGCGGGACGCGGCGCGGCTGCAGGTGCCTGCGCCGTGGGCCGGGTCACCTTGGGGTCGATACGGCGCAGGGTCGACGACGTCGCGGCCAGCGCGGCGGCAGCGAGCAGCACACCGATGGTGATGTCGAGCAGCCAGATCCCCGCGCTGTGCTCCCACAGCGCATCGGCCGGGTCGGACCGCAGCACCTCGTTGCCCAGCTTGGAGACCTCGTTCAGGTCATCCGTGGACGCGAGCGCCGCGAAGCCCCACCGGGCGGGTACGAACCAGGAGATCTGCTCCAGGCCCGCCCGGCCGGAGACCGAGACGAGGCCGCCGGACAGGACGAGCTGCCCCATGGTCACCAGAACCAGGACGGGCATCGTCTTGTCGGCGTTGTCGACGAGGGTCGACACCAGCAGACCGATCATCATCGACGCCACCGCGGCCACGATCACCGCGATCAGGCACTCCGCCAGCGGCGCCCCCAGCAGGGCTGCCTGCGCCGGAGCCCGCCCGAGCAGGCCGATCAACGTGAAGATCACACACTGCAGGGTGGTGATCACCGTCAGAACGATGATCTTCGAACCGAGATAGGCGGTCCGGGACAGCCCGATCGTCCGTTCTCGCCGGTAGATATCGCGTTCCTTGACGATCTCGCGGACCGAGTTCGCCATCCCCATGAAGCAGGCACACAGCACCAGGACGACGAGCACCTTCATCGCGTCCGAATTGGGCCTGTCCGGCAGTGGATCGAGTCCGTCCGGCGCTGGGATGACCCGCGGGATGATCCCCAGCAGGAAGGGGAAGGCGAAGATCAGGCGCAGGTAGGAGCGGTCCGCCAGCACGACCTTCAGGTATCTGCGGGTCAGCGTCGCGAGCTGCGCGGACACCGGCTGCTGGCGCACGCTCGGCAGTGCCGTGGGCGCCTTGCGCACGGCCGGCGCGACGATCGCCGAGGGCACGAAGTACTCGGAGCCGCGGAAACGGGCCGCCATCTCGGCGCCGGGCGTGCGCTCCAGCTCCCGGAACACCGCCGCGAAGTCGCGGAAGTCCTCCTTGCCGAAGAAGCGCAGCGCCCCGTCGGCCGGGCCGAAGTAGGCGACGTGCCCACCCGGGGCCAGCACCAGGATGTAGTCGCAGAGATCCAGGAACAGCACGCTGTGCGTGACGACGATGACCGTGCGCCCGCCCTCGTCGGACGAGCCCGCGCCGCCGCCCTTGGCGAGGCCCTTCAGCGTCTCCATCACCGACTGGTCGTTCGCCGGGTCCAGACCCGAGGTGGGCTCGTCCAGGAACAGCAGCGACGGGCGGGTGAGCAGCTCCAGCGCCACCGACGTCCGCTTCTTCTGCCCGCCGGAGAGCCGGCTGACCGGGGTGTTCGCGTGCGCGGTGAGGCCGAGCTCGCCGATCACCTCCCCGACCCGCGTCCGGCGCTCCTCGGCGGTCGTGTCCGCCGGGAAGCGCAGCTCCGCGCCGTACTCGAGCGCCTCCCGCACCGTCAGCTGGGCGTGCAGCGGGTCGGCCTGCGGGACGTACCCGATGCGCCGGCGCAGCTCGTCGTACTCGGCGTACAGGTCACGGCCGGCGTAGCGGACCGAGCCGACGTCCGCCGGGCGGAAGCCGGTGAGTGCGTTGAGCAGGGTCGACTTGCCCGCACCGCTGGGGCCGACCACACCCAGCAGCGAACGCCCCGGCAGCCGGAACGTCATGTCGTGCATGAGCTGCTTCGTCCCGGCGAACACCGAGACGCCCTGCACCTCGAACGCGACGTCACCGGAGTCGACGTACTCGACCAGCGAGTCGCCTTCGAGCTGGTACAGGTGGTGACCGATGGCGATCACGTCGCGCTGGCCGACCGGCGCCCGCATCACCCGCTGGCCGTTGACGAAGGTGCCGTTGGCCGAGGCGAGATCGACGATCTCGACGCCGGCGGGACCGACCCGCAGCTCGGCATGGTTGCGCGAGGCGAGCAGGTCCGCGACGGCCACGTCGTTGCCACGGGAGCGCCCGAGCCGGATCGTGCCGGGCCGCAGCGGATGCACCCGCCGCGGCGCATGCACGATCGCGCTCTGCGACGTCGACGGATCCACCGGGAGCGACCCCGTGCGCGGGCCGGGAACCGGGATCCCTCCGGTTCCCGGCCCAGCGCCGGGAACCGGCGAAGGCCCGGAAGCCGGCGAGGCCCCGCGGGCGGGGGCTGACCAGCCAGGAGGCGCCGCGGGCGGAAGCTGCGGGCCCGCGGGAGCGGGCGGCAGGCCACCCGCCGCCGCGGCCTGGCCGGGGTACGGAACAGGTGCTGGCACCGGCCCCGGGCCCGAGGGCGGCGCCGGACGATGGGCCGGCCCGGCGCCCGGCCAGGCGGGGTTCACCGGCCCGGGCTGAGCCGCACCGGGTGAGCCCGGCGAACCGACGGGAGCAACCGGAGCCACCGGGCCCGCGGAGGCCTGCTGACCGGGCGCTACGGGACCCGGCTGACCCGGCGCCGCGGCGGCCGGGACCAGCACGATCTCGGGCCCGTCGGCCGCTCCGAGCCTGATCCGCACCTCATGCGCGCTCACGAAGAGATCGGCCGCGCGGCGGCCGTCCTGCCAGAGGCCGTTGACGCTCAGATCCTGCACCCGCCAGCCGCCGGCGACCGGTTCGAGCATGAGATGACGGCGGGAGACCCGACCGTCGTTCACGACGACGTCCGAGGTACGACCACGACCCACCACGCACGGCGCGTCGCCCGCCAGCATCGTCCGACCTGCCGGGGTGATCACGCTCAGCGTGGTCCGGTCCACCGGTTGCTCCCTTGCCCGCCACGAATGTTCCGCCTACTTGATCACACCGATTCTCTACCCAACCCCGACTTGTCTGGAAGGTGACCGGGCACGAAACCCACCACCGGAACCAGGGCCCACCACCGGAACCAGGGCGGTCGGCTCGACTGCCACATCTCGCCGAGGTCCACCGCACGAAGGATGTCAGAGTCTGCGGTAACGGGCCTCGATGAACGAGTAGGCGCCGAACAGGGCAAGCCCCGCCGCGCAGCAGGCGAGCAACACCTGGCCGTAGGCCTGGTCGGCGATCGACCGGAGTGTGCCGTCGAAGCCCTTCGCCTCGCCGGGGTCGAAATCGACAGCGGCCTTCACGACGAACACTCCGGCGAGCCCGAACACGACGCCGCGCGCGAGGTAGCCGACCTGCCCGATGCGCCGGGCGGCGCGCAGCAGCGCGGGCCGCATCCGCGCTCGCATCAGCTTCTCCTCGAACCTGGTGGTCACTCCTTTGGCGAGCATGCCGACGCCGACGCCGACGACCACGAGGCCGATGGCTCCCACCAGCCATCGCCCGCCGCTGTGGGCCATGACCCGTGCCGTGTACGGGGCGGGCTCCCCGGAGCTGGAGCTGGCCCCGTCCGAAGCGAGAAACGTGATGGTGCTGCCGGTGATGACCAGATAGATCGCGCCCCTGATGACGGACACAGCCCGCTTCACGGCCCGCTTCTTCGTGTCGGCCTCCTCGCGATGCCCGACCGCACCCTCCAGCAGCCGCCACAGCGCGTAGCCGGCGAATCCCACCGCGATCAGGACGAGCAGACCGGTTCCGAAGGGCTTGTCCGCTATCTCGCGCAGCGCCCCCTGCCGGTTCGCCCGCTCATCGGGGTTCCCGCGGGCGATCTGGATCGCGAGAACCCCGATGAGCAGGTAGACCACACCGCGGGCCGCGAAGCCCAGCCGAGCGGTGAGGTCCGTCGCCCGGCTGTGCCGGGTACGGTGCGCCGCGCTCTCGCCCGCGGATACCACCTGGCGCCCCGCCTGCGTGACGCTGTGTACGGACACGATCGCCTCCCGACGGTACGGTTCGGTTCCGGGCACAACGCCCGTACGCCGCATGCCCGGCGGGAAGGCCACAAAACAGCAACAGGACCATGGCGATCACCTCATGGGACAGTCACGACGTCCGAGCCGCGGAACTGCAGGCGGGGACCAGCGCCGCGGTCAGCCGGAGTGCGGGCCGGGCGCGAGACCGGCACGCAGGACCAGGCGCTCAGCCCTGCGACGTCAGATAGCGCAGGAGGACGACGTCACCGAGCTGGCTGACCTCGGCGAGCGCAAGCCGGTGCGCCGCGTCGAACGGAAAGCTGCCCGGGCCGACGAACGTCGGGGCGCCCGCCTCGCCGACGAAGAACGGTGCCACCACCAGGTGGAGCTCGTCCACCAGGCCAGCGGTGAGAAACGCGGTGTGGATCGTGGTGCCCCCCTCGACCAGCAGCCGCCGAACCCCGCGGCCGGTCAGGTCCCGCAGGAGGCTCGCCAGCGGAGGCTCAGGGAGATCGACCACCGTCGCCACCGCCGCCAGGGGCGAGGCCGCGGCGCAGCCGGACGCAGCGGCCGCACCGGCCGCACCGGACGCGCCGGACGCGCCGGACGCGCCGGACACGCCGGCGGCCGCCCGGTAGACGACCCTGTCCGCACCGTCGTGGAAGATGCGGGCCGCCGGGTCGAGGTCGCCTTCGTGGGTCAGGACAGCCCGCAGTGGCGTCGGCGGACGCCCCGCCGCGGTCCGCGCGTCGCGCCGGCGCTGCGAACGGACGGCGAGCCCGGGGTCGTCGCGCCGCACGGTGCCTGCGCCGACCAGGATCGCGTCGCATCCGGCCCGGACCTCGTCCACCCGGTCGAGATCCGCGGGGCTCGACAGGATCAGCCGGCTCGGCGAGCAGTCGTCGATCCGGCCGTCCAGCGACATCGCGCAGCTCAGCACCACGTAGGGACGGGCCGGCACGCCCAGGGCGCTAGTCGTCCCCACGGTCATCGCCGACCGGATCGTCGCCGTCGACCGACGTGCCGCCGCCGGCACCCGCACCGCCGCCGGTACCCGTGCCGCCGACCGCACCGCCGCAGCGGTCGGCGACCCAGTCCGCGAGCTGGGCGCGCGGGCTGAGCACAGTGGGATCGTCCGCGACGCGGCCGGCGAGGCTGCGGATGTTCTCCTCGGGCGCGAGATCCCGGACGACGAGTGCGACGAGGCGCGCCGCGTCCGGGTTCTGCTCGATCTCGCTGGGCTCGACCCTGATCTGGGAGCACAGCACGGTGGCCCCGGCCGACCTGGTCTCCTCCGAGACCTGGTCGCAGCCGACGAGCCCGGCCGCGCCGGCGGCGACCGCGATGGCCATGCCCAGACCCGACCTGCCCGGGAGCAGGCTCCTGTGAGGAGCCGAAATCCGCATCATGACGTCGAGGATGTCACGATGCGGTCCAGGCGTGGATCTGTCGCAGGTGAGGACTACCGTCTGACAGTGTGCGGATCGCGACCTGGAACATCAACTCGGCCAAGGCCCGGCAGTCCCGCCTGATCGAATGGCTCGACCGTGCGAGTCCCGACGTGGTGTGCCTGCAGGAGACCAAGCTCGCGGACGACGCCTTCCTGGAGCTGTTCGACGAGGATCTCTTCCGCCGTGGCTATCGGGTGGCCCACCACGGCGACGGGCGTTGGAACGGGGTGGCGATCCTGTCCCGGGCGGGGCTGGACGACGTTCAGCGCGGGCTCCCGGGCGATCCGGGCTTCCCGAAGCCCGAGCCCCGGGCGATCGCCGCGACCTGCGGAGGCATCCGGGTCTGGTCGCTGTACGTGCCGAACGGCCGCACGGTCGACGACCCCCACTACGCCTACAAGCTGGCCTGGCTGGCCGCGTTGCGCGACGTGGTCGGCGAGCTCGCTCCGGCGGGGCCGGTGATGACACTGGGCGACTTCAACATCGCGCCGACCGATGCCGACGTGTGGGACATCGCCGCCTTCGAGGGCGCGACGCATGTGACCGAGGCCGAGCGTGCCGCGCTCGGCGAGCTGCACGGCGCCGGCCTGGTCGATCTGATGCGCGCGAGATGGCCGGAGGAGACGGTCTACACGTACTGGGACTACCGCCAGCTCTGCTTCCCCAAGAACTACGGGATGCGCATCGACCTGGCACTGGCGACGGCGGATGTGGCCGGCCGCACCCGCGCGGTGTGGGTCGACCGGGCGGCCCGCAAGGGCACCGGCACCAGCGACCACGCCCCGGTCGTCGTCGACCTGGACGAGGCGCCCGACGGCGACGTCGGGCCCATGGTCCCGCCGCCCTCGGCACGAGGGTCGTCCTCCCGCGGCTCGTCATCCCGCGCGGGAGGCGCCCAGCGCCCGGGTGCGTCCTGACAAGGTCGTTCCCGTCACATCCCGGGCAGACGACCGCCGGCGACCGCGACCGGCGGTTGACCGGCAGAACCGATCGGAACCTGAGCACGCCAGAACCCGCACCGACGCCGAGCAAGGCCTAAGGATCCTGGTCGTTCTGGAGTCGTTCTGGAGCCTGGCACAGACCGGCGCCGATCAAGGCCGTCAGTCGGTGGACGGGGAGGTTCGCGCTCCATGAACGGCGGCCGGGCCTCCGGGCGGCCCGGCGGCCCGGTTTGGCAAGTCGCAAGAGTGAACGATTCTGGTCGTTCCGACGACCAAGATTCTTCTTTCTTGCGGGCCGCCAGGCGCATCTGCGCCCCCGTTGCCCCTGTTGAGCGAATTGCCGGTGCTACCAAGCGGCGCGGGATCATCTCGGGTGGCCGTGCAGGGTTCGCACTCCGCCAGCATGGCTCCGCCAAGCCCATGCTGGGAGCCCGGATACGCCGCATCACAGGATTCCGCTACGAGCTCTCCGGCAGCCAGCACCCTCAACATGTCGACCCCCGCCTGCGAGGCAGGCGGGGGTCGGTAGGACCGACACGGCACTCGCGCAGGGGCGCGTCGCCCGGCCGGCCGGAGGCACCGGCCGGCCGGGCACGCTCACGGACCGGTCAGGAAGCGGCGTGCTCGTCGCCGTGCGCGGCCTCGGCTCCCGCTCCAGCGTCGTCCCGCACGGTCGGGAGCGCCCCGACCACCGCCGCCGCGGCCACCGGGATCCGGGTGCTGCGCGGCGCGGCTGCCGCGCCGGCGAGCCGGACGGTCAGCACACCGCGGTCGTAACGCGCGCTGATCGCTGTCGCGTCCACGTTCTCCGGCAGCGCGAACTCGCGACGGAACGAGCCGTGCCAGCGCTCCCGGTGAACCCGACCGTTCACGGTCTCCTCCTCCTCGGAGGAACGCTCACCGCGGACGACCAGCGCCCCGCGGTCGATCTCCACCATCACGTCCTTCTCGACGTCGACGCCCGGCAGCTCCAGGTTGATCAGAACATCGTCTCCGTCAACCAGGACGTCGGCCGACGGCACGACGTTCTGCGGCCGGGCAACGACGCCCTGCGGCCGGGGCACGGCGCGCAGCGGACGGACAGCACGGTCCCGCGAGCCCCAGGAGCGCCGGACGATCTCGTTGAACTCACGGTCCATGCGCTCGAACGCGGCAAACGGGTCCCACAGGTAGGTGCTCATTGTCGTGTGACTCCCCTCCGGGCGGGACCTCTGGCGAAGCCTCGCGTTGTCAGGCCTTCCGGCCCGCCCTGACACGTTCCTGAGTCTAGGTGGCTCAACCTTACGAACGCAAGTGCGCTCAGGAACCTGCATATCGATGGTGACGGAAACCATCCCACCATTCGCTCTGTCCTGTCGAACGTTGGTCCTCCGACCGGAATCCCCGATCCGAGCGCAAACTTCGGGACCGCACCCGACCGGCGCACCCACCCCCGCCTGCGCGCTGCGCCTGCGCGCCCGCGACAGCGCCGGCGTCACGGGGGCCCGGCTTCCGTGACGCCGGAGCGGGCACACCGCGGTCAACGGCGTTACGGCGTGGACGGGCGGCAAACCTCACGGGCCGGTGAGAAAAGCCACGTAGGGCTATCCGGCCGGTCGCGGCGGGCCCCGCCGCCGGGTACGCGAACGGCCCCAGAACCCGTCATACGCTGGGGTTCTGGGGCCGTCGACACCGCCTGGAAGGGCTCCCGCCGGAGAAGTGGGCGCCGCCCCGAAGGTGCTAGCGCGGATCCGTCGCGTAGTTCACCGTGACGTCGGTGAAGCCGAGCGCGCCGAGCAGGCCACGGAGCATGGCCGTCGTGTTCGTCTTCGCGAGCTCGAGCACCTGACCGTCAGTCTGAGCCGCCTCACCGATCTTCGTCGAGGCGACCTTGTAGAGCTCCGAGTCGTTGCTCTGGCCGCCGAAGAGGCCACCGACCCGGTCGAGCGCACCGCGCTGGCGGGCCACCACGTAGCTCTTGTCGAGATCGAGGTGTGGCTCCGACAGTGTGGGCGCGGGCAGGCTGATGGTCACGGACCGCCGGTCCGCGGAGACGACGACGGCGTCCTCACCAAGCGCGCCGAAGTCGACGACGGCGTCGACACTGCCGACTCCGACGAACAGGGTGCGTTCACCGCGCAGCGCCGACGGGATCCAGCGGCTGTCGTCCTCGAGGTCGACCACGACCTCCAGGTGGGCGCTCCCGGCGTGGTACTCGCTGAGGTCCTCGAGCGACCGCAGCACCGCCGGTGAGCTGCGGTCGATGGTGCGCTCCGCGAAGGGGTTGGGGATCGAGGGCCGCCAGCCGGTGACAGCGGCGGCTCCCGCCAGCACGAGCACGGCCAGCACGACGTAGGCGATCAGACGTACGGGGCTGAACCGGAACCGCGGCCGCCGTGGACCACGCAGGCGCCGCGTGGCTCCACGTTCCTCCCGCGAGCCGGAACCACCCTCGTCGGGGGCGGCTGTTCCCTGCAGGAGGGAACCGGACTCATCAGTCATGGTGGGACATGTACCCGGCGAAGATCTCGTAACGCCTCAACACCACGATCGCTCAACCGACAGTGCGAAATGACCGTTCTGCCCTACTTAGTCCCCCGGCGGCGCGGAGGCGGAGACGCCGGCGGAGGTTTGCGGCGCCCCAGACCGTCCGCTCACCGTCCCCGGGCCGGCTCAGCGGGTGGTGCGGGCGATGACGATCGCTGTGCGGTCATCGCTCGGACGTCCCGGAGCATGCCTGCGCACGACCTCGAAGACGTCGTCCAACAGCTCGGCCGGGCCGCGGTCCGCGAGCCGCAGCAACTCGGCGACCAGCCTGTCCAGACCGAACTGGTGGTTCGCGCCGTCGCGGGCCTCCACCAGGCCGTCGGTGTAGACGAACAGGACGTCGCCGGGCTCCAGCCACAGGGTCTCGGTGCGCCACGCGCCGCCCGAGGCGACCAGGCTCGACATCATGGGGCCGGTCGCACCGAGGCGGGTCACCTCGGCACGGCTGCGGAGCTCCGGAAGGCGCTCCGCACCCATGCCCACACCGTCACCATTGGCCACCCCGGCTGCCGCGGGCGCCTTGGTGCCGGTCCCGGCGGCCTGGGTGCCCGGCGACGGCCCGCTCTTCCCTCCGTCTTCGCCTGCCACGCTCACGGCGCCGCCGGCCGCGGGTACGGGTGCGGGTTTCTGATCGCCTCCGGTCGACCCCGTCTCGTTCCCGGGCCGCCGCTCCCCCGGCCGCGCGATGGGCCCCGACTCGAGCCCGGTCGCCGCTGCCTTCGGACCATCCGGGACTCTCGTCCGGCGCAGCAGCAGCGCGTCCGGATGGCCCGCGTTCGCGATCCGGACCTCCCCGGTCGCGGGGTCCACCACCGCGACGATCGCGGTGGCGAACATCTCGTCGGTCTCCCCGAGGCTGTTCACGACCCATTCGATCGCCGGACCGGGATCGGCGCCCCGGGCGAGCGCGGCGTCGAGCAGCTGCTTGAGACGCAACGCGAAGACACCGGCCACCGCGCCATGGCCGGAGACGTCGCCGACGACGATCCCGAGCCGGCCGTCGGCGAGCTCGAAGGAGTCGTACCAGTCACCGGCGAGCTCGCCACGGGCGGGATCAACCCGCCCCCGCAGCAGCAGCCCGGGCGCGTGCAGGACCGACGGGGTGAGGGCATCCCGCAGCGCGATCACCGCCGGACCCTCCTGCGCCAGTGCCTCCCACGAACGCTCGTTCTGCCGCACCAGCTGGACGAGCTGCGCGCGCATGGCGTCGATGTTGCCCGCGAGCTCCACGATCTCCGACGGCCCGACCTCCGGGATCCGCGTGTCGTAGCGGCCGGCGGCGACGGCGTTCACCGCCCGGCGCAGCGCGTCGATGGGCCGCAACAGCCACCTGCGCAGCACATTGAGCACGGTGAGGACGACGCCGAGAATGACGATCGCGGCGGTCCCCAGCGAGCTGAGAAGCAGCACGGCGGAGCTCTCCACCCGCCCGGACGCCGCCGTCTGCTCGGTGTCGATCGCCGTACCGAGGTTCGCCACGCTGGTCTGCAGCTCGCTGAACCGCACCCGGCCGCTGACCGTCTCGATCTCCCGAGCGCGCTGGAGGTCGCCCGCCTTCGTCGCGGCGACTTCGGGCTCGGCGACCTCGCTGCGCCAGGCCTGGTAGGCCGACTCGACGGCGACGGTTCCCTCGATCAGGTCCGGAAAGTCCGCCAGCAGCAGCTGCAGGCGGTTCATCTGGCGGGGGATGGTGAGGTCAGCCCGGGTGTATCGCTCGAGCAGGGACTCCTGCCCGGTGATCACGTACCCGCGGACCGCGCTCTCCTGGGCGACGAAGTCAGCGAGCAGAAGAGCGGTGGTCGTCGCCGCTGGGTCGAGGCGCTCCCCCCGCTCGGCCGCGGCGTCACTGGCCCGCAGCGCGGCGAAGACCGCGAGTGAGAGCATGACGACGACGGCGACCGTGGAGATCACGACGAGCACACGGATACCGCTCCGCAGACTCGCCGACCCAGCCACTCGTCTCCTTCCGGTCGCGCGCCCGCGCCTCACGGCGTTCGGTGAACGACCCATCGCCCCACGAACGACGACCGTCACCCCGCAACCGCCGGCAGACGATCACGACGTATGCTCCTGGCGGGCACTGGGCGTCCAACGGACACGTGGCCCTCCCTGGGCATTGTCGTCCAGGTGCGATGGCGCCCATTCAGGGGCTGGGTGCGCGGCCCTCAGTCCGGTGGCGAGCTCAGTCCGGGGGGCGAGCTCAGTCCGGGGGCGAGGCGGAAGCGGCCGGCGGCTGGGCGCGCGCGGCCGATGGCTGCGTGGCGGTGACCGATGGCCGCGTCGCAGCGGCCGACGGTCGGGTGGCCGCTGCCGGTTGCCGGGCGAAGGTGGCCGGCACCGGCTGTGGGGCGGCCTGTGGGGCGGCGTCCCGGTGTTCTGACCACGGCCGTACCCGCGGAGGACGTGGACCGCTGCGGTAGGTGTGGAGCCGGAAACCCCATCCGATGAGGACGGCCAGCGCCGCACCGAGAACGGGCCCGCCGAGCTCCCTCCGGATCGGATGCGTGGTAAGCCCGCCGTCCCCCAGCAACGCCCGCCCCACCGCGGCCCCCACCAGCGCCCCGAGAATCCCGAGGACGGCCACCGTCCGCAATGCAAGCGGCCGGGAGCCCGGGAGAACCGCGCGAGCCGCGACGGAGACCGGTAGCCCCACCGCGATCGAGGTCAGCACGAACCAGAGCATCGACCGCCCCCCACCGACAAGAACTCCACTACGGAGCGTGACCCATCGCGGGCCAAGGTCGCGCTGAGATACCCGGCGACGCTGCCCGAAAACCAGCCGCCGCGCAGCCGCCCGACGATGCACAGCCGATCCGGTGTGCTGTCACGCGCTGACACCATGCCTGGCCGCCGGCAAACAAAGCGCTGACGAAAAGTCACCGGAACCGATCCGTCGAAACCGACCGCCAAACCTGTTTTCCCAGGGTTTGACCGCCCGCTTCCCGCGACTATGTCCGGGTTCGCACGGGAAATGACGTGACGCAGGTCAAACCCGTCACAGGCTCAACAGGACACCGCCTGGAACGTTCGGCTACCGTGCGTTCGTTCGACGATTCGAGAATGGAAAGCAGCGCCCCACCTATTCGTTGGAAGACGCCTTCGCGTTCCACCTTCCATCGGCCCACAGTGCGGGCGCACCGCCACGCCCCGCCCGGGCACCTCGCGCATCGCGCGACGGCGTTACCAGCCCCCGGCGGCAGGCGGCGCCATCCGACATCCACTTCCAGCCGTGCCAAGGAGGTCAGTCCGACGATGCCGACCACCGCACCCGCAACGCCATGACGCGAGACATGCCCGCGGAGCCGGTGTTGTACCGGCCCGTCACGCCTGGTCCGACGCCGGGCACCATCACGCCCGATGCGCCTGCCGCGCCCGGGGCGTCCGCAGCGCGGAGGGTGCCGGCCGCGCCCGGCGTGTCTGCCAGACCGCGGATGCCTGCAGGGATGCCTGCCGCGCCCGGCGTGCCTGCCGCGCCCGGGGTATCCAGTGCGTCCGACACTCGCGTCATGCCCGCCGACGCGGCGGTGTGGACCCGCGGCCTGACCAAGGAGTACGGGCCGCGGCGGGTCGTCGACCACCTCGACCTGTTCGTCCCGGCCGGCGCCCTGTCCGGATTCGTCGGGCCGAACGGAGCCGGCAAGTCGACGACGCTGCGCATGCTGCTGGGGCTGGTCCGCCCGAGCGCGGGCGAGGCCTTCGTCCTCGGCGAGCCGGTGACCTCGCCCGAGGGCTACCTCGACCGCACCGGCGCGATGATCGAGGGCCCGACGTTCCACCCGGGCCTGTCCGGCCGGCGCAACCTCGAGCAGCTCGCGCTGCTGCGCGGCGTCGGGCGCGGCAGCGGCCTCGGGCATCGGCGACGCGCCCGGCGCGAACGGATCGACGAGGTGCTCGCACAGGTCGGGCTCGCCGGCCGGGCTGACGACCGCTTCGGCACCTACTCGCTGGGCATGAAGCAGCGGCTCGGCATCGCCGCGGCCCTTCTCCCCCGCCCGAAACTGTTGATTCTGGACGAACCGACTAACGGGCTGGACCCCGCCGGAATCCGGGAGATCCGCACCCTCCTGCGGGATCTCGCCGGCACCGGAATGACCATCTTCGTCTCAAGCCACCTGCTTTCCGAGGTCGAGCAGATCTGTGACCACCTGGTGATGATCCGCAGTGGTCGCATGCTCTTCCAGGGGCATGTCGCCGATCTGCTGGCAGCCGAGGACCCGCGCATCCTCATGGTGCCCGAACGTGACGATGACGCCGAACGCCTCGCCGCGGTCCTGGGCTCCGCCGGTCTGCACACCGAGATCGAGATGGCCGACGAGGCGCGCTCCCTGCCGACGTTGGTCGAAAGACATCCGGTGGTGGTGGCGCACGCGCCCGACGGCCTGGCCGCGGGCATCAACCGGCTGGCCATGCGGGCCGGGATCACGCTGCGCTCGATCCGAACGCATCGCCCGAACCTGGAGGAGACGTTCCTGCGGGCCACCGGCGACGTCGACGGAGATCTCACCATGCGAGGAGGCGCCACGTGATCAGTTCTTTTCGATCGGAATGGGTACCGCTGCTGCGCCCGCGCTTCCTGTTCGGCACGGTGAGCGCGGTGGCCGCCGTCGCCGCGCTGGGTGCGCTGCTGACGATCTTCTCCGCGGGCAGTACTGACTTCGACGGCGATCCGGTGACGGTCGCGATGCTGGCCGCGCCGTCGGGGATCAGCGAGGGCCTCGAGGCGGTGACCATCCTGCTGGGGGTCGTCGCACTGTCGGTGACCGCGGCGACGCTCGCCGGCGAGTACTCCCGCGGCACGCTGCGCAACCAGCTCGTCGCACAGCCCCACCGGCTGCGCCTGCTCGCCGGCAAGGTGTTGGCGCTTGCGGTCTTCGTGGTGGGGGTGGTCCTCGCGGCGGCCGTCGTCGCGGTGGCGCTCTCGTTCGCGCTGGCGCCGGTGAAGGGCATCCCGACCGATCAGTGGGCGTCCCTGTCCGGTCTGGCCGCGCTGGGGAAGAGCCTGGTCAACGTGTCGCTCGGGTCGCTGGGGTATGCCGTCGTCGGTGCGCTGGCCGCGGTGGTGCTGCGCTCACCGGCCGCCGCGATCGCGGTCGGACTGGCCTACGCGCTGCCGGTGGAGATGCTGGTGTCGCGGATCTACAGCCCGGCCGCGGGCTGGCTTCCGATGCACCTGATGGAAGTCTTCTCCGTCGGCGGCACGGGCTACGCGACGCCCTACCTGCAGGCCGGCGTGCGGGTCGGCGTCTTCTGTGCGGTGGCCGCGCTGCTCACGGCCCTGATGTTCCGCCGCCGCGACGTCACCGCCTAGTCTCGTCGGAGGCCTGAGGGCCTGGCCTGGCCTGGCACCGCCTGCCTGGCCTGGCGACCGGCCTGGCGACCGGATCGGCCCGGCGGCCGGACCGGCCTGGGGTCCTGACGGCGGCGGCGTGCCCGCGGTTCAGCCTTCGAGCAGGAAGTCCAGGTTCAGGCCCAGCAGCCACTGGTCGAGCTTGAACGGCGGATAGGGCCAGCGGATGCCGTCGAGAACCATCTGGTTCACCGGCAGCCACAGCGTCCGCCGCTGTGCGTCGACCGCGCCGCGCCGCAGCCCGACGTAGCGGGTCGACGGGCCGCGCAGCCGGTCAAGCCCCACATCGACGGGGTCGAGCGTGCGGAACGTCATGCGGCTTCCGCTGCCGGCGGGACGTACCGCCGTCACTAAACCGTCCAGCCCACCCAGCAGGACGGCTCCGGTGACCGGATCGATCGTCAGGCTGCGCACCAGGCCGCCGCGGTCGGTGCCGGGAACGAGGAAGTCGGCCGGATTGTCGCGGCCCCAGCTGTCCACCGGCCAGTTGCCGGTGGCCGGGGTCCGGCTGACCAGGCCGCGCTCCCGGCCGATCCTGGGGTAGACGGCGAGCTTGTCCGCGCGCAGCCCGTCGGCCTTCGTACGGGCCACGTAGAGGGTGCCGTCCGCGCCGAACGCGGCGGTCTCCATCCGGGATCCGTCCTGCACGGCCCGCACGGCCGTGCTGCGGGGCGTGATCCGTCCGGTGGAGGCCTGGTAGGAGAACTCCTGGATCGGGAAGGGCTGCGTGCGGTGGTTCGTGTCCCGCACATCGCAGATCAGGACGAACCGCTCGTCATCGGGCTCACTGGTCGGATCGGCGGCGACCTCACGCGGATTGACCACCAGCTCCACCCCGAGCGGCCGGACCTGCGGGTACTGCCAGAACGCCCGGACCCTGCCGTCCAGGTCGAGGACCAGCAGCGCGCCGTTGTCGGTGCCGCCCTTCCCGGTGCCCAGGTACTGGGCGACCACCAGGTGGCCGCTGCGAGGCAGCCGGGCGATGGACGTCATCCCGCGCGCCGAGCGCGGCTGCCCGTTCGTGCCGGCGGGGAAGGCGGTGGCCGCGACCCAGGGCTCCGTGCTGCCCGCCAGCGCGTCGCCGGTGCGGGACAGGTCGGGCTCGTAGCCCCAGGCCCCGTCCGCTCCGCCGCGGCGCAGCTGCCCGAACGCTGGTAGCTGGCCGTAGGTGCGGACATCCCAGAAGTAGTAGGGCATCAGTGAGACGAAGACGGCGCGCTCGCCCTGCTCGCCCGCCGGGGCGGGCACGACGATGACGTCCGAGATGTCACCGCCGCCGATGCCGTGGAACAGCGGGTCGGTGCGTGGCTGGGTCTGCCGCCCGGTGGACGACGGGACCACCATCCGGGTGAAGCGGCGCGTGCCCGGCTCGAAGAGCCCCAGCTCCATGCCGGTGCCGGTCAGCGCCGACTGGTCGTCGGTGAACGGGGTGGTGCCGATGAGGACCGTCCCGTCGGCGGCCACCGCCGACATGAAGGCCGCCTGGCCGGGCCCGAACCCCCAGCCGGGAACCTCGACCACGCCGATCGGGGACGAGGCGTCCAGCCCGCCGAAGCTGCCCGGCGCCCCGAAGATCGTCAGCATGCCCGTGGGGAGCTTCGAGGCCGTGGTCGGCGCGGGGGTTGATCCGTCCGCGCGGACAGGCAGATCCGGGTTGCCCGGCCACCACTGCTGGCCGTCGGAACCGCCGCCGGTGAGCCGCCACGCGGCCGCTCCGCCCGCGGCGAGCGCGCCGAGCCCGGCCGCTCCGGTGATCAGACCGCGCCGGGTGAGGGGGCGACCGCCCGACCTGTCAGATGCGGCGGGCTCGCCCGGGCCGGCCGGGCGGCCTGAACTTCCAGGCCCACCGCCCTCGCCTGACCTGTCAGCCGCGCCGGAGCCGGCTGGTCCGCCGGCCTGGCCGCCCGGCCCTGGCCGGTTGCCGCCGGAGCCCGCCGGGCGGCCGGTCTGGTCCGGCGGCGGGCCACCCCAGGTCCGCGGCGCATGCTGGGACGTCGAACCGTGAGGAGCCCGCGGCCAGCCGGGCGGGTGGGACGGACCGCCCGGGCCCAGGATCTTCGTCGCGTCCGGGTCGATGTTCGCGGGGTCGGGCATCAGACCTGGTCGGTCCCGGGCGGCTGGGCGCGGTCGGGCCCAGGACTGGTCAACGCCACATGTACTCCGTTCGGACGGCCCTCCGCGGTGGCGCCGGGCCGTCATTCGGATCCGGCCGCGACCAGCAGGGAGGGTCGGTGCGAGGGTCGATCAGATCTGACTCTGGTACCGCGATACCCGGTGAGCCCTGCCTCTCACGGCGCGTGGTCCGGGATGGGGCAGATCCGGCTCGACGACGGAAAGGCTCAGTTATGCCGCAGATATTAAAGAACATGAGGTGGACGAAATCCGCACCGAAGTCACCAGGCGCCCGCGGACCGCGCCTCTCCCGCCCCGGAAACGGGCGGAATCCGGCTCGAGCCCGGACCTAACGCACCCTCCGCCGCCGCGCCGGACGTCCAGGTCGACGGTGCCGGTGGCGGAGACGGAGGCGGGGGGACCGCCGGGAAAACGGACATCGGCGCAGCCGCCGCCGGAACCCCGGCGGCAGCCTCGGCCGCGGCACGGGCGTCGGCGCGGTGCACGAGATGAACCAGCACTCCCGCCGCGAAGGCGGTGACAGCCTGGCAGCCGAGCATCGCCACCGCGGTGCGCATCGCGTCACCGTCCGCCGCCCCGATCGCGGCCGCGGTGACAGCGGCGCAGACCGCGAGGACCACGACCACCCGCCGCTGGGCGGACCCCAGCAGGTAGGTCGCGAACATCAGGGTCAGGGCGAGGAAGGTCATGCCGAGCGCGAGGATCGACAGCGAGGAGGCGGCACCGGTGAGCTCCGGGCCGAACACGAGCGACAGCAGGGGCTTCGCCGCGACCGCGCCGATGGCGGCGAGCGCGAGGCCTGGTGCCACGACGAGCCCGCACGCCACGGTGAGCGCGGCGGTCGCGCCGCGGCCCTCGGCCCGGCGCCGGGCCGCCTCGGGCAGCAGGAAGTTCGCCACCGCCAGACCGATGAACACCGGCACCTTGCAGGCGGTGGCGATCGCCGCGTAGGCGCCGGCGCCGTCGTGGTCCAGCCAGCCGACGATGACGACGTCCATGTTCTGCAGCAGGGCCAGCGGGACCAGCGCGCCGAGCGCCACCCAGGTGCTGGCGAGCAGCCCCGACCGCCGGAGGATCTGCGCCTCCGGGATCGCGAGCGGGCCGGTGGCGGCGAGCGACGCCGACCGGGCGGCCCGCCGCGGGAGTGCCACCACGGCTCGGGGCACCTTCGCCAGGCCCTTGCGGGCGTGGTCGGTGGCCAGCGCGGTGCCCAGCACGAGCCCGAGCCCGGCGCCGTTCACCCCGAGCCCGGCGACGACGAACACGATGATGAGGCTGACCCGGGTCGCCGCCTCGACGATGAAGTTGCCCGCGAGCCGGCGGTAGGCTCCCCGCGCCTGGAGCACTCCGCGCTCGATGCACAGCAGCGTCCACACCGCCGCCCCGATGACCGCCTCGGCGACCGCGAACGGATGCGCGTAGGAGAGCACCGCCGCCACCGGCCGGCAGATCAGCAATGCCACCACCGTGGCGACGAAGACACCGAACAGACACTGGCGGCGCAGGTCACGGATCCAGCCCCACTGGTCACGCCGGCTGTCGCCGTCGGCGGCCGTCTCCTTCTGCACGACCGCGATGAGCAGCGCGTTGCCGACCACCGAGAGCACCATGAAGATGCTCACCTGGACGACCACCGCCCCATAGGCGGCCGGGTCGAGAACCCGTGCCAACACCAGGTTCATCAGCAGGTTGATGCCGTTGGCGAACGCACCGGCGACCGCGAGGGCCGCGGGGCCGGCAATCAACCCGGCGATGGTCGCCCGAGCACGCGTCACCATGATCGCTCCCTGGTCCCGGTCGGCGTCGGCCGCCCGGCTCCCCTCCACCGGACGTGAGGCGGATCACTGGTCATGATGACAGGAAATGCCGCAATGGTACGGCCCTGACCCCACCGGAGGTATAACGCGGCACCTGGAAGCGGTGTCAGCAGCCAGGCGGACACCGACCGGCGCGACGTCACCGACCCGGCCGGAAGGCCCGGCCACCCGGTACCGCCGCCACCGATGCGGCGCGCTGTGAGTAACTTCTCGGCCGAGGACACACCGGTCACACCGGACGCACCCGACGCACCGCACGTGCCGGGCGTCCGGGGCGTGCGGGCGCGTGCAGGGCGCGCCGGACAGGACGACGGGAGCGATCTGGTGACGACAGCTGCACCGCGGCCCACCCAGGCACTGGCAGGCCGGCACCTGGTCTTCCTCAACTGGCGGGACAGCGTGCACCCGCAGGCCGGCGGGGCCGAGCTGTTCTGCCACTCGATCGCCGAGCGGTTCGCCGCGGCCGGTGTCCGGGTCACCCTGCTCACGTCCCGCCCGCCCGGTGCCGCGGCGCACAGCATGGTCGACGGAGTCGCCGTGCGCCGAGGCGGTGGCACCTTCGGGGTGTACCCGTCGGTCCTGGCGCGGCTTGCGCGGATGGTCCGCTCCGCCGACGGCGTCGACGCGGTCGTCGACTGCCAGAACGGGATCCCCTTTTTCAGCCCGTTGGTGCTCCCCGCCCGCATCCCGGTGGTGCAGGTCCTCCATCACGTCCACCAGAAGCAGTTCCCGCTGTACTTCCCGGGCCCGGTCGCCCGGGTCGGGCAGCTCCTGGAGGCCCCGGGCAGCCGGTGGGTCTACCGGCGCCGGCCGGTGGCCGTGGTCTCTCCGTCCACCCGGGACGAGGCCCGTGGCGTGCTGGCCCTGCCCGGCGCCCGGTTCCTCGTCCCCAACGGCGTCACCGTGCCCGGCGGCGTCACCGGCCCTGACGGCGTGACCAGCCCGGTCGACGTGACCGGACCAGACCGGGTGACCGGACCAGAGCACGCGGATGATCTCGCCGGGCGGGCCGCCGGGCCGACCATCGTGTGCGTCGGGCGGCTCGTCCCGCACAAGCGCCTGCACCTGCTGATCGAGGCCGTCCCCGCGCTGCTGCGCGCACACCCGGACCTGTCCGTGCACATCGTCGGCGACGGGCCGGACCGCGCCCGCCTCGCCGACCTCGCGGCCCGACTGATGATCACTCAGGGCGACGGCGCCTCGGACGCGACGCTGCGCTGGCACGGATTCGCCCCCGCCGAGGTGCGCGACGCCGTGCTCGCCTCCGCGTGGCTGACGGTGAACCCGTCCCACGGCGAGGGGTGGGGCCTGTCCGTGCTGGAGGCGAACGGGCTGGGCGTGCCCGCCGTCGCCTTCCGGGTCCCGGGGCTGCGCGACTCCGTCCGCGACGGGGTCACCGGCTGGCTGGTGGACGATCCAGCGCAGCTCGGCGACACCATCTCGGCCGCACTGACCCGCCTCGCCGACCCCGCACAGGCGAGGACCGTGCGCGCCGCGGCCCGCGCCTGGGCGGACGGCTTCAGCTGGGACACCAGCGCCGACCTGCTGGCCGGGATCATCGCCTCCGAGCTCGACCGCCTCGGCGGCGCCCGGTCCGCGGCGCCCGCCGGGCCGGGTGAGCCGCCCACCAGGACCCGCGGCCGGCGGCTCAGCGGCGCGCCGCGCCCAGCCCACCGGGCGCCGGGCATCGGGCACCGGCCGGCCCGCGACCGGCGGCGCCCCGACGACCAGCTGACCCTGGTCGAGTTCGACCTTGCAGCCAGCTCCGACCTGCCCGTGCTGCGACGGACCGACCTGCTGTTCGAGCTGACCCCGCGGACCGAGCCCGGCGGCGACACGGCAACCGATCCGGCAACCGAGGACGACGGGCGGACCCGGCGCTTCGCCGCGCTCTTCTACGGTGCCGACAACACCGGCGCCCGGACGGCGCTGGCCCGCCGGGGGCTGCGCCCGGCCAGCCGCCCGCGCCCGGCCACCGGCGAGGATCTCCTGGTCGCGGCCGCGCACCCATTCACGCGCGACTGACCGCGGACCCGGTCGAGTGGCCGCGCCAGAGGTCAGAAGCACGCTGGAGCGCAACGAGTGCGTGCGGCGCTACACCGCGTCCATGCCCAACGACGCGTTCGCCCGGCTGGTCGACAGAGTCGCCGGGAACGCCAGGTCAGGTGCCCCCTGGGCGGAGGAGCTCCTTTACCACTGGGTGGACACGGAACGCTCCGACACCAAGCGGACCGTGCTGCTCCAGGAAATGGTCCGCAGCTCCTTTCTCGGCTGCCCGTTCGAATGCCTCACCCGGCTGGCCGCCGTCCCTGAGACCAACGTGAGCTCCCTCTCCGCCGAGTTGCTCGTGATGGCCGGCCCGGCAGGAGAACAGGCACTCATCCGCGCCCTTCCGAGAATTCGCGGTTACCAGCTCTCCCTCGCCATCGGCGCGCTCAGGGACGGTTCCGTACCGCTCGACGCCGACCTGCTCAGCGAATACATCCGTCACCCCAACCGGTTCGTCAGACACACGACGCTGGGCCTGCTGGGGCGGCGTGGCGACTCGACCTGTACCCCACATCTCCTCGAGGCGCTGGCACGACCGGACCGGTCCACCTGGGAGTCCGCTCTCCTGGCTCTCGGGGTCGTCGGGGACGCCCGCGCGGTGGACGCCATCCTGAACCGGCTGCGGACCCATGCGGCCCGGAAGTCCGGCCTCGAGACGCCCTTCGTCGAGCTCGAGCTGAACTTCCTCGGCCAGCATGCCCATGAGCGCCCTGACGCATTCGCTACCGCACGTGAGATCGTCGTGTCCACGTGGGCGAAACGCAATGAGGAGGAGACCTACTGGATCACACGGTTTCTCCCCCAGGTGGCACCGCACGCGCGGGAACCGCTCCAGCCCCCGACCACCGAAGCCGTCGCAACGCTGAAAGCGCAGATGATCGAGCACCAGCGCCGCGGCGCGCGCATCGTCGCCTGATCCGAGACCGCTGAAACCCACCGTGTCGGTCTCGGATGAGACACCTGTCCGCCGGGTGGAAAGCACCCGGCGGACGGCACTTCGTCCTACCCTTGGCCGGTGGACCTCTGGTCGGTTGATTCGGCGCCGCAGAATGGGTGCTGATGGTCGTGCTGACGGTGGCCCTTGTCGTCCTCGACCCGTTCCGCACCCTCATCGAGGGCATTGCAGTGGCAGCGGTGGCGATATCGGAGAAGAAGCCAGCCGCCATCGTCGGCGACGAACCGGTCGCAGGCCCAGAAGACATCAGTGGTGCACCTCAGTAGCTCCTTTTGCACCCGCCCCGCCGACCCACGGGGGATCCCGCACCTCCACCCAGCTCCAGCGATTCATGCCAATAGCGATAAAAAGGACAGAGAGTCGTTGGACGATCCACAAGAAATGAGGGCTTCGGTCGCTGCCGCAGCCCTGATCCTCAACTCCTGCCTGGTCGCAACGGTTACCGAGACACGGACCCTGGGGAGCCGCTCGAGGATCATGGAATTTTGGTCGTCCTGACGACCAAAATCCTCGACTCTCGTCTGGCAGCAACTGCCGCCCGATGTTCGCCAGCTCGCGGCACCCATCGAGGTACGCGCGTCGGCACTCTCGCTCAGTGGGAGCGGGTCAGGGCTTTGACCGGGCTCCGTCCAGAAAGGCGCGGACGAGCGCCGCGGGCATCGGGTCGTCCAGTGGCAGGTGCCGGACCAGGAGCCGGAAGTAGAGCGGGCCGAACAGCTGGTCCAGGCCGATCTGGATGTCGAGGTCGGGCCGTAGCTCGCCGCGGTCGATCGCGCCCTGGATCAGGACGGTGCCGGCGTCCCGGCGGGGCTGGATCCACAGCGCGCGCAGCTGGTCCGCGAGCGCCGCGTCGGTCTGGGCCGCGCCGATCAGCTCGGCCATGATGGCTCCGGCGCGGCCGCGGAAGGCGTCCACCATCAGGGCGATCTGTGCGGTCAGGTCGCGGGCGAGGTCACCGGAGTCGAACATGCCCATCTCGGGCCGGTAGCGGTGGAAGTAGGCGTCCACCGCCACGGCACCCCGGCTGGGCCACCACTTGTAGATCGTTACCTTGCTAACCCCGGCGCGGGCCGCGATCGCCTCCATCGTCGCCGCGGCGAGGCCGCCCTCGATCAGCAGATCCGCGGCGGCGTCGAGAATCGCCAGCCGGGCCCGCTCACTGCGCGGCCGGCCGGGCCCAGGCCGGCCAGCCCCAGACCGCCCCGCCCCGGTCTGGTCCAACCCGGGACGGCCCGACCCGGGACCGACGGGTACCGCCGGGTCACCCAGCGCCGCTGGTGTACCGCGCACTGGGGCTGACCCGGCGCCCCCTGGACGGGCGACGGGTAGATCGTCGGTCACATCGGCAGCCTATTTCATGAACGCTACGTTCAGATATAAGCTTTCATGAACACGGCGTTCACTATCGAAGGTTGATCATGGCCGAGTCGACCGCGTCCTTCCACGACGTCCGCGCGGACCCCCAGCGCCTGCGCGTCGTGGCCCTGTTCCTGGCTGCGGCCTGCGGGCTGACCGTCGCGAACATCTACTACTCGCAACCGATCCTCGCCGAGCTGGCGGGTGCGTTCGATGTCAGCCAGGGCACCACCGCGCTCGTTGTGACGATCACCCAGATCGGCTACGCGCTGGGTCTGCTGCTGATCGTCCCGCTCGGCGACCTGCTGGCGAACCGACGTCTCGCCGTCTGCCTGGTCAGCGGCACCGCGGTCGCGCTGGTGGCAGCGGCCGCGGCCCCGTCGCTGCCCGTCTTCATGGTGGCGGCGCTGGTGATCGGGTCGACATCCACGGTGGCGCAGGTGCTGGTGCCGTTCGCGGCCCACCTGGCCCCGGCCGGCCGGGAGGGCCGGGTCGTCGGTCAGGTCATGAGCGGGCTGCTGCTCGGGATCCTGCTGGCCCGGACCACCTCCAGCCTGATCGCCGCGGCGCTGTCCTGGCGGTGGGTGTACGGAATATCCGCGGCGCTGATGGTGGCGGTGGCCTTCACCGCGCTGCGGGTGCTGCCGGAGCGCCGGCCCGCCCCCGGCCCGCGGTACCCGGCACTCATCGCCTCGCTGGTCGAGCTGGTGCGCCACGAGCCCGTGCTGCGCCGACGGGCCTTCTACCAGACGCTGATGTTCGGCGCGTTCAGCGCCTACTGGACGTCCATCGCCTACGACCTGCACGAACGCCACGGCCTGGGCCAGGTCGCGATCGGTGTCTTCGCCCTCGTCGGGGCCGGCGGCGCGGCCGCGGCGCCGATCGCGGGGCGGCTGGGCGACCTCGGACGGACCCGGGCGGGAACCGGCGCCGGCCTGCTGCTCGCCGCCGGCGCGATGCTGCTCGCCCTGGTCGCCGAGAGCTCGGTGATCGCGCTGGCCGCGGCCGGCCTGCTGCTCGACTTCGGCGTGCAGGCGACGCAGGTCCTCGGGCAGCGCGAGATCTACACGACCCGGCCCGAGTCCCGCGCCCGGATGAACGCGGTGTACCTGGCCACCATGTTCGCCGGCGGGGCGATCGGCTCCGCGCTGTCCGGGGCGATCTACGACGCCCACGGCTGGTCCGGGGTGGCGATCTTCGCCGGAGCTCTGCCACTGGTCGGCTTCGCCCACTGGCTGCGTACGCCCACCAGCCGCATGGCACCGATCACGGCGTAGGCGGAGCGTCGGAAACTACAGGAGCTTCTGGAGATCCTCGATCGTCAGACCGGTGTCCGCGAGAATCTGGCGGAGTGTTCCTTTCGGGATGTCACGCCCGGCATGATCTGGAACCGTGACATCGATGCCCGCCCGGTCGGGGTTACGCAGCCGATGATGACTGCCCTTGATCCGAACGAGCTCGAATCCCGCCCTTCTGCAGAGCCCTGACGACGTCCTTGCCCGGAAGCGACGGTACCGGGGGCATCAGGCCACATCGACCGTGATGGCGAGTTCCTCCGGCGCACCGTCGTCCTCGATGACCATCACGATCGCGTCCTTCAGGTCCGCCACCGCCTGGTCGCGGGTGCCACCAAACCCGTTGCAGCCGGTACGGCCCACGTAGGCGTGTGCACACCAGACGCCGTCCTCGTCCTGCGCGACGGTGTAGGGGATGTGCACCACTCGGCTCATGGCCACCACGGTACGCGACTCGACCCATCTCGACCGCAGAGAGAAACGACGGGAGTACATAAGGTGGAATGCCGGCTGGGGATGAGGCAGCGCGACGCGAGCGCCAGGGACGAGCTCGCGTACGCCGCCTGGGCCCGGCTGGATGAGCAGACCAGGACAGCGGTGCTGGCCCAGGCCCGGGCAGGGCTGCTGCATCCGGATCCGGATGTCCGCCAGACGGCGTCCGCCTGGGCGGACGCGGTGCTTCGCCGGCCACCCTACGGGCTCCTCACAGCTTTCATCGCGGTCTTGTTCCTGGCGATAATCAATGCTGCCGGTTCCGGCATGAGCAGCCCTGCCATTTTCTCCGACCGAAACAATCCCAAGCGCCGCCGGGAGGCGAGGATGATTCGCCGGGCGTTCGCCGGTGGCACTGGAGCCGGCGCTGTCAGGCCGCCCGCCCTGCGGCGACGGCGGCCTCCTCAGTAGTGGATGACCGGCTCGCGGCCCAGCAGCTCGTCGTAGCCGTGGGGAAGCTGCCCGGCGACGTCCTCGAACTCGTTGGGGCTGACCGACGTCTTCAGGGCGGCGACCACGGCGCGGGCATGCTGGCGGGCATGCGCCCGGTCGCAGCCACCGCCCTCCCGCTCGGCGACGCGGCGGTAGAACTCGTCGAGCCCGAAGCGCTCGCCGCGGCCGGATGGCGGCAACGCCCTGGCGAGCGCGGGCGGTAGCTGCGAGGCGAGGTCCTTGGTCTCGCCGCCGGACAGCCGCTCGCCGAGCACCGCCAGCGTGGCCCGGATGGCGGTCTCGGCGTGCTCGACACTGTCCATCCGGCCGGTCTCACGGACCACCGAGACGAGTTCGTCGCGTTTCATCAGCTGCGCCCCTCTTCGTACTCTCCTGCCCGTCCCGCGAGCTGATCGCCGGAGGCAGATCGGCGGATCGTGGGCGACATCCCCCACGTCGGCAGCTTTCCCGGTACCGGATGGCTCCACGCCGATGACGATGCGCCACCGATCGATGATCGGATCAGGACACCCGGATCAGGCCTCGGGCAGGTGTGGGCGGCGCATCGCCGGGTGGAGGATCTCGGCTGCCCCCCGGCGGTAGAGGGCGGCCGGCCGGCCGCCGTCTCGGGCGGTCGAGCGGCCCACCGGCTGCAGGAAGCCGGGTGTTCCGGTCACCTTGCGGTGGAAGTTGCGCGGGTCGAGCGGGGCGCCCCAGACGAGCTCGTAGACCCGGCGCAGCTCGGCCACGGTGAACTCGACCGGGCAGAACGCGGCCGCCAGCGCGGTGTACTCCAGCTTCGACCGGGCCCGTTCCAGCCCGTCGGCCAGGATCGCCGCATGGTCAAACGCCAGAACCGCATCGGGACCATCGTCGCCGCCGGCTCCGGCGACTGATTCCGCGCCGGCCGGGCCGCCGCAGGACAGGCCGGTCCCGGTCCCGGTGCCGGTGCCGGTGAGCGCGGCCAGTGCGGCGACGGGGACGAACTCGGCTGCCGCGGCGTCCGTACCGGGCCGCGGCTCGGGCAGGTCGGGGGCGAGGGCCAGGAAGGCGATGGTCACGATGCGCGCCCGCGGGTCACGGTCGACGGCACCGTAGGCGGCCAGCTGTTCCAGATGCACGCCGGACGTCGGCTCCGCCAGCCGCAGGCCGGTCTCCTCGGCCAGCTCACGGCGTGCCGCGGCCACCAGTGTCTCGTCCGGGCGGACGAAGCCGCCCGGCAGCGCGAGTGCGCCCTCGAACGGCGCCAGGCCGCGCCGGATCAGCAGCACGCAGAGCTGGTCCGCCCGGATGGTGAGGATCACCAGGTCGACGGTCACCCCGTAGGGGACGTAGCCGTCCGCGGGCAGGCGGGCGGCCGTGGGCGGCTGGGCAGGCGCGGACGACTCGGCGTTCGTGGACGGCCTGCCGGTCGCCGCGGGCTTGTCGTCGTCGGTCACGCAGCCGACTGTACCGGCAATCTCGTCATATTGACGAGAACCGGCTCATCCCCTTATCGTCACTTCGACGAGATCGAGCGACACCGGGCCTGACCAGCCGAGACACCGGCCATCAGGCCGGCCGTGAACACAAGGAGACCCCCATGGCCGACATCAGCCGCGCACTGTTCCTGCGCCACCTGCGGGGCACCCCGACGGCGTACGTCCGCCACCTGCGCGGCGGGCGGGCCCGGCACGAGGGGGTCGGGCTGACCTTCTGGTACCAGCCGCGCACCGCGGTGATCAGCGAGGTTCCGGTGGAGGACCGGGAGCTCCCGCTGCTCTTCCACGCCCGCACGGCCGACTTCCAGGACGTCACCGTGCAGGCCACCGTCACCTACCGGGTGGCCGAGCCCACGCTGGCCGTCAGCCGCCTCGACTTCGGCATCGACCCGGAGACGGGCGCCTGGCGCACGAACCCGCTGGAGCAGCTCGGTGGGCTGATCGTCGAGACCGCCCAGCAGCACGCCTTCGACCTGCTGGCCCGCACCACGCTGACGAACGCGCTGGTCGACGGGGTGCCGGCCGTCCGGGAGCGCATCGCGGCCGGGCTCGAGGGCGACCCGCGGCTGGCCGAGACCGGGGTGGCGGTCGTCGGGGTCCGCGTCGTAGCGATCCGCCCCGAACCGGAGCTGGAGAAGGCGCTGCGCACACCCACCCGGGAGCAGGTGCAGACCGAGGCCGACCGGGCGACCTACGGCCGGCGCGCCCGAGCCGTCGAACAGGAGCGCCGGATCGCCGAGAACGAGATGCAGAACCAGATCGAGCTCGCCCGCCGGGAGGAGGAGCTGGTCGCCCAGCGCGGCACCAACGACCGGCGGACCGCGACGGAGAAGGCGGCCGCGGCACGGATCGCGGTGGAGGCACAGGCCGAGCACGCCCGCCTCACCGCGGCCGGCGCCGCCGAGGCGGCCCGGCTGGCGGCCGCCGCCCGCGCCGAGGAGATCGAGCGGGTCGGCGCGGCCGAGGGCACCGCCGAGCGGGCCCGGGTCGAAGCCCTGCGCGACCTGGACAACCGGGCGGCGATGACGCTGGCCGTGCGTGACCTGGCCGGCAGGCTCCCCGACATCCAGGCGCTGACGATCACTCCGGACGTCCTCAGCGAGCTGCTGACCCGGCTGGCCGGCACCGCCCGCCCGGGCGGTGGCGCCTGATGGCGACGCTCGCCCCGCGAGTCGTTCTGGTGCATCGCCGCACCGAGTACGCCGAGCTGCTCGAACGGCACGGCACCGCCGGCCAGGCCGCGTTCTTCCTGGCCAGCCGGGGGCGTGACCTCACCGAGGTGCGGGCGCGTGACGCGGCGGTGACCGCGGCCCGCCGGGCGGCGATCGCGGCCGTCCCGGCCGACTGGCGCCACGGCGAGGTGGAACGCGCCGACCTCGACCGCTTCCTGTTCGCCCCCGACGACCTGATCGTCTGCGTCGGCCAGGACGGGCTGGTCGCCAACGTGGCCAAGTACCTCGACGGGCAGCCGGTCATCGGCATCGACCCGGAACCCGGGCGCAATCCCGGGGTGCTGGCCCGGCACCCGGTCGGCAAGCTCGGAGCCCTGCTCCAGATGGCGGCGGACACCCCGGCCGCGACAGCCGCGACAGCCGGGACCACCTCGGCCGTCCGCGCGGTGACCATGGTCGAGGCCAGATCCGATGACGGCCAGCGGCTGCTCGCCCTCAACGAGATCTACGTCGGTCACGCCTCCCACCAGACAGCCCGCTACGAGCTGGCCGCACCGGACCACACCGGCACCGTCCATCTGGAGCGGCAGGCGTCCTCGGGGCTGCTGGTCGGGACTGGCACCGGCTGCGGCGGCTGGTGTCAGTCGGTGTGGCGCCAGCGCGGCAGCCGCCTGGCTCTACCCCGGCCCGATTCGCCCGGTCTGGTCTGGTTCGTGCGGGAGGCCTGGCCGTCACCGAGCACCGGCGCCAGCATGGTCGAGGGCCTGCTTCCCGCGTCGGCCCGCATCGAGCTACGGGCCGAGTCCGAACGCCTGGTGGTCTTCGGGGACGGGATCGAGTCCGACACGATCACGCTCACCTGGGGGCAGCGGCTGTCGGTCGGCGTGGCCGAGCGCCGCCTACATCTGCTTTGACACCGCCGTGGCCAGTGCGGCCAGGCCCTCCTGGTAGATCTCCGCGAACCGGGCCACCCCGGCGGGGTCGAACAGGCGCCGGTGGTGACAGAAGGTCAGCCGCAGGCGGTCGCCGTTGCCGGCCACACAGATGATCAGTCCCTGTGGCATGCCGCTCGTACCGATGAAGGACAGGCTCCTGATCCGTGGGCCGCCCGCCGCGGCCGCCGCGTGCAGGTCGACCGGCCCAACGTTGCTCACCGCCAGGTGAGGCGTGAGGAAGGGGCGAGCCAGTGCCACACCGCCGCGCAGCACCGTCGTCCGCAGCGAGCTGGGCGTGGCCGCCGTGACGGCCCGCACCGCCGCGGTCATCCGCGTACCGGCCCAGCCTGCCGGGCCGTCCTTCGCCGCCGCGGTCTGATCCACCACGGCGGTCGCCAGCCGCAACGGCTCCCCTCGATCCGCCGCGGTCGAGGTGATCATCACCTGACCTGACCGGTTTCCCAGCTCTCGGGGCTCGGTCAGACCGGCGTCCCGCGCGGCGAGTGGCATGCGAACCCGCACGGTGCCGCTGCGGTGTCCGCACTCGCTGTTCCAGCGTTCCGCCGCCAGATGCGCGGCGGCGAGCAACTGATCGTTGACGGTCATCCGCCGCCCGTCCGCCAGCCGCAGCGGTCGCGGCACCGGCAGATCGACGGGGTACACGCCGTAACCCTGCGCGAGGCTCGGGCCGCGGGGAACAAGATGCCGTGCCAACGGCCGACGGCCGGATCCACCACCGGAGCCGGCCGATCCGACGCCATCCGCCGATCCCGCGAATCCGGCGGATTCCACGAATCCCGCGTGCGGGGGAGGCTCGGCCGCGGCCGCCGTCACGTCCACCGACGGCGTGCGCCGCGAGGTGTCCGCGGCGGGCTGCGGGCTGTTCCCCTCGCGCCGGGGAGTCAGCCCCGGCTGGGTCCGCTGCTGATGGGTCCACGCTCTCTGCTGGGTACGCGACCCCGGGTTCGGACGCCGGGCCAGCCGTCCACCGGCAGGTTCCGGACCGTCCACCGCGCAGCCGGCGAGGATCTCCTGGAACAGGGCCAGGGCGCTCATTCCGTCCAGCGCCGTGTGGTGCGCGACGATCCCGAGCACGTCCCCCTGCGGCCGGTGGGCGAGCAGCAGCCGCACCGGAGGCTCCCTGCGCAGGTCGAACGGGCGCGAGCACAGCGACTCGGCCGCCCGCCAGCTCGCGGGGTCCACGCCCGGCCCGTCGGTCGCCTCAACATGGATCTCGGATATTAGATCCACTGGTAGCCCTGATTCGGCCGGGAACTCCCACGCGGACGCGGTACCGAGACCGCCCGCGAGCCGCGCCCGGGCGATCGGATGGTTACACAGGGCGCGGTACAGCGAGCTGCGCAGCCGGGCCGGGTGGATGGCGGCGTCCGTCTCCGCGACCACTCCGACGGTGAGCGGTGAATGGCTGCGGTCGGAGGCGAGGATGAGCTCCTCGTCGAGGGTCAGCGCCCGCCCCTGCCCGGCACTCGACAGCCAGACGGCGGCAGGTTCCCGGTCGCCTCCCTCGGCGCGAGCACCGTCGGAGCCACGGTCACGCCCCCCGCCCACGCCCCGCGACCGGCCCCCACCGGCGCCGGGAACGGCCGCGGCACAGGACGGCTGCCGGGCGGCCGACGGCCCCTCCGAGGCTCGGTGGACGTCCTGGTTGCGGAGCAGGTTCCACGGACGCGTGGTCACGCGTCCGGGCTGGGACTCCGCTCCCGGCACGTCCCTACTGAGCGGGAACAACATCCATCCGACCCTTCAGCTCGGCCTGTGATCGTTTCCCCATGACTGCCGGGGCAGCCGCGATCTGGAGGCATGATCATCTGCAGTCATGAAACGCCCGAGATCCCGGCCTACGGGCGCGTCAGCCCCCGCCGCCGATCGCCGCGGCGCGCCGTTGCCCGCCGCGTGCGGCGCTTGTTCCTCCTGCGGCTCCTCGAGGGCACGCAGCCGCGGCGCTGCCGGCCGCAGGGCGAAGGCGGAGATCGTCGCGGCGAAGGCGAGTGCGCCCAGAGCCTGTGCCGGCCAGCTGAACGCGCCTTCGTCCGAGAACGGGATGGCGTCCGGAACGGTCGACACCACGATTCCGGAGCCGACCATTCCGGCCAGTGCCAGCAGGCCCGGCAACCAGCGCAGCCGCCGACCGAGCAGGATGATCACCGGGACGGCCAGCGCGACCGGGCCCGCGACCAGGAACACCGCCAGCATCGCCAGCGCCAGACCCGCCCACAGGGTCGGCAGCCGCAGGCGGCCCAGGGCCGTCATCCCGGGTAGCCGGGCTGGGCTGAGGCGGGCGAAGCGATCGGCCAGCCGGCCGGCGCCACCCCCGCGCTCCTGGCGTCGACGCCGGCGCTCGGCGCCGACGGAGTCCGGGACGACGGCGATCGCGACGAGGATGAGCACCAGACCGAGCCCGACGAGCAGGTTGCGGCGGAAGGTCTGGCCGGGATGGTTCTCGATGACGATCGTCCCGCCCTGGCCGGCGGGGACGATCCAGCCCTGTGCCCAGCCGTCGATGCGCGCCGCCGTGAGCTCCGTGCCGTTCAGCGTCGCCGTCCAGGAGGCGTTCGCGTTCTCCCGCACCGAGACGAACGAGGCGGCGCCGGCGCCGATGTCGATGGTGCGCAGCTCGGAGTCCCAGTGCCCGATCGCCGTCGTCCGGGGCTTCTCCGCGCTCACCGCCGTGCTCTCGCCGACCATGCTGATCGAGTCGACGACCATGGTGGAGCCGCCGAGGTCGACCGACAGCAGGTGCGAGCCCGCACCGAGCCTGATCTGGCTGTTGTCGGTGCACAGCTTCAGCTGGAACGGCTTGGCCGTGGAGATGTTGCTGTAGACGCCGGAGATCTCCAGGTCGTACCGGACACCGTCGATGATCAGTGACGGGCCCTGCCCGCAGGGGATGACCAGCGGCGCGTTCGAGGTGTTGACCGCAGAGCCGGCCGGCGGTGGCAGGGCGGTGACGGTGCCCTTGACGCTGAAGGTCATCTCGCGCGGGGAGTCGAACTTCCGCGCGAACGTCAGCTCCTCGGAGCCGCCGAAGGGCTGCAGCGGGTCGACCCGGTAACGCTCGAAGGAGTAAGCGACGAGGCCCTGGCTCAGGGACTCGAACGCGCTCGTCAGGTCGGACGGCGTCTGCGCGTACCGGTGGAAGCTCGCGCCGGGGATGTCGATCTCACGGATACCGGCGCCGAGCGACGGGTCGCCCTCGTTGGTGACCTTCTCCAGCGTGATCCGGAACCAGTGGCTCTCCCCCGCCGGCACGGCGAGCCGCTGGATGTCCTCGACCGGCTTGACCTGGGTGACGACGGAACCGTGTTCGGTGGTGACCCGCAGCGCGTGCACCTCCGGCCGCCAGTCCCCCTCCGCCAGCAGCCGGACGTCGATGTAGGGCGCCTCGAGCTGCCGGCCGACGTCGAGCTGGATCCACTCACCCTGCGAGGTGGCGCCCTGCCGGCGCATCGCCGTCCAGGATGTCGACGTCTGGCCGTCGACGGCGGCCTGCGGGGCGAAGTCGGGGGCGGCCATCAGCTCGTAGCCGTAGGACGACGCGGTGACCGACATCCCGTCGGCGTAGCCGGCGACCGTCTGGTGGCCCGCCGTCGGCCGGTCGCTCCACTGGCGGGGCGGCTCGTTCTCGCCGGCGACGCTCTCGTCCGGGCCCAGCAGGTAGGACGTCCCGTCGTGCACGATGCCGAAGGTGAAGTCACGGCGCGTGTTCGTGTCGGTCACCGCGAGCGCGGTCGTCGGGGTGATGACCTTCGAGGCGGGTGGTGGATCGGCGATCGGCGCGAGCGTGGTCGTGGGGTCGGCGTCGGAACCGCCCGCCGCCGCCGAGTACTCGTCGGCCTCGGCGAGGTCACTCGCCAGGACGGTCGCACGGTCCTGCCCGAGCAAGCCCTGGTCGGCGAGCTGCACGGTCGCCTCAGGCCCGCCGGAGACGACGACCCCGGTGCTCAGCGGGTAGGCCTGGACCATGCGGGCGCCCCCGGGCACCGTCCAGACCTCCAGGGCGGCCACCCGCTCCTCCGACCGGCGCAGCGACTTGATCAGGCGGGCCTTGGAGCTGGTGCGGGCCTCGGTGGTCGGCCCGAAGGAGGCCGCCAGCTGCAGGCCCGAGCTCTCCAGCGAGCGGTGCAGCTGGTCGGTGGACGGGGGGATGTCCCAGTCCTTGATCTCGATGTCGTTGCGGATCAGCACCATGCCCACACCGGCGCGGGCCAGCGTCGTCGACAGCCCCGGCGTGTCGCCGGTGGCCATCATGTCCTCGATGCCGTCCATCAGCCGGGTCGTGCCGACGCCGCCCAGCGGGATCAGGTTGCGCACCCCCCAGGGGGAGTCGGCGAGCCACTGCAGTGGTTCGTCCAGCGGGCGGCCCCACTCGTACTCGCCGAACGGGGCGCCGGGCAGCACCAGGGCGCGTCCGTTCTCGGGGTGATCGGCGAGCCAGTCCGCCGCCGCGGACCAGTAGTCCGGCACCTTGTCGAACGGTCTGGGCTGCAGGCCTTTGCCCTGCAGCAGCGGGAGCATCGCGACGACCAGGGCGGCGACCGCGGTCAGCGACACCATCACGGGCAGGACGCGGCGCCGGGAGGCGGCCCCGCCCGTACCGGCTGCCGCACCGCCCGCACCGGCCGTGCCAGCCGTGCCGTTCGCCGCACCGGCGGTCCGGCCCGAGGCCCTGGCCGCCGGCGAGATCACCAGCGGCATGGTTTCCTCATGCCGCGCGGGCTGGCCGGCCGCGCCGCGGCCGCGCCGCAGCAGTGCGCCGCCACGCAGCCGGCCGCGGCCGGGATCGCGCCCAGGTTCCCGCTCGGGTGCCTGGCCAGGACGCCAGGCCAGGGCCACGGCGAGGATGTGTGCCAGGCCCAGCGCCAGCGGCAGTCGCACCACCGGCTGGAACTTGTAGACGTTGCGGAGGAACCCGAAGGGCTCCGACAGCAGCGAGCGCAGGCCACTCGCCAGCGGGCTGACCGGTTCACCCGAGTAGGACGAGGAGACCGCGACGACACCGACAGCGAGGCTGACCAGCAGGAACCGTCGCGCCGGCAGGTCGCGGCGGGCGAGGCCGACCAAGCCGAACCCGGCCACCAGCGCGGAGGCGACGATCGGCGCGGCGCTGGACACGTACTCCCTGGCCGCGGGCAGCCAGGCCATCGGCAGCGCGAGGTAGGCCATCCAGTCCGCGGCGCCGCGCAGGGTCTCCCCGACCGAGGTCGTCGCGGTGGTCGTCTGGACGGTCTCGGTGAAGGGCAGGAAGTTGATTCCGTACCGGCCCTGGACCATCAGCGACAGGACCCACCACGCCGTCGCCAGCACCACGCACAGGCACCACCAGCCCCGCAGTGCCCAGGCCCGCCGCCCACCGCCCGCGAACACCAGCACGACAGCCGGGCAGAGCAGGACACAAAGGGTGACGGTCGCGTTGATGCCTCCGGTGCCCAGCACAGCCAGGCCGGACAGCGCCGCGGCGCGCCGCGGGGAGAACCGGGCCGCGGTCAGTGCGCGGGCATGCTCGCTGTCGTCGTCGTGGTGGCCGGTGTCGGCCCCGCCGGCGCCGTCGGGGCGCAGCGCGAGGATGAGCGGCACGACCATCCAGGGCAGCATCGAGGCCCCGGCCAGCGCCACGGACGTCGCGCCGACCTTGCCGAGGAACATCGGCGACAGCGCGTAGCTCAGCCCCGCCAGGATGCGGGAGGCGTGGCCGCCGATCCCCAGCACCTCGGCAAGCCGTACCGTTCCCCAGGCCGCCAGGGTGAGCAGGACAGCCATCCACAGCCGCTGGGTGATCCACGGCGGGATGTTGAGCAGGTCCCCTATCCCGAAGAACGGCCCCATCGGGAACAGGTAGCCGGCGTACTGGTTCGGCAGGTAGCCGAAGTCGGACGTCGAGTTCCACAGATGGGTGGCCGCCTCCATGAAGCGCCACGGCTCGAGCGGTACGTCCAGCTTGGTGTCGGCGGTCAGCTTGCCCGGTGCCTGCAGCAGGAAGAGGGTGGCGAAGCCGACGAACATCGCGGCCAGCGACCAACGCGACGCGCGGTCCGGCCGCGGCCCTGCCTGGCCCGGACGCAGCCGCAGCGACCCGGGGAGGACCCCGAACCGCCGCCCCCGGGACCGCACGGGCTCAGGGTCACCGGCCGGGTCGGACAGACCCGGCCGAAGGGCGCTGTCGGCCGGGATGGCAGAGATATCAGGCTCCAGGGCGGTAGTCGGGACTGACCCGACGTTCATACATCCTCACGCGAAACCGTACGGTACCGGTCCCGTCCGGGTGGTCGGGCGGTCGTCGGGCCTGGTCGGGCGGTCGTCGGGCCTGGTCGGGCGGTCGTCGGCGCTGGTAGAGGGCCGGGCCCTGGTGGCAGGCCTGATCCTGGTGGCAGGCCTGATCCTGGTGGCAGGCCCGGTGCGGGTGAGCCGACCACGCCGCGCCGCCTGGCGCGGCCTCCACGGCCGGGTGAACCGCCCGTCTGGGCCATCCTCACGGCCTGGTGCGCCCTGGGAGGTCGCCCGGGTCCCCGGGTGGGACGAGCCAGCTGGACGCGCAGAGCACGGAAGGCTCCGGCGCCGCCAGTGGACCGCCCGCGGCGACCCTGGGCCCCGGAGTCTGCAACGCAGCCGGTGCCGCCGGTGCTGGCACTGCCACTGGTGCCGGCGCTATCGCTGGTGCCGGCGCTATCGCTGGTGCCGGCACTATCGCTGGTGCCGGGCTGGCGACGGCCGGCGGCGTGACCGGCTCGGTGGGGCCAGAGCGCCCGGCCACCGCGGGTCGGGCGACCACCACCGGCCGGGCGAGCGGTTCGGGACGGGCGGCCGCGGCTGGCCGCCGGGGCGACGCCGGCCGCGGGGACGACGCCGGCCACGCCGGCCGACCCGGGCGGGTAGGCGCCTGGCGCGGCGGCGCCGCATTCGACGGTGCCGCGCCCGATGCCGCGGCACCCGAGGGCGCCGTGTTCGAGGGCACCACACGCGACGGCACCGCACCCGCCGGCGGGACGTTCGACGGCGGGACGTTCGACGGCACGGCTCGCGGGGGCACAGGAGCGCCGATGAGGTCCGAGGCGTCCACGACGCCCAGCTCATCGAGTCGCTCCCGACGGGTGACCGGCGGCAGCCCAGCCCGGCTGAGATAGCGCCGGGCCCGCACGACGTCGACGATCATTGCCGGGGTGTGTCGGGTCATCCGGAACGTCCCGCCGGGGGTCTCGTTCCAGCGCACCGGAACCTCCGCGATGCGGTAGCCCATCGAACGCGCGATCGAGAGCACCTCGACGTCGAAACCGAAGCCGGTCGACCGGGCGAGGCTGAACAGGATCTTGGCTTCGGCATGCCGGAAGGCCTTGAAGCCGCACTGGGTGTCGGCCACGTCCAACGCGGCCAGCGAACGGGTGAGCTGGTTGAAGGCCCAGCTCCCGGCCTTGCGGCCGCTGGTCCTGGTCGCACCGTCACCGATGCGGCGCGACCCGAGCGCGACCTCCGCGTGCTCGAGTGCGGCGAGCAGCAGCGGGAGGTCGTTCACGTCGGAGGCGCCGTCGGCGTCCATGAAGACGATCGACTGGCCGTGGGCGGCGGCGACACCGGCCCGCACCGCGGTGCCCTTCCCGCAGTTCCACGGCAGGCGCACGACTCGATGGCTCGGATGATCACCGAACAGGTCCTCGGCGATGCCGGCGGTGCCGTCGGTGCTGCCGTCGTCGACGACGATCACCTCGACCCTGGGGATCCGGCTCACCACCGCCAGCAGGTGCGGCAGCGACTGTGGAAGTCGCCTCGCCTCGTTGTAGGCGGGGATGATGACGCTCACGGGCACTCGGTCCACTACTCACCCCTCGGCTGCGACGACAGGTGTGATGACCGGACTCTCATCGGATGGCTTCTGTCCGTGGCGACCAGTCTGAATTGCCGAGTTTCGGGGGAATTGTGTTCCCTGTCAACTTCGCACCATCTTGGCATGGCCAGCGCGCCTGAAGGCCACCGGGGCCCACGCTTACCACCCATGCCGGCACAACAACGGCAACAACTTGATCGTCAGCACACGGACTACCCCGGAGGTCGCACTTTCGGAGCGGTCATGGCCGGTCGCCGGCACACCCGCAACCAGAAGGGCGGGACCCAAAGAAACCGCCCCGTCACCCAACGCCATTGCCACCTCCCGGGAGCGTCCGTCCTGTCACCTGCGGAAACGGGACTCGGTGAGGCGACCGGTCGAACGGTCACCGCCGCTGTCGACGTAGACACTTGCACGACAGGTCAGCTGGTGCGCCGCCCGCAAACCGCGCACCGGGCCCCCGCCGGGCCTCACCGGCGCTCCACATCCGCCGCCCGCGAAGCGCCATACCGGGCGGCGCAATCGCGTCACACCCACTGTCACCAGCGGTTTCACCGGTGATGTCGAACCGCCGAACCAGGCCCGCTCATCATCACGAAATGCAGGTCGTCACTGCGGCAACGGAATAGCACCATCGAGCAAACGGACGCTGAGCCACCGGATCGGGCGGAGAAGTCCACCCGCTCGCGGGGCGCCGCGACGCGTCCGGGCGTCGTCTCGTGCACCATACGGACAGGCACCGCGCGGACGGCCACAGCGGCCACAGCGACCGGATCGGCCACCGGGTCGGCGCCGCAGGTACACCGGCCGTCCCAGCCACCCGACCAGCACGCCGGTACGCCCGGATCCGAGGGGGCCCGCATGCCAAGAGATGATCAGCATCGAGCGGACGCGATGTTGCGGGGGCTCGTCGGCGGCGGCCGCTCGCGACTCAGCCTCAGCGCGGCGATGCGGGCACGGGACGTCGCCCAGCTCACCGACGCCGATCTCGCCTGGGCGGAGGCGACCGTGGTGCTACGCCACGCCTATCCGGCGCCACCGCGGCCCGAGCCCGCAGCCGGAGCCGGAGCCGGACCGGCCCAGGGGCCCGGAGCGGTCACGGACCCTGGCGAGGCGCGCAGGCGCCCGACCACGCCGCCCGGCGACCAGGCAGAGGCCTCCCGGCGCGCGGCGTCACCGCCGAACGTGCACCCGCGGCCGCCAGGCACCGCGGACGGGCGGGGCGGGTCGGGGCACCCGCCCCCGACCGGGCAGCGCCCGCCCCGGGGCGGGGCGGGGCGGTCAGGACGCCGGCGCGGCCGGCGACGCCTCGGGGAGCTCACCCGAACGCTCGTAGGACGAGATCATCCGCAGCCGGCGGACGTGACGCTGCTCCTCGCTGAACGGCGTCGTCAGGAAGGCCTCCACGAACCCGATCGCCTCGGGCACCGAGTGCATCCGGGCACCGACGCTGACAACGTTCGCGTCGTTGTGCTGGCGGGCCAGTGTGGCGGTCTGCTCGCTCCACACCAGCGCCGCCCGCACCCCGGCGACCTTGTTCGCGGCGATCACCTCGCCGTTGCCGGAGCCGCCGATCACGATCCCCAGGCTGTCGGACTCGGCGGCCGCCGCGGCCGCGGCGGCCATCACGAAGGGCGGGTAGTCGTCGTCGGGGTCGTACTCGGCGGGCCCGTGGTCGACGGGGGTGTGGCCGAGCTCGGCGAGCCGTGCGACGAGAGCTTCCTTCAGGTGGAACCCAGCGTGATCAGAACCAAGATGGACGCGCATGATGCGCCATCATGCCTGCTCGCCGCCCACCACCGCGCGGCCGGTGACGTACCGCTCGCCCCAGCCGCGCCTTCACCCCACCTCAGGTCGCACCTCGGTCACGCTCCGCGGACCGGTTCAGTCGAAGACCGGGTCCTGATCGCGGGTGCGCTTGAGCTCGTAGAAGCCGGGGGTCCGGGCGACGAGCAGGACGCCGTCCCACAGCCTGCCGGCCGCCTCGCCCCGGGGCGCCGGGGTGACCACCGGGCCGAAGAACGCCGTGCCGGCGACGGCGATGACGGGTGTCCCCACGTCCATGCCGACCCGGCTGATGCCGTCGGTGTGGCTCGCGCGCAGGCGCTCGTCCCACTCGGTCGAACGCGCGGCGGCCGCCAGCGCCGGGTCCAGGCCCGCCTCGACCAGGGCCGCGGCGAAGGTCTCCTCGGTCAGCTCGGCCTTCTGCAGGTGGCGGCGCTCACCGAGCGCCGTGTAGAGCGGGAGCAGCACCTCGTCACCGGCGGTGGCCGCCGCGGCGATGCAGACCCGGACGGGCCCCCAGGCCTGCCGCATGGCCTCCCGGTACTGCTCGGGAACGTCACGGCCTTCGTTGAGCACGGCGAGGCTCATGACGTGCCAGCGCGTCCGCACCGGCCGGACCTTCTCCACCTCCAGCATCCAGCGCGATGTCAGCCACGCCCACGGGCACAGCGGGTCGAACCAGAAGTCCGCGTCGAGGAGCGGCTGGTCCGCCGCGGAGCCGGAATCACTGTTGACGGAGTCGACCGCGAGGGCGGAATCGGCTGTCATGGATCCTCCTGTACGGCGGTACGGCTGAACGGACAGGGCCGCGCGGGCGGGGTCCTGCCCGCGCGCATGGAACGTGACCGCACCGTGACCGGACCATTTCTCGGACCGGCCGCAGCGATCCCCTGCACACCTCAACCGTCCGCGGGCGTCGGATCCTTCCCTTCTGAGGCGAGATAGGTCGCGATCCGGTTCACCACCGCCACGAAGGGCACCGCCGCGATCGCCCCCGGAATGCCGGCGAGCACGGTGCCGGCCGACAGCGCGATGACGATGGCCAGCGGATGCAGTCGCACCGCCCGGCGCATGATCAGCGGCTGCAGCAGGTGGCCCTCCAGCTGCTGCACGGCGATCACCACACCCAGAATGATCAGTGCGTCACCCAGCCCGTTCGACACGAGCACGACGAGCACGGCGGCGATCCCGGCGACGGTCGCACCGACGATCGGGATGAACCCACCGAAGAACGTCAGCAGGGCCAGCGGCGCCACCAGCGGCGCACCGACCGCGAGCAGCCCGATCGTGATGCCGATCGCGTCCACCGCGGCGACGAAGACCGTCCCGCGGATATAGCCGGTGATCGTGTTCCAGGCCTCGCGGCCGGCGCCGCGGACCCGGTCCTCCGCGCCGGCGGGGAACCGGGTGACGATCCAGTTCCAGATCCGCTCACCGTCGTAGAGGAAGAAGAAGGTGGAGAACAGCGCGACGAGAATGCTGGTCAGGACCTCCGCGGCCACCGACGCCGTCGAGAGCACGCCGGAGACCACCTTCCCCCGGTTGTCGGTGATGCTCTTGCGGATGTCGTCGACCAGGTCGTCGATCTGCCCCTCGGACAGGTGGAACGGCCCGTCCGTCAGATAGTCACGGATCTGGTCGATGCCCTTGCTGACCTGGTCGGCCACGGCCGGGATCTCGTTGGCGGCGTTGAAGCCCACGGCCACGCCGGCCCCGGTCACGATCAGGAAGAACACGATCAGCGCCGCGAACGCCGCGCCGAGCCGAGGCAGGCCCATCCGCTGGAAGCGCTGCGCCAGCGGATGGATCAGCGCGGCGATCAGCAGGCCCGCGATCACCGGGATGACGACGGTGCGCACCCTGCCGACCATCATGCTCAGGATGTAGACGGCGGTGCCGATGACGATCAGGCGCCATGACCACCCGGCGGCGACCCGCAGGGCGACCGGGACGTGCTGCTCGGCGCGGCGCACCGTCGAGCTCGCGTGGGCTCCGTTCACGATCGTCCGCCGGCCGGGCGCCGAGGAGTCACCCGCGCCGTCGGCCCCGGACAGCCGCCGCTCACCCCGCAGGGGCACCCGCCCCAGCCCCGCAACCCGACGCACGGCCCACCCCCTCGCTCCGGCGTCCGACGATCCGCCCACCGGCCCCTGCGCCCTCCGGCACATGCACCCACGGCCCTGCACCCACGGCCCTGTGACCGCCGGCGCGTTGTCCGCCGGCCCCGGGCCCGCCGGCCCGTCAGGTGCTGTCCTCACGGACATCCAACCCGACGGGCCGGGCCGAATTCCACCAAGTCCCCGAAGAACCCGCGCTCCGTACGCGGTCGGGAGGCAACCGGCGTGCCCGCGCGCGGATCGGAACATCCCGGGGCCGCGGCGACGTCGCGCCGTTTCCGCACCAGAATTCGACGGCCTCCGGCGAGGCCATCCGGCGCTGTGCGGCGTAACCCGTAGGTGGACGGAGCCCACCGCCGGGCGTGGGAGACTGACCAACGAGCAACGCCCGTCCCAGCTGACACCGTTCTTCCAGCTGGCACCGTTCTTCCAGCTGGCACCGCCGTCCCAGCTGACACCGCCGTTCCCGCCGACACCGCCGTTCCCGCCGACACCGCCGTTCCCGCCGACACCGCGGCGTTTCCGCGAAAGGATCCGGGTGCCTCACAACCTCACCCGCGACGAGGCGCGCGAGCGCGCCCGCCTGCTGGCCGTCTCGTCCTACGACGTCGAGCTCGACCTGACGACCGGTGACGAGACGTTCCTGTCCAGCACCACCGCCACGTTCACCTGCGGCGAACCAGGTGCGTCGACCTTCGTCGAGCTGGCCGCGCCCGCGGTGCGCGAGATCGTGCTCAACGGCCGCCCACTCGACCCGGCCGAGGTCTTCGACGGCTGGCGGATCGCCCTGCCCGGCCTCGCCGCGACGAACGAGCTGCGGGTGGTCGCCGAATGCGCCTACTCCCGGACCGGTGAGGGCCTGCACCGCTTCGTCGACCCGGTGGACGGCGCGGTCTACCTGTACACCCAGTTCGAGACGTACGACGCGCACCGCATGTACACCTGCTTCGACCAGCCCGACCTGAAGGCGGCCTTCACCCTCGCGGTGACGGCGCCGGCCGACTGGAAGATCATCTCCAACAGCGTCGTCACCGGAACCGCCGCCGGCACCGGGCCCGCCGACGGGGCCACCCGGACCTCCTTCGCGCCGACCCCGGTGATGTCGACGTACATCACCGCGCTGGTCGCCGGGCCCTACCACGAGGTGCGCGACCACCACGACGGCATCGACCTCGGCATCTACTGCCGCGGCTCGCTGGCCGAGTTCCTCGACCCGGACGAGATCTTCCAGATCACGAAGCAGGGCTTCGACTTCTACCACCGGGTCTTCGACTACCGGTACCCGTTCGGCAAGTACGACCAGCTGTTCGTGCCGGAGTTCAACGCCGGCGCGATGGAGAACGCCGGCTGCGTGACCTTCCTGGAGGACTACGTCTTCCGGGCGAAGGTCACCGAGGCGCGCCGGGAGCGCCGCGCCGAGACGATCCTGCACGAGATGGCGCACATGTGGTTCGGCGACCTGGTCACCATGCGCTGGTGGGACGACCTGTGGCTCAACGAGTCGTTCGCCACCTACATGTCGGTGCTCGCCCAGGTGACGTCCACCCGGTTCACCAACGGCTGGACGACCTTCGCGAACGCGGAGAAGGGCTGGGCGTACCGCCAGGACCAGCTCTCCTCCACCCACCCGATCGTCGCCGACGCCCCCGACATGGACGCGGTCCGCACCAACTTCGACGGCATCACCTACGCCAAGGGCGCCTCGGTGCTCAAGCAGCTCGTCGCCTGGGTGGGCCAGGAGGAGTTCCTCGCCGGGCTGCGCAGCTACTTCCGCCGCTACGAGTACGGCAACACCTCGCTGCGCGACCTGCTCGTCGAGCTGGAGAAGGCCAGCGGGCGCGATCTGGCGCCCTGGTCGGCCGACTGGCTGGAGACCACCGGGGCGAACACGCTGCGCCCCCGCTTCAGCACGGATTCGTCCGGTCTGTTCACCTCGTTCGAGGTCGTCCAGGAGCCGGCGAGCGCGCCGGCCACCGCGTCACGCACGCTGCGGCCGCACCGGGTCGCGATCGGCCTGTACGACCGGGGCGCCGACGGCCGGCTGGTCCGCCGCGAGCGGGTCGAGCTGGACGTCGTCGGTGCGAGCACCGAGGTCGCGAAGCTGATCGGGGTGCGCCAGCCCGATCTCGTCCTGCTCAACGACGACGACCTCACCTACGCGAAGGTGCGCCTCGACGAGCGGTCGCTCGGCACCCTGATCGACTCGATCGGGACGATCTCGGAGTCGCTGCCACGGACGCTGTGCTGGGCCGCGGCGTGGGACATGACCCGCGACGCCGAGCTGGCCGCGCGTGACTACGTCCGGCTCGTCCTGTCCGGGGTGGACGCCGAGGACGACATCGGCGTCGTCCAGTCACTGGTCGCCAAGGCGGCGCTGACCGTCGACAGCTACGGCGATCCGGCGAACCGACCTGCGGCACTGCGGGAGCTGACGGCCCGTGCCGAGCAGCTGATGCGCGCCGCGGAACCGGGCAGCGACCTGCAGCTCGTCTTCGCCACCGCGTTCGCCCAGACCGAGCAGCCGGAGCAGATCGCCCGGGTGAAGGCGATCTTCGAGGGCACCGACGTGGTGGACGGGCTCGTCCTGGACACCGAGCTGCGCTGGACCCTGCTGATCCAGCTGGTGGCGCGCGGGGTCTACGGCGACGCCGAGATCAACGCGGAGCTGGCCCGGGACAACACCGCGACCGGCGAGAAGCGAGCCGCCACGGCACGCAGCGCCCGGCCGACCGCCGAGGCGAAGGCCGCCGCCTGGGCGGCGGTGATGGAGTCGGACACGCTGTCGAACCATCTGGCGGTCGCCACGATGAACGGCTTCTGGATCAGCGACCAGCTGGAGCTGACCCGGCCGTATGTCGACCGGTTCTTCAGCGAGATCGGCGGCATCTGGGCGACCCGGACGTTCGACAGCGCCCAGACCATCACCCAGATGCTCTTCCCCTCCGACGTCATCGAGGAGGAGACGGTGCGGCGGGTGGACGCCTACCTGGCCGAGCAGGAGCCGGTGCCGGCGTTGCGGCGGGCACTGATGGAAGGCCGGGACGGTCTGGTGCGTGCGCTCGCCGCACGTGCGAAGGACGCCGCCGCGGGTTGAGCGGCCCGTCGGCGAAGGGCCGGTCCTGAGAGGGGCCGGCCCTGGGTGAATGGACCATCCGGAGGGATCGGGTCCGCCGCGCCGGGCATGACAGCCGGCGCGGCGGGCGGCTCAGCGACGAGCAGCGGCGTGGCCGGCGGGCACGCGGACAGCGGCCGGCGCCCCGGCGGCGTCGGCCAGCTGGCGCAGGCCCGTGACCAGACCGCCGACGAGATCGCCCAGCGCGAAGCTGGACGTCATCGCCAGGGTGGCGAGGCCGGCCGCGGCGTCACTGACGCGCTTCCTCGCGGCCGGCGTCGTCACGATCTGGACGAACCGCTGCCCAGGCGAGACGGCGATCAGGACCGCCTCGTCGTCGTGCCCATCAGCGAGGCCCCCCAGCAGACGCTCGGCGGTGAGCAACGGGTCGTCGCCCAGACCACCGATGCGGACGGCGAACCGGATGCCGGACTGGCTCTGCGCCGCCTGGCGGGCGCGTTCGAGCCGGTCAGCCTGCTCGGAGGTGAAGGCCTCACCAGGTGCCACTGGCACCACCCGTGCCCGGCTTCGCCGCCGAGCGCTTGTCGTCGAGGTCTTCCGACTTCTCACCGATCCAGGTCGTGTCGTGCTCCCACGGCTGACCCGGACGGTAGCGCGACGGCCGGCTCAGACGGCTCGTCAGCGCGGTGAGGATGAACGCCAGCAGGAAGCCACCGACGACCGTGCCACCGTAGATCGTCCAGGCATGGACGGCCGACAGCGGGTCGGGGTCGTAGGTGGTCCCCACATCCTGCGCGGACGCGGACACCGCCAGGAACGGCACGGTGAACAGGGACAACGCGGCAACGGTCAGAGCGCGGCGCGCGGCGACCCGTCGGCCCGACCGGGAGGTCGAGGACAGGTCGCTGGCCGCGACGGACCGCCGAGACGTACGGCGCGGACGACGTGGAATCACGACCGGAAGGGTACCGGGAACAGGTGTCACGGTCCGACCTCAGGGGTGCGAGCTAGCTCGCCGAGGCCGCCGACCGGCCCGACCTCGGCGCCGCGAGGTGGGACACAGCGGTTCAGGGGCGCCGGGGGGTGCCGGTGCCCGCCCGATCGACGGTGCGTGCGCCGCGGTCGGCCGGGCGTGCGCTGTCAGCCGGACGCGCGCTGTCAGCCTGACGGGCGCCGTCGGCCGGACGCGCGCCGAGGGCCTCGGCGAGGCGCCGGGGCCGCGGGTCGGTGAGCAACCGCTCGACGGTGACCGGCCTGCCGTCGCCGTCGAGCACCGGCAGCCGCCAGTTCGGATAGCTGTCGACGGTGCCGGGCAGATTCGGCTGGCGAAGGTCACCGAACGCGTCACCGGGAGCGATCAGGACGACCCGGGCCCGCGACCGGCCGAGCACCGCGTGCATCCCGAGCACCACATCCTCGTCGGCCGGTCCCTTCTCCGCCAGGCCCGCGTCGGGAAGCAGGTTCTCGGCGGCGAGCAGCCGCAACAGGTCGGCGCGCTCGGCGAGCCAGGCCGCGCGCTCGGCGTCCCCCGAACGGGCGAGCACCCCGAGCCGCTCGCGCACCCGCACATGCTCGCCGTCGAGAAACCCGGCGGCGGTCGGCAGGTCGTGCGTGGTGACGCTGGCCATGGAACGCACCCGGTACTCATCCGGCCGGCGCGGCGACCCGTCCGCGGCGCGCTCGAACCAGAGCACCGAGGAGCCGAAGATCCCGGCCTCGTCGAGGGCGGTGGCGACCGACGGCTCGACGGTCCCGAGATCCTCCCCGACGACCAGGGAGCCGGCCCGGGCCGCTTCCAGCGCGAGCAGCCCCAGCAGCGCCGACGCGTCATACCGGACGAAGGTCCCCCCGGCGGCACCGGCTCCGACCGGCACCCACCACAGGCGGAACAGCCCGAGGATGTGATCCACCCGGATACCGCCGCCCCGGGCGAGCACCGCGCGGACCATCGCCCGGAACGGGGCGTAGCCCGCCTCGGCCAGCGCCGCCGGCCGCCACGGCGGAAGGCCCCAGTCCTGGCCCTGCTGGTTGAAGCCGTCCGGCGGGGCTCCCACAGAGGCACCGGCGGCGAGCACCGCACGCATCGCCCACGCGTCCGCGCCACCCGGATCGACGCCGACGGCCAGGTCGTGGACGATGCCGACCCGCATCCCCGCCGACCGGGCGGCCTCCTGCGCCGCCGCGAGCTGCTCGTCGCATCGCCGCTGCAGCCAGGTGTGGAAGGCGACGCGGTGCGCGAGCTCGGCGCGCGCAGTGGCGACCGCGGGAGCGGCGGGGTCACGCAGGTCCTCCGGCCAGACCCGCCAGTCCCGGCCGTGTCGCTCCGCGAGCGCCGACCAGAGCGCGAAGTCGGCCAGCGCGCCACGCTCACCGCCCGGGGCACCCGAGGCGTGCCCGCCACCGCCCGCGCCGTTCGGCGTCTCCGCGCCCGGCGCGGCCGGCGCGCCGGGAGCAGCCGGGGCGCCGGGAGCGGCCGGGGACTGGCTCGCGAACAGCAGCTCCAGTGCGGCCAGCTTCGCCCGCCACACGACGTCCCGATCGATCAGGCCGGCCTGGATCCCGTCGGCGCGGGCCTGGCCCGCCAACCGGTCGACCTCCGCCCGCACCGCGCCGTCCGCGGCCAGGTACTCGGGCGTGATCTCGGGCCGCAGGTACAGCGGCGAGACGAAGCGACGGCTCGACGGCGAGTAGGGCGACGGCTCGACCGGGAACGTCGGTGCCGCCGCGTGCAGGGGGTTCACCAGCAGGACATCGGCGCCGTTGCGGCCGGACCAGGCGGCGATGGTGGCGAGGTCAGCGAAGTCACCCATCGCCCAGGATCCGGCGGAGGCCAGCGCGTACAGCTGGATCATCCAGCCCCAGGCACGCCCGCTGGCGGCCCCCTCGAGAGCGCGCCCGCCCGGACCGCCCACGGCGGGCAGGCCATCGGCGTCGCCGAGGACGTCGGGTACCCGGTCCGGCACCACGATCAGCGGGCACTGTGCCGTGTCCGTGCCGAGCCGCAGCACCAGCTGATGATCGCCCAGCGGCAGGCCGGCCGGGAGATCCACCAGCCCGGCCTGGACCCGGTTGCCGTCCACCTCCCGCGCGTCGTCGGTCAGCCGAACCGCTGCCGCGACCTCGCCGCCGTCCGCCAACGCGACGAACGCGGTGGCGGCGGGGACGGGCGCCGGGCTGGGGCTGGGGCTGGGGGTGCCGGCGACTGTCCCGGTGGTCTGCGGGCCTGCGGGCAGGTGCACCGCGACCGGCTCCGGAGCCGAGGACCGGGCGACCGCCACCGGCGGCAGCGGTCGCCGCCAGCGGGCCGCGTGGGTGTCGTCCAGGGCCCGGGCCGGATCACTGGTGTCGACCCCGAGCAGGTTCAGCACCGCCTGGACCGCCGACGGCGCGACCGTGACCGGCGCGCCGTCCTGCCCGTCGTAGGACGTCGCGACACCGAACTCGGCGGCGAGCCGCGCAAGGTCACCGAGGCCGGACCAGACCGCCTCGGCCTGGGCACCCGCAGCGGCGGGTTCCTGGTCCGGTTCGTTCTGGGCCACGGAGGGATCGCGTCGTCGGGAGCCTTCGTCTGCGGACGTCACCTGCCAGATATTGCCCGTTGATCGGGCTGCGCCCATGCACCTGGGGACCGCTCGCCTTCCGGACCGGCTGTGGTAGGTGGATCACCACCGCCAGGCGACGGCGCGGCACCCGGCGCAGGGGGCGAATGCGGCGCCGGAGGCGAATGCGGCGCCGGAGGCGAATGCGGCGCCGGGTGGGTTGGGGGCGCGGGGGGCGCCGGCGGGCGCACCGGCGGCGAGGCCGGGCGTTGCCAGGGTGACTCCGGGCCGACTGGACCACCTGGACCACCTGGGCTGCTCGGAGTGCCCGGGCCACCAGGCGCGGCTGGTGGGGCCGGATGAGCGAGACCCACGGGCATCGCGCTCCCAGGCGGCCCGGCGGACCCAGGCGGCCCGACAGGACCGGGCGGCCCGACAGGACCGGGCGGCCCGGCCGGGCCCTCCCACGGAAGCCCGACCGACCAGCCGGGTGCCGCGAGCGGCAGCGTCATGCGCATCAGCGCCCCGCCGGACGGCGTGGCCTCCGCGCGAACGGTCCCGCCGTGCATGGCGACCGCGTCCGCCACGATCGCGAGCCCGAGGCCGGAGCCCGGCCGGCCCCTGGCCGACATCGCCCGGTAGAAGCGCTCGAACACCTTCTCCCGGTCGGACGGCGCGATGCCCGGCCCCTCGTCGGAGACCGTCACCTCCCCGCCGCGGCTGGCCACCCGGACGGTGGAAGACGCCGGGCTGAACTTCACGGCGTTGTCCAGCAGGTTGGTCACCGCCCGTTCCAGCAGGCCGGGGCGCCCGGCCACGATCGAGGGCTCCGTGACCACCTCGATGTGGATGTTCCTGGACTTCGCCCGCCGCCGCGCCCGCTCGACGGCGGAACGCACGATGCCGGCGAGGTCGAGCCGTTCCACTTCCTCTGTGGGCGCCTCGTCCCGAGCGAGCTCGATGACCTCGTTGACCAGATCGGTCAGTTCCCGCATCTGCGCGTCGACGTCGCGCAGCAGCGCCGCCCGGTCCTCCGCCGGCAGGGCCCGGTTCGGCGTGGACTCCGCCCGCAGCAGCAGCTCGATGTTGGTGCGCAGGCTGGTCAGCGGGGTGCGCAGCTCGTGGGCGGCGTCGTCGACGAGCTGGCGTTGCCGCAGCCTGGAGGCTTCCAGCGCCCGCAGCATGCTGTTGAGGCTGCTCGCGAGGCGCGCGATCTCGTCGCTGCCGGTCACGGGTATGAGCGCCGACAGGTCCTGGGTCCGCGCCACCTCCTCCGCGGCGGCCGCGGCGGCGTCGACCGGTTTCAGGGACGCCCGTGCGACGAGCCGGCCGGCGATCACCGAGCCGATGACGCCGACCAGGCCGACGACGAACAGCACGACGCCGAGGTCACGCAGGGTCCGGTCGACGTCCGAGGTGGGGCGGGCGAACTGGAGAGCACCGGTGCCGTTCAGCGGCGGCGGGTAGCGCAGCGGGACTGTCACCACCCGGTAGCGCGCGCCGTCGACCGTCACCGTGTGCAGGTTCTTCCGCCGCAGGCCTTGGGCGACCTGCACGTCCTGCGCGTCCACGGGGATCGCGACCCTGTCCAGCGAGGGGAACTCCTTGCGCCGTGGCACGCCGTCGGAGTCGAGGAACTGGATCTCCATGCCGAAGGTCAGCGCGCCGACGTTGATCTCGCTCGTCTGCAGGTCCACGATCGCCTGCACGTTCGCGGCGGAGGCTCTGGCCTGTTCCAGCAGCTGGTCGTCGATCGCCTGGTTGAGCACGATCCTGGTCACGCCGAGCGCGACGCCGGCGACCACGGCGACCGCCGCCGCGACGGCGACGCCCGCGAGCAGGGACATCCGGGCCCGCAACGTCAGCCGCGACAGCAGCCCCGACCAGCCGGGCGGCCGGTGCTCGGGCTCACGAGGCGCCGCGGACCCGATCCGCCGCCCTTCCGCCTCCAGGTTCATCGAATGCTCACGCCCGGTCGGCGGCGGGCAGCTCACGCAGGACGTAGCCGACACCGCGCACGGTGTGCAGGAGCCGGGGCTCGCCGTCCGCCTCCAGCTTGCGGCGGAGGTAGCTCACGAACACCTCCAGCGAGTTGGAGGAGGGGCCGAAGTCGTAGCCCCACACCTTCTCCATGATCGTCGAGCGGGAGAGCACCTGGCGCGGATGGCTCAGGAACAGCTCCAGCAGCTCGAACTCGGTCTTGGTCAGGGTGAGCTCGCGCGGGCCGCGCAGGACCTGGCGGCTCACCGGGTCCAGCCGGACGTCCGAGTACAGCAGCACCGAGGCCGCGTCCCGATCGGCTGCCTGGCCCTGGCCGGCCGCGCCGCGCGTCGTCAGCGTGGCGCGGCGGATCAGGGCGCGGAGCCGGGCGAACAGCTCCTCCAACGCGAACGGCTTCACCAGGTAGTCGTCGGCGCCGACGTCGAGGCCGCTGACCCGGTCGGCGAGGCCGTCGCGGGCGGTCAGCATGAGGACCGGCACGTCGTTGCCCCGCCCGCGCAACCGCCGGCAGGTCTCCAGCCCGTCCATGCGGGGCATCATCACGTCGAGGACGACGATGTCCAGCTGCTCACGCCCCACCAGATCGAGAGCGTCCACGCCGTCCGCGGCGGTACGCACCTCGTACCCCTCGAAGCGCAGCGACCGCTCCAGTGACTCACGGACAGCGTCATCGTCATCCACAACCAGTACGCGCACGCCCCCAGTGTGCCTGCCACCGCGGACAGTTCCGGGCTTTGGACGCGCCTGTAAGCAAGACCTTCCGGGATCCTCAGCCCAGCTTCAGACAAGAAGGCCGACGCGGCGCGAACGGGGTCAGCGCGGACCTCCCGCGCCGGTTCCGGGACCCGGGCCAGCCCCCGCACCGGCTCCGGCGCCAGCGCCCGCACCGGCACCGGCCTGGCCGCCGCCGGATGTCGACGAGGACGGCAGCGGCGGGTCGATCCGCGGCGCGGGCAGATCGCCACCGCCGCGACCGGAGGAGTCGGTGGAGCCGTCGTTCGAGCTCGTCTCGTCCTCCTCCGCGGCCGCCCCCTCCTCATCGTCGTCGTCGACCACCACGACCTCACTGCGCTGCACCGTGCCCAGCGCGATGCCCGCGGCGCTGAGCACGGCCCGGACCCGTTCACGAAGCTCGCGGGCCACGTCCCACTGCTTGAGGGGCTGGGTCTTGATCGCGATCCGCAGGGTGTAGCCGTCGGCGGTCATGGTCTCCATGCCCCAGACCTCGGGCTCGTCGAGGATCAGGGCCGACCACTCGTCGTCCTGCCACAGCTCGTCCGCCGCCCGGCGCAGCAGGCGCTTGGCCTCGGTGACCTCGGTGTCGTAGTCGAGCGGAACGTCGAGAACCGTGCGGGCCCACTGCTGGCTCTTGTTCCCGACCCGGGTTATCTCGCCGTTACGCACATACCAGACCGTGCCCTCGACGTCCCGCAAACGCGTCATCCGCAGGCTCACCGCCTCGACGGTGCCCGAAATCGGGCCGACGTCGATCACGTCGCCGACGCCGTACTGGTCCTCCAGAAGCATGAACATGCCCGACAGGAAGTCGCGCACGAGGTTCTGCGCGCCGAAACCGACCGCGATCCCGAGCACACCGGCGCTGGCGACGATCGGCGCGAGATTGATCCCCAGCTCGCCGAGGATCGTCAGGAAAGCCAGCCCGAAGATAAAGATTGACGTCACGCTACGCAGCAGGGAACCGACGGTCGCGGCACGCTGGCGGCGGCGTTCGATCAGCACCGTCGGATCGCCGAATGCACCGAGCAGAGTGTTGGAGCGCAGCCCTCGCAACGGCCCCGAACTGCGGCCGGACGCAGCCCGCCCGGTGGCCCGCCGGATGAATCTGTGCAGGAGCGATCGCACCATCAGCGCGATCATCAGAATGAGCAAAATCTTGATCGGAGTACCGAGAAACACCTCGGCACCAGACGCAAGATAGTCACTGTGAGTGACGTTGTAGACCGTCCGGCAGGTGATGCTGGCGTCGGTGCCGCAGGCCTCTCGCAACGCCTTGCCTACCCCCTCGATCGAGACGATCGGATCGTCCGTCGCACCGGGTGACACCGACACCGAGGGAATCGGGGTAGGCGAGGCGGACCCGGCCGCCGTGGTGGGCGCGGGCGTCGGGGACAGGAACGCACCGAGCATCGGGATGACCGACTTGGCCGTCACCGGCGGACCCGGCCCTGCGACACCGCATGACACCCGGGCCCACGGCGGCTTGACGCGAAGCACGCCGAACCGGAAACGCTAGATGGGCACACCGTTGGCCATCCTCCGTAGCTGGTTCTGTCGGTCAGATCTGGCGCATCGGCGCCGGCTCGGGACCCGCCCGGCGCCACCCGCGACCTGGAGGGTCGGCGGAGGCCAGCGGACGGCCAGCCGTGGACGAACGCCCACGCTCCCGCACACGGCCACCGATGTCGACCTTGACAGTGTCGCCCATCGGCGACCTTCGACGGCCGGACACCCCCACCTCGACCACGAACAGACACAACGCTACACGCGATCACGCAACGTAATTATGCGGTCACGACACATGACCTGATGGGCTTGTTGTTGGTCACAAACCGGGCCGGATATGCACATCAGCGCTTAGGCCGGGCCGATGACCATGCAAACAGGCTCGCGTTCCGACGCAGAAGAAGGTTGACTGTCCATTGTCACCGGAGACGCTGGGTAGGACGGTCCGCGAGGACCCTCGGGTGGGCAGGAGGTCGGCGCGTGGCAGAGGCGCTGGTTCTCAATGCCACGTACGAGCCTCTGTGCGTGGTGTCACAAAGAAGAGCACTGGTGCTGGTCCTGACCGACAAGGCCGTCATGGTCGAATCCGCCGGTCAGGTACTTCGTTCGACGACGAGCTCGGTCGAGGTGCCGATCGTGGTGCGGTTAGCGCGGTTCGTGCGCGTGCCATACCGTTCCCAGGTTCCGCTAACCCGCAAGGGCGTCCTGGCACGTGACCATCATCGGTGTGTGTATTGCAACGCCCCGGCAACGTCGCTGGACCATGTCATCCCCCGCTCTCGCGGCGGGCCGCATGTATGGGAGAACGTCGTGGCGGCCTGCGGCCGCTGCAACCATGTCAAAGCCGACCGAGCGGTTGCCGATCTCGGTTGGCGGCTTCGCACGGCACCTCGAGCGCCGAGCGGAGCCGCCTGGCGCATTCTGGGGTCCCGGCGGATGGATCCACGGTGGTCGCGCTACCTGAGCACCGTGTCCGACGTCCCCACCGACATCTCGGGGGCGGCCGCCAGCGCCTGATCGTGCTACACCGAGCCCGCTGTCGGGTGCCTGACACGCCGCCCGCACGGTCCCGAGCCATCGGCCCGGTGCCTGCGGGCTGACAGGCGCCCGACGCGCGGCCGCGTCGGCTGGCACGCGTTCGCCCGGTGGCGCGCGTGCGTCTTCACGCGTCCGCAGGCAGGTTCCTGCCGGCATGCGTCCATACTCGCCGAGGCGTGGTAGCGCGCCGCGGCACCGGGGCAGGTACACCGCGTGCGCGTACTCGTCACCGGCGCGACCGGCTACATCGGCGGCCGGCTGGCCCCCCGCCTGCTCGCGGGCGGTCACCACGTCCGCTGCCTGACCCGCGATCCGGCCCGGCTCGCGGACGTTCCCTGGGCACACCACCGCAACGCCGAGATCATCCGCGCGGACGCGCTGGATCCGGCCTCGCTGCGCCCGGCCCTGGCCGGCGTCGACACCGCCTACTACCTGATCCACTCCATCGACAGCGGGGGTGACTTCTCCGCCGTCGACCGCGCGGCCGCCCACGCCTTCGCCGACGCCGCGCGGGCCGCCGGCGTGCACCGGCTGATCTACCTGGGCGGTCTGAGCCCCGCGACACCGGCGGAGGCGGGCAGCGGGGCGACGGCCAGCCAGCCGAGCGGCGGGGTCTCGGAGCATCTGGCGTCGCGCCAGGAGGTGGCCCGCATCCTGCTCGGCTCCGGCGTTCCGACCGTCGTCCTGCGGGCCGCGGTCATCATCGGCAGCGGCAGCGCGTCGTTCGAGATGCTGCGCCATCTCACCGAGCGACTGCCGATCATGGTGACCCCGCGCTGGGTGCGCACCCGCATCCAGCCCATCGCCGTCCGGGACGTCCTCTACTACCTGATCGGATGCCTGGACATCCCGGCCACGGTCAACCGCTCGTTCGACATCGGCGGCCCGGACATCCTGACCTACGCGGACATGATGCGGCGCTTCGCCGCCGTCGAGGGGCTGCGCGAACGAATCATCATCCAGGTTCCCGTGCTTTCGCCCGGCCTGTCCTCACTCTGGGTCGGCCTGGTCACGCCGGTGCCCAGGGCGATCGCGCGCCCGCTGGTCCGCTCGCTGCGCACGGAGGTCGTCGCGGGCGAGCACGACATCGCCGCCTGGGTGCCCGATCCACCCGACGGACTCGTCCCGTTCGAGACCGCCGTGGCCTACGCGCTGGCGAAGGTGCGTGACCGGGCGGTGGAGACACGCTGGTCCACCGCCCGCTGGCCGGGCGCCCCGATCAGCACCCCCTTCCCACAGGCCATCGCCGCGCTCGTCGGCGTTCCGGGACCGCCCGGCGAGCCCGCCGTCACCGATCCGACCTGGGCCGGCGGCTCGCTCTACACCGACGAACGCACCCGCCCGGTCGCGGCGTCGGCGGACCGCCTGTGGGCCGTCATCGAGGGCATCGGCGGCGAGAACGGCTGGTACAGCTGGCCGCTGGCCTGGTCGGCGCGGGGATGGGTGGACATCCTGGTCGGCGGGGTCGGGCACCGGCGCGGCCGGCGAGATCCGCGGCAGCTCAGAACCGGCGAGGCGATCGACCTGTGGCGGGTCGAGGAGATGGTTCCGGGCCGGCTGCTGCGGCTGCGCGCGGAGATGAAGCTGCCCGGCCAGGCCTGGCTCGAGCTTCGGGTCGAACCAGCTGACGGCGGTGGCGGTGGCGGCGGTGGCGCTGGTGGCGGCGGTGGTGGCGGTCAGCGGGGCGTCGTCTACCGGCAGCGGGCGCTGTTCCTGCCCCGCGGGCTGCCCGGGCATCTCTACTGGAAGGCGGTCAGCCCCTTCCACGCCGTGGTCTTCGGTGGCATGTTGCGGACGATCGTCCACCGAGCCGAGGCCGACCAGCGCGCCGAGGCCGACCCAGGACGTCCCATTCCCGCAGCACGCGGCCATGCGTGATCGAGCGGTCCGGTAGGGAGCTGTCGGCGCACCGGTAGGTGCAGTCGGCACGGCAGCCCCGGCCGGCACGGCAGGCCCAGCCGGCACGGGAGCCACGGTCAGCCAAGGAGCCACGGCCAGCAGAGAGCCATGGTCGGCACCGCAGGCGCCGTGCGGCGGGCCGTCAGGCCTCGTCCGGGATCTCCATCTCGAACCAGACCCGCTTTCCATCCGGAGTCGTCTCGACGCCCCAGGCCTGGGCGAGTGCTTCGACGAGCAGCAGGCCCCAGCCGTGCTCGGCGTCGATCTGGTCGGTCGACTCGTCACCGGGCCTCGGCAGCGCCGATCCCTCCCTGTCCTCGACGCTGATCCGCAGCCGCCCGGGCTCCAGCGTCGCCCGCAGCACAAGGTCACTGCGCGCATGCAGGACCGCGTTCGTGACGACCTCGCTGACCAGCAGGATCGCATCATCGAGGGAGCTGATGCCGGCGTCGTGCAGGGCCGCGCGCACGGAGGTGCGCGCCTGGCCCGCGGAGGCCGCCACCGCGGGCAGCGCGAGCTGGATCAGGGGTGGGCGCACCGGCCTGGTCACCAGCACCAGCAGCGCGATGTCGTCATCCGTGCGGGCCGGCAGCTCGGCGGCGAGCAGACAGCGTTCGAGCACCGTCCGCGCGGTCTCCTCGATGGGGCCGGGACCGTCCCACGTCACGGCGTCGGGGCCGGACCAGCTCCGGGCGGCGAAGGAGCCCGCACGGCGGCGGTCACCGGCGGTGCGTGACCTGCGGTAACCGCCGCGGCGGTCCCGGCCGGACCGGCGCTCACGGATCCGCCGCTCAGGCAGCACAGCGGACGCCGGTGCCGTGGTCGCCGGGCCACCGACCGGCGTGCCGTCGGCATCAGCACCGTTGGCATCAGCACCGCTGGCCGCAGCACCGCTCGCACCGGTACCGCCGGCCACAGCACCGGCCACCGAGGCACCGGCCACCGAGGCACCGGCCACCGAGTCGGCTGGCAGGACGTCCGCCGCGGCCCCGGTGTCGGCGGCCTCGTTGTCGGCGGCCCCGTTGGATGCCGCCTCGTTGGATCCCGCCCCGTTGGACGAGGCTCCGTTGGACGAGGCAAGGTCGCGTGCGGCCCGCGGGCGGGTGACCTGCTCGCCCAGGCCGGACCGCAGGTGTTCCAGGCCGTCGGCCAGTGAGCGCCGACGGGACTCGACGAGCCCGTCGGTGAACAGCACGAGGGCGGAGCCCGGGGGCAGCGTGATGGTCGTCTCGGAGAACGCGTCCGCCTCCCCCGTCCCGAGTGGCAGACCGGGTTCGAGGACGAGGTAGTCCGGCTGCTCGTCGGGCAGCAGCAGCAACGGCGGCGGGTGACCGGCGCTGGCGATCGTCGCGCGGCCGGAGTACGGGTCGTACACGGCGTACATCGACGTGGCGAGCTGCAGCCCGGGCAGCGAGTCGACGACCCGGTCCAGCCGCGCGAGCAGTTCGGCGGGGCCCCAGTCCTCCAGCGCGTAGGCCCGCAGCGCGGCCCGGAGCTGGCCCATCACCGCCGCCGCGTGCAGCCCGCGCCCCATCACGTCACCGATGGCGATGCCGGCACGGCCACCGGGCAGCGGAATGACGTCGTAGAGATCGCCGCCGACCTCCGTCCCGGCCGTTCCTGGCCGGTACTCCAACGCGATCTCCATCCCGTCCAGGGCCGGCGGGTGGGCGGGGAGCAGGGAGCGCTGCAGGGTCAGCGCGGACTCCTCCACATCGCGGAAGAGCTGCGCGTTGTCGAGCGCCGCGCCGCCGCGCCGCGCGAGCTCCTCCACGAGATGGATGTCGAATGCCGAGAACGGCTCCAGTCCGGCCCGGTCGACCGTGAGAGCGCCGAGCACCCTTCCGCGCGAGTGGATCGGCACGGTGATCGTGGGTCCGGAGGGGAACTCCCAGAACCTGTCGTAGGCCTCGCGGGCGAACAGCTTCCCGACGATCTTCTCGGTGTATTTCGGGACGTAGTACGACTGGCCGGTCCGGACGACGGAACCCGGCGGGATGTCCTGGTCGACGGTGGCCGGACGGATCTGGAACGCGGCCCGGACGAAGCCGGCGGCCTTCGGGTCCAGGAAGGACGACGCGGCGATCGGGACGGAGTTGCCCTCCCCCCGCAGCCAGACGATCGCCGCGCTCCCCAGCCGGGGTACCGCCAGCGCCGCCGTCATCTCGACGATCCGCTGCGGGTCGAGGGAGGTGCCCAGGACCATGCTCGCGTCGATGAGGAAGGAGCACTGCCGCAGCGCCGCCTCCTCCGCGGACCGCGAACGGTGCCGCCACGCGCCGGACAGCTCCCGGACCACCGCGCGCCCGACCGAGGCTGTCGTTGCCGCCCAGCCACCGTTGGCCGGATCGGGCCCGGCGCGATCGCGGCCGGCCCGATCGGCACCGGCGGGGTCCGCGCAGGCCCGATCCATATCAGCCGCGGCCATATCGGGCACGGCAGTGCCGGGACGTTTCGCCACCAGGCCACCTCCACCCCATGGAAGCAATCCATAACGGACTGTGACGTCATCCACTCGCGGAAGTGTAGGCCGGTAGTCGGATATCGCGCCCGACGAGCAGCTCGGCCACCACTTTCCGTAACCATGCACCCCGTTTACTTCACACCCACGGAGAGGGTTTGATGCGGTCATGGATCCCGTTGTCACGGACCGTGCGGACGCTCCGACACCGACCGACGGCACCTCGACGAAGCCGGGCAGCGGTGCAGGGCCGGGCGACGGCGGCGGCGAGCCGGGCTCCGGTGCGGCGCAGGCTCCCTGGTGGCGCGACGCCGTGATGTACGAGGTCTACATCCGCAGCTTCGCCGACACCGACGGCGACGGGGTCGGCGACCTCGAAGGCATCCGGGGCCGGCTGCCGGACCTCGCGGACCTGGGCGTCGACGGGATCTGGATCAGCCCGTTCTACCGCTCCCCCATGGCCGACCACGGGTACGACGTCGCGGACCACACCGACGTCGACCCGCTGTTCGGCACGCTCGACGACCTCGACGCGCTGCTGCGCGACGCGCACACCTGCGGGTTGAAGGTCATCGTCGACGTGGTCCCCAACCACTCCAGCGAGCAGCATCCGGCGTTCCAGGCCGCGCTCGCCGCCGGGCCCGGCTCACCCGAGCGGGAGCTGTACCTGTTCCGGGACGGACGCGGGCCCGACGGCGCGCTGCCGCCGAACAACTGGATCTCGGTCTTCGGCGGCCCGGCCTGGAGCCGCGTTCCGGACGGCCAGTGGTACCTGCATCTGTTCGCCCGGGAGCAGCCCGACTGGAACTGGCGGCATCCGCAGGTGCGCGCGGAGCACCGGGAGATCCTCCGCTTCTGGCTCGACCGCGGCGTCGACGGGTTCCGTATCGACGTCTCGCATGGCCTGGTCAAGGACGACGCGCTGCGCGACCACCCCGCCCTCGCCACTCACCCCGCCAACCCCATTGCTGTCCCCGCCACCCCCGCTGCCGACGGCCACGCCGGCGACCGCGAAGGTCACGGAGAAGGCGACAGAGGAGCCGACGGTGTGGGCACCGGAGCTACTGGAGCGGCTGGTGCGGCTGGTGCGGTCCCCACCCCGGAGACGGGTTTCCGGGAGCTGTTCGAGCCCTACTCCTGGGATCAGGACGGCGTCCACGAGATCTACCGCGAATGGCGGGCGATCCTGGACGACTACGACCGTCGCGACGGGCGGGACAGGGTGCTCGTCGGCGAGACCTGGGTCGCCGACCCCGAACGGCTCGCCCGGTACGTCCGCCCGGACGAGCTTCACCTGACCTTCACGTTCTCGCTGCTGTACGCGCCGTTCTCGGCACCGGCGTGGCGCAGCGCCATCGACGCGGCTCGGGCCGCCACGGCCGCGGTCGGCGCGGTGCCCACCTGGGTGCTGGCGAACCACGACGTCATCCGGCCGGTCAGCCGGTACGGCGGCGGCGCGACGGGCCTGCGCCGGGCCCGGGCGGCCCTGCTGGCCATGCTGGCGCTGCCCGGGACGGCCTATCTCTACCAGGGCGACGAGCTCGGGCTGCCGCAGGTCGACGTACCGCCCGACCGGCGCCGTGACCCGGTGTGGGAACGCTCCGGGCACACGTCACCGGGGCGGGACGGGACCCGGATTCCGATGCCGTGGTCCGGCCAGTCACCTCCGTACGGCTTCACCGCAGACGAGGTCGAGCCCTGGCTCCCGCAGCCGCCGGACTGGGGTGCGCTGACCGCCGCCGCCCAGTCCGAGGACCCGCTGTCCACCCGGGTGCTCGTGCACGGCGCGCTGGCGCTGCGCCGGGCGCTGCCGTTCCTCGGCAGCTCGGCTGGCCCGGACGAGGCTCAGCCCGGGTTCCGCTGGCTCGCCGACCTGCCCGTCGACTGCCTCGCCTTCGACCGCACAGCACCACCAGCCCGCACACCACCACCGGCCCACACAGCACCACCGGCCGGCACAGCACCACCCGGCGACACGGCGCCGCCCGGCCGGACAGCACCACCCGACGACACTCCCCCGCCGGCCGCGGGTGCTCACCCGCTCGGTTCCGCGCTGACCTGCGTCATGTCGACCGACGAGGAGGTGCGCCTCGCGCTGGCCGGGCGCCTGGTCCTGGCGAGCAGTCCCGTCAGCTACGACGGTGCGACGCTCGTTCTCCCACCCGCCACCACTGTCTGGGTCGTCCCCCGTTCGGGTTGACTCGGCCGACAGAGAACAGATCCGCACCTGCGGATCTGATTGACTGTTTGACCTGCAGATGCGGGATACCCGGCGCCGTTGTATGCCATGAAGGCCAAAACCGGACGGTGCCACGGCGGAGACGTCGCCCTCTCGTGGCGCAGAATGGATGGGTGAACCAACCGTCACCCGTACGACCACGAGCAGACTTCTACGAGGCCGTCGGCGGCGAGGCGACGTTCCGGGCGCTGGTGGCACGGTTCTACGAGGGTGTGGCGAGCGACCCTGTCCTGCGCCCGCTCTATCCGGACGAGGAGCTTGCCGCCGCCGAGGAGCGGCTGCGGATGTTCCTCATCCAGTACTGGGGTGGGCCGTCGACGTACAGCGAGCTGCGGGGGCATCCGCGGCTGCGGATGCGGCACGTGCCGTTCGCGATCGGCCCGGCGGAGCGGGACGCCTGGATCCGGCACATGAGGGCGGCCGTCGACAGCCTCGACCTCGCTGCGGACCTGCACAAGGAACTCTGGGACTACCTGCTGATGGCCGCGAACTCCCTGCAGAACCGCCCCGGCTGACCTGCCACCGGCCTGGCTGCCGACCCGCGGCCGGGCCCCACCCTGCCTGGATGTCCGCGCCTGCCTGGATGTCCGGGCAGGGTCGAGATGTCCGCCTGGCGGGGATGTCCGGTCGGCGGGGATGTCCGGTCGGCGGGGCATCGCCTGCCGCTGAGGCCGGTTGGCGTGACCGGCCTCAGCAGGCGGGTGGTGCCCACGGGCGGCATGCGCCGCCGGGCGGTCAGTCTCGGGTGAGCTTGCGGTAGGTGACCCGGTGCGGGCGCGCCGCCTCGGGGCCGAGGCGTTCGACCTTGTTGGTCTCGTAGTCGGCGAAGTTGCCCTCGTACCAGAACCAGCGGGCCGGGTCGGTCTCGGTGCCCTCCCAGGCCAGGATGTGCGTCGCGACACGGTCCAGGAACCACCGGTCGTGGGAGACGACCACCGCGCAGCCCGGGAACTCCAGCAGCGCGTCCTCCAGGGAGCGCAGGGTCTCCACGTCGAGGTCGTTGGTGGGCTCGTCGAGGAGCAGCAGGTTGCCGCCCCGCTTGAGGGTCAGCGCCAGGTTCAGCCGGTTGCGCTCACCACCGGACAGCACGCCGACCGGCTTCTGCTGGTCAGGCCCCTTGAACCCGAAGGACGACACATACGCCCGGCTGGGGATGTCGGTCTTGCCGACGACGATGTGGTCCAGCCCGTCGGAGACGACCTGCCAGACGTTCTTCTTCGGGTCGAGCCCGGCACGGCCCTGGTCGACGTAGGCGATGTCGACGGTCTCGCCGACCTGCAGCTCGCCGCTGTCCGGCGTCGCCTCACCGGAGATCATGGTGAACAGCGTGGTCTTGCCGACACCGTTCGGGCCGATCACGCCGACGATGCCACCGCGAGGCAGGGTGAACGACAGGTCACCGATGAGGATCCGGTCACCGAAGCCCTTGGACAGCTTCCTTGCCTCGATCACCAAGCTGCCCAGACGCGGGCCCGGCGGGATCTGGATCTCCTCGAAGTCGCGCGGCCGCGCCTTGTCCGCCTCGGCGGCCATCTCCTCGTAGCGGGACAGCCGCGACTTGCTCTTGGCCATGCGCGCCTTCGGGTTCGACCGGACCCACTCGAGCTCCTGGGCGAGCATGCGCCGCCGCTTGGCGTCCTTCTGGCCCTCGACCTTGAGGCGGGCAGCCTTGTTCTCCAGGTAGGTGGAGTAGTTGCCCTCGTACGGGTGGGCGCGGCCGCGGTCGAGCTCGAGAATCCAGCCGGCGACGTTGTCGAGGAAGTACCGGTCGTGGGTGACCGCCAGCACCGCCCCGGCGTAGCGCGCCAGGTGCTGCTCCAGCCAGGCGACGCTCTCGGCGTCCAGGTGGTTGGTCGGCTCGTCGAGCAGCAGCAGGTCGGGCGCCTCCAGCAGAAGCCGGCACAGCGCGACCCGGCGGCGCTCACCACCGGACAGCGGAGCGACGTCGGCGTCACCCGGCGGCAGACGCAGCGCGTCCATCGCCTGGTCGATCTGGCTGTCGAGCTCCCAGGCGTTCGCCGCCTCGATCTTGTCGATCAGGACGGCCTGCTCGGCCAGGAGGGTGTCGAAGTCCGCGTCGGGCGCGGCCATCTTCTCGTTGATCGCCTCGTAGGCGGCGAGCACCTCGCGGATCTCGCGGACACCGTCCTCGACGTTGCCGCGGACGTCCTTGCTCTCGTCGAGCACGGGCTCCTGGGCCAGCATCCCGACGGTGTAGCCGGGGCTGAGGATCGCGTCGCCGTTGCTCGGATGGTCGAGGCCGGCCATGATCTTCAGCAGCGACGACTTCCCCGCGCCGTTCGGACCGACGACACCGATCTTCGCGCCGGGCAGGAACGCCAGGGTGACGTCGTCGAGGATCACCTTGTCGCCGTGGGCCTTGCGGGCCTTGCGCATCTGGAAGACGTACTGCGCCATGTGCCAACCCTAGGGCATGGTGCCCGGATACCTCACGGCGGTGATCCGAGGGATGACCAGCGGACACATCTACCCGTGTTCACCCCACCCCCAGCCGGGTACTAACCGGAGTCGGACGACCACCATCAGACACCATCGAACATCGGCCACCATCAGGCACAGGGTTCGCTGGGAGGCGGCATGCGCGCGGATGACCAGCGGGTCGGGCTCGCGGCGGAGGCATTCAGCTTCGGCTATCCGATGGTCTGCGCGGTTCGGCAGATCATCCGTGCCGCCGAGGAGGGCACCGGGCCGATCAGACCGGTCGGTTTCAACGCGTTCGCCCACCAGACCGACCCGCCGGGGCCGCTCTCGCCGTTCCTGAACGTGAACCCCGACGTCCTGTTCTCGATGGCCCAGGTGGATCTCGGCCCGGGCCCGGCGGTGCTGCGGGTCCCGCCGGCGCCGGACAGGTATCACGTCCTCGCCTTCTACGACCCCTGGCTGAACGTGTTCGCCTATCTGGGCACCCGCACCGACACCAGGACCGAGAACGGCGACGGCGACGGGCAGGGCCACGAGGTCCTGCTGGTCCCACCTGGCGGCGACGCCGATCTGGATGCGGATGCGGATGCGGGCTCGGGCGGCCGGCTTGTGATCGAGGCTCCCGCGCGGGTCTTCAGCATCGTCGCCAGGTTCGCCTTCCGGGGCCGACAGGACCTGCCCGCTGTCCGCGCGCTTCAGGACCAGCTCGCCGTGAGCCCACTCGACCCGGACGCACGCCGACCGGAGGGGCCACCGGACCGGTCCAAGCAGGTCTGCGACGACCTGCGGTTCTGGGAGGAACTGCGCACCTGGATGCGCGCATTCCCGCCGCCGCCGATGGAACGCGAGTACGCCCGCAGGTTCGAGGCGCTGGGCCTGCTCGCCGACCCGTCCCCCTACATAGATCCTGATCCGACGCTCGCCTGGTCGCTGCGCACCGGTCTGCGCACCGGTCGGGACGAGCTGGAGCGGCTGGCGGACGCCGGCCGGCGGACCAACCTGGGATGGGCCAGCACCCTGCATGAGGCCGACTACAACCTCGACCGGTTCGGCCCCGGCGTCCGCGACGACCGCGCCTGGGAGATTCCGGACCGGGCGCAGGCCCGCATCGCCCGGGCGCTGGCCGCCCGGCGCCCGCTGGGCATCGTCCACGCCTACGAGGAGACCGCCGCGCACTGTGCGGTGGACCTGGAAGGCCATCACCTCACCGGCGCGCACGACTACCGGCTACGCCTGCGGCCGCCGCCCGTGGACTCCTTCTGGACCCTCACCATGTACGACGAGCCCGACGGCTACCTCGTCGACAACCCGCTGGGCCGCTACTCGATCAGCAGCCTGGACGATCTCGTCCACGAGCCGGACGGGTCCATTCCCGTGCTGATCCAGAGCGAGCCCCCACGGCCGGAAGCACTGTCACAGTCGTCCGCTGCGCCGTCGGGGCCACAAGGACCTTCGGCCTCGGCACTGCGACCGGTGTCGACGCCCCGATCGACGTCCGCGGCGGGTGCTGCCGGGACGGCGAACTGGCTGCCGGCGGCCGGCGGCGACTTCCGCCTGGTCCTGCGCATGTACTGCCCGGGTGAGGAGGTCCTGCGCGGCGCCTACTCACCACCGGCGATCCACCGGCTCGACTGACCCACACCACCCCTGCCGGGGGCACCACGCACGGCTGCCGGGCGCTGTGGCGCCCCGAGGCTGGCGCGTCGCCCTGGGGAGCGTGCCGTCGCCCCCGGGGTGCGTCCCGACCGGTCAGGGCAGCGTGATGCGTACCGGCAGCGTGCTGCCGGTTCCGACCTCGTCGATCTGGGCGCTCGGCGCGAGCACGGCGATGTCCGCGCCCTCCTCGACCAGGACGGGGAGCACCTGGCGGTCGATGGTCCGGGCCCGGCCTCCCGACGCCGGTGTCGCCAGCAGAGACACGGTGATGGACGCCCCGGCACCGGGCACCGTGCTGATCCGCGGCCTGCCGAGTGGGCTGCCGGCCTCGCGCCCGGTGGGGGATCCGCGGGTGCGCGCACCGTCGTAGCTGACCGCGTCGGTGACATCGTCGGCATCAAGTCCGTCCGCGTCGACGGTGAGCCGCGCGGCGGACTGCCCGGTGACGGGCACCGGGTAGGACAGCCTGGTTCCGCCGGCTTCGAACACCAGCTGCGCCGCCCGGCTTCCGGCGGGAGCCGCACCGACGCTCACCTCGACGTCGACGGTGCGGCCCGTCGCGAGGGTGAGCGCGTCGACCCGGGACCGTGTCGGCGACTGGGGCGAACGGTTGTAGGCGGCCGGCATCCGCAGCAGGTAGGGGGTTCGGTCGGGGTGATCGGCCACGACCTTCAGGTCCGCGACCCCACGCGAGACGGCGAACAGCAGGTCACCGTCGCCGTCCGCACCGTCGAGATCCGGGCCGTTCGCGGTGACGGCACTCGGATGGCCCAGGTAGGCCGGGGTGGCCGAGACCAGCACCAGGGACCGGTCGGGCAGCGAGCGCAGCATGCCGGCGAGCTCCCGGTCGTGCCCGGTCATCGTCGCGTTCGCGTCGACCGCGCCGACCAGGATGAAGGTCGTGAGGCTGACGACGCCCGCGGTTCCCACCCCGGTGAGGCCCCGCGCGACCCGGCGCCGGGACCAGGTGGCCAGGTCGACGACTCCGCGGGCACCGAGATGCACCAGCCCGATCATGACCGGCATCAGGTAGAAGGGCCCGACGTACCGGATCCCACCCCACAGCTCCGCCGCGTTCCAGGCGCCCCAGAAGCCGAGGTAGCCGATCAGGAACAGCACCGACCCGAGGCCCAGCAGGTAACCGGGTGCGTCCAGCCGCCGGCGGGCCACCGTGACGACCGCGGCGACCGCCAGGAGGACACCGCCGCAGGCCCAGCCCCCGAGCAGCCACAGATGATCACCCACGGACGCCAGCCCGTCGCCGAGGCCGAAGTCGTGCCCGCCATCCGACGGGTACAGCCGGCGCCAGCCGAACCCGAGCTTGTCATCGGGTTCCAGCAGCGCGAACGGCAGCCTGAACGGGCTTCCCGTGGCGGCGGCGTTGAAGGCCAGCAGGAGCCCGGCCGGCAGGGCCAGCCCCGCCGCCGCCCAGCGCAGCGCCCACCCGAGCCGGGCATCCCGGCGAACCTTCACCACCGCCCAGATCACCACCGGGGTGAGCACCAGCACCACGTCGTAGGGACGCACCGCCACGGCCACCCCGGCGGCGAGCCCTGCGCCGGCGAGTGCCACCCCGCCACCCCGCCGGCCCCTGCCGCGCAGGCTCCGCAGCAGGCCGAGCAGGATCAGTTCCAGCAGGACCAGCACCGGCAGGTAGCTCAGCACCAGCGCGCTCTGCACGATCATCAGCGGGGAGAACGCCAGCAGGGTCGCCGCGAGCGCCGCGACCCTGCGATCACCCGACAGCTCGACGCCGAACAGGTACGTGACGACCACCGCGGCCGCCGCGACCAGCGCGAGCACCGGCGAGATGCTGCCCGTCAGCAGCAGGCCGAGTGCGAAGAGCCCGGGGACGAACGGCGTGTACTTGAGGACGTAGTGACCGTCGGACACGGCGGCCAGCCAGGGCGCGTAGGAGGCCGCCGGGTCGGGCGCCGCGGGGAACAGGTGCCCGCCGGCCATCGCCCGGGCCTGGGTGAGGTAGATGACCTCGTCGTTGTTGATCGACAGGTAGGGGAACAGGTTGTGCCGGAGCACGACCGCGACGGTCGCGCTGAGCACCGCGAGCACGGCCACGTAACGACCTGGGGCGCTGATCTCACGGGCCCGCCGCCACAGCCGGTCGAACGACAGCCCGGCCGCCCCGGTGGGAGCCGGCGGCGGCACCGGGCTGCCCGTCTCCTGCCGGGGGACCGCGGCGCCCGGCTGCCCGGACGGTTCGTCCAGCGCCGGGCCCGCTCCGCCACGGGGTTCGTTCGCCCTGCTCACCCTCGGCACGGTACCGAGCGGAACATGCCCCGATGCCGCAGGTGGGCCTATCGGTAACAGCATGTCGGCGGCCTCACACAGCCCGCGACCACTGCGACCACCCCCCTGCCGCTCGCCGGGCGCGCCGTGCCGACCGACATCACCGCGGATCGGGCCACGATCAGCCCGCGGCGCCCCCCGGCCCCAGCAGGCGGTGCTCCCCCACGACATCGGCAAGCCCGAAACCCGCCGCCCCCAACCGGCCGGTCACGCCGCGGGAAGGCGCGGACGACCTCCGGCTGGACACCCGGTGCCCGACGGTCCGCCGCCCCTCGATCAGAGGCGGCGGAGAGGGGACCACCCGCTCCCCCTGATCCGTCAGCGGGGCCGTGCAGTCGGCGCTCTCTGGCCCTGCGCCGCCCCCGACCGTCTGCTCGGCCCCGATTACTCGCTCGAGATGGACCTGACCGGCCTGGCCCTGCTCCGCCGCAAGGCCGTGCCCTGCCGGCTGCCCCGACGGATCCGCCAGGGCCGCAGAGATCGTCTGGGCGGCCCCGCCACCCGCCGCGCCGCCGGAGCCGGCAGCACCACCAGAACCGGCGTCGTGGTGGACGGCGTCGGCCGCGCCGGGATCGCCGGGATCGGCGGCCTCCTCCGCGTCGAACGCCGAGTCATCGTGACCGAACGGATCCATCTGGGCCGCCCCGGGATCAGCCAGCGGGTCGGGGTAGCCCGACGACGTGGCGAGCGAATCCGTGGGCCCGGGCGACGAGCGTGCCACCCTGCGCACCTCGACAGGCCGCCATGTCAGCTCCGCCGCGACTGCTTCGGCGTCGACCTCATAGCTGACCCGACGGTCACCGTCCTGCGTCTCGTAGTTGTTCTGGCGCAGGCGGCCGACGACCAGCACCCGGTCGCCCCGGGAAAGACTGGCCGCCACGTTCTCGGCGAGCTGACGCCAGCAGGACACCCGCATGTAGAGCGTGTTCCCGTCGACGAAACGCTGCTCGGCACGGTCATAGCGACGCGGCGTGGACGCCACGCGGAAGCCGCAGACGGAGACCCCGCTCGCGGTGATCCGCAGGACCGGGTTCTCGACCAGATTGCCGATCATCGTGATCTCGGTGTCAGGCATGGAGCACTCCTCGGAGAGCATCTCGGGGGCAGGGAGACGACTCGGTGACCGCTGGCCAGCCCATCCGCCGCCCGTGCGCCGCACGTGAGGCGGATGGAGACTGGTCCGCAGCCACGCCACGACTCTGCGCCACCGACTCCGAGTTGGGAACAACTTCTTCGCTCACTGTGGATAACTGCGTGCTTTCCACAGGACGGCGACCCGACTGGTCTGCGCCGCATCCGTCCACGATGCTCGAACCTGTCGCCACCCGCCGCACCACACAACGCACCGACCTGGAACGCGGTCGCAGCTTGAGGCCAAGCTCCATGAGCTCTCGGCACGCGCGGACACGGGAACATCGAGCGTGCGTGCCAAAGTTGCTCCCAGACGGGCTGACGCTCCGCAGCAGAACCCCGCGCCTACACAGAATGGGACGGTATGTCGACACAAGCGGCAAGCTCCGACGTGAACGCGGCGGCGAGCGGAACCTTCCAGCTCGGCGGCGACCTGCCGGTCAACCGGCTCGGCTTCGGCGCGATGCGGATCACCGGCCCAGGCGTCTGGGGCCCACCCGCCAACCACGACGAGGCCATCGCCGTGCTGCGGCGCTCCGTCGAGCTCGGCGTGAACTTCATCGACACGGCCGACTCGTACGGGCCGGAGATCAGCGAGGACCTGATCGCCGAGGCCCTGTACCCCTACCCCACAGATCTCGTCATCGCGACGAAGGGCGGCTTCACCCGGCAGGGCCCGAACAAGTGGACCGCGGTCGGGCGCGCCGAGTACCTCCGCCAGCAGGTCGAGATGTCACTGCGCCGACTCAAGCTCGAGCGGATCGACCTGTACCAGCTCCACCGCATCGACCCCAAGACCCCCGTCGAGGAGTCGCTCGGTGAGCTGCGCGCCCTCCAGCAGGAGGGAAAGATCCGCCACATCGGCCTCTCCGAGGTCAGCGTCGCCGAGCTGGAGCACAGCCGGACCCTCGCCGACATCGTCAGCGTCCAGAACCGATACAACCTCGCCGACCGCGCCTCCGAAGACGTCCTCGACTATGCCACCCGCGAGAACATCGGCTTCATCCCCTGGTTCCCGATCGCGACCGGCACCCTCGCCCGCCCGGGCGGAATCCTCGACGAGGCCTCGAAGCGCCACGGCAGCAAGCCCTCCCAGCTCGCGCTGGCCTGGCTGCTGCGCCGCTCCCCCGTGATGCTGCCCATCCCCGGCACGTCCTCGGTCGCCCACCTGGAGGAGAACGTCGCCGCCGCCGGCGTCACCCTCACCGACGACGAGTACGAGGACCTCGCCAAAGCAGCCGGCTGACAGCCAGCCAGCGCCTCACCGCGGGCCCTCGTGGTCTGTGGGTGGATGCGGATCGGGCATCCACCCACCGGCCGCCCGCGCAACCCCCGGCACATGCGGCAGTATGTGGGACGGTGGCCCCACCCTGCGGCGACACGGCCACCACCCACGACAGACCGGGGGCCGATTGCGACATCAGATGACGTGAGGTGGACACTGTCCATCCCACCCGGGATCCGTCCGCGGACCCCACAATGGAGTAGCGCGCCCGTAGCTCAGCGGATAGAGCGAGTGCCTTCTAAGCACTGGGTCGCAGGTTCGATCCCTGCCGGGCGCACCAGCCAAAACGCCCCCACCGATCTTGTCGGCGGGGGCGTTTTGTAGCAACGGGTGCAGCAACGGCCCGTCAGCCGCGGGGGTCGGTCAGGTGCCCGTCGAGCTTGCCCAGCGCGCGCCGCTTCTCCCCCATCGACGCATGCGCGTAGATCGTCATCGTGACTTCGATCGCCGAGTGGCCCGCGATGTCCCGGACGATGTGCGGCGGAACGCCGAGGTCCAGGAGCAGCGTCACGCAGGTGTGGCGCAGCCCGTGGAACACGACCCCGTCGAGCCCGACCGCGCGCCGTAGCGGCGTCCAGAACCGGCGCAGGTTGTCCGGTTCGATCGGCGTCCCGATCTTCGTGGTGAAGACGTGATCGGTCTGCACCCATCCGCCTCCGGCAGCCGCACGTTCCGCGTCCTGGAGCTTGCGATGTTCCGTGAGGGCATCCGCCACCAGGCCCAGCAGCGGGAGCGTGCGTTCGGAGTCCTCCGTCTTCGGCGGGCACAGGAGCAGCTCCCCGCCTACCCGCAGAAGCGTGTGACGGACGGTCAGCGTCTCCCGCTCGGTGTCGATGTCCGACCACTGCAGCCCGAGCAACTCCCCGCGCCGCATGCCGAGAAACAGCGCCAGGACCAGCAGGGCGTACAGCCGGTCGCCGGCCGCCGCGTCGAGGAGCTGATGCGCCTGCTCGACGGTCAGGCCCTTGTCGACGCGGTAGCGCGGAGTCGACACCTGCACCAGCTTCGCGACGTTCCGCCGGATCAGCTCCTCCCGCACAGCCGCCTGGAGTGCGTTGCGGAGCACGGCGTGAACGACCTGAACCTGACGCTTCGACGGCAGCCGTTTGCAGCACCGGCCGACCGCACAGCAGCGCCGCTCATTCTCCGGCCGCGCCTTGTCCACGCCCCGGGCACAGCACCGGCAGGTGGTCTCCGTCCGCCGGATGAACTGCCGGACCTCCGCAGCCGTCAGCCTGTTCAGCCGTTTCTTCCCGAGCCCGGGAACGAGGTAGATCCGGACCGCCTTCTCGTAGGTGACATACGTGTTCGGCTGACGGTTCGGCTTCACCGTCTGGGTAAGCCAGACCATCAGGAAGCGTTCGACGGTCCACCCGGTCGCGTCCGCCGGAATACCCTGATCCGAGTTGGCCTGAAGCTCCGTCAGCTTGCCGCGGACGATCTCTTCTGACTTGCCGTAGACCGGCCGCCGCTTGGTCGTCCCATCTGGCATCAGGACGTAGGCCGCTCCGACCCACAGGCCGTCTCCGCGCTGGTAGATGGAGCCTTGGCCGTTGGCGCGCTTCGTGCGCTCCTTGCGCCGGCCGTTCGACGAGCCGGGGCTGTTGCTGGGCATGGGTGGGTCTCCTTGCCGGAAAAACGGGACAGGTTCACGCCGGCCGCGGGCGACGTTGCCCGGTTCCGGTGAGTTCCGTTCTCTGGCGTTGGAATGGTCTGTCGGGGCGCCGGCCGCATCCAGGGCGCCTACGGCGTCGCTGACGCGATCGGCCTGCGGCCGACCCTGGACACGTCCGACACCCCGACAGCTTTAAACGCCACCAGAGAACGGAAGAAAAATGGGGGTAGAGCAGGCAGGACTTCCGTTACGGACGGGTGATGCCTGCCGCCGCCGGGTCCGCTGAGGGCTTCCCGTTCACGGGGACCGTTGCCGGAAGTCCAGGCACCTGGCGAAAGACGAGAACCGCGTCCACGTCGCCGAAGTGTTCGGTGAAAAAGGCGTCCGCGGGCAGGGTCGCGAGGATCGCCACCAGGTCCCCGACATCCGCGCCGGGCCGGATGGTCAGCTCGTGGTCACCGGCGTGGGTGGTGTGGGACGTGACGAGCGGAGAGTCTCCGCCGGGGGTGCGCCACGCGCCGAAACTGCCAGACGAGAAGATGTCCATTAGAGGCTTCGCTTCCTGTCGCAACCAGGAGTGGGGTCTCAGGTCCCGGTCGGGTGTTCGAGCACCCACCGGGACCGCCTTGCCGAAACTCCGGACCACCCGGAGGCCCGCGCGCCGACCTGCCGGTCGGATGGGCCATCACGCCGCTTCTCCGTCGCCGCGCAGCCAGTCGACGTAGGCGAGAACCGCGGCGCGGGGAACGCGGCGAGAGCGGCCGATACGGACGGATTCGAGCCGGTGGCCACGGATCAGGTCGTACACGGTGCTCCGGCCGACGCCGAGCAGTTCGCCGGCTTCGTCGACCGTCAGCAGAAGCTTGCTGGTCACGGTGCTCTCCACGAGTTCAGGGCGGAAAGATCAGGCAGCGCGAGCCGTAGCCGCGGGTGGTCCGGTTGCCGGAAGTTCACCGGCCATGGCGCGCCGGGCCGCGTCGAGCTGTGCGCGCCAGGCGTGGCGTTGCGCGACGGCCTGCAGCAGCAGGTGTTCGCGGCGCGGTGCGGCCGGATCACCGGGCCGGAGCAGCGCCCACGCCGTCCGAGCCGGGTCCGGGCCGTTGCCCGAAGCCGCCGAACCGGCCGGACCGGTGTCGGTCTGGCCGAGTGCTTCGAGCTGCTCCCGGACCCAGGCGACCCGATCCTGCCTGTGGTCGGTCAGCGTCTTGCCTGACCACTTCCGGCTCACCAGGACCCGCCGGCCGCCGAACCCGAGCGTCTCCCGCCGATGTGCCTTCCCCCTGCACCGTCCCGGAGCGAGACCCGGTTTCGGGTTCTTCGGCTGCACACCGAAGCGCAGCCAGTTCGCGCAGGTAGGCGAGCACGGTTCGTAACGCAGCGCCGCCGCCAGCCTGTCGACGTGGCGCCGTTGCGCGTCGGACGTGGCCGCGTGGCAGGCGTCGAGGCTCTTCGTGAGGTACTTGGTCAGGTAGCCGATCATCCGGCCGGTGTTCGCCGAGTTCGCCGTGACGCCGTCCGCGCGCAGCTGCGGGCCGAAGCGGACGACGTGCGACGGTTCGTCCTCCTCCCCGATGGCGTCGACCGCTTCATCCCAGGTGGGCAGTGGACGAGCCGAGTCCGGGTCGAGGTAGGCCCCGGCATCGCCGTCCCAGACAGGAAGATCGCCGTCGCCGTAGACGAGCCGGTCGACCGCAGGCCACCACACCTGGTGGTACGTCGCCGCCGCAACCTGGCGAAGAAGCAGCCGCGGGACGGTGCCGCGGATGGCCGCGTGCAGATGTGGGGCGAGTCGCCGTTGCGGTTCGAGCGCGGCGAAGTACTGCACATCCCAGCCCACGGCCCTACGCAGGTTCTGCCAGAAGCGATCGATCAGCTTCGGGAAGTGGATCGCGTCCCGCGCCGCCTGCCGGTAGTCGTACGAGCCCGGATCCACCGGCGTCCCGTCGGAGTTCACCCGGCCGTAGGTGTCGCAGGTGAGCGTCAGGAACATCGACGGCCGCCAGGTCGTGCCGTCCGCCGCTTCGTACGTCCGGCCGACTGTCCGCTTCTCCACCGGGAGCCGGGGCAGGTCGGGGGCGTCCTGCCGCCGGCGGGTCGAGCGGGCGCGGCGAGCCCGGTCCCGGTTGTCCGGAGCAGCCTTGCCCCGCACACCCAGGGCGTTGAGTTCCTCGTCCACCTGGCCGATAAGCGTGTCGATCTCCGCGACACCGGCCGGGTCACTGTCACGCTCAGCATCCCGCCGGACGACTTCGAGATCCGCGCGGAACCCGGCAAGAATCTTCGCTTCGTCCGTCGGCTGGTCCGGGTCGGGAAGCGGTTCGTCGTCGAGATGCCAGCCTGCCTTGCACTGCGCCATCCGCAGCCGCCGCGCCTTCTCCGCACACGGCGGGCACTTGCTCGCCAGGGTGGCGCCGCAGGGCACGGGGATGATCTCTGTTTCGCCGGTGTCGAGGTTCGTGCGCCGCATCGCCATCGGCCGGACACACACGCCGTTCTCCACGGCGACGGCTTCGACGACCGCACGGGCGAGCGGCATCCGCATCCGGGCAGCCCGTGAGCCAGGACGATCGTCACGATCGTCACGGCCGGTGGATTCGGCCGAGCCTGCCGGTTCGGTGCCGAGTGCGGGAGTGCTCACGCGGGCGGGCCCTCCGTGACGTCGGGGTCCGGGTGGTTTCCGCCGGCCGGAGCGGACGACGGTTCGGTGAAGCGGGTGCAGCTGCAGCGACCGAGCCGGCCGCCGTCGCGTGCCCGGCATCGGCGCCGCCGGTGGGTGATCCACAGGTGTCCGCAGGCCACGCACACCGGCAGCGCCGGAATCGGTGCAATCGGATCCGGAGAGCCGGCCGGGTCGGCGGTTCTCATGCCGCCGGGTCGAGGTGCTCGCCGTCCGGCCACTGCTCGTCGCCCAGAAGGACGAGATGATCGGGCACGTCTGGCACCCAGCCGCCCGCAACCGGCCGGTAGCTGTGGACCGTCCGGGCGATCTCGCCGTCGTCGACGTGAGCGGCGCGGACACGGACCGGATCGGGATCACCGTCGTGCAGGACGTAGCCGACCCCGGGCAACGACAGCGGGATCTCGTCCGCCCGCGCCCCACGGTCCCGAGCGCCGGAGCCGAGCACGAGATCGGCCTGTTCCGGTTCGGTCATCCGCAGCGCCACCCGGACCGGGAACAGGTCCCGGAACGGCAGCACCTCCTTACGCGGGTCCTGCACGGCTGCCAGGACCACGACCCCGGGCGCACGTCCCTGGGAGAGCAGCAGCGGCAACGCCGCCCCGATCCGCTTCTTGACGTCCCGGTCGGTGACGTACGCCGTCAGGGAGGCGATCTCATCGACGACCACGACGATCAGCGGTTCGACGACCGTCGGTGCGTGCAGCCGGGTGTTTCCCGCGAGCCGGGCCGTCCGGGACTGCATCACGGTCACCGCGTCGTCGAGGAGATCAGCGATCGTGTCGGACGTGGTGGCGAACCGGGTGAACATCTCCCGCCCGAAGGCGAGTTCCATCCCGCCCTTCGGGTCGCACACCCACAGCTCCACCAGCCCCGCCCGCACCGCCGGGCCCAGGCCGCGGATCACCGACCACAGCACCGAGCCCTTACCTGCACCGGTCGCACCGGCGACGAGCACGTGAGTCCCCCGAACCGGCAACGTCCAGCACCGGCCGTCCTCACACAGCCCGACGGGCACCGCGGACAGCCCGGCCACGAGACGAGCCGCACCCACCCCACCGCGGACGACACCACGGGGATCGATGCCGGCAGGGTCAGAGCCGGCACCGTCAGCGGAGTCGTCGAGGTTGGGCGGCCTGACCGGGCGGGTGAGCGTGTCGCGGTGGTGGAAGGAGACCCGGACGAACCGGGATGTCTCCGCCTGCACCTGGCAGCACCGAGCGCGGAACACATGCCGTAGCGCCTCAGCCTGCTCCGCCCACTGTTCCGGCGTCTGCCCCGGCAGCAGCTCCACCCGCAGCACGTCCACCGACCGCGACGAACGGATCTTGCGGATCCGCGGGAAGTACTCGTCGAAGTTCACCTGATCACCGGTCGACGTCGGCATGCGGATCGCCAGGTCGGTGTGCACCATCGCCGGCTTCCACCGCCACCGGTAGACGAACGTCAGCCGCGCCCGCCCCCACAGCCACCAGAGCACCGGCCCGCATGACCGCGGATGCACCTGCCACCACGCGACCGCCACCAGGACCAGCACCGCGACGAGCGCGGCTAGGCCGACGAGCCCGACCCGATGCACGATCAGGAACAGGCCGACCACGGATGTCACGCCGACGCGATGGCGCCAGCAGCCCCGCAGTGCCAGCCACAGCACCTTGCCGGCCACCGCCAGCAGCAGCATCCACACCGGCACGCGCATCTTGTCGGCCCGCGATGGAACCCGCGGGAAACGCTGGTCACCGTTGATTCTGGACATGGAAATACCACCTGTTTTCGAGCGCACGAAATACAGATCGAGGGAATTGGCGAAAAGGAAAGGAATTGACGAACAGGAAAACTATGCGGCGTGCGGCGCGGTTACGTCGTCAGCCGCTGCGGCATCCGCGACGTCCTGAGATTCGAACTGGAACCTCTCGTAGGCGATCAGGTAGTCGTTGACCGCCGCGAGCAGCTTGTACGCGAAGTCGACGTGCCGGGCGTCCGGAGCGTCCCCCCGAGCCGCGATGCTCATGCTCACGTTTCCCGTGTCGACGACGAGGATCGGTGGCCGGTGAGGGTAGGTGTGGCAGAGCACGGACCAGTCCGCGCCGACGAGCAGCCCGAGCGTCGTGTACGACTGCTTTGGCTCGCCGCTCACGCCGCCGCCCCCGTCCGACGCATCGGACCGATGGCCCGCAGGCTGACCGCACGCAGGGCGTATCCCTGCTTGGGGAACTTCCCGTTGGTGTCGACCCACGGCGTGATCGTCAGTCCGTCGAACAGCACCGGCCGGAACGGCGTGCCCGGCATCGCTTCCGGCAGGACCGGCTGTACCGCGGCGGCAACCTTCACCTTCAGCTCCGCCTGCCGGGCCGCCGGGTCGGGGTCCAGCACGCGCACCGCCCAGACCCGTTCGCCGGTGTTCGGGTCGCGTTCCTGCGGGTCGGGAGCGTTCGCCTTCACCTTCTCGTAGTCGTTCGCCGCCTCCACCCCGAGGACGAACGCCCCCGCGGGGAACACGTCCTCGAAACGCACCGGAATGCGCCGCGGTACCGCCATGGTTTGTCTACCTCCGTAGGGTCAGCCCCGCCGCCGGCACTCCGGCTGCTGTCGGGCAACACCTACTCTGAACCGCTCACGAACCGATCGCCAAGCGCTTTCGTATCTATGTATACGGACTGCGGATGGAGATTATCCGGTCACCGTCTCGAATACACACCCACGACAACGATATCTTTGTCAGGTGACAAACACGCGGGGGGTTCCGCCGTACACGGCACGAGGCAAAGTCGAGGGTGAGGACTGGCAGGCAGTCGCCGACGCCCTCAACGAGAGGATGAGCCAGAAGCGGATGGGTCAGCAAGCGCTCGCCACCGCGTCGGGCGTGTCCGTCGCGACGCTTCGCCAGCTCCAACGCGGAGCCCACGGCCGCCGGGTCCAGGACGCCACGCTCACCGCCGTAGCCCGAGCCCTGGACTGGCCGGACGACCACCTGGTCCACGTTCTCGTTCGCGGCGAACAGCCCGAGGAGGCGACGTCAGGCCGCCGCGCGAGCCGCAGGGGGTCGGGAGCGGGCACCGACCGGCAGATCCTCGCCGTCCTGCTGCGGATCGAACAGCGTCTCGCCGACCTCTCGGAACGCATCGCACCCGCCGGGCCGCCTCAGTCCTGACCGCGCCCGCGGCAACGACAACGGGCCGACCCCGGCGGAGTGGTTCCCGCCCGAGCCGGCCCATCCAGGTCCGGAACAGCAACGATCAGCCGGACGTCCTGACCGCCGGCATTCCGATCACGTCGAGCACGGTCCGGCGGACGGCTTCGAACGCCTCCGTCTGCCCGGCCCGGAAGGCAGCCCGCTCCCCGCGAGTCATCCACCGCGAGTCGGGCCGGGTCGGGCCCAGGGTGAGCGCCATCCGCACCGCCGCTCCCCCACACTCCCGCCGCGACGGACCCGGATTCTCGTTCCCGAGCGCCGCACGGTCACCAGCCGGTGCCCGGTAGACGAGCACCACGTCGACATCGCCGAACGATTCGGAGAACTGCAACCCGCCCGGCATCCGGGCCGCCGCCCGCACGAGGTCCCCCGGGTTGGAGCCTGGCTGGACGACGACCGCCCACTCGTCCAGGCCCCACGGCATCATCACGGCCGCCGGCAGTACCTCGCCCGCAGCGTCCGGATCGCCGACGTCCGCCGGCACCGGAGGCAGGAACGGGCCCGACCTGTCCGCCCAGGTCACGGCCACCGCCGACGGTCCGCGAAGCGGGTCGCCAGGTCGTCGAATCTCGCCAGGTCGACCGCCTGTGGCCGCAGGTCGTGGACGAAGAACCGGAGCGGGGTCACCTGGTAGTCGTGCCAGCCGTGTTCGATGGCGAACAGGTCCGCCGCGGTTGGTTCGTTGAAGGTGATGACCGTGTCCTGCACCCGGCGATCCCCGCCGGCTTCGAAGCGGACGACACCGAACAGCACCGGACCCGGCTCACCCCCGCTCCCGCTCCTCTTGTCGAACATCACGATCCGTCCTCCCATGGTCGGTGGTGTGCGACGAAGCGCCGGAGCCGACCTGCAACGGGTGTTCGTCATGCAGCGGAACCGGCGCCCGCCCACCGTCCAACCGGACACCCGGTGACGTAAGGCCGCCAGGCGTATACACCGAAGCTTCCGATCTATACGGAGACCGGATATGCTCTGCGCGCCCGATCAAGTACCGACGGTCCTGTACCTACCGTCCGGAGGCAGCCATGGTGTCCGTCCGCCGCCCGTTACCCCAGACCCCGCCGGGACTCTGGGACCGGCCCGAGATGGCCGACGCACTCGCCCGCCGCGACATCGGCGCCGTCTTCAAGATCTACCGCCAGTGGACCGGCGCGACCCAGACCCAGATAGCCGCCGTCTGCGGACTCCCGCAGTCCCACGTCAGCGACATCATGAACAGCCGCCGCCAGGTCACGACTCTGGAGATCTTCGAGCGGATCGCCGACGGCATCGACCTCCCCCGCGGACGCATCGGCCTTGCCGAAAAACCGGGCACCGTACCCGAGCCCCGCAGCGAGCCCGGGACGCCGGCCGCGGATGTGCCGAGCGACATCGTGCGCGTCTACCCCAGCCGCGCCGCCGTCCCCGGTGATCTGTGGCGGACGTTGTTCGCCGGCGCGCGCCACCAGGTCGACGTCCTGGTGATCGCCGGGCTGTTTCTCCCCGACGGGCACGCCGACTTCACCACCGTTCTCCGCCGCAAAGGCGCCGAAGGCGTGCCCATCCGCTACGCCCTGGGAGACCCCGACTCCCCCGCCGTCGCCCTGCGAGGGGACGAGGAAGGCATCGGCGACGGTCTCGCCGCCCGGACCCGGATCACCCTCACCTACCTGGCATCGTTGCGCGATGCCCCGGGAATCGAGCTGCGGCTACACGCCACGACGCTCTACAACTCCATCTACCGTTTCGACGGCGACATGCTGGTGAACACCCACGTCTACGGCGCCCCCGCCGCGCACTCCCCCGTCATGCACCTACGCGCCCAGCCCGGCGGACTGTTCGACCACTACGCCGCCAGCTTCGAACGCATCTGGGCCACCACCGAAGGAGCGTGAACCCTCTTGGCACGGATCGACTACTTCAACGACCCGAACGCCCCCAAGGCCAACAGCGTCGTCCCGTCCGTCACCGCCGTCGTCATCGACGAGGCCGGGCGGATTCTCCTGGTCCACAAGACCGACAACAACCTGTGGGCCCTGCCCGGCGGCGGCATGGACCTCGGCGAGTCCATCACCGACGCCGCCGTCCGCGAGACCAAAGAAGAGACCGGAATCGACATCGAGGTCACCGGACTCATCGGGGTCTACACGAACCCCCGGCACGTCCTGGCCTACGACGACGGCGAGGTCCGCCAGCAGTTCTCACTCTGCTTCACCACGCGCAATCTCGGCGGCCAGCTACGGACCTCCAGCGAGACGAAAGAGGTCAAGTTCGTCGCTCCCGAGGACCTCGACGGGCTGAACATCCACCCGTCGATGCGCCTCCGCATCGATCACTACCTGGAGAACCGGACCACGCCCTACCTCGGCTGAACCACCACGAGCCGCGCCGTCGTGCGCTCCACGGTGGCTTGCAACTCCGGCCGCGCCCGGGTGATCGACCGGTGGACGATCGATCCGTCGCCGTAGCGGGACAGGATCTCGGCGATCCGTTCGTCGAAGGTGAAGCGTTGGCCCTGCGGACCCGTCGTCATGTCCGCGGCGCACAGCGCGTCCATCACCGGCGACACCTCCAGCTCCCACGCGGAGAGCTCCGTCGTCAGCCCCCGTTCCTCGGCTTCGTACCGGGCGCACGAGTGATGCGCGACCAGGGCGCACAGCCGCTTCGGAGCATCCTGGGATTCGAGGAACCGGGCACCGTCCACGGGGTGGAACCGTAGGTGACCTATCGGCGGGGCGTACCCGATGTCATGCAGCCAGGCTGCCGCGACGAGCAGATCACGCTCCGCCGGATCGACGGCCGCGGACACCTCACGGGCAGCCGCAGCCACAGCCTGCACATGCCGCCATCGATCCCCCAACGGGGTCAGAAGCTCGCTCGCCAACCGCTCAGCAACCGCTACCTCCACCCGATCACGGTACGGCGAGCACCACCAGGCCGTCAGCGAGAGCCCGAGACTGCCGAATTGCCCCAGTTAGGATCAAGCCGCGGTGCGGGTTGCACCGCGCGACCGGCTGCGCGCGGCCTGGCGGCCGTGCTCGCCGGGCCCGTCGCGTCCCGCACCGCGTTGACCGTTCGGGATCTTTGGTGAAGGCCGGCGGTTGTCAGGGTGGGGTGAACCAGCCGGGGCACGGAACACGGTGGTGTGGGTGTTCGTCGCGCACGCCGGTGGGCAGCCGAAGAACGAGCAGGGGGCACGCCAGCCGACAGCTCGATCACCAATGCCAGGGCGCTTCGCTCCCTGGGCAGCCTTCCTGCGGCTACCAGCGGCGAGACTTTCTGTGGTCACCGCACTACTGCGCCGGTCAGATCGAAAAGGTAGAGCCCTGCGTTACCTGCCAGCGCAACCATGCTGCCGTTAGCGCCCAGTGAACAGCTTGAGAGAGGGCTCGCGACCCGCATTGTTGCTTTACAACTCGTGTTGATGGTGGTCGTATCCCAGATCCGCACCGTCCCGTCGCCGCCGGCGCTGGCGAGCCAACTGCCGTCCGGGGCGATCGCCACCGCCTGCACCGAGCCGGTGTGGCCGGTCAGGCGGGTGCGTACCGTGCCCGTAGCCATATCCCAGATCCGCACCGTCCCGTCGCCGCCGGCGCTGGCGAGCCAACTGCCGTCCGGGGCGATCGCCACCGCCCACACCGAGCCGGCGTGGCCAGTCAGGCGGGTGCGTACCGCGCCCGTAGCCATATCCCAGATCCGCACCCTCCCGTCGCCGCCGGCGCTGGCGAGCCAACTGCCGTCCGGGGCGATCGCCACCGCCCACACCGAGCCGGCGTGGCCGGCGTGGCCAGTCAGGCGGGTGCGTTCCGCGCCCGTAGCCATATCCCAGATCCGCACCGTCCCGTCGCCGCCGGCGCTGGCGAGCCAACTGCCGTCCGGGGCGATCGCCACCGCCCGCATCTCGCCGGTGCGGGCGGTGCGGGCGGTCAGGCGGGTGCGTTCCGCGCCCGTAGCCATATCCCAGATCCGCACCGTCCCGTCGCCGCCGGCGCTGGCGAGCCAACTGCCGTCCGGGGCGATCGCCACCGCCCGCACCGAGTCGGTGTGGCCGGTCAGGCGGGTGCGTTCCGCGCCCGTGGTCGTATCCCAGATCCGCACCGTCCCGTCGTAGTCGCTGGTGCTGGTGCTGGTGCTGGCGCTGGCGAGCCAACTGCCGTCCGGGGCGATCGCCACCGCCCGCACCGAGTCGGTGTGGCCGGTCAGGCGGGTGCGTTCAGTAGCCGTATCCCAGATCCGCACCGTCCCGTCGTCGCCGGCGCTGGCGAGCCAACTGCCGTCCGGGGCGATCGCCACCGCCTGCACCGAGCCGGTGTGGCCGGTCAGGCGGGTGCGTACCGTGCCCGTAGCCATATCCCAGATCCGCACCGTCCCGTCGCCGCCGGCGCTGGCGAGCCAACTGCCGTCCGGGGCGATCGCCACCGCCTGCACCGAGTCTGTGTGGCCGGTCAGGCGGGTGCGTTCCGTAGCCGTGGTCGTATTCCAGATCCGCACCCTCCCGTCGTCGCCGGCGCTGGCGAGCCAACTGCCGTCCGGGGCGATCGCCACCGCCCACACCGGGCTGGTGTGGCCGGCGTGGCCAGTCAGGCGGGTGCGTTCCGCGCCCGTAGCCGTATCCCAGATCCGCACCGTCCTGTCGTAGTCGTAGTCGCTGGTGCTGGCGAGCCAAGTGCCGTCCGGGGCGATCGCCACCGCCCGCCACGAGCCGGTGTGGCCGGCGCGGGCGGTCAGGCGGGTGCGTTCCGCGCCCGTAGCCGTATCCCAGATCCGCACCGTCCCGTCGCCGCCGGCGCTGGCGAGCCAACTGCCGTCCGGGGCGATCGCCACCGCCCGCATCCCGCCGGCGCGGGCGGTCAGGCGGGTGCGTTCCGCGCCCGTAGCCGTATCCCAGATCCGCACCGTCCCGTCGCCGCCGGCGCTGGCGAGCCAACTGCCGTCCGGGGCGATCGCCACCGCCCGCATCTCGCCGGCGCGGGCGGTCAGGCGGGTGCGTTCCGCGCCCGTAGCCGTATCCCAGATCCGCACCGTCCCGTCGCCGCCGGCGCTGGCGAGCCAACTGCCGTCCGGGGCGATCGCCACCGCCCGCACCGAGCCAGTGTGGCCGGTCAGGACACGTCGGATAGCGGGGTCAGGAACGTCCGGGAGCGGCCAGCGGTTCACCAGCCGGGTCCTGGTGGACAACGCGGCCTGAGCCTCCGTGACCTGCCCGGCCCAAGCCGGCTCATGGTGCAGGCGGCTGTGCAGAACGTCCACCACGGAGTCCGGCGGGTCGGTGGGTGTCAGCAGGTGTGTGGCGCGGGCAAGCCCACCGGCTAGCGACCTGGCCCGCTCCGTGGGCACCCGGGACAGGTCAGCGAACGGCGCCACCGGCCCGAACCGGCGCAGCCGGGCCGCGACCCACCGCACGTCACCGGCGACCGCATCCGCCTCGTCCTCGCGGCCCGCGGCAAGGAGATGCTCCACCAGATGATCCCACAGATACGGCGGCTCCTCCCCAGGCGGAAAGGAGCAATCCCGGTCAAGATCCCACCACGCCATCGCCGGGACAGGTACTCTCTCCGCCATCGGCGTAGCCGCCGCCAACCGACCCGCAACCACATCCAGAAAACGTGCATTGACCGCCGCCAGCCGGTCCGAGCCCAGTCGATCCCGCAGGAAATCCCGAACAACATCATGCAGCGACACCGTCTCCTGCTCACTGTTCAATACCAACAGTGACAAGTCGCCCATCTTCTTGCACAGCTGACGGCCGTACGCGGAATCCATACCGGCGGTGGCCTGCCACAGGTCAAGCACAAGAGCGACTGGAACGCCCTCATCCTCGGCGAAGATCCCCAACTCGTCCAGCCGAACCGCGCCTTCTCCCGCCAGCCGATCGATACTCGCCCGGATCGTCGCGGACGCCGCCTTCTTACGCTGCTCCGGATCATTCAGATCCAGATCCGCAGGCACACCATGGAGATCATCAGCCGCTCGCGGGCCGATCGCTGCCAGCCGCTCCAGGATGTCCCGCCCCGCTTCCAACACCGGCTGGCCCGTGTCCGCCGCAGCAACCAGCAACCGATTCACCAGCCGCAACAACAACGGCCAAGACCCCGTCGCCGCCAGCAACCCCTCCAGCACCCGCCGGTCCAACGGACGGTCCAACTCCCAGGTCAGCACCCTCTCAGCCTGATCCCGCGACATCCGATCGACCCGCACCGACTCCACCGCCCCCGACAGCAACCCCGGCCGCCGAGTAGTCACCAGACGCACACACCCGGAGCCGCCGATCAGAAACGGTTCCAGCTGCTCGGCCTCCCACACATCGTCGAGCACCAGCAACATCCGCGGTTCGTCTTTCAGTAGCCGGCCCAGATACTGACCCGCCGCGAGGGGATCAGTGAACTGCTTCTCATCACCCGTGATCAGCTTGGCTGTCTCGCAGACCTTCGCCGCCACCGCCTCCCGCCCCCGCACATCACGGCCGACCGTCACCCAGTAGACCCGCCCCTTGAACCGGCGCCGCACCCGCCGATCGGCACAGACCACCTGGGCCAAGGTCGTCTTCCCGAACCCCCCCGCCCCCGCCAGACCAGTCGTGATCCCCACCGTCCGACCAGCACGACGACACACCGCCGCCACCACCCGCTCCGCTTCCTCCGGCCGGCGCACCACCCACCCCGGAACCGGCCTCACCAACGACGGCCGCGACCTCGCGGGCGATACCTGCGGCGGAAAAACCACCACCAGCGAGGCGACCACCGCAGCCAGCAGCGTGACCAGCCCCGCCGACAGGAACAGATGGCCCTGCACCCAGCCCAGCGGCGCAGGCCACTTCTCCTGGGCCGACACCAGGTTCCCCAACACCGCACCCACGAACGCCAACACCGCCACGAACCCGGCAAGGACAACCCCCACCGAGTTCCGGACCCCCCGCACCCCAGCCATCTACACCCCACAGCCGCCGTCGGATCACGCAGAGCACCATTCAACCCGCCCACCCCGACCGAGACGACACACGGGCACGAACCCGACAACCCACCGCACAGCCACAAACCCGAAACGCCTGCTCATCGACCACCACGAACCACGACCGCACCCGAGGAGGCCGTGGTTCGACCTGAACAGCACCCCTGAGTCGAGGTACTCGCCGCGGCAGACGGCAGCCAGAGCGGCAGCCAAACCCACGAACACCAGCGGACAGTCACGGCACCGGACGAACGAGGCCCAAGCCCACGACCCGCGCCGGCAGACGTCCACGGACACCGGTCGACGAACCACCAAAAATCTCTTAATCCGCTGGTCGTACACCACTTACGGCGTCACCGGGTCGGCCTCCTCCGTACCGCGGTAGCTGTAGATCCAGGACGAACGCTCCCGCGGCTCGACTTCGAGCACGTAGACATGCCAAATGGGTTCGGCGCGCCGCCCACGAGTCCGTAGCGGCGGAATTCCACCCTCGTCCAATTCCATGATCCGAAATTGACCGTCGAACGGGCCTCCACGCACCCTGATTCCGACCGTATTGTCGACAACCTCGCCACGGAGCCACCGAGCTACCAGCTGCGAATGATCCGACTCGTTCTGGGACACAAGGGGAGCCCATCACATTGCCCTCGCTGTTGCATTGCCGGACCGAGTCGCCGTCGCGAAGTTTGTCTTCTCGGCGCTGGCGCACCTGCAGAACCGACCGGCTTGCCAGATGATGACAGCGATAACGGCGGACCAGGGCGGATGCTGGCGGCCCGCCCGTGGACGGAGCACACCAGGTCGGCGGAGGTGCTGGACGTTCTCCCGGGCGGTACCGGTACGCCCGGCTTGGTGTAGCAGCGCATGTAGCAACGACCGTGGACATCGGCGGACGACCATAGACGTCGGTGGACATTGCGACCTGGACACGTCCCGCCGCCGCAGTGATCGAGCCGTGCCTTCTAAGCACTGGGTCGCAGGTTCGATCCCTGCCGGGCGCACCGATCCGTGTATTGCGCGAACCTCCGTACCGTCGCTGGATGGTTGCGTTCCGTCCTGCCCGCTGTCGCTGCCGCCCGTGGGTGCGGCTGGCTGGGTGGGGATGCGGAACGTGGGCTGGATGTGGGCGCGGCTGGTCACGGTGATCTCAGCCACGAGGGCCTCGGTGAGCCGGCGCAGTGTGGCCGGCGCGCCGTCGTGGATGGCGTCGGCGATCTGGGTGGACAGGCGGGTCAGGTCGGCGGCGGTGGGTGGGACGGGCTGGGTGGCGTCGTCGGCGAGGTGGTCGACGAGTTCGGCCCGGCGGCCCTGCAATTCCTTGATCTTGATGGTGAGTTTCTCGATGCGGCCACCGGCGAGGGCGTCGGTCATGGTGCCGGCTTCGAAGGCGTTGAAGTAGCGGTCGATCGCGGTCTCGGCCTTGCTGATCTCGCTGTCGACGGTGGCGAGTTCGTCGCGGTGGGCAGCGCGGGTGTCGGCGATGCGGCCGGCGAGCGAGGCAGCGGCTTCGGTGACCAGTCCGCCGCCGGCATAAGTTTCGATCATGGCATTGAGGATGGCGGTGTCGACCTGTTCGGCGGGCAGGCGCTCGGCGGGGCAGATGCTGGTGCCGTAGCGGTTGCGGGTCCAGCAGCTGTAGTAGCGGTATCGGTAGAGGTTTCCGCGAGCGGCGGTGCCGATGTAGTGCCGGCCGCAGTGGGCGCAGCGGATCTTTCCGGTGAGCAGGTAGTCGGAGCCGGACGCGGCGCGTTTGGTGGCGGTGGATTTGGCGCGTTCCGTCAGGATCTTCTGGGCTTGGCCGAAGAGGTCGGGGTCGATGATGGTGGGGTGTGGTGCGGCGTGCTCGACATCACGGAAGCTGATGTAACCGAGGTAGACGCGGTTGCGCAGGATGGTGAGGATCGCGGCGGGAGACCAGGGAAGGCCGGTTTTGGTGCGCAGGCCGTCGCTGGTGAGTTTGCGGGCGATGGCCTGGCTGCCGAGGCGGTCGTTGACGTACTCGGTGAAGATGCGGCGGACGATGGGGGCTTCGACGGGGTCCACCGTCAGGTGATCGGTGGTGGGGTCGATCTGGTAGCCGTAGGGGCGGGATCCGCCTTGCCATTGCCCGAGGCTGGCTTTGACTTCCATGCCGTTGATGACACGGTCGATGATGAGGGCGCGTTCGAACTCGGCGATGACGCCGAGAATCTGGATGATCATTCGTCCGGTGGCGTTGCCGGTGTCGAAGGGTTCGGTGGCGGAGCGGAACGCGACTCCGGCCTTGTCGAGGGTTTCGAGGAGTTCGGTCAGGCCGCGTAGGGAGCGGGTGAGGCGGTCGAGGCGGTAGACGAGCAGGATGTCGAACTTCCCGGCGCGTGCCGCGGTGAGGGCGCGTTGGAGCTGGGGGCGGTCGGTGGTGGCGCCGGACGCCTGGTCGACGTACTTGCTGGTCAGTTCCCAGCCGTCCTGGCTGGTGATGAACGCCAGGAGCTTGATCTCCTGCGCTTCCAGGGAGAACGGCTGGTTCTTCTCGTCGGTGGAGATGCGCAGGTAGATCGCTACCCGTTTGGTCGTGCGGTCGGGCTGGTGGATGCGACTTTTTCGATGGCTGGACGTCACGTCAGTTCTCCTCGGGAATGAACGATCGACAGGTCAGCGACGCGCCGATAATGGTGGACGCCGGGTTATCGCTGTTTATTATCGCTCGCATTCAACGGCGGGACGACCGTCATTCGACATCATTTGGCTGCTCTTCCTGTTGCCTGCTTCGATGTGCGCGAAGGAGGTCCGTGAGGGCGCTGACAGCGGCGGCGTGTTCCTCAACGGTCAGAGGAATGAAGTGCGGCGCCGCGACGACTACGTCGATAGATGGGAGGGCTGGGCTTCTCCGCCTGACAGGTTTCTTCGGCCGGTGGGTGGCCGGGCGGCGTCCGACTACGGGCCGGGTTGCGCTCGGGTCTGGCGGGGTCGTGTCATCGGTTGACGCGATAGCCCTGTTCTCCTCTGCCTAGGCACCACGGACTTTTCCTGCTCGACGTCGCACTCCGACACGGCGATCTCCGTCGAGACTTTTCTCAACTTCCGATACCCGGAACGTGGGCATCCGGGTTTTCTTTTGGTTTTTGCTTGCAAGGGCGGCGGTTTGGAGTTCTCCTGCTGGCGGCCCGGCACATGTCGGGTCGCCGTTCGGAAATATGCGGAGGGTTTCTGGTGTCGGTTTCCTTGAACGACGACGAAGACGGGTCCGGGTCCGGTACCTCGCGACTGGTGGCAGGGGCACTTGCCGCCGCGGAGGGGTCGGTGACGGTGGCGGAGCTGGTGGAGAAGACGGGGCTGGCGCGCACGACGGTGAGTCGTTCGTTGACTGTGCTGGAGGCCGGCGGTCGTGCCGTGCGCGTTCCCGGCCGGCGGCATGGTGCCGGCCGGGATCCGGACCAGTGGAGCCCCACCGGCAAGCCGGGTTCGGCTGACACGGCACCGCCGCCGGTGCCGTCCAGCCCGGGGGCCGAGGTGCCGTCCCCGGGCGGCAGGGCCGAGGTCGACGGTGCGCCGGTGTGGAGGACACAGGGCCGGGTGACGTCGACGGGTAGCCGGCTGGCGCCGGGTGGGTTGCGGGAGTTGGTGGTGGCCTGCCTGGGCCGGGATCGGACCCGGGCCTGGTCGGCCGGGGAGATCGCTCGCGTGGTAGGCCGTTCCGCCGGGGCGGTGACGAACGTGTTCGATCTGCTGATCGCGACCGGCGTCGCCGAACAGGCCGGGACGTGCCGTCCCCGCCGCGTCCGCCTCCGATGAGGCGAGGCCTCCGGCGGCCCGCCGGCCCGTTCCCGCCAGGTCACGACCGGGAGCCGGACCCGGTCGGGAACCAGCCGCAGGGGCAGGACCGCGTGTCGAGGCTGGTGGACTACGGAGCGGGCAGCAGCGTTCTCACCGGCTACCTCGACGGGACAGAGATCCTGATCCGCCCCGAGGGCGGCACCGCAACCGGGCCGGTGATTCTGCTGCGTCTGCACAACACCCTCGGCGATGTCGGCGCCTGCTATCTGACCCCGGCGGAAGGCCGGGCGCTGGCGGCGGCGCTGCACCGCGCCGTCGACCAGCAAAGCCCGTCCTCGGGAACGGCCGTCGCGCCGAGGTGAGAGCACACTGGCGGCCGGTGGGAGAGCCGGCCGCCGCCTCTCCCTGTGGACGGGGCTCACGCGATCTCCGGGAGATGCGGGGCCGGGAGCGGGGCGGTGCCGACACTGAACTCGTTGATCTGTAGAGCGAATCCGCTGTTTGCCAGTTCGTTCAGCCGGAGGCGGCGCCGAGTGCCAGCCGCGCTGGCCAGCCAGACCGGCCCGCTCGCGCCTTCTCCCGACGCGGCGAGGAGCTCGGCCGTCGTGGTCGCGATTCCCTCCCGACCGGCTCCGATGAGCCTGTGGTGGAAGTGCGTCTCACGAAGCGCGGAATGTAGGTGGAACAGGACGGTCATGCCCGGATAGTGAGTCGCATAGGCGGTGATCTTGCTGCCTAGCCGTTCCAGCGACTCGGTCCCCCGGTCGTACTCGACGAAGAACGTCGTCACCCTCGAGCCTTCGATCCACCGGCCGTACCCATCTGGACGGACCGCCCCTGCGAGCCGGTGCCATTTCATCACCTCGTAGATGGTGGATTCCGAGTACCAGCTGGCCAACCGGGTCGCTGGACGGGCAGCCGCGTCTCGAGCGAGGCTGGTGAAAAAGCCGTTCACACCCAGCTGGTGCTCGAGGGTTCCGCTCCGCGCCAAGCGGAGCACCGCGGTGTTGTGCGCCGACCGAGACACCGGCCGCTCTGCCCGCGCAGCAGCGAGGAGCTGCACCGCCGGATGGCTCAGCGTGTACCGCCACGCCTGCGACCCGGGATACACCCGCGCGCGGAACCGCTCCAATGCCCCTCGGCGCGTCAACGCCAGCAGCCGGCGCTGCGCCCGATCCACCGAGGGATACAGCAACGCGGCCACCTGCTCCGCGGTCAGGACACGATGCGCCGCCAGCACATCCAGTAGGTAGAGATCTCTGTCGGTCAAACCCTGCAGGAGCGCCAGCGGACCTACCGGCCGGCCCCGCCCGCGCGTCGAAGTCGTGGGAATACCTGCTCCAGGACGTCGAGTCTGGATCCGTCCGCGAACCCACCCAGCCGCGCTGACCTGCGTCAACGCACGCGCCGGCTATCCGGCTGGCCCGCCGTCTCATAAGGCGGTGGGCCAGCCGGTCCCAGACACGGTCGGCCAACCGGACCGCCACGCGGACCCGTCGTAGGGGTCGCGGCGGTGCGCTGGCCGACCGGCGTGCTTGGCTAGGAGGTGACCTTCAGGAAGGTTCGTGGACGGAGAATGGTCGCCATCTCTGTCGTCCCTCCTTTCCGGCACGACGCCACACATGTGGCACCCGGCTGCGGACCCGCGTCCCCCGCTCACGGGAAACAGCTCCCGGGAGCGGCTCGCAGGCCACCCGACTCACAGCAACACCCGCTGGACTTCTCGCTCCGTCACCAGTCCGGTGGACCGCCGACGGAAACGAGTCCCAGCGCCTCGCTGCTACCACCACCCCGTCTCCCACCGAACCGGCCGCCCGCTAGCGGGTCGGTGCCCGGCGGTCAAGGGGGCGGATACGACCGTAGCTCCATTCCACCGTCCGGGACAAGCCCGCCCACGACCTCTCAATTCGCCTCGAAACAGCCCCTCAAAGCCAGGGAAGCGACACTCGGCGGCGCTGTTCCCGCAGGCCACAGACCCGCAGCCCCCTCCGATCGACATAAGGGACATACCAGGGCGATGATTATTTAACCGGCGAACCTGAAGTTCTGCTCACGCAAACGAACATCGGCTAACTACTCGGCGCTGGCAGATCGCGGTTGTTGGCCAGCCGCCGATGGGCAAGCTTCTCTGCAGTTGACCACAGCGGGGCACCGCAGCGGCGCCTGGCCAAGCGCTGCTGCGGTGCCCCGCTTTGAGACAGCCGTGGCCAACCGATCGCCCCGGCGGCCAAAACCGATGGACGGCGCCAACGCCCGGGACGATCGTGGTCACCCGTGGAACAGCGCGAGATCTGGGACGTTGATGCCGCTCAGCGCTATGACACGCCGGGCGTCGGTATGTTCGCCCCCGAGGTAGTGGGGCCGACCGTGGACCGCTTGGCAGGGCTCGCGGGCACCGGGAGGGCGTTGGAGTTCGCCATCGGCACCGGCCGGGTAGCCATCCCGCTCGCCGCGCGAGGGGTGCCCGTCACCGGGATCGAACTATCCCTCCCGATGATCGAACGGCTACGCGCGAGGGCGGACGAGGCGGCGATTCCCGTCATCGTGGGAGACATGGCGACGGCGGTCGCTCCGGGCACCTACGCCCTCGTCTACCTCGTCTACAACACGATCTCCAACCTGCTCACGCAGACCGAGCAGGTCGCCTGCTTCCGCAACGCCGCCCGTCACCTCGCCCCCGGCGGCCACTTCGTGATCGAACTGTGGGTGCCAGAGCTACGCAAGCTTCCACCAGGCCAGCAAGCCGTCGTCTGGCAGGCCGACCCCGACTACATCGCTCTCGACACCTACGACGTCCTGCACCAACACGTCGTCTCACACCACATCAGGCTCGAGGAGAACGGAGAAGCCCGGCTGGCACGCAGCCACCACCGCTACATCTGGCCAGCCGAACTCGACCTCATGGCGCAACTGGCAGGCTTCGAACTCGAGACCAGGCACGCCGACTGGCACGGCACCGCGTTCACCACCGAGTCCCGATCGCACGTCTCCGTCTACCGCATCCCGGCGAATCGATCGATCTAAACCCAGCTACGGCGCGTAGCCAGGAACCAGCAAGCTCATGCCACCACAAGGCATCCGCCTCGGCCGACGACGGGCGCAAGAATGCCCCGGCATTGCTCAGCACCACCCGCAGCCTGGCCAACAACGACGGCTCCCGGCCATCGACGGGCCGATCATCTCACCGAATGGCCATCTGTCCCCGATCTCTACGACCATGCACGCAACGATTAGTTTTGGACCGCTTCCGGTCGGTTGGCGGTCCAGGAGGCACGGCTGATCGCGTGGACGTTGTTCGCCTTCCACGGGCCGACGTCGGCGATCTCGCGGAAGGTCATCCCGAGCTTGTGGGCGATCATGTTCATGCCCGCGTTCTCCTGGTGTGTGGCGGTGATCAGCTCTTCGACGTCGAGGTGGGCGAACCCGAAGTCGAGCGCCGCCGTGATCGCCTCGGTGCCCAGGCCCTGGCCCCACCGGTCGCGGCGGATCGAGACCGCGACCTCGACACCCGGCCAGCCCTGGGCGAAGTAGGTGCCGGCGCGGCCGAGGAACTCCCCGCTGGCCCGGTCCTCGACCGCCCACATGCCGTGCCCGCGGATCGCCCACATGCCGATCAGATGGGTGACCAGCCGCTCGGTGCCCGCCCGGTCGAACGTGCCGTCCAGGTAACGCATCGTCTCCGGGTCCGCGTTCATCGCCGCGTAGGGGTCGAGGTCGGCAGCCCTCCAGCCGCGCAGCACCAGCCGTTCGGTGAGCACGGTGGGGATGGTGACCACCGTCGGGGTTCCGTAGTGGAGGGTCATGGTCACGCCTGGCCCGTGGTGAGTTCGAGGCGAGGACGTGCCTGCCAGCGGTCCCAGAAGTCCCGGACGGGTTCGACGGTGGGATGGCCGGTGAACGCCGTGGCGATCTCTGCGACCCGGTCGGAGACCGAGGCGGTCGGCCGGGTATCCAGCATGTCCACGACCTTCCCGGCCATGGTCGCGGCTTCGTCGATCTCGGGCTGTTCACGGGCGGTGAGGCTGGCCGCGACGGCGAGCAGCGCGTGGCCGTAGTCCTCGAAACCGCCCGCCTGCCCGCCTTCGTACGCAGCGAGCGCGGCGCGGGCGATTGGCTCCGCCTCGACACCACCGCCGATCCGGGTCAGGACCCCGGCGTACATCATCTCGGCGGCGGCGGGGCCGAACGGGCTGATCCCGGGCTGCAGCGGCAGGTCCGTGACCGACGTTCGCATCCGGTTCAGCGCCGCCCGGGTGCCCTCGACGTCGCCGAGCGCGCCGAGGGCACGGGCCTCGTAGCTGGCGATCCGCGCCCGGGTGTACGGGTGGTCCGCCACGACGGCGGTCCTGCGCGCCGAGACGGCGGCTTCCTGGTAGCGGCGGCCGTAGAACGCCAGCGTCGTCACCATCTCCCCGACCGACGCGGTGAGCACCACGTCGTCGGTCTGGCTCGCGTGGTCCTCGGCGAGGCGGATGAACCGGCGTGAAGCCAGCGTGTCTCCGAGGTTGAACGACAGCCGCGACAGCATGTAGGAGGCGTAGCCGGCGGCGACGGTGAGCCGGGTCTGTGGGCGGGCCCGGCCGCTGCCGTTCATCAGGTGGTGGTGTGCCGACTTCCAGGTCTTCCACACCTTCGGTGCGAGTCGCTGGTGCGGTTCGACGGTGAACGCGACGGTATGCGCGTTGATCGCGTCGTCGATCTCGTCGAGGGTCAGCACATCGGGTGCGGACGAGGTCCATTCCCGGTACATCTGGGCGGCGACGAGGCTCGCGGCGGCGAGTTCGAACGCCTGTCGGCGGTTGGCGTCCACGGGTTCCTCCTGCCTGCTCGGGTCGAGCCCCAGATCCCGGGCCCGCTTCTCCCTGACAGCTTCGTCCCGCAATCGCCGGATGGCTCCCCCTGCGGCCAACGCCGTGTCCAGCGCGTCCGCGAGGTCCGCGGACGGGATCTCCTGCCCGTTGACGGCGCGGGAGATCTGCTGGCGTTTGAAGCCGGTGCGGGCTTCGAGCCGGCTGTTGTTGGTCCGATGCTGGTCACGCAGGTTCTGCAGGAGATCGGCCAGGTTGGCGAGTGCGTCGTTTCGCTGACCAGCTTGCACCTTCGGCCTCCCCGTCGACGCCTTCGCAGGTGGGTGCAACGAGCTGTTGCATGCACGCAACGAGCCGTTGCGTTCTGTTGCTCCGTTTGGGCGCAGTGTGTCATGGGTGCTGCGCGCGGTGAACACGCCGATCCGGTCCCGTCCGTTCCAGCAGCTCACAGCGGATCAACTCCCCGGATCGTGTCGCGTCGCCGCTTCAGCTCCCGCCGGGCCTGGGCCGAGTCGTGCGGCCCGGGTTCGGCGGGCTCCACCCGTCCACACCGATCGCATCGTTTCGAGGAACCCGTGTCTGTTGCGCCCACCGGCATGCCTGTCCCGGCCGTCCCACGATGGCGGCGCCCGTCCACGCTCGATCCGACGGTGCCCGATGCCGTCGAAGTCGCCCTCGACGATCACCGCGTGTTGATCAGGTCGAGTCTGGGCCCGTCGGTGCGGACCACCCCCGGCGCGTTCGGGGACTTCGTCCGTGCGGTCAAGCGGGGCGAGTACGACGACCTGCTCGGCGAGGGAGCGTGATGCCCGCCTCGGCGCAGGCGTCGATCGCGCTACTGCACACGGCCATGGTCGACCTGGTCCTGGCGAAGGAGCCCGTCTCGGCCCCGGTCGTGGCCGCGTTGCGCGCCGTGCCCCGGGACCTGTTCCTGCCCGACGCCTCCACCGAGGAGGCCTACAAGGACGACGTCGTCGTCACGAAATGGGATGTCTACGGAGCACCGCTCAGCGCGGTGTCGCGGCCCTCCACCGTCGCGGCGACGCTCGAGCAGCTCCGGGTCGAACCCGGCCAGCGGATTCTGGAGATTGGCTCCGGCGGCTACACCGCGGCGCTGTTGGCTGAGCTGGCCGGGCCTACCGGCCACATCACCACCATCGACATCGACCAGTCCGTAGTCCACCGCACCCACGCCTGTCTGGACAAAGCCGGCTACACCGACGTCACGGCACTGATCAACGACGGCTATTTCGGGTTTCCGCTCCGCGCTCCTTACGACCGGATCGTCGTCACCGTCAACGCACCCGACATCCCACCGGCCTGGACCGTCCAGCTCGTCCCCGGCGGACGCATCGTCATCCCGCTGCAGCTACGCGGCCTGCTGCGCACCGTCGCGTTCACCTGGGACGGCGAGGTTCTAGCCTCGGACTCGATGCGGCCGTACGGCTTCGTCCGTCTCCAGGGTGCCGGGGCCCGTGTCTCCTCGCCTCGGATGATCCGCCTGACCGACGGGGTCCATCTTGACGTCGACGACGGCCAGGACGCTGATCCCGACGCGCTCCGCGACGCGATCAGCGGGCCGAGCCACACCCACTCCGCCGGGGTGTCCCTCTCCCCCTCCGCAGATGACCTGCCGAGTCTTGATCTGTGGCTCGCCACCGTGCAGCCCACCTACGGCCGGCTCCACGGCACCGACGCCTCCGCAGGAGCCGAACTGCCTGCGCCCACGACTCCGGCCGGGGTGTCAGCCTGCTGGTCCGACGACAGCCTCGCCTACCTGACCTTCAACCCGACCGGCGGGACCGGGGTTGAGATCGGGGTCGTCGCGTACGGCCCCGACCGTTACCGGCTCGCCGACCTGCTCACCGACGACGTCCGCATGTGGGACGCCGAGCGGCGCGGTGGGCCGGACCCCACCATCCGCGTCTACCCCACCGAGGCCGGCCGCGCCTCGGCGCCGGCCGGCCGGATCCTCACGAAACCATCCGCCCAGCTCCTGATCACCTGGGGCTGAAACCCAACCATCCGACGATCGTGAGAGGAGAACGGTGTTGAGCGACGTGCACGGGCATCAACGACCGCCCGCAGCCGACGAGGAAGCACGCGCTGAGGATCTGCGGGCCCGCCTCGTGGATGACCTCGTCGGGGCGGGCTCGATCAGAACGAAGGAGGTCGAATCCGCGTTCCGCGCGGTGCCGCGGCACCTGTTCGCTCCCGAGGTGTCGCTCCAGGACGCCTACGCCGACGACATCGTGCGGACCAAGCAGGACCAGCACGGCATGACCGTCAGCTCAGTCTCCGCGCCCTGGCTACAGGCCACGATGCTCGAACAGGCCGGGATCAGCCCCGGCATGCGGGTACTCGAAGTCGGCTCCGGAGGCTACAACGCCGCACTGATCGCGGAACTCGTCGGCCCGACCGGCGCGGTGACCACCATGGACATCGACGCCGACGTCACCGAACGAGCCCACCACTGCCTCGCAGCGGCAGGCTACGACCAGGTCCACGTCGTGCTGGCCGACGCCGAACACGGCGCCCCCGAGCAGGCACCCTACGACCGGATCATCGTCACCGCGGGCGCCTGGGACATCCCACCCGCCTGGACCGATCAGCTCGCCCCGGACGGCCGGATCGTCGTCCCCCTGCGGATGCGGGGGCTGAGCCGCACGGTCGCGCTCACCCCCCGCGACGGCGTTCTGGTCAGTCTCGACCATCAGATGGCCGGCTTCGTGCCCGTGCGCGGCGACGGCGCCCATCCCGAACGCCTCGTCCCGCTTCACGATGCCGACGTGGGCCTGCGGTTCGACGAGCAGGTTCCCGAACTCGACGCCGCCGCGCTGCGGGCCGCGCTGCTCACCCCGCGGGCCGAGGCGTGGTCGGGGGTGCGGTTCGGCGGGATGGAACCGTTCGACGGGCTGCTGCTATGGCTGGCCGGCACCCTCGACAACTATGGCCTGCTCTCCCGCGCCCGCTCCCAGACCGCGCGAGAACTCGTCGACCCCGTCTCCCCCATCGGCACCCCCACCGCCGTGGAAGCGGACAGCTTCGCCTACCTCACTCTACGAAAGGTCGAGGACGGCGACGACACCTACGAGTTCGGCGCCTACGCCCACGGACCCCACGCCGCCCACCTCGCCGACCTGGTCATCACGCAGGTCCAGGTCTGGAACCGCACCCATCGCGACGGGCCCGCGGCCACGATCAGCGTCCACCCGGCCACAACTCCGGCAGAGGCACTCCCGGCCGGCCGGGTGATCGCCAAGCGTCATCGCATCGTCGTCCTGAGCTGGCCCTGACCAGCACAGCGACACACTCACCACCACCCTTCTGAAGGAAGGCATCGCCATGACTCCTGCCCACTCAACCGCCCCGGCTCCGCTCCCCCTCGCCGGCGACTACGACCTGGACGTCGAGATCGTCGACGGCGGACCCGTCATCCCCGAGCTGCTGCGCTCCACCAGCGACAACTGCGGCAAGACCTGCTCGTCGGCCTGCACCAGCTGCAAGCAGAACTGAACCTCCGCCGCTGAGAGGTGCGTGATGTACCGCAGCCTTGACGTTCCGCTGCTACGGATGGCGGTGGTCCCCGCCGATGTCGACCTACCGCCATGGCCCGACCTCGACGACAACACCGACGGCGCTGTAGCCGGCTGGACGGATTGGCTGCGGGACATCTGGGCACGGTCCGTGTTCGCCGACGCGATGACGCTCGCCAGCCCGTCGCTGGCGGCGCGGGTCGCGTCGATCTTCGACGGGCAGTGCCACGATCGGCGGGCCGTCCGGCGGGCTGTCACGGCGACAGCCCGGTACACGTTGCGGATGCTCGGGCGCGCCACCCCGTTCGGCCTGTTCGCCGGTGTCGGGCCCGCGGGTTTCGGCCCGCGGGCCCGTGTCCGGCTCGGCGACGAGCATCGGGTTCACGCCCGGCCGGGCGGCGGCTGGCTCGCCGCGCTCGCCGACGATCTGGAAGCGTGCGACATGCTGCTGCGGCGGCTGCCGGTTGCTGCCGACGGGCTGCCAGTCGCCCGAGGCGACCGACTGTTCATCGGCCCTGTTGTCCGGCCCGGCGACGATGCCGGGGAGGAGACGGTGGTCGAGGTGTCGGTGCGCCGCACCCGGGTTGTGGAGGCCACATTGCGCCAGGCGGCGAGCTCGCGGCCCGTCCCCGAGCTGGTCGCTCGCCTCGCCGCCGACGCACCCGCCTCCGCTACCGGCCAGATCGAGACCATGGTGATCGAGCTGGTCCGCCGCCGGTTCCTGCACACACCCCTACGCCCGCCGACGACCATCACCGATCCGCTCGGCGAAGTCACCGACCAACTGGCCGCGGCACGGACTTACGACCTGCCCCCACTCGCCGGCCGCCTCAGCACGATCCGCGACCTACAAGACCTGCTCACCCACCACGACAACTCGAGCTCGGCCTCGCACCGTCGCGCGCTGCGCACGCAGGCAGCTGCACTTCAACGGCGCGTCGTCCCCAGCGCCGACCCGGACCTCGACGTAGGCCTCGTATTGAACGCGGATGTGGTCCTACCGGCGGCTGTCGCCGAGGAGGCAGGGGCCGCCGCTCAGGCGCTCGCCCGGCTCACGCCGCCGACTGCCGTCCCCTCGGAGTGGGCGGACTGGCACGAAGCCTTCCTGGAACGCTACGGTCCCGCCGCCCTCGTCCCACTGCTGGAAGCCGTCAACCCTGACACCGGCCTCGGTCTGCCCGCCACCTTCCGCGGCTCCACACGCTCCCACCGCCCCGGCGGGAACGCGGCCCGCGATCAGCGCCTGGCCGCCCTCGCGCAGCGGGCGGCCCTGGACGGCTCGCTCGAGGTACGCCTCGGCGACGCCGCCATCGCGGCTCTGGCCGGCGACACCGCACCGGCCAGGGTTCCACCGCACGCCGAACTCATTGCCGAGGTCCACGCCAACGACCTGCCGGCCTTGTCCCGCGGCCTGTTCACCCTGCGTGTGACCGGAGGCGGACGCGCCGCCGCAACCACCACTGGCCGCTTCCTGCACCTGCTCGACCCCGCGTCCTTCGACCGGTTCCGCGACATCTACGCCGCACTGCCCACCATGCGGGCCGGCGCGACGGCCGCGCAGGTTTCCTGTCCGCCGCTTCCCGCAGCCACCGTCGGCGTGGCCCGATCACCGCGGCTCACCGACACGGTGATCACGCTTGCCGAGCATCACGACGCCGGTCCGTGCGTGCTGCGTCCAGCCGATCTGGCTGTCGGTGCCGACGCTGAGGGGCTTTACCTGGTGTCGCTGCCCGACCGGCGTCTCGTCGAGCCGTCCGCCGCGCACGCGGTGGAGTTCCGGTACCACACCCACCCGCTGGCACGGTTCCTGTGCGAGCTGCCCACCGCCCGCGTCGCCGTCTCCATCCCCTTCTCCTGGGGCACCGTCAGTGGGCTGCCGTTCCTGCCCCGGCTCGTCCATCGGCGCACCGTGCTCGCCCCGGCCCGCTGGAACCTCACAGCCGCCGACCTGCCCGGCCGCGCCGAGCCGGCGAAGGAATGGCGCGAGGCCCTGGCCCGCTGGGGCGGCACGATCCCAGTGCCCGCACGGGTCCAGCTCGTCGAGACCGACAACCGGTTGCGTCTCGACCTGCACGCTGACTCTCACCTGGCCCTGCTACGCGATCACCTGCACCGCCACGGCTCCGCTCGACTCGACGAGGACGCCGCCCCGGGCGCCTTCGGCTGGCTCGACGGCCACGCCCACGAACTGGTCATCCCGCTCGCCACCACCGCCGCACCCCTCCCGGGACCAGCACCGGAACGCCTCGCGGCAACCGTGCCCGTTACTCGGTCGGATGCCCAGCTACCCGGTGTGTCGCCGTGGCTGTCGGCCCGGCTCTACGGCCACCCCGACCGGGCCACCGATCTCCTCACCCGCCTCCACAACCTCATGGACGCGTGGCCCGACCCGCCCGCGTGGTGGTTCCTGCCCTACCGCGACACCGAGCCCCACCTGCGACTACGCCTCGCCGTCAACGAACCTGGCGGCTACGGGCCGGCGGCCACGCGGCTGGGAACCTGGGCGGCGGCACAGCGCGAGGCCGGACTGCTGTCCCACCTCCACCTCGACACCTACCAACCGGAAACCGGCCGCTACGGCTGCGGCCCGGCGATGACCGCCGCCGAAGCCGTCTTCAGCGCCGACTCCGCCGCCGCCCTCGCCACCCGCCGCCTCGCCGCCAGCGCCCGCCTGCCCGTCGAAGCGCTCACCGTCGCCGGCCTGATCGACATGGCCATCGCCTTCACCGGCGCGTCTTCCACCGGCATGCGGTGGCTTCGTGACGTGCTGCCCCACGAGCCCGCCCGCGTCCCACGGACGGAACGCACCACCGCACTGCACCTGGCCAACCCCCGAGATGACTTCGCCCGTCTGCGGGCCGTGCCGGGGGCCGACACCGTGTTGTCCGCCTGGCAGACGCGGGCAGCAGCACTGGCTGCCTACCGGAATGCCCTCGCCGCGCAGCGCCCGCCTAACCAGGCCTTGGCCTCGCTGCTGCACCTGCAGGCCGTCCGAACCCTCGGCCTGAACCCCGCCGCCGAACAGACCTGCATCGCTCTCGCCCGAGCCACAGCCGCACGCATCCTCGCGACCACCGAAGCAACCGTCTCGTGATCGACCGCGATCAGGCCGCCGCCACCGCAGCCAGCCTCGCCACCCGTCTCACCATCCCGGCTCAGAGCGAACTCGGGCAGACCGTGCAGTCGCTCGCCGACGGAGCGGCCGGCATCGCCCTCCTCCATGCCGAACGAGCGCACGCCAGCGCCGAGCGCTGGGAGCCCGTCCAGACGTGGCTGACCGCGGCCACCTCCGGCCACGTCAGCGTGGCGATGGACAGCTCGCTCTACGCCGGCGCCCCGGCGGTCGCCTTCGCCCTCCACACCGCCGCCGGGCAGAGCCGCCGCTACACCACAGCGCGCACCGCGCTCGATCAGGCCGTCGCCACCATCGCCCACCGCCGCGTCGACGCCGCCAACGCCCGCATCGACCGAGGTGAACCGGGACGGTTCACCGAGTACGACGTCATCAGCGGGCTGACCGGCATCGGCGCCCACCTCCTCGCCCACACCCCCGGCGACGACGCCCTCGGCCGCATCCTCGCCTACCTCGTCCGCCTCACCACACCCCTCAACCTCGGCGGCGAGGAACTCCCCGGCTGGTGGTGCAGCCACGACCCATCCCAGGGCAACGCGCCGGAATTCGCCGGTGGACACGCCAACCTCGGCATGGCCCACGGCGCCGCCGGCCCGCTGGCCCTGCTCGCGCTCGCTGCCCGCGCCGGGATACACGTCGACGGTCAGACCGACGCGATCAGCAGGTTGTCCGCCTTCTACGACCGATGGCGCCAAGACTCCCCTGCCGGCCCGTTCTGGCCCCAGTGGATCACTCGCGCCAACCAGCACTCCGCAGCACCGGCCCAGCCCGGCCCCGGCCGTCCGAGCTGGTGCTACGGCACCCCTGGGATCGCCCGCGCCCTTCAGCTTGCCGGCCTCGCCACCGGTGACACCACCCGCCAGAACTCCGCCGAACAGGCACTCGCCGCCTGCATCGCCGACTCCACCCAGCTCGCCCACCTCACCGACGCCGGGCTATGCCACGGATGGGCCGGGCTCTACCAAACCGTCACCCGCGCCGCCGCCGACGCCACCACCGACACCCTCAGCCGCCACCTGCCGACACTCGCGGCCTTCCTCCTGCTCTCGGCCCCTTCAACCAGCGGGCGGGCTGCTGGGCTCCTCGAAGGAGACACCGGCATCGCCCTCGTCCTCCACAGCGTCGCCACCGGCACACCGGCCACCGGATGGGACAGATGCCTGCTGATCCACTGACCGTCCCCAGCAGAGCCATCGGCACCGAACAGGCCGTACTCGCCGTGCTGGCCGGCATCCCGCTACCCACTGCGGCAGCCCATGCCGCCCTGCCTCCCGACCAGCTCGCCGCAGCCGTAGCCACCTACCAGGCGGCAGGTCGCGCCGCGCTCGCAGTCCAAGGCACCGCCTGGTTCCAGGTACGCGTCACGTTCCCCGACCCAGCGGACACAGAGACCGCCGCAGCCACCCACCTGGCACCCGTCCTGCGCCACGCCCAGGCCACCGACTCTGTCGACTCCTGGTGGTTCGTACGCAAGTCGCCCGACTGGCGGCTACGGCTCTCCCCAGCCAGCGGCCAATCTGTGGCGGAGCTCCGTGCCACCCTCCGCCCCGCCTTCGACGACCTGACCCCGGCCGGAACGATCCACACCTGGACGGAAGGGATCTACGAGCCGGAGGAGTACGCCCTCGGCGGCGAGATCGGCACCGACATAGCGCACCGGCTGTTCACCGCCGACAGCGGCCACATCCTCGACCGCATCCACAGCGAGATCACCAGCAGGACCCCGCCGACTCTCGGCCGCCGCGAACTGTCGATACTGTTGATCGGCACGCTCATGCGCACCGCAGGCCTGGACTGGTACGAACGCGGCGACGTCTTCGACCGCGTCAGCCGCCTACGCCCTCCACCAGCAACATCACCCACCGCCGCCGAAATTCAACGGCTGGCCACCGCTCTACGCAGGCTGCTGACCGCCGACACCGACCCGGCAGGCGACCTGTTCAGCGCGGACCGACCGCTGGCCAACCTGGCAATCTGGGCCAGCGCCTTTCACAATGCCGGTCGGGCCCTTGGCCAGGCCGCACACACCGGGACCTTGCGCCGCGGGCTACGCGACGTCCTCGCCCACCATGTGATCTTCCACTGGAACCGCCTCGGCCTGAATGTCGAGACCCAGGGCATACTCGCCGCCACAGCACGCGAAACCATTCTCCGCGCTCCCGCACTCCCCGAAGCGCTAACGCCGCAGGCACGCTGATGTGGCCGCCGCCGAACGACGCAGACACCGTCACCCGCATGCGCGCAGCGCACAAGCGCGCCAGCACCGCCCTCCGGGTCACGGTCGACCGGACCCAGGCTGAGGAAGCGTGGGGCTTCGCCGGACGAACTCTCGGCCGACCGGTAATGACCTCCGACAGCCCAGGCTGGCTGCGGATCGCCGCCGCCGAAGCTGGACAGCAGATCACCACGTTCTGGGACGGCGGGCGCACCGCACAGCAGGCGCTGCCAGCATCCATCCCACGCCCAGCGCTACGCGCGATCCACGACCATCACCACGACGGCTGGGACTACCGCGCCGAGCTGTACGACCGCGTCCACGTCCGACCTCTCGCCGTCACCACCGTGCCGCGGCGGCTCACCGACTCACCGAACAGGCAATGGTTCCAGGCACTGCGCCACTCCCTGCGCATCCTCGCCACGGTCTCCACCGACCGGCGCACCATCGAGCAGTCCAACCTCGACGACGTCATGCCCAGGATGCTCGGCGAACCGATCACCACCACGGCGCCCGCACCGTGGGTAACTGCGCACGGAGACCTGCACTGGGCCAACCTCTGCGGCCCCACCCTCCGCGTGCTCGACTGGGAAGGCTGGGGCCTGGCACCCTCCGGCTACGACGCCGCCACCCTCCATTGCCACAGCCTGCTCATGCCATCGCTCGCCGCACAGGTTCAGGCGCGCTTCGCAGACGTACTCTTCACCGAGAGCGGCCGGTACGCCGAACTGGCCGTCATCGCCGAGCTACTCGACGCCGTCCCCTCCGGCACCGGTATCGATCATGCGGGGCTGCTGCGCATCCGCGCCACACATCTTCTCCGCCGCGCCATACCCCGCCCGAGAGAAGGCACCGTCACGAGGCCAGGACAGACATGACACGCCGCAACGGCCATGCTCGGGAACAGCTCCTCCACTGGGCAGCGTTCCGAGCCTGCGCTGGGGCCGAGCATCTGCCCCCAATGCCTGGCATGCGGCGGTGGACAGCTCTGGACCCCCAGAGCTCGCCAGAACTGGCCCACGAGAAATCTCACCGCCACTGTGCCGGGAGGTGAAGCTGTCTCGCACCCGGCGGAGACCTGCAGGCAAGTCTCGCTATTCAGCGGAGGATCCCACATCAGCCAGAAGATGATCTGACGGTGATCTGACTGTTGTTGCGTATGCAACTTCTGTCAGATCACCGTCAGATCTCTACGGCCCTGCTCCACCTGCCCCGTGACTGCTCTCCGGACAGCCGCCGCGAGCCTGGCGCCCACCGGCTACGACGCCGCCACCCTCCACTGCCACAGCCTGCTCATACCGAAGGTCGCCGCACAAGTCCGAGCCCACTTCACCCACGCGCCCACCACTGAAAGTGGCCATTGCGCCCAACTGGTCGTCATCGCCGAACAACTCGACAGCGTCGACCTCGACCATGCCGGGCCACTGCGGGCCCGCGCCGCCCACCTTCCCGGCCGTCCCGTTCCCCATCCAGCCGAAGGCACCCAGAGGCGACCTGCGCATGATCTTACGGTGGTCCGACAGAGATTGCATACGCAACAACAGGCAGAGCGCCGACAGTCAGATCGCCATGATTCGAGATCAATCGGAAACGAAGTTGCGCGGTCTTCTTTTTGGCAGGCGCGCCCCACTTGCCACGCATACGCACAATTGAATTAGGCCATCGCCAGCCCAACTGCCGGGTAACTAGGTTGCGCGGAATAGGAGTTCCGGGGCAGGTTCATCACCCAGAACGCGGAGATCCATTCATTCTATCTCCACTCCACTAAGCCCGCAGCTATCAGGCCCAGTCGCGCTGCTCCAGTGAGAGCCTCAGACCACGACTCCGGGGAAGCGAAAATCGCATCCCTCGCCTTCGGCGCGTCGAGTCGAAATCCGAAGCCGTAGAAGACAAGAGCACGACGATGACGGCGGACCGAATCAAGCCATTCCGCAGTAGAGAAATTCGTTGCGATGGCGCGAACGGCACCGCCAGCATCAACAAGTTCCAGCGTCCGATTGACTGCACGGACTACGGCGCCGGCAACCTCGGGAACACTTAGGTGATTTCCATAAACTCGCCGGAATCCCGAGTTGCAGATCCGTTGAATCTGTAATTCGACTATTTGCTCGCGGGTCACACCCGACACAACAATTTGCCGGTGCGGCTGGAGGAAAAGCACCGGAATAGTGAGATCACTAAACATTCGACTTTCAAGAAGGATGCGAGTCGTCGTTAGCCCTACATGCGCTAGCGCCGGATGGGAGCCAAGCACGGAAAAAGCATCAACCTTGACGTTCCGCAGCACCTTCTCTATCTCACGCAACGTACCCTCGTCGGCCAACTCGAGGAGTTCTTCTCCGCGCGCCTGTAGCTGATCATTATAGCTTCGACCAAAGATATGGAAGAGCCGCGCTGGCAGCGCTCTCAGAAGCAGTTCCCAGGGCATCGCATCATCTTCATTTTCGGCGAAGGAAACAGTGCTCAATGACTTCGCCTTTTTGATGAACTCACTCGAATCCCCGCGCACCGCCGCGGCGACGACCTCAATCAGCGCAATCCTTGATTGATCTTGAGACGTTAGAGTATCTCGGAAATCATCCAACCCGCAGCGATCGAGAAGAAGGCAGAGAAAATCGCCAGCCGCTTGATCCCCCCAAATGACCCACTGAAGGGCGCTCATCGAACCGACGTTGTGCACAAGATACTGGACCGAAAACTGGTGTAGCGATTGACGTCCCATGTATGCGGAAAAAAGATCGAACTCATCGGAGGCTTCGCTCCATCTACCCTGCATCACCAATGACTCGATCAGAAGACGGCGGGCTTCAACAATAGGCCTGGCGTGCGATCCATCGCCATCTGCAAGGATCCTCCGAGAGGAACTCTCCGCTTCCGCAAGACGGCCGGCTTCCAAGTGATACCCTACTGACGAAAGATCATTCATGAGCTCAGTAACTGGGGTAGAAGGCAGCTTCTGAATCAGATCAAGGAAGCGACCGTGTAGCGACTGCAGACGCATATCGCCCGGATCCCGGCGGACCTGAGATTGCAGAACAAAGAACGCATTCGTCGCAAGGTAAACGGCAGCGTCCGGCTCCTGCTGGGACATGGTATCAATATAGTTGTAGAGATCTTCAGTAAGGAGCTCGGACAGGCGCCCATCAGGTACATCAATATCGCCATGTTGATATATTTTGGCAAGAATAATTCTACTTTGAATGGCAAGCAACTCGTTCGGGTTCTCAATCTTGGCTAGCCAGGAAAGCTCAAGTTCCAGCAGTTCGGCGGCCTCGGCCGCCCTACCCTGACTCTCATGGAACGCGGCAATATTTCCGATGAGCAGGGCCGAGATATTACTCTTGATGGAAAGTCTTCTAATATGGACCGCCAGTGAAATTGCATGCTGCGCGACGTCCCAAGTCCATTCCGAACGACCGACCTCCATGCCGACACTCAGCCATCGATCAACATGACAAGCCATTCTTGATATATAGGTCGATGCGACCCCATATTTCTCGATTTCACGCCGAAGAATATCTTGCAAAACCGAGTTCATCGACACGGTCGCATCGGTTCCTACATAATCATCAACAGTTGAGATGAGCGGTTCAGAGCGGCGAATAAACGAGATGTCTAAAAGCAATCTGATGTTTTCGTGCACAACACCTTCGGCCTCATCCATAACCATGGCGGTAACGGGTCCACCCGGTACGTCTTCGGGTGGAATAAATGTAGCTACGATCGCAAGGTGTACCGGGATCCGAGACGGGCCGACAAAGCACATATGCCCCAGTAGATCCAGGGGGCGTAGCGGAACCCCAGTTTGCCGCTCGGCCGTGCGAACAAGGCGCTCAAGTCCGACTTGAACAGCCGAGACGAGCGTACGAGGGTAACCCAAGGGTAGCGAAGATGCGTCGTCCATAGCACGACTCAGAACCATCTCACGATAGTCCCCGATCCGCTCTAGATCAATCCCGCAGCTAACGATGTAGCCGCTTGCCAATTCAATGGCAAGCGGCCAATAGCCCAATACTTGCACCAGATCAGCAAGCGCTTCTGCGTGGCGTTCGACCTCTCCGGCAGAAATTCGGATTCGCCGCGCCAACAATCCTAGCGCCTCGTCGTGAGACATCGGTTCCACTTCGAACCGGCCTTGAAAATCGTTCCACCCATTGCGTCTCACTGAAGTGATGAGTATGTGACCTCGCCCGAACCTAGGTAGCCAGGAGCGAACACTATCCGGCGCGGCGTCGTCGAATACTATCATCCATCGACCCGGAAGTTGCTGCAAGATCACATGAACCCGCTCGCGAAGGAGACTAATTTCTATCTGATCTCCTCGATCATCCGTGGAATCAGCGAGAAATCGCCAAAGACGGAGATAGGATGCAACTAGAGAGTCTTCCGATGAAGCATCTACCCAGAACACTAGATCGTATCTGTACGCAAACGATGCAGTGAAGGCCGCAGCCAGGCTCGACTTTCCGATTCCTGATAGGCCTGTCAACACGCAGACTGAAGGTGAATTCTCCCGAACTCCGGGCGAGGAGAAGTTTTGACTGATCCGCTCGAGGAGCTCGTCGCGAGGAATATCGGGGATCGGAGGAACCGGCCCGGCGACTACGCCCCAGTCCCGTCGCCCGAGTGCCTCACCGAGAATATCTTCCTCAACAGAAACGTCTGCGCGAAACTCGGATAAGGTCCATCTGGAGGCGCTCGGATCGGCCGCCCGGCGGAGAGTCTCGGACACCAAGTAGCCCAAAACCAATCCACCCGAATGTTTACCCAAGCCAACTTGAGAGTTCAATCGAATGGATTTTATCGCGAAATGAAGATCCTCACGAATCTCGTCTATTTCGCGGTGATCGAATTCTATGGTTGAACGACTCAAGCGCGCCAGATGCATCGGAGACAACGAGGTAACTCGGTCGAGCGATCTGGGCGCTCGGGCGAACAAGCCGGTGAGTCTGTAGTGCAAAGTGGCAGGGTTTCCTTCGCAGTCGCGGAGGCTTTTTGCGAATGCCTGACAAGTATCGTCCGGAACCGCCTGCGTGATAAGCTTGTACCGTTCAGATTCGGTTGCCGTCGCCAGTTTCACCAAAATGGAGAGTGCTTCGGGAGCACCGAGCCGACGCCCCGGCGTCGCACTCTTGACTTGTGCGGCTACCAAACATTTTCCTAGATCATCAACTAGATCAAAATCAACTGCATCCTGCCCACCGAGGGACGTCGGGTCAACCGGTCCCTCTACGCGACAGGCGTGATGTCTCGGCTTCTCGGAAGCGACCAAGATGGCTTCCAACGTTCGCAAATACTGGTATTGAAAGCCCCGAGCTGCTGCCCGGCCTCCGTCCAGTCGTGCCATCGTCTCGCTCCCCGTCGGACATGCGCCTGCCTTCCCGAACGGTACAACCATCCACCGACATGCATCTGCCGATCCACGATTCGTCCGTGACCAGGCTGCTGGAGCAGCCGCGTTCAGGACGTCACAGGTGGCCGCCGCGCGGTTCTGTGACCACCGACCCACTGGTCACTCGTGGCCGCCTCCCGGGCGGGGACACAGCCGCCGCAGGCGGGATACTCAAGAGATAGCTAGGTGTCCGCTGTCTCTTGAGGACTACGACCGTCATCACCCCCTCCAGGTTGACAATGCTGATCAAGCTGTGTCTGTCAAAGCAAAAGCGCCAGGCTACGACCTCGTCACGGCGTTGCGACCGTCGGGGCTCTACCCGCTTCGGTTGGATCGGGCGTCGCCAACCGCAGGAACGCTCCCCGCGAGACGCGTTTGTCGACAGTCGTCTGAGGGCACCACGGTCTGGCGGGTGGTTTGAGGTGTCCGGCCGCTAATGCTCTGGCCGATACGTGCGCTGGGCCGGGCGGCTCGGCTCCCATGATCGCGGTCAGCAGCGTCAGACCGCCGGGATGAAGCGGCGGAAGGGTCCTGCGGGTGAATGCGGCAGTCCGATCAGGTGGGTGCCGGATACCGGATCGGTGCTTGCGAGGTGGCTGCCGAGCAGGGAGGTGAGGCTGGCGGCGACGGCAGCGATGTCGGCAGCGGAGCCGTGGAAGGTGGGTACCGAGCAGCCCCGGGTCGGAATGAGTTCGTCCTGAGCGGACACGTCTTTCCAGAAGGTGTGGAAAGGCTCCAGTGCGCCGTTGGCGATGACTCGTCTGCCGGCCTGTTGGTCGATTGTGTAAGGCCCAGCAGGACTAGCAGGGTCGCTGACGGTGAGCAGTCCGAGAGTGCTGGTTCCCGCGTCTGTTGCGACCTGGGCGAGCAGTGGGCGCACCGTCGCTGGAGCCAGGTCGTCGAGCAGTTGACCGATGGCGCGAGAGATGGTGGCGTCGATGACGAGGTCAGCCTCCGCGAGGAGCGTGGCGAAGTTGTCTGGGATGAGCCCGACATACGCCTCGAGTTCGATGTCGTCGCGGATGGCGGCGAGGCGCTTTCGCAGTGCCTCTACTTTCGCTTCGCCGATGTCGTCCTCGGTGAAGTCCTGACGGACCAGGAGTCCTCCGGTGACGGTGCCAGGGTCGCAGAGGACGAGGCGTCTGGCGCCCGCGCGGGCGGTGAACTCCGCGATCCAGGACCCCAAACCGCCGCAGCCCCAGATGTGGATGGTTTTTCCTAGGTAGGCGCTGGTGGGACGGCTGGTGTCGCGTCGGGTTGTGACGCTGTCCCGTTCGTCGGACACGGTGCACCACTCCACAGGTGTCTGGATGTCGAGCGCCTCAGTATCGATTCTGATCATGGGGTCGCGGCGCTGGCGGACGAGTCGCCGCAGTTCGTCGGCCGTTGTGGCGGGCACTCGGCCTGCGAGGAGATGCGGCGGTCCGCCGGTGGGGTGAGGGACCGCGAGGATGAACATTTGGGGTGTGCGCGCCGGGTTTCGGATGGCGGCAGCCGCGAGCGCCGCGAGAAAGGCCTCTGCTTGAGGCCGGGGCCGCGGAGTGACGGGGGCCCCGGGCGCGCTCGCGGTGTCGAGCCGCGTCAGCAGGTCGGATAGCCGGGTCCCCGCGCCGAGAGGTAGGGGGCCTGCCACCTGGAAGAGCACGGTTCGGTGCTGGTCTGGGTGACCGCCGTCGTAGTGAAGGTCATACCGGTGTGGTGATCGCACCGTGAGGAAGGCGGGTCGTGCCTTGGCCGGCGTGCCGGATTCACGAACGACGATGGTGGGGGTGCCCGGCGTGCGATGGAGGATGCCGCCGACGGCGTGGTGTAGGGCCGCGTCGGGGTTGAACCGTGCTGCCGCCGCGTCTGCCAGCCAGTCGTGCAGCCGATCGATCGCACCGGCGAATCCTCGCTGCGGGTTCCACTCCCGCGCAGGATCCAGGTAGATGCACAGCCGTCGCCCTTCTAGCACATGCGGGTAGCCAATGAACCGATCATGGTCGACCTCGACGGACGGCGGCACCGGCCGAATAGGGCCGATTCCCAGCAAGAACTCCTCGTACTCGTGCAGGGGAAGGCCGCGCGGGGCGCGGGGCAGGTCGGCGGTCCGCAGGCGGATGCGGGTTTGAACGAACCCGCGGTCGATCAGCCTGGGGCGGTCGAGCAGTCGGAACTCGCCCGGTAGGGCGACTGCGACCGCGTCCAGCTCACGGACGGCTGACTCCTGCCAGTCCGTGAACCGGACACGCTTCCGCTTCGTCACCACCGACTCGATTCGCTACCCGGCTCGACCGGATCGGCCGGACGAGGAGATGCGAGGAAGGTTGGTACCGCCGGTGAAGCCGGCCGCCGCTCCAGCGGCTCCGAACTTCCTGCTGGACGACGAGGCCTCCGGCGCCTGGAACTTGTCACCGAACAGGGCCTGCCACTTCTTGACGCTCTCCTCCTCGTCGGTCTCCTCGTAGGCGTCGCGGATCTCGGCCGCGTGGACGTGGATGCGGTCACGGAAGTAGGCGTAGGTCTCCTCGCTCCACCGGTGGTCGAAAGTGACAACCTGGTTCGACGGGTCGGCGATGGACGGCTTGGTGGGGCGTGCCTGGAGCCAGGCGTCCAGGTCGCCGACCATGTGCAGCAGGGCGGTGGGCAGGTCACTGTAGTAGCCGGGGTCAAGGATCTTCTTCCATTCCTCGACCTGCATCCCGAGAAGGGTGGTGAGGAGGATCGACTTGGTGCCGGTGAAGGAGTCCTTGTGGTCGCGCAGGAACTTCAGGAGGCGGATGACCTTGCGCAGCTTGCGGTTGGCGATCTTGTCCTTGTCTTTCATCCACTGGGTGAAGCCGGATGGGTCGGTGGTCTCGAACGCGTTGTCATCCCGGTTGATGATCACCTGACGGCCGTCGGTGAGGATGACGTACGGGACGATGTCGACGTGCATCCTGTTGTTCGCGTACTCGACGTACACGCAGCGGCACTTGCGGCTGTGCGGCATGTCGCCGTAGATCGAGTGGTGGTGGATGACCTTGTAGACAGCGTTGATGTACTGCTGCACGTCGTCTGACCAGTCGGCCTCCTCCGTCATCTGAACGAGGAAGTCGGCGTCGAACGGCTTGCCGTTCTGCGGGTTGATGATCGTCTCCTGTGCCCAGGAGCCCTGCGGGATCTTCTTGACGAGTCGCGGGCCGAGGTCCGGATCCGCTTTGAGCGCCGCGTAGATGGCATCGACGCGGCTGGCGAGCAGGTCCAGGTTGTACTGGCTGAGGTTGACCGTGTTCTTCATGAAGCTGTCGAAGTAGTCGGTGTGTCTCATTGGGCGTCCCCCGTGGTGGTTACTGGCGATGCGGTGACCGGCGTCTCCGATCCGGTCGTGTGCGTGTGGGCGAGGTCGAAGCGGTGGCCGGTCACGTGTTGACCTGGACGACAGGCGCGTAGGTGTCGCCCTGCCGCTCGTACACCTCGGTGGGAGGCTGCGCCCCGCGCATAAAGGCGCGTCCCATCTCGATGACGGAAGACAGCGGCGCGGCAGCGACGAGGTGCCACCTCGCGGCTCCAGGGCATCTCGCTTCGACTTCGGCGAGCAGGTTCCGCCAACGGTCGGCGAAGTTCCGCAACGTGTCCGGGTGTGCGAAGAGACCAGGACCGAAGCGATCAGCCTCGGGCCTGATCTCGAAGTACGGCAGCCCCCCCAGTGCATCCGGGAGGTTGGACTTCTGGACCTCCGCGGTGAGGGAGGCGGCGAGGACGACCTCCGTGGCCGGGGCGGAGTCCAGGGTGGCGACGGTAGAGAAGTCGTGGATCGGGGCGGTCTTGTCCCAGCGCCAGCCCTGGTCTCCGTCGCGGTGCTTCTGGTACAGCTGCGTGTCCGTCTTGTCGTCAAGCCGAGAGCCCAGGTACACGAGCAGCGGGATCGGAGCGATCGCGAAGATCGACAGGTGGTCGACCTGCCCGCTCGCGACCGCCTGCTCGACGAGTCCCAGAGTGTGGTTGATCTCTTCCTGGCCGGCGATCCAGTAGGAGGAGCGGCTCGGGTCACCGGGGATGTGGCAGACGAAGTCTCCCTGCCATCGGCCGTCCGCGAGGCCGAGATAGCCGTCGGACAGGAGCGCGTCGGCTGTCTGCCGCTGAGACGCGAAGGCCGTGGCCCCCCGCACCAGACCGCCCATCCGGATCACCGCGGTCCGCCGCAGCCCACCGCTGGTGGCGGCCACCCGGACACGATCCTCATGCGCCTTCTTGAGACCACGGAGCCGCTCGGTCGTGAAGTACGGGGCATGATCCTCATCGTCGATCAGACGGTGGCAGGCGTGGCAGAGCAGCAGGAGGTTCTCCTCCGCTTCCCGATCCGCGAGTTCTTCGGCCATCCCGCGGGGCGAGCCAGGAGTGGCCGTGGCGCCGACGTTGTGCGCCAGTTCTCCGACCAGGACGGTGTGGAAGAAATTGCGGTGCTCGAGCAGGCTGGTGGAGCACATGACGCAGCACCCGGCGGCTCGCGCCCAGACAGCGAGTCGCACCGCGGCCTTGATGCTTCCCCGCTTGACGGAGGTGTCCCGGACCTGGTTCAACGCCATAGATCAGAAGCTACCGGGAGGGTCCGACAGATCCGGACGGCCATACGCCACCACGTCATGTCATAGGCGACCTCACCGCTGACATGCTCGCCGAAATCAATGGCTCATGACCGGTCGGGCGGGGCTGACAGACGACGCCCCGCCGCCCAGCGCGATGTCCGTCGCTGCAGCACGAGCGAGATGAAGACCTCGCGGCAGCGGTCTGCCAATCACAGCGAGTGGGCCCCGTCCGAGCCACCGCGTCCTGCCACTCAAGCATAGTGTTCAGGCGGTACGATCCGATCGGCCACATAGAGACGCGATCAGGCCGCGCACTGCTGGGGGTCAGGGCCTGCGGGTGGCGCCGGTCAGCACCGCTCTGGCGTGACCCTATCTATCCGGCCCGACAAGCAGCGCGGTCATCCCCATCGGCTCTTACCCGATCTTCCTGGCATTCGCGTTGCCGTTGTATCCTGCCCGTCGGATCTTCACGTGGACGGGCTCGACGGAAACGGTCGGGCCGTTGACCTGCAGGTTTCGGTTCGCATTAATGCTGGTTGGGTACACAAAACACCCACTCTGACCTGCGGCTTCACAGTTCAAGATCCGTCAGGCGGATGCTGGGAAGTTCTGCAGCGAGAGGGAGAACCCACCTCCCACTGGCGCGCTCCGCCAACGCCCGACAGGCCCCGCGACCTGGGACTTCAGCCCAGATCAGGCCGTCCACGCCCGTCCGCGCCGCCGCACAGCGCGCAGACACCTGATAGCTTTCCAAGTTTTATCAACCGTAGAAGATCCTTTACAGGATCCCTGGCAGGCGGAACGACCAGCTCTCCGGCACAGACCATTCACGGCGCCGCAGCCCCGACCGGCCACCGAGCGCAGGCAACGGCCCAACACCGTACCAGCACGGTCTGTCCAGCCTGTCCCGGTGGCACACTGTCCGGGTGAGCAACGGGGGCACCACGCACAGCACCAACGGTGACGGGTGGGACTTCTTCATCTCCTACACCCAGACCGACCGGACCTGGGCAGAGTGGATCGCCTGGACCCTCGAAGACGCCGGCTACCGCGTCCTGATCCAGGCCTGGGACTTCACCCCCGGCTCAAATTGGATCACCGGAATGGACCAAGGCGTCGCCGCCGCAGAACGCACCATCGCGATCCTCTCCACCGCTTACACCCGCTCCGTCTACGGCGCCGCCGAGTGGCAGGCCGCCTGGTCCACCGATCCCACCGGCGCAACGCGCAAACTCCTCGTCGCACGCGTCGATGACTGCCCCCGACCCGGCCTCCTCGGCCAGGTCGTATCCCTCGATTTGTTCGGCATCGCGCAGGACGCTGCTCGTGCGGACCTGCTGCGCGCCGCCGACCTTGCCGTCTCCAGCGGGCGAGCAAAACCCGACGCCGCACCCGCATTCCCCGTTAGCCCACAGGCAGCGCGAGCGTCTAGACCAACGCCTTTCCCTCGATCTGACCCACACCTCCTGCTGCCGTCATCACGCGACGAGGTGTTCCCTGGAAAACTGCCCCCTCTTTGGGGATCAGTTCCTGCTCGCAACTCGTTTTTCACCGAGCGAGTCGATCTACACGGCGCGATTCAGACCGCGCTCACCGACCAATCCAGCAACACGAAAATCGCCACCCTTGTAGGAATCGGGGGGGCCGGCAAGACACAGCTCGCTGCCGAATATGCCTGGCGACAGGCTGCGAATTACAAGCTAGTTTGGTGGTTGGACGCGGAAACGGCCTCCGGGTTGTCAGCAGGCCTCATAGAGCTCGCCGTCCACCTCGGGCAGGGCCACGGAAACCCGCGGACCCGATCGCATTTTGCACTCGCCGAACTCGGCCGCATACAGGGATGGCTGCTGATCTACGACAATGTGGCCGACCTAGCGGCAGTCGCCAAGCTAATACCCCCCTCGACAGGGCATCTAATTATTACGTGCCGGGATCCGCGCGCAAGAAGGCTGGGAGGGAAATTGATTCATGTAGCCGAGTTCACACGCGTCGAATCCGTGGCCTTACTCCGTCGACACGTTCCCTCCCTAACCGACACAGACGCCAATCAGATCGCGCAAGCCGTCAGCGACCTGCCGCTGGCTGTCGACCAAGCCGGATCCTATCTGGCCGATACCGAGATGACAGCAGGCGGCTATTTGGATCTATTGCGGAGGCAACCGCAACTCGCCCTTGCCGAGGAGACTCTCCATCATCCCGGACTAACCGCGACCGTTTCAGCTGCCTATAGACGCCTGGCGGAGCAGCACCCGCCGGCCGCATCACTGCTGGACCAACTCGCCTTTCTCGCACCCGAACCCATCCCAATTTCGGCCGACGGGTCCACACTCAATAATAACCACCTCGACCTCCCTATCGCAGCTCCACGTGTGGCTCCGGAGACCATCGAAGCGATTGTCCGGCTGGCCCTCGCACGAAGAAGCGGCACCACCTTGTACGTACATCCGCTAGTACAGACACTCCTCCGCACCCAGCTGCCTCTCGGGACGCAGGCGACCGTGATTGGAAATGCGCAGAATCTACTAGCATCCGCCCACCCCGGCGACCCTAATGATCCCGGCACTTGGCCAAGCTATCGCGCACTCACACCCCATGTCCAAACGCTCTGGCAGCAAACCGATATGATCGGCACCGAAAGTTGGCGGCGGCTTGCCCTTGCCCTCGCTCGCTACCTTGAACACGCCGGGAACGCTCTGGCTGCCAACAAGCTCGCCCGGGAGGCCCGGGAACGCTGGTCCGCTCATTTCGGCGACGACCATCCGGACACGCTGGCCGCGGCCCAGCGGCAGGCTGCGACCCTACGCCCCGGACATCCGGAAGCTCGGCCACTTGAGGAAGACACCCTGATGCGCCGTCGGCGATTGCTCGGCGGCAATCATCCCGACACACTCGCTTCAGCAAACAACCTTGCATTGGCGCTCGCGGACCTTGGTGAATATCACGCAGCACGTACATTGGACGAGGATACGCTAGCCCGCCGCCGCCAGATCTACGGTGAGGATCATCCCATCACGTTGTATTCGGCACACAATCTCGCCGACCGACTGGCAGATATCGGCGAGTACGCCTTGGCGATGGCACTGCATGAGAAAACCTTCACGCTCCGGCTTCGCGCTCTCGGCCGGAATCACCCCGAGACGCTCAGGACGGGCTGCAGCCTCGCCAGGGACCTAGCTAGTCTCGGCGAGCTCCAACGGTCAAGAGAACTCGCGGAAGACATTTTAGTTCGGTCTCGGCAAGCACTTGGTGAAGATCATCCCATCGCTCTTACAGCAACCAGCAATTTTGTCACCGTCCTCCGTGGACTTGGAAAGAATCAGGAGGCTACGCGAATGGCCCAGGAACTTGTCGCCCGCCGGGTTGCTACTCTCGGGGATGACGATCCCGAAACTCAAGATGCTAAGAATTTACTGATCCAGCTTTGCCATCAGGAATCCTCTGAAAGTCCGGCAAGCTAGACTGGACGTTGTTTGCGACCGAGATTCTCCCTTGTTCGATGCGACCTCCATATCCGTAGTCATGCCACCCAGCGCCACAGGACTCCACACCCCCTTCGAACCGCATCCCCGCTACAATCCGCCATGCCGTACGAATGTTGCGCCACGACCAACCCGGTAAAGCGAGTGTCTCATCCGAGACTGACACAGAGGGTTCAGCGCGTCGATCGACGTCGACGAGTTCGGGCTCCTGTACGAGTCGACGACAACCGTTCAGAACCTGCGGCTCGAGGTCCCCGCGGGCCGATACACGGCGCTGATCACCGGCCGCGGGTTCGTCCATCGTGGCTGGCCGGGTTCGACGAAGCCGGGTGACGAGTGGCGCGTCCAGCTATGGCCCCGCGACGGCGCCCACCGCGACCCGGCCCGGTTGAAGGCCTGGGCGGGCTGACCCACCCCAGCGGTCCCACAGGGCAGGCTCCGGCGAGGCCGCAGATCTCCCAAGCCCCATCGCGTCAACGAGATCAATCCCGTCCGCTGGGGCAGGAGGCCCGGCGGACGGGTGGCTCAGGGGTGCCCAGCGTGCGTGTTGCCGGTGTAGCCGGCACGGCGGATTTTCGCGTGGGCGGGTTCGACGGACACGGTCGGGCCGTTGACCTGCAGGTTTAGGTTCGCATTAGTGCTGGTTGGGTGCACCCAAGCTCGCGATCAAGGTCGTGAGCTGCGAGAACGAGTTCGCGCACGGCCCTGACGACGGAAGATGGCCCGCCGTATGCCACTGATCAGAGCGGCCATTGGCCACCCGAGCAGACCGAGGAGTCCCCAGGGCAGGCACGCGGTCTACGTGACGGCCATGGGCAGTGTCGTCGCGTTTTGGGTGCGACCCTCGTCGTCGATGCGGGCAGGAGCAGAGCCCGATACGCCGAGACATGTCCGGTTCTCACCGACGACTGCGGGTCGCCCCTTCGAGGATCTTGGTGATGTCCTCGACAGAATCGAGGACTCCGGAGGCGATGCTCATGATGAGGTCGTAGGCCTCATCGTTGGTCAGCGTCAGGCGGCGGCCGTTGACGCCGTAGAAGGCGATCAGACCGGCGAGCGCGAGCCGCTTGTTCCCATCGACGAGGGCATGGTTGCGGGCCAGCGAATGCAGGAGCGCGGCGGCCTTGCCGTCGAGAGTGGGATAGGCATCTCGGCCGAACACCGTCGCCCGCGGGCGCGCGAGAGCGGACTCGAGCAGGCCGTGATCCCTCACTACCGGCTCGGAGCCGATGGCCCGCTCGGCGATGTACAGCAGTTCGCGAAGCGTCAGGTAGATCATTCGCCAAGCCGGCGGAGCGCCTCCGCGTACCGCGGCAGCTCCTCGTCCAACACCTGATCCAACAGCTCCGCCCGACTGTGTGCCTCGATGTACTCCCGGATCGCCTCCCGGGCGATCTCCTGCATCGACCGCTGCTCCAGCTCCGAACGCAGGCGCAAAGCCTCTGCCTCGTCATCCGTCAAGCGCAGTGTCATCGCCACCACTCGACGGTATCACCGCCGATACCACACCGGGACTCGTGCCGTGGCCGCGGCGCCCGGTTCCTAGCGGCGCACGGTTCCTATCCGATCTTCTTGGCGTTCGCATTGCCGGTGTAGCCGGACCGCCGGATCTTCGAGTGGACGGGCTCGACGGACACGGTCGGGCCGTTGACCTGCAGGTTCAGGTTCGCATTAATGCTGGTTGGGTGCACAAAATACCCGCCCTGACCTGTGGCTTCGCATTTCAAGATCCGCTGAACGGATGCGGGGAGGCGGTTCGCCGCAAGGCGCGGATCACCTCCCGCCAGCGCACCCAGCTGGAGCCCTGCATGCCCCATGACCTGGGAGATGAGCCCAGAACCGGCCGTCCGAGCCCGTCCGCGCCGACGCACAGCGCGCGGACACCTGATAACTTTCGCACTTTTACCAGCCGTAGAAGAGCCCTGGCGGGTCCCTGGCCGGCGGAACGACCAGCACGCCGACAGCACACCGCTCGCGCGCCCCGGCCCCGGCGCGGGCACCGGCCCAACGCCGTACCAGCGCGGTCTGACCCGGCCTGACCCGGTGGCACATCGTCCGGGTGAGCAACGGGGGCAACACGCAGAGCATCAGCGGCAGCGGCGCGGGGTGGGACTTCTTCGTCTCCTACACCCAGACCGACCAGCCCTGGGCCGAGTGGATCGCCTGGACCCTCGAGGACGCGAGCTATCGCGTCCTGATCCAAGCGCGGGACTTCGTCCCCGGCTCGAACTGGGTACGAAGCATGGACCAAGGCGCCGCGGCCGCGCGGCAGACGATCGCCGTCCTCTCCGCCGCCTACACCCGCTCCATCTACGGCGCCGCCGAATGGCAGGCCGCTTGGTCGACGGATCCGACCGGCGCCAGGCACAAGCTCCTCATCGCACGCGTCGAGGACCGCCCCCGGCCAGGTCTGCTGGGCCAAGTCGTCCCCTTCGACCTGTTTGGCGTCCCCCAGGACATCGCCCACGCGGACCTGCTGCGCGCCGCCGAACTCGCCGCCTCCGGCGGGCGAGCGAAACCCACCACCGCTCCACCATTCCCACCAGCAAACAGGCAGCACCGGCACAAGTCCTGCACGTGGCACCTCGATCGGCGGGGGGCCGCTGGGGTCGCTGAAGGCGCTGCCCACGCGCCGCGCCGATACTGTCCGCCAGCCGACACCACTTCCTGTCAGACATACAAAAAGCTACTCTCACAGTGTGATCGATGATCCTTGGAGGCCACCGACGGTCCTGCTCGCGGTCGACCTCGTCGTTCTGACATTGCGCGAGACAAGCCTGCGAGTCCTTCTCATAGAGCGGGCAATCGAGCCCTACCAGGGTGCGCTCGCCCTACCGGGAGGCTTCCTCGCACACGCCGAGGAGGACATTGCCGCGGCGGCGCGGCGAGAACTCGTGGAGGAGGCGGGCCTAGACGCCGCGGCCCTGCACTTGGAGCAGCTTGGCGTCTACGGTGAACCCGGCCGGGATCCTCGGGGCCGCGTTGTCTCAGTGGCCTATCTCGCGGTCGCGCCGCGGCTGCCGGAACCGGTCGCGGGAACGGACGCGGCGGCCGCAAGATGGCAGCCGACGGACCGGGTGCTCTCCGGCGATCTATCCCTCGGCTTCGACCACCGTCGAATCATCACGGACGGGGTGGAGCGCGCGCGAGTCAAACTTGAGCACTCAGCGCTCGCCACCGCGTTTTGCGGGCCCGTTTTCACCATCGGCGATCTGCAGGCTGTCTACGAAACGGTCTGGGGAATGCGGCTCGACCCCAGGAACTTCTATCGCAAAGTGCAGAAGTCCGACGGGTTCATCGTCCCGACCGGTGAAGAGCGAAGAACGGCCATCGGGCGGCCTTCCCGCCTGTTCCGGGCCGGCCCGAGCGCCGTTCTGTCGCCACCGATTGTCCGGTCCGCCGACCTGGCGGGCGCCGCCGACTTCCATACACAAAAAGGGGGAAACGAGCATGGCGAAAGCTCGACCCATCGTCATCCTGACCGCACTTGACCTGGAATATCAGGCAATTCGTGAACATCTGGTCGATATTCGTCTGCGCCGTCATCCGCAGGGAACCCGATTCGAGGTCGGCCAGCTCAGCGACGGCCGGTGCGAGATAGCCCTGGCTCATGTCGGCGTGGGCAACCAGTCAACCGCGGTCCTCGCCGAACGCGCGATCGCGGAGTTCGCAACGACGGCGCTGCTGTTCGTCGGGATCGCCGGCGGGCTGTATCGGCACATCGCTCTAGGCGACGTCGTGGTGGCCACCCAGGTGTACGCCTTCCACGGCGCGACCAGCGAAGACGACGGGCTCTGGGGGCGGCCCCGCGCCTGGCCACTGTCGCACCGCGCCGAACAGATCGCCCGTCACCTCTCCCGGACAGAGTCGTGGATACGACCGCCGGTCGAGGCGGGCGCGCTGCCGCGGATCCATTTCGGGCCGATCGCGGCTGGGGAGGTGGTGCTGAACTCGTCGGTCTCCGCCCTGACCCGCTGGCTGTATCAGCACTACAACGACGCCCTCGCCATCGAGATGGAGGGAGCCGGAGCCAGCCAGGCCGGGCAGCTGAACGGCTCGCTGCCGGTCGTTGTCGTTCGTGGCATCAGTGACCACGCCGACGGCACTAAGGAAGCGACTGACCGTCAGCTGTGGCAGGAGCGCGCCGTGGCGAACGCGGCAGCGTTCGCCACGGCGCTGGCCGAGGAACTGTCAGCGGACATCGGACGGATTGATGCCGCCGAGACCACGATCGAGAGGACATCCACCATGCAGGCGCCGAAGCAGAACATCCGCAACATCGCCTCGGGCAATGCGCAGGTCGGTGCGCAGACCGGAGTCATGTACGGCAACGTGCAGGTCGGTGGCCCCGGCGAGGCAGCTCCGGCCGACCTGCCCACGGCGCTCGCCCGCTTCCGCGCCCATCTGGACACCGCGCGCACGGCCGGCGACGTCGATGAGGAGACCTATGTCGCCGCCGAGGCCGAGCTCCGAGCGGCCGACGAGGCGCTCCAAGCCGACGCACCGGCCAACCGTGGTGCCATCCTGATGGCGCTGAAGAAGGTCCGCGGGCTGATCGGTGACGTCGCCGACCTCGCCGCGAAGATCGGCATGGTGATCGTCCTCGCCCAGGGCTTGTCGTGATCGGCGGCTGGGACGCCTCCCCGGGCTCGGATACCCAGCCCGAGCCGGGTTCTTCTTCCAATGTCGCCGACGGCTTCTCTCAGGTCGGTGTGCAGGCGGGCACGGTACACGGTGACGTCAACAACTACATGTTGCCTCCTGGCGCTGGGCCGGCGGAGAAGTTCGAGGCCGGTGTGCATCACCTGGATGGCGGCATGGCCGAGCAGGCCCGGGAGCTCATACGTGAGGCCGTCGTCAGTCCCGGACGATCCGAGAAGGTGCTGTTCTTCTGGCTGCTGGCCTTGGTCAGCGGGCGGTCGCGGAATGAGCTATCCGCTGCGGAGGCACGGCATCTGCGGGAGCTGCAGGCAGACCTACCTGAGCCGAGCTCCGATCCCTGGACCCAAGCACTACGCGTGGTGCTCCTGCTCACGGAGCCGGTCCGGGGAACGAGCACCGGCGTCACGGATGCGATGAAGGAGCTCGACAACCTTTCTATCCCGCAACGATCCCTGATCCTGCGGCACCTGGAGCAGTTCCTGGAGGGACCTCTCGAGGACGAGATGTGGGATCGTGCGCTCGCTCAGGCCCGCGAGAAGCAGCTGGATGGCGCGCGCATAGATCGGGTCTGGAAGTTCTTCGAACCGATCCCGATCGGGCCTAGGGCGCGCAAGGCACGCTCTCCCGTGATCCCCGCGAGAATCCGCCTGTACGCCAATGGATCGGCCGTTCTTCTCGCGGCCTGGGCCGCCTACGTTGCCGCGCACCTGATAGCAACCGGGCGAATCTGGGAAATGCTCGGATGTTCTCTTCTCGTCACTATAGGATTAGTCGCTGTTGAACGCGGTCACGCGTGGCATCCGGGCTATATCCAGGCCGACCCGGACGCAGTCACACGTTCCGGCGGGTTTGCGAGCGAGGTACGCGAAAAATTCGATTACTACGTCGGAAAATACCATCCGCGCAACCTAACAGCCACGGACTGGTTGTGGCGGTCGGAGGCAACGCGACGAAGCATCGGTAACGAGATCATCGAGCTTTATCGGGAATCCCGGATCGACGTGGGCCGGGTCGCCTGGCTACTGCGCCACGAGGCCGGTCACATTAGGAACATGGCGAAAGATGACGATAGTCTCATTTACACCCGCGAGCCGTGCGAGATGCCGAGGCTCAGCGCTGTCGGCCTCGGCGGGATCACAGTGCTCGGAATCGGAGGCCTGCGCGTACTCAGCACAACCTTCGGAGTCGATGTTCTCCTCGCCATCGAGACGACACTCGTCGTCACTGCGGCAAGCCGCTTTCATGTTCGCGCCCGGCTGACAGTCGAACGTGAGCAGCGGCGGTACGCGGCTGAAAAAGAGCAGCACGACCAGATACTTGCGGCGCGATGGGCCGGATACGAGCGGTGGCACGCCAAGCTGGCCGATAAGCCGCACGACCAAGAGATGGCCGCGTGGCTGGACTGCGACCGCAAGCTGCTGCTCGATCGCGCGCTGTGTCATTATCGACTGGCGGCGAGCGACGTCATCGCCCATGCATTCATCGAGAAGCAGGTCGGCAAACGTGCCCGGGTCCAGCAGGGGCCATGGCGCTACGAGAAGTATGAGATCGAGGTCTATCTCCTCACCACCAACGGCGTCCGGACCTTCGTTTCAGTACTGGACTTCACGACAGGAGAGTTCACCGACCAAGGGCGCCTGAACTACCGTTTCGACGCAGTCGCCTCCCTGCGCGTCGCCCGCAGCACCGGGAACATTCAGAATTTCGAGCTCGTTCTGGTGAACAACCAGAGAATCCAGGTGCGGATGACCGAGACGACCACGGAGGAGCTCGCTGAAGGCGAGACTCCCGAGCAGGTGGCCAGGCTCACCCAGGACGCCGGTGGGCTCCAGCACACGATCAATATCCTGGAAGGCATCGCCGCGGACGGCCGGGGCTGGTTCCAGCGGGCCGCATCCGCCTGACCCGGAGGCGGGCAGGGCTCCTACACTGATGGCGGCGAGCAGACCTTGGCCGACCACATGGGCTGGGACTCGACGGCGATGACCCGACTGCACAGCACGGCTGGCCGGAGCAGGCACCCGCAAAACCAGCATGAGCGCCTCGGCCTGGGCGGCCGGATCTGACGGGAACGCGGGGAACGGGTCAGGCGTCGGTGAGCCGACGCGCCTCTGCGAAGTCCAGCAGGTCCGCACTATCCGCAGCCCGTCACCGGGCGCGGGACGCCGCTATGCGTCGGTACCGGGCAAGCCGGGCCAGCGTGCGGTCGAGCAGACTGGGCGGCTCCCATTGGCTACGCGGTCCAAGTCCTTCAGGTCCACCTCGTGACCCAGGCCGGTCAGCAACACCACTCCTCCGGCCTCTGACTCGCCCGTCGGGAGGATGAGGTCGGTGCGCGGCGTTGGCGAGACTCGGGGTCGATAGGGTCGGTCGGTGATTACTGGGACCTGCGGACCAGGATCGTCAACCGTGGAAAGTCACAGTTACGGTCGGGCCACCGGAGAACCTGGCACTCTACGAACCGCGCCCTCGAACCCGGCAGCCTGCACCTACGAGACATGGGCAGTTGCGCCGCTTGACAAGCTTATCTATTAACCAAGGTCAGACGCCAGCTACGGAGCATGGTGGACCAGCGGGGCGCGATTCTTGAGACGCCAGTATCACTGCCCAGGGCAGCCAGGTGTTCAACGTGGCTAGTCGGCCTGCGTACTACCTTGAGTCCAGGATCTTCGAGTGAGGCATGGCCGCATCGGTCGACCCCTATCCGATCTTCCTCGCATTCGTGTTGCCGGCGTAGCCGGCCCGACGGATCTTCGCGTAGGCGGGTTCGACGGACACGGTTGGGCCGTTGACCTGCAAGTTTAGGTTCGCATTAATGCTGGTTGGGTGCACAAACCCCTGTGCCACAGCGCTTTTCGCCTCGGTAGACAGTCGCGGTGAGCCCCGTGACAGCGCAGACAGCTGGTAATTGTCCGGATCCCGTGGGCCCGCGGCTCTCCCCCGCGATCGAGGAAACACGGACGAACTGGGACGTCTGTTCACCCGATCACCGGGCGCGTACCTACGTCCGGGGCCCGCCATGGTGTCCGTCCGCCGCCCGTTACCCCAGCCCCTCCGGGACTCTGGGACCGGCCCGAGATGGCCGATGCACTCGCCCGCCGCGACATCGGCACCGTCTTCAAGATCTAGCGCCAGTGGACCGGTGCGACCCAGACCCAGATAGCCGCCGTGTGCGGACTCCCGCAGTCCCACGTCAGCAACATCATGAACGGCCGCCGTCAGGTCACGACCCTGGAGATCTTCGAGCGCATCGCCGACGGCGTCGACCTCCCCCGCGGACGCATCGACCTTGCCGAGAAACCGGGAACCGTCCCCGAACCCCGCAGCGAACCCGGGACGCCGGCTACGGATGTCCCGAGCGACATCGTGCGCGTCTACCTGGCGAACCTGCCCGATGTCCACCCAGAACGGGGTTTCGTACGCCGTCGTGGCATTGGGCCCAGGACCTGCTCGCCTGGGCCCAGATACTCGCCCTGGCCGGCCATGCCGCGCCGGTGGGAACCGAAACGCCTGCGGCACCGGCTGTTCACCATCGCCGGACGCGTCGCCCACCACGCCGGCAGCACCATGATGCACCTGGCCGCCCATCATCCCCCGCCCCCGGGTAAGCCCCGACCGCCCGGACGAACCCGCACCCACCTCGGCCGTGGACCGGCGCCCAGCCCGCGCGACAGTAGGCCATCCCGTCACACCTCGACGGCACAACTCAACATCAAAAACGAGGGGAGGTCACCCAACAAACCGACCCAGCCACCAGACGAAAGATCGAGGCTAGACCGTCTACCACAGCCCGTGCCGTAACGAGAAATCCCGCCACGGAGCACCTTTGCAGACCCGCAGCGACACAACAGAACCAAAAATCCTTCGAACAAGTGACCGCTACGGTATAGGCCGAGGCTCGCCAAGAAGATCGTGGATGGATCGCACCTCCTGCACTGGTTGACTAGATCCGATTTTCTTGAAAACTTTGGCCTCCACCTCCATCGGCTGCGCCTGCAGCCTTGTTGAAAAATCTTCGAACGCCTGCTTCGCCGTTCTCGGCCGCCAAAATGCACGCTTGACAAGAATGTACATAATCGGCGCGTAGAACAAAGTAAGGGCTACCCGTTCAAGATCGGGCGCGAGCGAGGTATCGCCGCCGGCAAAGAAGTAAGCGAGTGTGGCCGTAACCGCCCCCTCGATGCCGCCACTAATATCCAATGTATGCAGCGCTTCACGCATCGTCGATTGATCTACGGAGCGGATCCACATCCCCCGCCCTATTTTGCCGTCAGAGCGGGTCGACAGCACCGCGCTTCGGCCATTTCCCAAAGTGAGGTGATCAAATTCCACCGGTAGACGTTCAATGCCAACGATGCCAAACTTAGGATCAGCAAGGAGGGGGCGCACCAAATCAAAGGCGTGCCGGTCATAGAGGTCGCGCTCTGCGTCTGCGAGCCGGGCGATCGTGGCACTATACTGAGCACGGGCACGGGTCAACTCAAAATGATAGACACGTGGTCGTTTTTTTGCTCTCTCCAAAAGGGCGGAGAAGTAGGGGGCGCGCGCACTGTTTTCTGGCATTACATCCGCCAAGTCCGGCCGCCCCAGCGTCTCCCGAAAGAATGCCGGGCCGTGACGCTCCTCCGGCAGAAAAAGTCCCGGCGTGGTTGCGAATACCGTAAAAGGATGCCCCGACAGAGGAGGAATCCGATAGTGTTCAGTACCAGCCGAATAAAAGTCGGCCGCGGTTGGCAGTAGGTCGATCTCTACGCGCCTGGATGGTCGCGTCCATTCTTTCGCTAGGCCAGTGAACGCCCTTTGCATGCGCTCGCCGAGATCCCTGACATGGAAGTCGTAGAGATCTTGAGCCTGCCGGGCTGAGAGCGGTTCACCCCTGATAGAGGCAACCTGTTGAAGATGTTTTACAGCCTCTTTCGGACTCAACCGCCACAGCCTTCCGAGATTTGCAACAGATACGCTAGGGTGGAGGAAGAATGTTATATCTCCACTACGGGTGACAGTAAGAACACCGAAGCCGTGAAGGGCTGCGACATTCGCACGTGCCGATTCCGACAGGGTCATGGGTCGGACAGAAAAGCTTTCCAGTTCACCCTGCATATCACGCCATAATGTGCGCATCCTAATGGCATTTTGATCCGTAAGTCGTCCTTGGGTACGCAATCCGTCGGCAAGTTCCGCAAGACCGCCAAGTCCTGCCCGTTCATAGAGTTGGTTGATCTCTGCACTATGGGCATTCGCAGCGGATCCCAGCCGTTCGACGAGGGAAGCTTCCTCCCTGCAGCCGGCAGTCGTCAGCACCCAGGAAATTGATGCCATCATCTCGTCGAACATCGCCCCACCCCGCCAGTCCCATCGGCATGTCGCAGTAGCAACGGGCGCGGCCGGACGCACCCATCGAACGCTGATCGACCCGACAAGCCTCATCATGCACACTTTTCGACCGGAGGAGCAGCTATTTAACAGTTTCAGCCCGGCGTGCGGAGCGATTTGTCCGATGGCCGGTTCGTGCTCCTCACCGTCGCCGCAGGGCCGCGCCCCAGTCAATGCCTATCCGATCTTCCTGGCGTTCGGCTTGCCCCTGTAACCGGCCTGTCGGACCTTCGCATGGGCGCGTTCGACGGACACGGTCGGGCCGTTGACCTGCAGTTTAGGTTCGCATTAATAATGCTGGTTGGGTGCACCCAACAGCGCGATCAAGCCTCTGACCTGCAAGAACGGGTTCGCGCGCGCGGCCCCGACAGCCGGAAGAGGGTCACACGAAGGGCCCGATCAGGGATGACCTGGAGGTTCAGGTTCGGTTCCGCCACGCCCTCGCGAGATCGGACTTTCCGGCCGGAGCGCTGGTGCGGGTCGGGAGCCGCCGGGGCGTGTGGATGCCTGCGACCGCCGGGCCGGAACGAGACGTCGGGCTTCCCGGGATGGAGACCACGCCGGTGGCAGGGCCGGACGCAGGCAGGGCTCTTACACTGGCTGATGAGCGTGCGCGAGGAAGCACACCGGCTGCTTGACGCGCTGCCGGAGGACCGACTACCCGAGGCTGTGGAGCTCCTGCGGCAATGGGCGGCGGTGGAGCGCGGAGAGCGCCCCCGTCGTCAGTTCCGTACGACGGCCGTCTTCGACGGCGAGCCAGATCTCGGCGAGCGCGCCAAGGAGATCATGCGCGAGGCCTGGAGCGACAAGGACCGCCGCAGCGCGTGATCGTCGTCGACACCGGCCCCGTGGTGGCGGTCGCCAACCGCAAGGACGACCACCACCGGCAGTGCGTCGACCTGCTCCAGAACTTTCCCGGGCCACTTCTGCTACCGGCCCCGCTCCTCTCCGAGATCGGCTACATGCTCTTCAGCCGGGCCGGAGCGAAGGCCGAGGCCGACTTTCTGCGCGACGTGGCGGACGGTGTCTACGAGCTGGTGCCCATCACACCTGCCGACGCCCATCGGGCCGCCGTTCTGGTCGAACGGTAGGCGAGTCTTCCGCTGGGCACCGCCGACGCCTTCGTCGTCGCGGTCGCCGAGAAGTTTCAGGCGGTGCACGTCGCCACGCTGGATCGCCGCCACTTCAGCGTGGTCCGTCCAAGCCACGTCCCCGCTTTCACTCTGCTGCCTTAGCCGGCCGCCAGCCATCTTTCCTGGCGTTCGTGTTGCCGCTGTAGCCGACCCTACGGATCTTCGCGTGGATGGGCTCGATAGACACAGCAGGGCCGTTGACCTGCAGGTTCAGGTTCGCATTAGTGCTGGTTGGGTGCACCCAAGCTCGCGATCAGGGTCGTGAGCCGTGAGAACGAGTTCGCGCGCCGATCCTGACGGTGGTAGACGGCCGCACCGGACGCCACTGGTCACAGCGGCCATCGGCCACCAGGCCGGCCCGAGGAACCCCAGGGCAGGCACGCGGTGTGCGCGACGGCCATGGGCAGTCGGCGCGCACGAACAGCCTGATGAGTGGCGGTTCCGTGCGGTTGACCTGCTAGATGAGTGAATACATACTTCATCTTCATGTCGTCTGTGGATGTCGGCGCGCCGGAGGGGCCGAGCCGATTACGGGTGCCCGCCAGCTGGACGGAGGCGACTGCGGCATGGTTCACGGCCGCCATCGCCGAGAACTGCCCGGGTGCCGCGGTCGAGAGTGCGGTCCTGGTGGAGCAGGACGACGGCACCAACCGGCGGGCACGCTTCGACCTCACCTACTCCGCCGGTTCCGGCCCGAGCCGGGTCTTCCTGAAAGCCGAGGGCGTGCACCGGGAGGTGCACGCCCGCAACGGCAACCTCTTCAACGAGCCGGAGCTGTTCGCCTCGGGCGTCCCGATCCCCGTCGATCATCCACGCTCCTACCGGGTGATCATCGATCGTCCCGGGCTGGACTACGTGATCATCATGGAGGATGTGACCGGGCGGGGTGCCGATCCGCGGGACTCGACCCGCCCGATGACGGTGGACCAGGTCGCGAACGGGTTGCGTGGGCTGGCCCGGCTGCACAGTCGGTACTGGGGGTTCTCCGCGGCGACCGAGCCACGGCTCGCGTGGGTACAGACGTGGGCGCCGACCGAGGGTTTCCAGGCCGGCCTGCGGACCTATACGCCCGCAGGCCTGGCACGCGGTGCCGGCAGCCTCCCCGCGGCGGTGACGGCGCGCGGCGGTGACGCCCACGTCGACCTGTGGGCGCGCTACGTCGCCACGCTCGGCCGCGAGCCGGTGACACTGCTGCATGCCGACGCCCACATCGGCAACACCTATGTGCTTCCCGGCGACGAGGTGGGCTTCCTCGACTGGCAGGTCCTGCGCCGCGGCGCGTGGCCGCAGGACGTCGGCTACTTCCTGGTGGGCTCGCTCACGATCGAGGACCGGCGTCGCGCCGAGGCGGATCTCCTCCGGGAGTACCTCGCCGCACTGGACGTCCCGGAGGAGACCAGACCGACCCTGGATGACGCCTGGCTCCGCTACCGGGCATCCGCCTCCTACGGGCTGACGATCTGGCTGTCGACCCTCGGCACCGACGGCTATCAGAGACGGGAGGTGTCGACGGCTCTTGCCGAGCGTTTCGCCGCCGCGTTCGTCGATCTGGACGCCGAACAGGCCCTGGCCGCCATCGAACGTTGACCCCGGGCGCTCCGGCGCGGACGCGGCACGGCCCCCGTACAGAGTGAACGCACACTCGAAAGTTCCGGTTCAAACGCTCCTACGAAGAATATGGAGTACCGCCATGGACACCGGCACCGCCCATACCCGCCCCGACCCGGGGTTCCGGCCCCCCGGAGCCGGGACCGCGGACGTGGCCGGGCCCGGGCAGTCGGTGTCCACCTCGCTGCTGGGCTCCGGCCTGGCACTCAAGGCAGGTGCCCACGTCACGGGCGACACGGTGGCCGGCGGGCCGGTGCTGGACGGCGAGCAGACCGGCTACGGCGCCGCCTACCGCATCTACCAGGCACGAGACGGGCAGTGGTTCGCCCTGGCGGTGCCGGACCACGCCGCCTGGGAACGCCTCCGGCGGACGGCCGCCGCACCCGGCCTGCCCACGTCCCCGCCGCCGCTGCGGCTGGTGGGCGGCGAGCCTCAGGAAGCCGAGATCCTCCTGGAGGAGGTGTTCCGCACCGAGCCGGCCGGCGCGTGGGTGCGCCGGCTGCACGCCGCCGGCGTGCCCGCCGAGCTCGTCGAGGAGGTCGACCGGGTGCGGCTTGTCGCCCGCGTCCTCGACGACCCCATCGCCCGGCAGAGCGGCCGGATCGCCAGCTACGACTGGGGCGCCCGCGGACGCACCGAAACGCCCGGCTGCCCGTTCGGTATCGGGCCGGCCGCACGTCCCGCGGGGCGCCCCGGCATCCCCGGGCTGGGACAGCACACCGCCGAGGTACTCGACGACATCGGTTTCGACGCGGACGCCCGCGCCGCCCTGGTCGCCTCGGGCACCGTGAAGGGATAGCCGATGGGCCCCAGCACCGATATCCGGCAGGATCACCGCCCGCGGGGAGATGAGGCGTGTATGGACCGGCTCGACCGGCTGGAAGCAATCGAGGAGATCCGCAACCTCAAGGCCCGCTACTTCCGCTACATGGACTCGAAGCTCTGGGACGATCTGGCGACGGTCTTCACGGCGGACATGCAGGTCATCACCCCAAATGGGGACGTCTGGATGAAGGGCGGCGCGAACTACGCGGCCAGCCTCCGGTCCAGTCTGACCGACGCCGTCTCCTGCCATCAGGGCCTCACCGGCGAGGTCGAGGTTGTCGACGAGCGGCACGCCACCGGCATCTGGGCCATGCAGGACGTCATCGAGTGGGCGGACAGACATCCGCGTGAGGGCTGGAAGAGCATTCTGGGTCGGGGCCATTACCACGAGACGTACCGGTGGGAGAAGGGCCGATGGCGAATCGCCACGCTGACCCTCACCCGACTGCGCCTGGACATCACATGGCCGGGCGAAGCACACCCGGGAGTAAACGGTGACTCTTGACGTCAGCGACGAGGCGTTCCACCGCAACGACGCAGATCCGTACTGGCGGGAAAGCGTCTGGTTCCATTTCTCAGTCCCCGAACGGAACCTGATCGGGTTCGTCTATTTCTTCTTCGATCCCCGCACCGGTGTCCCCGGCGGAGGGCCGGCTGTCTGGGACCCCAGCGGCGCGGAGACCTACGACTGCCTTTTCTACGACTGGCGGTGGCTCCAGCCCACGATGGAGAACGCCGATCTCCGCAAGCTCGAACTGCCGAACAGCCTGCGACACGAGGTCCTCGACCCGATGCGGCGTTACCGGCTGTCGTACGCGAACCTCGGGCTGGAGCTCGACCTCGAATGGTCGGCGCTGATGGCGCCGCACGAGCTCCGTGAGGATCCCACGTCGATCGTGAGCGGCGCCCGCCACTTCGACCAGCCCGGCCGGTGTACCGGATCCCTGGTGCTGCACGGGGAGCGCCTCGACGTCGACTGCTTCGCGCTGCGGGACCGTACCTGGGGGCCGCACCGGCCGGGCGCCACCCGGGCCGGCGACTACCTGTGGGCGATCGCGTCCCCCGATGCGCACTGGCACGCGATCACTGGCGCGACCGACCGGCCCGGGGTCGAGATCGTCCGGGACGGCTACCTGTTCCGGGACGGGGTCGTGGGTGACCTCGTGAGCGGTACCCGGCGGGTGGTCGAACGGCGCGGCGACGCCCCGGCCCGCGTCGAGCTGGAGGCCGTTGACGAGCACGGCCGGGAGCTGCGTGCCGCGGGTGAGGTCCGCACGTTCCTGCGGTGGTTCGGCTGGCCAGGCCGTCTCGCCTACTGGACCCTCACTGACTGGCACTGGGACGACCAGCGGGGATGGGGCGAGAACCAGGAGTTCTTCCCGCTCGCTGATGTCCGGGCGCTGCGGCGGTGAGCCCGGACGTCGGCGAGCGGACGGCCCTTGGCGTGAATCGCTAGGAAGCACCCTCGACGACCTCGAAGGCGTTGCCGTCCGGGTCACGAAAGACCGCGACGCGTATGCCCGGGCCGAAGGTAAGGGGGCCCTGCAGCAGATGGCCTCCGGCATCGGGCACACACGCAAGAATCTTGTCCAGGTCGTCAACATAAAGGGTGAGGTACTGAATGCCGGTCGCGCCGACGAAGAGCGAGGGCGGGTCGGCGGCGGCCGGTGGCTGTACAGGAACCATCACCTTGATGGCTGTGCCGGGTGCCTGGAGGCGATGGACGACGCCTGTCTCCGACTTGATCACCGGGAGCTGCTCGAGCTCGAAGACCGTGGCGTAGAAGGTCGCCAGCGCATCGTCGGCGCTGACGAGGCCCACCTCGACTCGCGCTACCGCCATTCCATTCCTCCGAAAATCTCGACCGATGGCTCGGAAAATGCCGCTGGGGACGACCAGCTGGTCGTGTTCACGTCGCCACGGCGGCGCGGGCGGGCCGCCGTGGCGTCCTCGGCCTTCAGGTGACCCGCAGCGACGCGCGGACCGCACCCTGCCCAGGCACGCGGCGGTCCGCCCAGGCCGGTGCGCCGTCACCGTTGAACACGATTGCTCGCGGCACGTCAACGCCTCCTCGCGGTGATGTGCGTTGATTGTTATCCACCAGCCGACCGGCAAGTCAATACTTGACAGTCAACTGACAAGTCATGCCTTGATCGCCGTGGTGGTGGATGACGGACTGCGGTGCTGGTTGGGTGCACCCAAGCTCGCGATCAAAGTCGTGATCTGCGAGAACGAGTTCGCGCACGGCACTGACGACTGACGGCAGAAGAGGGCCCGCCGTACGCCACTGATCACAGCGGCCATTGGCCACCAGAGCGGACCGAGGAACCCCAGGGTAGGCACGCTGGTGTACGCGACGGCCATGGGCAGTGTCGTCACGTTTTGGATGCGGCCCTCGTCGTCGATGCGGGCAGGAGCAGAGCCCGATGCGACAAGACATGTCCAGGTCCTCACCGACGACTCCGGGTCGCCCCTTCAAGGATCCCGGCGATGTCCTCGACGGAGTCCTGGGCGCCGGAGGCGACACTCACGACGAGGTCGTAGGCCTCATCGTTGGTCAGCGTCAGGCGGCGGCCGTTGACACCGTAGAAAGCGATCAGACCGGCAAGAGCGAGCCGCTTGTTCCCATCGACGAGGGCATCGTTACGAGCCAGCGAATGCAGGAGCGCGGCGACCTTGCCGTCGAGGGTGGGATAGGCGTCACGGCCGAACACCGTCGCCCGTGGGCGCGCGAGAGCGGATTCGAGCAGGCCATGGTCCCTGACCACCGGTTCGGAGCCGATGGCCCGCTCGGCGATGTACAGCAGTTCGCGAAGCGTCAGATAGATCATTCGCCAAGCCGACGGAGCGCCTCCGCATACCGCGGAAGCTCCTCGTCCAGCACCTGATCCAGCAACTCCGCCCGGCTGTGCGCCTCGATGTACTCCCGGATCGCCTCCCGGGCGATCTCCTGCATCGACCGCTGTTCCAACTCCGAACGCAGACGCAGAGCCTCTGCCTCGTCATCCGTCAAGCGCAGTGTCATCGCCACCACCCAACGGTATCACCATTGATACCGTCGCCGGACCCGTACCGTGGTCGCGGCGACCGGTTCCTATCCGATCCTCCTGGCGTTCACGTCGCCTGCGTAGCCGGACCGCCGGATCTTCGCGTGGACGGGCGACGTGTCCGGCGGACGTGACGTCCACCGGGCACAGATCGAACGCTGACTGGCGGACCTGCGAGCGCGTGGACAGTCCCACTCCACGGTGAATAAAGAGTTACCAGGCGTCAGGATCGCGGTCAGAGGCACGCCGAGGCCGACTAACTGTCCGTTCCCTAGGGATCATGAGAAGCTCCGTGGGAGCCGAGAAGTGGTCTGAGAAGTCCCGGTGGGTCTGAGAAGTTGATCGGCGTGTGTCGGCTGATGTTCCGTCGAGCCCCTCTGGCGCTGGATCGACGACCTCCGCGACCAATGGACCCGTAGCGACCTGCCATCGGCTCTACGAGCATCAACCATCGGCTCCCGCAGCGTCCACCTGCTCCAGGCCACTGAGACGAAAAGCTTCGTCGAGCTCGCCGAGCTTCGCGGGCGACAGGCTTCCGGCCTTCTCGATCAGGTCTGCCCTGGTCAGGGTGACCAGCCATGTGCAAGGAACGAGGCCTGGGCGTGGGAGCGCGACTCGCAGGACACCGCCCAGGGGCAGTCCCTCGGGGGCGCCTACTGCCACCTCGACAGCCACGCCGCTGATCTCGATGTTCGCTGGAGCGACGACCTGTATGGCCCGGAACCCACCGGGCTCCTCTCCCGAGAGCAGAACGACCGGTCGCCGCTCATCGAAGTCCACCCACCAGACTTCGCCGCGTTCCATGTGTCCTCCTACACGGGACGGCGGGCGCACCCCGCACGACCGCGCAGAGCACGCATCGGTCGTCAGCCACGCCCGGATCTCCCTCACCGACTGCCATCACATCACTACAACGATCGTCCGGTCGCCGAAACTCCCAGCTCCGATGGGACTCACCCGCGGTCCGGCCCGCCCCCTCCGTTGAGCACGGACCGCCGTCGCCGGGACGAGCTGCCCGGTGGGCGCGGGATCAGCGCATGATTCCGGTGTGGCCCAGGGAATAGCGCCCGGGTTGCGGCCAGACCGTGAGGCCGTGCGGTTCGTGCCCGACGGGGATCTCGGTGAGGAGCCTGCCGGTGGTCGGATCCGCGCCGTTCCCGCCGCCGGTGTCGAACACGTAGACGACATCGCTGCGCCGGCCGGCGAGCCACAGGCGGGTGCCGTCGGCGTTGACGTTGCCCATGTCCGGGGTTCCCCCGCCGGGGATCGGCCAGTTGGCCACCACCGCGCGGGTGGCGAAGGAGATGACCGAGACCGAGCCCTGTGTTCCGGCGTGCGGGAACGGCGGTTTCATCGACTGCATCTGCCCGCCGCGGTTGGCGACGTAGAGGAACCGGCCGTCGCGGCTCGGGTAGAGCCCGTGGGTCTCCGGCCCGGTGTGCACGAAACCGACCTTGGTGAAGTTGTCCCCGTCGATGAGGTGGACTCCGTCGGAGTTCATGTCGGCGACGTACCAGACCCCGCCGGCCGGGTCGATCTTGATGTCCTGCGGTGCCGCCTCCCGGCCGAGGTCGAGGTAGCCGAGGACGCTCTGGTGGGCGAGGTCGATCTTGACGAGCCGGCCGGCGAACTCACAGGTGGCGATCGCGTAGGAACCGTCGACGGAGAAGTCGACATGGTTCACGCCCGCGCAGTCGCTGCCCACATCGAGGCTGTGCCGCAGCGCGAACGTGTGCGGATCACGGAAGTCGATTTCGTGGTTCGCCTCCGCGATGACCATCGCGTTGGCCCCGTCGGGCGTGAAGTACAGGTTGTACGGGTCGGCGACGGGCACCGCGGGCCCGGACAGCCGCCCGGTGCGCGGGTCGATCGGCGACAGGCTGTTGCCCTGGTTGTTGTTCACCCACAGGGTCCGCAGATCCCAGGACGGGACGACGTGCTGCGGCGCACGGCCGGTGCGGTAGCTCTCCGCCACCCGCAGGGTGCGCTGGTCGATCACGGTGACCGTGCCGTCGCGCAGGTTCGGCACGTAGACCAGCGGCGGGTCGTCGCGCACGGCCGGGCTCAGCATCCCCGCGCGGGCCTGGGAGTAGACGTCGACAGCCGGGACGCCACCGCCACCGGCGGCACCGGAGGGGCTCGCCGGACCGCCCGTCCCCGGGTGCGACATCCCTGGGTGCGAGGCGCCGGCAGTGGCATCGGCGGTGGCTCTGACGGCGGTGGCCTGCGCATTCGAGCCACGCCCGATATCGGTGGCCAGGTAGAGACCAAGGGCGAGTACCGCGACGACCAGCGTCACCGTCAACAACAACACCCTCGGATCCCAACGGCGAAATCTGTTCGTTGTTCGCCGACGATGGGAGGAGGCTCGGTCCGGCACGGGGTCAGCCTAGCCACGCCGGATGCGCTGGGCTCAGGCACTCCCATTTCGGCCGGGGGAGTGGAGGTGGATGTGCCTCGATTCCTCGCCCGTCTCATAGCTCTCACATCCCGCCACGGAATACTGGGGACGGATTCGGCGAGCGAAGCCGGACGCCTTCGGGACTTACGGAAGGGAACACCGACTGTGGCCAGGAACCGGACCGGATTTTCCCGGCTACCGTCGCACCCGATGACCGCGGGCCACGTCGAGCAGCCTCCGCTATGACCGAGATATGCGACCACGGCCTCTCCCGCCGCCGCTTCCTGGCCGCATCCGGCGCCGCGGCGGCCACAGCCGCCGCCGGCGGCCTCGCGGCCTGTGCCGGCGGACGGCCGCAACCGGCGGCGTCAGCTTCACCGTCGCCCGCCCCGCAGGCTTCCACCGCGGCCTTCGGCACCGCGGAGGCCGGCACGGCGGCACCCTCCGCGGCGTCGGACCTGACCGGCCCGGGGCTGGTGCCGGGAGGGCCCGCGACTGCGATCACCCACGGCCCGCGGGACCGGCCCCGGGTCGCGCTCACCTTCCATCTCGGTCCGCACGAGGCCGGCCAGGATCTCGCACTGGCCCACCAGCTGCTCGCCGACGCCGCCCAGCTCTCCGTGCCGATCACGGTGTTCGCGGTCGGCCAGTGGCTGGACGGCCATCGCGATCTCGTCCCGACGATCCTGGCGGCCGGTCATGAACTGGCGAACCACACCCTCACCCACCCGACGCTGACCGCGCTGCCCGCCGATCAGGTGGCCACCGAGATCGCCGGCTGCCGGGACGTCCTCGCCCGGCTCGCCCCGACCCAGGGCCGCTACTTCCGGCCTTCCGGCACGAGCACCGCCACCCCGCTGATCCTCGCCGAGGCCGGCGCCGCCGGTTACCGCACGGTCGTCGACTTCGACGTCGACCCGCTCGACTACACCTCCCCGGGAGCCGACGCCGTCGTCGCCCGCATCCGCGCCGACACCAGGCCGGGCTCGATCGTGAGCATGCACTTCGGGTACCCGGGCACCGTCAGCGCGTTTCCCAGAATCGTCGCGAACCTACGCACAGCCGGCCTCACCCCGGTCCGGGTACACGACCTCCTCATCTGACCCGACGCAACGCACTTCCCTCAAACCAGCCAGCCTCCGGGTAACCCGGGGCGGTTCGTTCTGCGCGACATGGCGCACGGTGTATGCGAGCTGGCGGATCTCTGTTTGGTCTTCACGGCGGTGGAGTGCGGTGAGTGGCCTCCTTTGGACGGGAGACCACAAGGGTGGCTGTCGTTATGAGCAGAACCGCGATCACCTGCCGCGGGCTGAGCTGCTCCCCCAGCAGGAGATAGCCGACGACGGCGCCGACCGCGGGCCCCAGGCAGAGCAGGACGCCGAAGACCCTGGCGCTGGTTCTCCGCAGCGTGTGGACGTCAAGTGTGTAGGGCAGCGCCGAGGAGAGGACCGCGACCAGCAGGCCCAGGGCCAGGTTCCTCGGGTCGCCGAGGCGGTGGACGTGCCCGAAGGCCAGGGCGAACGGGGTGAAGACGCAAGCGCCGACGAGGAGGGCGACGGCGAGACCTGACAGGTCTGCGGTCGTGCGTCCGATGTGCCCGGCCAGCAGGACGTAGGAGGCACGCAGGATCGCCGCGAGCAGGCCCAGTGTCAGGCCGGCGGCGGTGACCCCAGCTCCGTGGGGAAGGGCGATCAGGGTGATTCCGCCGAGGGCCAGTACCGCCGCGAGGGCGTCTGCCCGACTCCGCGACATGACGGTCGCCACCGCGAGTGGTCCGAGCAGTTCCAGGACGGCCGCGATGCCGAGGGGTAGGTGCGCGACGGCCTGGAAGTACGCCATGTTCATGGCCGCGAGTACGCATCCCAGTGCGGCTATCGGGCGTATACCCCTGGCACAGGTGACCCGAAGGCTGGGCCGTGCCAGGGCGAGCAGGAGCAGCGCGGCGAACCACAGGCGCATCAGGACGGTCGCGGTGGTGCCCACGGCGGGGAACAGGTTCTTGGCCGCCGCGGCGCCGCACTGCAGGCTCAGGACCTGGGCGAGCACGAGGCCTGCGGGCACCCACCGGCCCCGGGCACCGGCCTGGTGGCGGTGTTCCGGGTCACGGCTCGGGTCCCGCGGGCCGGCGTCGCTAGCGGGCCCGAGCGGCAGGTACCGCGTTCGCATGGGCTCGGAACTCCAGGCCCCCCGCCGCGCGCATACGCGCTTCCACGCCGCGCCAGTACTCCACGGTCAGGTCGAGGAAGCCGTCGAACCCGACCTGGACCCGGGCAAGGTCCGTGGGGTCGGTGCACACGTGGGCGGCGGACTCGACAGCCTGGATCCGGTGTTCCTTCTCCGCCTCTCCGATGTGGACGTAGAAGTACTCGCAGTGCTCGTGAAACTCCTCTTCGGAGCTGTAGTAGCTCTTGTAGTTGCGAAAGCCCTCGTACAGCCTCACCATCATCGAGTACGCCAGCCATTCCTGCGCCAGCAGGGCACCCTGGACAACCCGCTGGTCCGCCGATGTGAAGAGCGCGCGCTGCCCGGAGCTGAAGGCCAGGGTGCTGGGCAGGGGCGACTCGTGGTACAGCTCATCGATCGTCACCGAATATCCCGAGACCCGCCCGAGAAGATCCGCGAGAAAGTTCTCGAGAAGGGTGAGATGAACTTTCTCGGGATCACCTCCACCATATTCGGAGAACAGATTTTTCACGCATTCTGTCCGCGCGGCACGGTCCGCCGTATTCACCACGGACAGCGCTACCATCTCGCTCGTCCTGATGGTTCTGGTCAGGTATTCGACGGCGAACACCCTGACTTCTTCCGCCGGCAGGGAACGGGTCGTCCACCTCTCATAGAAGTCGTTCCGCAGTGCCTCGTGCCGGAAGACGGAGCTGGCCATCTTCTCGATCTCTTCCCTCCGGATGCTCACAGGCGTCGCGTGCATCACCGTCATGGACTCAGCCTCTCTGGCGGTAGGCGCGTCTTGCATGGCTCCTCCGAGAGTGCTGGAATGACAAGGTGCAATTCAACCATTACAGTATGCACGGGGCTCATCTGGCGGCTGACCTGGCAAATCTCGAGAGGAATGCGCCCGCGCATCTGGTGCGGGCGGTTCTGCGGGGCCATGCGGTGGTCGAGGCGGAGCTCGACAACGATGCCGCGCGGACGGATCTGCTGCGCTGGGCCGACCGACTGGACGCGTGTTTCGGCCTGCCGGCGGACCACCGGCTCTACGACCTGGTCAATGACCTGCTGGCGGAAGCAACCGGCTCGCCGTATATATCCGCGCATGACGGACGTCCGCACCTGCATTATCGGCTTCCCGATTCTGGCGTTGTCGCGCGGATCAAGGCGATCACGTGCGCGGGGTTGGCTCAGGTGATCTGCGGTGGCGGCGCGGGCCGACTCGGGCGATGCGAACGCGCGAGGTGCGAGATGGCGTTCGTTGACGTGTCTCGCAATGGCCGACGCAGCTACTGCTCTGTGCGATGCGCGAACACGGCTGCCGTGGCACGCCATCGCGCCACGGCAGCGGAGATGGCGGACCCGGCGTCTCTCCGCGGCGTCCGGTCGCACCGCCGCAGTAGCTTGCCCTGAGGATCATGGGATGACCAGTGGCCGCCGGAAGGAGCAGGGCGTACAGGTCGTCGAGCGGCGGAGCGAGGTCCCCGCCACGGCGGCCCAGGTGTGGGCTCGGGCAAGCCGAATCGAGGGAGTGAACGACGAGCTCAGGCCGTGGATTCGGATGACGGTCCCGCGATTGCTGCGCGGGGCCACCCTCGACGACCTGCCAGTGGGGGGCAAGGCCGGCCGAAGCTGGCTGCTGCTGCTCGGATTCCTCCCGTTCGACTACGACAACCTCGTCATCGCCGAATGCGAGCCGGGCCGGCGGTTCCTCGAGACTTCGACGATGCTGTCGATGCGGCGGTGGGAGCACGAGCGGACCCTCGAACCGGGCAACGCCGGTACCCGGACCGTGGTCCACGACCGGGTCACCTTCGAGCTGCGGCAACCTCTCGCCCGCCTTCCCGGTCTCGACGCCACGCTGGCCTCGGTCGTGTCCAAGGTGTTCGCGCATCGCCACCGACGTCTGCGGCGCTCCTTCACGCCGACGGTCGACTGAGACGAACCGGTCGCGGCGTAAGGACGCGAATCCTGGCCCAGTCACCGGCCTGACCTTCCGGCCTGATTGTCCGGCCTGACTTCTCGACGCACCGCCCCAGCGGCACAAATGCCGACCGCCTGGTCGCGGCCACGGTCAGGATCTCCCACATCGCGCCCCGGCAGCGGTCGCTGCCGTCTGTCAGGCAGTGGTGCGCCGACTTCCACGTCCTCCATATCCTCGGCGCGAGCTGTTGGTTCGGTTCGAAGAACCTGCCTCGAGCAGCTTCACGGATTCCGCCGGAGTAGTGGTCACGAACACCACGATTCTCACCTGCGCTTCCGGCGCAGACGGAGACCCCGCAGGTTCCTTCGTGACAATTTCCACCAGCACCAGCTCCGGCGGATCGCGTCGACAGCCCGACCGCGCTCCTACGGCCGGCGCGCCCTGATCCAGTCGATGGCGTTCTGCACGGTGTTGATCCCCTCGGCATCCTCGTCGGAAATACCGAGCTGGAATTCCTCTTCCAGGGCCACACCCAGCTCGACAAGGTCCAGGGAGTCCGCCCCCAGGTCATCGACGAAGGACGCGTTGTTGGTCACCTCCGTTAGCTCGACGTTCAGCTGCTCCGCGACGACGCTCTTTACGCGCTCCTCAACGGTGGACATTCCGCGGCCTCCTGCTCGGGCGTGCATTGGAAACGGACAGAACCCGCATGATCTCCGATCGGCCCACGCCGTGAACTCCACTGTCCACTCCTGGCCTGGTGATCTTCACCACACGGAGGTCCGTCCCGCCAGGCACGGCCGCGCAGGTTGTCGCGGACCTCGTCGGCACCCCATGCCACCCGGACCGTCGGGCCTCCACGGCGCACGGCGCCCGGCGCACGGCGTCCGGTGCACGGCGTCCGGTGCACGGCGCCCAGAAGGAGGCGGACACCCGACTGTGCCGGGCCCATCCTGCTCTCGTCGTCATGTCGGGATCCGCTGGCGACCACTGGACAGCGAAACCATTAAGGAGTTTATGATGCCTCGGGTCGGAGGTCGTCGACCCACTCGGAGGTCGTCGGCTCGCACAGTCGGGAGCTTCCATGTCGCTGCGCGTGATCCAGTTCTCCACCGGGAACGTCGGTCGTCACTCCTTACGTTCGATCATCAACCGGCCCGGGCTGGAACTGGTGGGAGTACACGCCAGCAGCCCCGACAAGATCGGCCGGGACGCGGCCGATCTCTGCGGTCTCGACACCGCCACGGGTGTCACCGCGACGGACGATCTGGAGGCGCTGCTGGCGTTGAAGGCCGACTGCGTCGTCTACACGTCGCAGGCGGAGACCCGCCCGCAGGCCGCCCTCGCGGACATCACGGCCTTCCTCGCCGCGGGCACCAACGTCGTCGCGACGTCCCTGGTGTGGCTCGTCTATCCGCCCCACGCTGATGCCTGGCTGCGCGAGCCGATCGAGGCGGCCTGCACGGCCGGGGGCACCACCATGTTCGTGAACGGCATCGACCCCGGTTTCTCCGGTGATCTTCTGCCGCTCGCGGCGCTGAGCCTGACCGAACGGGCCGATGAGATCCTGGTACAGGAGATCTTCGACTACGGCACGTACGACGACGCCGAGTTCACCGGAGCGAGCTTCGGCTTCGGCGCCACGCCCGACACCGTGCCCGCCCTGTTCCTGCCCGGTGTGCTCGCGTCGATCTGGGGCGGCCCGATCCGGCTGCTGGCCGACCGCCTCGGGGTGCAGGTCGAGGAGCTCCGCGAGCGCCACGAGACCTGGACGGCCACCGAGACCATCACCTGCACGATGATGACCGTCGAGCCGGGCCAGGTCGCCGCCGCCCGTTTCGCCGTCGAGGGCATCGTGCACGGACGTCCCGCGATCGTCATGGAGCACGTGAACCGGCTGACCGCCCAGGCCGCACCCGAGTGGCCGTTCCCGCCCGACGGGCGCCCAGGCGTGCACCGGGTCGTGGTCAGGGGCGTGCCCGGCGTCGAGATCAACACTCATGTCGGTGACGAGAGCACCGATCACAACATGGCCGGCGTCATCGCGACGGCGGCCAAGGCCGTGAACGCGATCCCCGCGGTCTGCGCGGCACCCCCGGGGCTCACCCACCTGTCCGACCTGCCGGTCGCCCAGGCCCACGGCCTGATGCCGTGACGTCGCGCGGCACGCGTCGCGGCGGGCCGATCGCGCCGACCCGGCCGGCGAGCGGCGCGCAGGAGCGTGCCGAGCGGACCCGCGCCCTGATCATGGATGAGACCGTGCGCTGTGTCGTCGAGGAGGGCTTCGCCGCCGCCAGCGCCAAGCACATCGCCGAGCGGGCGGGCGTCACCTGGGGCGTGATCCAGTACCACTTCGGAGACCGTGACGGCCTGCTGACCGCCGTCGTCGACGCGAGCTTCGAGGAGTTGCGCCGGCGCATGGCCACGCTCGGGGTCCCGATGGGCTCCGTCCGCGACCAGGTCAGCGCGCTCGTCGAGGCCGCCTGGGCCGCGTTCTGCACACCTGCTTCGCGCGCCAGTCTGGAGATCGCCGTCGCGACGCGCAGCCAGCGCGACGCGGAGACGGGGGAGCACTTCGCCCTGGTCGCGGCCGAGCTGACGCGCCTCGGCGAGGAGCTGATCGCCGAACGACAGCACCACGGCGACGCGAGAGCCGTCGGTCACCTGCTCTGGGCGGCGCTGCGTGGGCTCGTCTTCGCCCAGCTGGCCACCCGCGAGCCGCTCGACACGTCCCGCGAGCGCGCCGCGCTCGTCGACCTGCTCGCCGCGCACCTGGAGCCCGGCCCCGGCGTGGCTCCCTCGGGCGCGCCCCCCGCGGGCGCGACCCCCGCAGGCGAACACCTGGCAGGAGATGCCTCATGACGGTGCCGTCGACCGCACCGCTTCGCGTGGTCCAGTGGACGACCGGGAACGTGGGCCGGCGAGCGCTGCGCGCCATCGCGGCGGACCCCCGTCTGGAGCTCGTCGGCTGCTACGCGCACAGCCCGGACAAGGTCGGCGTCGACGCCGGCGTCCTGGCCGGGGGGCAACCAGCCGGAGTGTTGGCGACAGACGACATCGACACCCTGTTGGCCACCCGCCCGGACTGCGTCAGCTACTCCCCCATGCACTTCGACGATGACCAGGTGTGCCGCCTCCTCGAGGCCGGCGTCAACGTCTCGACGACCGCCGAGTTCATCACCGGTGACCACCTCGGCGCACGGCGGCGCTCCAGGCTGGAGCGGGCCGCTCTCGACGGTGGCGCCACCTTGTTCGGCTCCGGGGTGAATCCTGGCTTCGCGAACCTCTTCGGGCTCGTCAGCGCCGGGATCTGCCAGCGGGTCGACCGCATACGCGTGACGGAGTCCGTGGACGCGAGCGGGTACGAGTCGGCCGAAACGCAGGGGTCCATCGGCTTCGGGCTCCCCATCGACACCCCCGACCTGCCGGCGCGCGCCCGGCGGGCCACATCGGTGTTCGCCGACGCGGTGGCCGTCATGGCCGACGCGCTGGGCGCCGAGCTCGACGACATCGTCTTCGACGCGGAGTTCGCCGTCGCGACCGAGGACGCCGACCTGGGTTTCATGGCGATCCCGAAAGGCACCGTCTCGGGCGTGCGCGCCGCCTGGACGGGAACGCGCGGCGGGAAACCGTTCGTCGAGTGCCGCGTCCTGTGGGTGATGGGCCCGCACCGGGAGCCGCCGTGGGAGGTCGGCCACGGCTACTTCGTCGAGATCGACGGGCTGCCCGCGGTCCGGTCGCAGTTCCAGGTCCTCCCGCCGCCGGACTGGTCGGAACCGAACTACATGGGCCTAGGCATGATCATGACTGCGATGCCCGCCGTGAACGCCATCCCCGCGGTCTGCGCCGCGCCGCCGGGGATCGCCACCGTCGCGACGCTGCCCCTGGTGACAGCCGTCGCCGTGGGCCTTTGACGCTCTTTGACGCGACCCCCAGGGGGCGGCGGAGCGACCGGCCGCCGCGCCATCCGACGCAGGGACCTCATGGAGGAGGGCGAGATGACCGGTACTGATGGCCTGGCAGGTGGGGAAGGCCCCTCCCTGTTCGGCGCCGGGAAGGTCGCGGTGGTGACCGGGATCGGGCCGGGCATGGGGCGCAGCATCGCGCTGGGATTCGCCCGGTCGGGTGTGGATGTGGTGCTCGCGGCGCGGCGGGCGGACCGGCTGGCGGCGGTGGCCGCCGAGATCAGGGCACTCGGCCGGGAACCGCTGTCCGTGCCCACGGACATCACCGACGCGGGCGCCTGCCAGCGCCTCGTCGCCGCGGCCGTCGAGCGGTTCGGCGGCGTCGACATCCTCGTGCAGAACGGCCATCACGAAGGTGACTGGCAGCCCGTCATGACCGCCGATCCGGACGTGTGGCGGGGCATCTTCGACGTCAACCTGTTCGGCGCGCTGCACCTCGTGCAGGCGGCGGTGCCGGTCATGAGAGAGCGCGGCGGCGGCTCGGTCATCCTCGTCAACTCGGGCGCGGCGGTGCGCACGCCGGCCACGATGGGCGCCTATTCGACGTCGAAGTCGGCGCTCGCGGCGCTGGCCCGCACGCTGGCGCTGGAGGTCGGCGGCTGGGGTGTCCGGGTGAACGGGGTCTTCCTCGGCCCGGTTCTCGGGGAGAACCTGGAGCGCCTGGGAGCCGGCGCTGCGGCGACGGCGGGCACGAGCGTCGAGGCGTGGCTCAGGACGAAGGCCACGGAGATGCCGCTGGGGATCGTCCCGTCGCCGGACCAGTGCGCCGGAGCGGTGCTGTTCCTCGCGTCCGACCTGGCCAGCGTCATCACTGGCCAGCATCTCGCGGTCAACGGAGGTCAGTGGCTGTCATGAGCACCTCAATCGAAACCGGCTTACCCGGGCGCGCCTACCGGGTCATCCAGTGGGCGACGGGCTCGATCGGCCGGATCTCGATCCGGCACATCGTCGACACCCCGGGCTACGAGCTGGTCGGGGTCTACGTCACCAGCGCGGAGAAGGTAGGGGTCGACGCGGGGACGCTCGCGGGGATCGACCCCGTCGGCGTCGCGGCGACCGGCTCCGTCGACGACGTCCTCGCGTTGGATGCGGACTGCGTGAACTACGCGCCGCTGTACGCGGACGTCGACGAGATGTGCCGGATCCTGCGGTCGGGCAAGAGCATCGTCACGCCGACGGGCTGGGTGTTCCCGGCCGGGCTCGCGAACCAGGAGCCGGTCGCGCGGCTCGCCGCGGCCTGCCGGGACGGCGGCAGCTCCCTGTTCGGCGCGGGCATCCACCCGGGCTTCTCCGGTGACCTGCTGCCGCTGACCGTCGCTCGGCTGTGCACCCGCGTCGACCGGGTCACCGTTCAGGAGGTCGCGGACCTCGCGCCGCACCCGTCGCACGCGATGAACTTCGACGGGCTGGGCTTCGGCCGTGACCCCGACGACGCGCGCCGGAACCCCAGCCCGTTGATCCACACGATGGAGAACATCTTCCGGGAGTCGATGGCGCTGCTGGCCGTGGGCCTGGGCGTGACCGTCGACGAGTACGTGACGGACTTCGACGTCGCGGTGGCGAAGACGGACCTGGCCGTGCGGTCGGGCGAGATCCCCGCCGGAACCGTCGGGGGCATGCGCCACGAGTGGATCGCCCTGGCCGGCGGCCGGCCCGTCATCGTGTTCCGCAGCTTCTGGAAGATGTCCGACGACCTGGAGCCGAACTGGGGCTACGGCACCGTCAAGTACTCGGTGAGCATCGAGGGCGAGCCGTCGACAACCCTCACCCTCGAACCGTCCCGCAGGCACCCGACCGGGGACGAGGGTTACTGGGGCCGGGTGTGGACGGCGATGAACGCCGTCAACGCGATCCCGGCCGTCTGCGCCGCCCCGCCCGGGATCCACACCCACCTGGACCTGCCGCTTGTGCGCCCGGTGGGTCTCGTCCGGCCCGAGCCGGCCACTGTCGTGCGGTCCTGACGCCGCCGCGTCCTCATTCCAGCCTGCGGAGCATCAACGTGGACCGCACCAGCCTGCGGAGCACCAGCCTGCAGGGCATCAGCGCGCCGCTCGTCGGCGCCGACCGAATGGTGGGAGAAGCATGTTCAAGGACAAGTACGGGCCGTGGGCCTTCATCGCCGGCGCGTCGATGGGCATCGGCCGGGCGCTTTCCCTGGAGGCGGCGGCCCGTGGGCTGAACGTCGTGATGAACGCCCGCGGTGCCGAGACGCTTGCCGCGACCGCCGCGGAGGTGCGGGCGACACACGGCGTGGAGGTGCGCGAGTTAGCCGCGGACCTGACCGATCCGAAGATCGGCGAGATCGTGGCCGCGGCGACGGACGATCTGGAGGTCGGACTGTTCGTGTACAACGCGGCGGTGGCGCCGATCGGGCTGTTCCTCACCCATCCGCTCGAGCTGCAGCTGCGGTCGGTGCAGGCGAACTGCGCGACGCCGATCATCCTGCTCAACCTGTTCGCGCCGAAGATGGTGGCGCGCGGCCGGGGTGGGATCTCCCTGGTCAGCTCCACCGGCGGCACGCAGGGCGCCGTCACCAGCGCCACCTACAACGCGGGCAAGGCCTTCGAGTGGATCCTCGCCGAGTCGCTGTGGGGCGAGCTCGGCGACCACGGTGTGGATGTCACCGCGATGCTCGTCGGTGCGACCGCGTCGCCGAACTTCAACGCCTTCAAGGACACCCTCGACCCGGAACTGTGCAACCGGGCCGACTCGGAGGATCTGCTCGACCGGATGCGCAACGGCCTGTTCAACCCGGCCGAGCCGGAGACGGTGGCCACGTCGCTGTACGACGGGCTGCCGAACGGGCCGGTGACCTGGTCCAAGCCCCTCGACGAGTGGATCACCACCCGGTCGCTGGCGATGCCGCGCGGCGAGGTCACCCTGACCTGGCGGGCGCTCATGGAGACCTCGACCCGCCCGCCCGAGCGGCAGGCCCGGTAGGACCGGGCCCACAGGACCGGGCCCACGGCGACGAAGACCTCGAGGAGACGGAGATTTCGATGAGCAAGCTGCGTGTCGTTCAGTGGACGACGGGAAAGACGGGGACCGCCGCTGTCCGCGGGCTGGTCGGGCATCCGGCGTTGGAGCTGGTCGGCTGCTACGCCTACTCGCCGGAGAAGGTCGGCAGGGACGTCGGCGAGCTGGCCGGGATCGCGCCGATCGGCGTCACGGCGACCGACGACGTCGAGGCGCTGCTGGCGCTGAAGCCGGACTGCGTCGCCTACATGGCCTACCGGCCGGATTTCGACCAGCTCGACCGGATCCTGTCGGCCGGGGTGAACATCGTGTCCACGATGTACATGCTGGCCGGCGCCGGTTACGGCGAGGACGTCCGGGACCGGCTCGCAGCGGCCTGCGAACGCGGCCGGTCGTCCCTCTACACGACCGGCGTCTACCCCGGGCACATGGGAATGACCGTGCTGGCGGCGAGCGCGATGTGCACCCGGATCGACCGGATCTCGATGCTGGAGTCACTCGACATGAGCGGCTACGCCAATGAGCGGATGTTCCGCGCGATGAGCATCGGGCTGGACCCCGACGACCCGGCCGCCCCCGGCATGATCGAGGTCAACTGCGGGTCCTTCAAGGAGCAGATCCGCGTCCTCGCGCAGGCCCTCGCGATCGAGCTCGACGAGGTCCGGTTCACCGCCGAGTTCGCCGCCGCGACCGACGATGTCGACTTCGGTTTCATGAAGCTGGAGAAGGGCCAGATCTCCGGCTTCAAGGGCGTCATCGCCGGTATCTCCGGTGGCCGGTCGGTGATCGAGTGTCGCTTCGTCTGGAAGGTTGGCGACCAGATGACGCCGAACTGGCCGGTCGAGGACGGCTACGTCCTGGAGATCGAGGGCGACCCCGGCGTCCAGGTGCGGCTCGCGCCGATCGGCAGCGCCCACTTCGCCTCGGCCGGGCCGACCGCGATGCCCGCGATCAACGCGATTCCCCATGTCGTCGCCGCGGCCCCGGGCATCGTCAACCACGCCGACCTGCCGTTCGTCACCGGCCGTCACCTGCTGAACCGCGAGAACGTGTAGCGCCTTCGACCCTGAGCCAACACCGTACGAGCACGGTCTGCCCCGACCTGGGCCGGTGACACACTGTGCGGGTGAGCGACGGGGACGACACGGACAGCACCGACCGTGCGGGCGTGGGCTGGGACTTCTTCGTCTCCTACGCCCAGCCCGACCGGCCGTGGGCGGAGTGGATCGCCTGGACTCTGGCAGAAGCCGGGTATCGGGCGACGGCGAGATCGTGAACTGTCAGCATGACAGCAGGAAGCGGTACAGGACGCGGGTGCCGAACTCGAGCGCGTCGACCGGGACCCGTTCGTCGACGCCATGGAACAGGGCAGTGAAATCGAGGTCGGGGGGCAGCCGCAGCGGCGCGAAGCCGAACGTGCGAATACCGAGACGCTGGAACGACTTCGCGTCGGTCGCGGCCGGCAGCAGGTAGGGCAGGATCCGTGCACCGGGATCCTCGCCGACCAGCGACGCGGCCATCGCGTCCACCAGCGCGCCACCGAACCTGGTCTCGACCGCGGGCAGGCTCGCCCACTCGCACTCGATCTCCGGCCCGAGAACAGCCTCGACCTCCGCCCGGAACGCGGCCTCCCGACCGGGCAGCACGCGGCCGTCGACGGTGGCCCGCGCCACCGACGGCACGACGTTCGACTTGTAGCCGGCCTCGAACATCGTGACGTTGGCCGTGTCCCGCAGCGCAGCTCCCACCAGGCGCGACAGGCCACCCAGCCGGGCGACCGTGGCCTGCGGGTCACGCTCGTCGAACGGATGCCCGGTCAGCTCCGCCAGGCCGTGGAGCAGTTCGCGCACCGGTCCGGTGAGGACGAGCGGAAACCGGTGCCCGCCGAGCCGGCTGACCGCGGCGGCGAGCTTGACAACCGCGTTGTCCTCGTTCAGCAACGAGCCGTGGCCAGCCGTTCCACGTGCTCGTAGCCGCAGCCACACCGAGCCCTTCTCCGCGGTCTGCACCAGATACACCCGAGGTCCGCCGGGTGTGCCGTCCCGCTGGGCGCCGAGCGTGACCGAGAACCCGCCGACCTCGCCAATCGCTTCGGTGGCGCCCTCGAACAGCTCCGGGCGGTGCTCGACCAGCCACCGGGCGCCCTGAAACCCGCCGGCTTCCTCGTCTGCCACGAACGCGAAGATCAGGTCGCGCGGCGGGCGGACGCCGCCGCGCCGCAGGGCGCGGGCGACGGCCAGCATCATCGCCAGCATGCCCTTCATGTCGACCGCACCGCGCCCCCAGACGTAGCCGTCCCGCACCTCGCCGGAGAACGGGTGCACGGACCACTCGCTCGCGTCCGCCGGAACGACGTCCAGATGGCCGTGCACCAGCAGCGCGCCGCGGGCCGGGTCGGCACCGGGCAGCCTGACGACGACGTTGCCACGCCCCCGGCCGCCCGACTCCACGTAGGCCGGCTCGTACCCGGCCTCCGCCAGCCGCGCCGCCACATACTCCGCGGCAGGCTGCTCGGAGCCTCGCCGGTCCGCGTCTGCGGTGTTCGTGGTGTCGATCGCGATCAGCTCGCTGGCCAGCCGGACCACCTCGGCGACCGCCGCGCCGACCACCGGCTCGGCTCCCCCGGTCGACGCTCCCGCAGACGTGGTCACCATGCCCGCATCATCCCGTCGAGGGCCTGATCAGGTCAGGCCCAGTGTGTTCGCCAGGAAGGTGTTCCGGAAGACACCGGTCGGGTCGCGGCGTTCGGCCAGCGCGGTGAAGTCCGCGGCTCGCGGGTAGGCGGCGCGGATCGTCTCCGCGGGCAGAGTGAAGATCTTTCCCCAGTGCGGGCGCGGCTCGAAGGGGGCCAGTTGGCGTTCCACCGCGGCGACCGCTCGGGTGACGGCGGCTTCGGCCGGACGCCAGGTGAAATGCAGGCTGATCGCCGCGCGGCCCTGGGTGGGGCTGAGCCACAGATCGTCGGAGGCGATCGAGCGCAGTTCGCTGACGTGCAGGGCTGGCCGGATCTGCTCGCCGATCTGGTGGATCGCCTCAACCGCCGCGGCGGCGCGGTCGCGGGAGACAAAGTATTCCGACTGCAGCTCGTTCCCGGCGCTGGGGGTGAAGCCCGCCCGGAAATGCGGCAGTCGTTCATGCCAGGGGCCGGCAACGCCAAGCTGTCGCGTGGTGTGGATCGGGTCGAGGCCGCATATCGGGTGGACCGGATGGACCAGTGCTCCGGCCCCGAACATCTCCCCCGGCGCCGGAGCGGCCTCGTCGACCGCATCGGCCCGCTGCTTCACCCACAGCAGGGACGAATCGGAGCGCCAGGTCGTGAAGACGCTGACGCTGTAGGCCATGGCGAAGATCTCGTCGAGATGGTCCAGCAACGCGGCGCGCGCCAGGCCCTGGTAGACGTTCTGACGAACACGGAATGTCGGCACGATCGCGAGCGTCACCGCCACGACCACCCCCAGCGCACCGAGTGCGACGACATGACCGGCGAAGTCGCGGTCCACACCCCGGCGAACCGTGACGACGTCGCCCGACGCGGTGACCAGATCAAGCGCGACGACGGACGTCGCCAGATTCCCGTTACGGTCACCGGAGCCATGCGTCGCCGTCGCACACGCACCGGCGACACAGATGTGGGGCAGGGAGCCGAGGTTCCGCAGCGCCCAGCCCCGCGCGTCCAGCTCGCGGGCGAGATCGCCGTAGCGGGTCCCGGCGCTCACGGTGACCTCACCCGCGTCGGCATCGAGCCGGAACAGGGCAGGCAGCCGGGTGGTCGAGATGAGCGTCCCCGCCGTGTCCGCGATCGTGTTGAACGAGTGACGTGTGCCGACAGGCCGGGCCCGATCGCAGGCGGCCACGATCTCGCACAGCTCCTCGACGGACGTCGGCGCGACCCACCGGTCTGCCCGGTAGACGATGTTCCCGGCCCAGTTGGTCTCGTCCGAGCCCTCACGCATCGCGCATCCTCCAGGTTCCGCCGCGACGAGCACGCCGGGATGACCGGGCCACACCACCGCTGCTGGTGCCCCCGCTGGTGGGGCTGCCGCGGGTGCCGATGGACATCGTTCCACCCCGACCGCCCTGACCCCACGACGATCGGGCCCGTCTGACGGTCAGCCTGCCGTGCTGGTTACGCGTCGGGGGGCGAGTCCGACGCCGGTCGCGGCCACGGCCGGCGTCGGCTACCCCGAGATCGGCTCGCGTGGGTCGGGCACACCGATCGGGTTCGGCCACCGCAGCAACGCGGCGGCGCGGCGCGCGACGGGAGCCAGGAGTGCCGCGCAGCGTTCGACTCCGTCGGTGCCGAGCTCGTCCCAGACCGAGGCGGCTACCCGGTCCGTCGTCGTCTCGATCGACCTGAAGGCGGACAGCGACGCCTCCGTCGGCTGGCCGGCGGCACCGAGCCAGCCACGGGCACGCAACCTGCCGGCGGCCGCCGTCCACTCGTCATCGGACCAGCCGCGCACGCGCTGGAAGTCCGCCCGCCCGACGCCACCCATGCTGGCCCTCCAGACGGCGGTCTCGACACCGTCAAGACCAGCGGTCACCAGAGCAGCCACATGACCGTCGCCTCGATGCTCACGCAGGATCGTCGTGGCATGCCAGACGACGCCGAGCGGATCCGACGGCCAGCTCAGGGCCGCGTTCGCGGCGGCGAGGACGCGGCCCGCGACCGGGGCGTGCTCAGCGGCGGCCCGCAGCAGACCGCCCAGCTCGGCCAGGTCGGCCGGCTCGGCCAGATCAGCCGCCTCGCCGGGACCAGGCTCCCCCAGCACCTGGCCGAGGGCCTCGCGAGCACCGGCGAGCCGCGCGTCCAGCGCCTCCGCGGGCGTGATCCTCGTCCAGACCTCCGGCAGCGCCCGCGAGACCATCGCCGGCGCGAACCCGAAGAAACATCCGACGACGGGCCCCGCGCCAACCGGGCCGAGCGGCGCCGACCGCCCGGCGAAATAGCCGCGCCAGAAACCGCGCAGGCCCGCGCGCTCGAAGGCCCCGGCGCAGGCCGGCGCGAAGTACGTGACGGCATGCACCGGCTCGAACAGCCGCCACATCCGCCGGGCCACGGTGCCGCCCGGCAGAGCCCCGGGCGGCAGGCCCTCGGGCGACGGGCGCTTCATCGACGCGTGCCGGACGCGGCGGGACCGTCGGGGCGGTCAGCATGGTCAGCACGGTCGGCGCGGTCGGGGAAGAAGATCTCCTCGATGGTCAGCTCGAAGATGCCCGCGAGGGTGAACGCCAGGGGCAGGCCTGGGTCGTACCGTTCGGTCTCGATCGCGTTGATGGTCTGCCGCGATACCTGGCATCGGTCGGCCAGGTCCGCCTGGCTCCAGCGGCGCTCGGCCCGCAGGGTGCGCAACCGGTTCCTCACCGATGCAGGCGGGTGCGCACGTCCGCGACGGCGAACCAGAGCCCCACGCCACCGATGACGATCGCCTCGCTGAGTGGGCGCAGCCCGACGATGTCGGTGGCGTCGAGCAGGACGGCGACCTGCAGACCCACGAGGACGGCGGCGAAGGCGATCGCCATGCTCTCGAGCTGGATCTTGCGCTGATACTCGTCGGCCCGGCGGAAGGCCCGCACCAGTACCCACACGACGGCGAGGGTGAAGGCGGCGGTCACGCCAAGCCACCAGCCCTTGTCGGCGGCGCTCTGGTCGGGCGAGCTGCCCAGCGCAAGCGCGATCATCCCGAGGAGAGAGACCGGGATGCCGTCGATCATGATCGCCCGGCGGGCGTCGCGCGTCATGTTGTCCTGGCGGCTCTCGTCAACCATGACCCGAACGTAAAGCTCGCTTTCCATCTAGTCAAGCTCGCTTGTCATGCTTGCGCGTCGCCCGACCGCGGCCGCCTGGGCGGACGTCTCGGCGCTGGTCGGTGCGAAACGTTGCGGCGAGCGCTGGAACCCGGGCGTCTCCTTCTGGAGAGGATCTCCGCCTCCGCCTGCGCCTGCGCCGGGCCGCGGTCAGGCGTCCACCTGGTTGCCGCCCCGGTTGAGCCAGGCGCGGACGGCGCCGTTCGTCGGGTCGACGACGAGGTAGTCGTCGAGGCCGTCGCCGGAGATGTCGGCGAGGCGGACCTCCACCGGGAAGCCCATCGCGACACCGTAGGCGACGAGCTTCTTCGCCGACCACGAGTTGTCGAAGCCGCCGAGGTTGAACCAGCCGTGGAGCAGGTTGTTCTGCCCGGGGTCGCGCAGGACGTAGTCGGCGCGGTCGTCGCAGTTCATGTCCGCGAACACGGTCCGCTCCGTGACGGCGATGGTCCCCTGTGGCTGCGCGATCACGCCCTTCGCGGCCCAGCCGCCACCGACGTCCGTGCCGTTGTTCTTCCAGGCGCGCACGGAGTGGTCGACCGCCACGAGCAGGTAGTCGTCGTCTCCGTCACCGTCGATGTCGGCGAACTGCACCTCGTTCCCGGCGGCCCCCGACGGGCCCTGGGCGATGACGCCGAGCCCGGCCCAGGCGGTGATGCCGTTCGTGAAGGGGTTGTTGTTGCGCCAGGCCCGCACCCGGCCGTTGGCGGTGTTCACCACGAGGTAGTCGTCGCGCCCGTCGCCGTCGATGTCGGCGAACACGACCCGCTCGCCGGCGGCCGGGGACACGCCGTCGGCGACCCGACCGATCTTGATCCAGGCGTTGGTGCCCCGGTAGGCGACGTTGTCGTTGCGCCAGGCCTCGACCTCGCCCTTGGGCCCGACGAGGAGGTAGTCGTCGTCCCCGTCGCCGTCGAGATCGGCGAACGTCACCGACCTGGCGTTGGAGGCGGCGTCGGCCAGGTGGTTGCCGTACGTGCCCCGGCTCCTGAAGCCGTTCTCCCGGTCGGTACGTGTCGCGACCTTGTCGTTCTCCCACCAGGTCACGGTGCCGTCCGTGCCGAGGATGAAGTAGTCGACGTCCCGGTCGGCATCGGCATCGGCGAACTGCACGGCCGTGCCGCCCGTACCGGTGCCCGCCGCGATCTTCCCGATGGAGTCCCAGCCCGCGCCCAGGTCCTCCGCCACGTTGTCGTTGACCCAGGCCGTGGTCGAGCCGTCGGAGTTCACGACCAGGTAGTCGGCGTCCAGGTCGCCGTCGAGGTCGGCGAGGCGCACCTTCAAGCCCGGGTTCCCGGTGCCCGCGGCGATCCGGCCCAACCCGTTCCAGGCGCTCTTTCCGTTGACGAGGACGTCGCCGTTGCGCCAGGCGTCGACCGATCCGTCGGCGTTGACCACCAGGTAGTCGTCATCCAGGTCGCCGTCGAGGTCGGCGAACACGACCCGCGCGTCGGCGGCGGCGCCGGTGCCCGAGGCGACGACGCCCTTCGACGTCCAGGCGGAGCTGCCGTTGATCCAGGCGTCGTCGTTACGCCATGCCTCGACGGAACCGTTCGTGTGCAGCACGAGGTAGTCGGCGTCATGGTCGCCGTCGAGGTCGGCGAAGCGGACCTGCGACCCGCGACCGGCCACCCCGTTGCCGGACGCGACCTTGCCCCGGTTCTCCCAGCCATCCGTGATCTTGGTCCACAGGTACACGGCGCCGGTGTCGGTGACGATCGCGTAGTCGGTCTTGCCGTTGCCGTCGAAGTCCGCGAGGCGCACGTCACCGATCACACCGGCACTGGAGCTGTCCGGGTTGATCGGGCCCTGCGCGATCCGGCCGAGCGCCTCCCAGCCGCCGCCGGGGACCGCGCACGTCCCGGCCCCGCCGCCGGTGCCTCCGCCAGAGCCGTCGACGGCCGCCGGGTTGCTCACCCAGCCGTACTCCAGCATCGCCCGGACGGCGTCGTCGAACTGGATCGCCATGTAGTCGTAACCGGCGTCGTTCGGATGCAGCCGGTCGAACATCATGGCGTCCGTCATGGGCCCCATCTCAGCGAGCATGATCTTCTGCCCGCCGTCCTGCCGGTCCGCGACCAGCGACCGCACCGCCTCGTTGTAGGTGTTGCGCCGGTTCTGCGCCTCCGTGTCGCCCTTCACCGGCACCAGCGTCGCCACCACGATCGCCACTCCCGGCGAGGCCGCCCGCAGCCCGTCGATCAGCTCGCCCAGGCGGGCCGGCGCGCCCGCGACATCCTGGTTCTTCTGGATGTCGTTCGTGCCTGCCATCAGCGTCACGACGTTCGGCCGCATCGACGCCGCGTCCGCGACGGCCACGTTCGCGATCTCGTTGATGACCGCGCCCCGCCAACCGTTGTGGTTCCTGTCGGACATGGTCCCCGACGAGTTGGAACCCACGAAGTCCAGCGTCAGCACCGTCGGGCTCAGGGAGTCCCACAGCTCGTCCCGATAGCCGTTGTCGTCCGACGACCCGACGCCGTAGGTGATCGAGTCACCCACCGGCATCAGGCGTATCCCGGACAGGACCGACGCCGCGCCCGCCGCGTCCCGGGCGATGCGTTCGAGGATCGGCGCGAGGTTCTGGAACTCGAGGCCCGCGTCCTCCAGGGCCAGGCCGGCGCCGCCGGTCCACCAGCCCGCCAGCGTCTTGCCGACCTTGACCGCGGTCCGGCCGATCGCCGCGAAATAGCCGGGCAGGTCGTCTTTCGCCCAGTTCTTGACCCAGGTTTCCCAGGCATAGCCGGCCGCGGCGCCGATGACGGTGGAGACGATGATCTTGGCCCACCCGTCGAGTGTGCCGAGCTTCTTGTCTATCGCCTGCACCAGGAACTGCCCGGCGAACCCGCCGATCGCGCCGCCGATGGCCGCGCACAACGCACCGGCCACCGCCGTCCCCCCGATGCAGGCGGCACGCACCACCATGCCCAGCCCGGTGCCGAGAGCGATCGCGATGGTATGGAACAGCGCGCTCACCTGGGTGCTTACCTCGGCCGCGGGGATGGTCACGCGCAGGACGGTGTCCGTCACCTCGACGACGCCGTCGACGTCCGGGTAGGCGCCGACATCGGCCGCGCCTCCCGGCAGGTCCGTCGGCAGCGCGAGCAGGTTCTGCTTGAACGCGTCGCTCAGCGACCCCTGCCGGGAGTTCAGCTCGGCGACGACGTCCGCCAGGGCCTCGCGGTCCACATCGTCGCCAAGCTCCACCTCGACGACGATGTCCTGAGGCGTGACCCCCGCGGCGAGGTCCTCCGGGGCCGCCGCGAGCGTGATCGGTCCGACCCCGTCGATCACCATCGACTCGTTCGGCCCGGACAGCTGGGGGGTCTGCGCGACCGGATGCACGGCGCCGGCACCGAGCGCGACAGCCACGACCATGCCGACGGCGATCCGGCGGATGCGCGTGAGAGTTCCCCGCAGCCGAGGTCCTACCTGAGAACGGCCGTCCATTCCTGGGCGCTCCCTGCCTGGAGTCCGTACCGGACCACCCTGGCGGGCGCCGGAACCGAGCGATCGCCGGAGCACGACAGGCACCGACCACCGGAAACAGCTCGCGCAGACTATCCACTTTCAGGCATTCCGGTGGACATTCCGGCCTGGTTCGACCTAATGCGCACGGTCCAGCACTCCGGCGACGCCACCCCCTACACGGCTAAGGACGCACCCGGCGACTGCGACGCCATTCCGAGCACCACGTGATCACCGCCGGCAGAATGCTGAACCACCCGAACGTGACAGGGAAATGGCAGACTTCATGAAGACCGAAAGTCCAAAGGATGAACATTAAATCCTGCACATCGCGAAAACAGTCAGTAGTTAGACGGAACGGTCTCTTCTGCCTGGACCGCCGCCTCCGCCGACCCCCCGGATGCCGGCAGGCCTGCCTGGGCCAGGAGCGAGGCGGTGAGGCCGGCTGGGACACACAGTTGCGTAAGCCCGCCCGCGACTCATGGCGCGTTCACCCCCGGCGGGCGACTGGTTCCAGCGGGAGCCGGTCGCGACGGGGGCCACACGATCTCTGGGCGCCAGCACCTACTGCGAGTACTCCGGGGGTCCTGGGCGATCTGTGCGCCATCGCTGAACCGAGCAGCCCGTCTCCCGAACTGAGGTGACCACTCGTCTCGCGCCGTTCCCTGCCGCTCGCTGTCAGATCATCCTGGCGTTCGGGTTGCCGTTGTAGCCAGCCCGACGGATCCTCACGTGAACAGGTTCAACGGACACTACTGTGCCATTGACCTGCAGGTTCAGGTTTGCAGGGATGCCGACCTGCCTGAGCCGGCCCATCAACGTCCGTAACCCACAGCGCCGAAAGCGGCCCGCTTGCCACGGGTCGTCCAACGCCCATCACGCTGAGGCACCCCAAGGTTAACCACCACCCGCAGTGCCGCGCCCCCACCCCCGGTCGCTAGGCAGCGAAGACCAGTCGTCACGCCCGACGACGCCCACCGTACGGTTACTTAGTGGATTTCGATAGCGCTTTAAGCGCGCTGGCGACTCTCCGGAGAGCGTCGAACCGTGGTGTCCTGCTGCCACACCAGCCGGTGGCGCTACTGTGGGCTTTGCGGCGTGCCGCAGAGGGCGTGCGGTTGAGCCGATGGTCTCAGGCCCGCGAAGGACTTGCCGCTGCTCTCGTAGCTGACGGCGCCGTGGACCCTCGACGAGCAGCCCCGGAGTATCCCGTCGTCGCGCTACGGGACTCACCGCTGTGGGAGATCCGTGCCAGCACTGCGCCGCCGGCGGCCCACGGCTCGCAGCCACGCCGTTGGCTGGAACAGGAAGATCCTGAGTTCGGTCTCTCCGCACCAGCCTTCGACTTGTTGCAGGACGAACACAAACGCACGCAGTTCATGGTGGCCCTGCGCAGTCTCATCGAGCAGGCCACCAGCAGCGCTAGTACGGCTGGTGTCTTCTGGGAGATCGAGCCTGGCGTGATCATGGTCCGGCGTGACGTCCACGCACGATACGGCGGTCGGCGACAAGGGGGTATCGGTCCGTCCCGGTCCACTCCCAACGTGCTGCTCTTCACCGATCCGGAGCGGGGGAGAGCGCACGGATACTTCGATGGGTGGGGAGACGACGGCTGCTTCCATTACACCGGGGAAGGGCAGCTCGGCGATCAACAAATGGTTCAGGGAAACCTTTCCATTCTCCGTCACCGGGAACAAGGCCGCGCGCTTCGACTCTTCCGCGCCGCCCAAGGCGGCGTCGAGTATCTCGGACCATTCGAGGTCGATCCTGATCACCCCTGGTACACGAGTGAAGCTCCGGAAACCGGCGGCGGGCCGATTCGTACGGTCATCATGTTTCGGCTGCGCCCGCAGGGTCTCGTGCAATCATTTGATGCGCCCCTGCCTGCGACCCCGACCGCCGTAAGCCGTGTCATCTCGGTGCCAGTCGAGATCTCGAACACCGCGCAGTACGGAATGACGACGTCCGGAGAGCCGACCACCGCCTTCCGCCGCGAGGCCACCCTCGTCCACTCCTACGCCGATCATCTTCGAGCTCTTGGCCACGAGGTGTGCCGCAAGCAGATCGTGCCCGCCAACGAGTCGCGGCCCCTGTTCACCGACCTCTACGATGCGACGGCAAATGAGCTCATCGAGGCCAAAGGCACCGTCACCCGCGAGGCCATCCGCATGGGCATCGGCCAACTCCTCGACTACGGACGCTTCATCGACCCGCCCCCGCGTCTGGCCCTCCTCGTCCCCTCAAAACCGCGTCCCGACCTACTGGAGCTCTGCGCCACCGTTGATGTCACGGCTGTGTGGAAGATCGGTAATGAATGGCAGCGGACACCACCCGCGCATCCCTGACGTCCCCACCTGGTCGAGGTCGACGACATACGTCCGTCTCCGCTGACCGCCGTCCGCCGGTGACCACCCGCACGGCGGGCCCCGGGACGGGCGATCATGGCGCCCGTGGTCCCTGGTCTTCTGCGGGCTTGCTCTGGGCGCGATAGTCCTGGACGGCGCGGTTGACGTAGGTGAGGAGTTCCGGGTTCATCCGGTGCAGCGCTCGGCGGTCGTACCAGCGGACGATCAGTGCGCCCAGGGCGAGCCAGCAGAGCAGCCCGATCGCGGCGGACACGGCGCCGCGGGTCAGGCCCGCGTCGGCCTGGGCGTCGAAGTACAGGATGGCCCGGTCGCCGGCGAGGATCTGCCGCAGCGGCTCGGCCTCGCTGAGCAGCCGGAAGAAGCCGGGCAACGCTTCGATGGGCACCGTTCCACCGGCCGATGCCAGACCGGCGTAGACGAACAGCAGGAGCGCGACCAGCTGCCCGGGGGTGCCGAGCGCCGCGAAGAGCACGATCGTCCCGGCGGCGACACTGGCCGCGCACAGCCAGGAGAAGACCCACAACAGCAGCGGATGGGGGGCGTCCATGCCCACCGCGCCGGCTCCGATCGCGATCATCAGGCCGGTGACGACCGCAGTCAACGCCGCCGCCATCACCCATTTGATCAGCAGGGTTCGCCAGCGGCTGATCGCTTTCGGCTGGAGCTGGGTCCAGCGGGGTCCGACCTCGGAGGTGCCGTAGCCGAGGGCCGCGTCCACCGTGGAATGCAGGAGGGTCCCGACGAGGAATCCGCACATGAGGGTCAGCAGGGCCAGGTAGAAGGCGCTCAGGCCGAGCGCGCTGTTCGCGGGCGGAGGGTGGAACTGGCTGGTGGTGACCGTCACCGGGTTCGCCAGGAACGCCTGCGTCGCCGCGCCACCAGCGCCCGCACCCGCAGTCGCAGTCGCCGCACCGCCAGTCGTCGCGGTTCCGGCGCCGGTCGAGGCCCCGGCCGTCGCGTCGGCCGCCGCGGTGAGCTGAGCGCTGATCGTCCGGGAGGCGGCGGCGAGGGCGGGCTGCAGGACGCCGCTGGCCAGGCTCACTCCCAGCGTGCCGGCCCGCGGGTTGGTCAGCAGTTGGACCGATCGGTCTCCTGTCCGGGTAGCCGCGCCCCCCGATGCCCCAGCTGCCGGCAGGCCGGCCTGGGCCAGGAGCGAGGCGGTGAAGCCGGGCGGGATCACCACGGTCGCGTAGGCCCGCCCGCGGCTCATGGCCCGTTCCGCCTCCGGCAGGGTGACGGGTTCCAGCCGTAGCCGGCGGGACACCTCCGGGCTCGCCTGCAGACCGGCCTCGATACGCGAACCGATGTCGAGGTGCTCTGCCCCCAGCGTGGCGCCGCGATCGTTGTTGACCACCTCGACCGGCAGGCCACGCACATGGCCGAGGGGGTCGACCGCGGACGCGAGGTACAGCGCGGTCATGGCCGAGACGACGACCGAGGCCAGGATCAGCGGCAGCACCCACACGGCGCGTTCCCGCAGCAGGTCATGCACCCGAACCGGGAAGTCGTCCCGCGGCGGCGTTGCGTCCTTCGGAGCCAACAGCCTGTCTCGATTCGCTCAGTCCCCCGTGGGCCACACGATATGTGGGCCGCCAGCAGCCGCTGCGAGTACACCAGGGAGTACTGGACGATCTGTGCACGATCACTGAACCAGGCGATCCCGTTTCGGCCGCTCTTTGGCAATGGCGCACACGGATGCGCGGCTTCCTCGGGTGGAGGAACATCGCGCAGACAAGCCGTCAGATGTCGTGGCGACTAGAACGGGCCCATCATCCACGCAGTTTGGCCCGATGCGTTCCGTGCGGCCTGATGCGAATCAACCGAAGTGGAATCAACTCCTGCCCTCAGCATGTCCTGCGGGGTGGCCCGCAGCCGCCGGACCGCCCGTCCGCGCAGGACGAGAGCCACGAAGACGAAGAGCAACAGGAAACCGATCAGTACGAGCCCCATGGCAAGCCTTCCCTCTGTTACGGCTGAATTCGAGGTTTCCAGATCTCGCGGCCGAAGACAACGACGCGGACCGGAATCCGACAGGGCCTGCCCGAGATCCCGTCGCGGGCAACCGTGATCTCGTGCACTGGTCGCCGATATCGTCGACGGCGGCCGGGACCAACGCGAACGCCCGCTGGAGGAGCTCGGCCCCCGGGCCCTCCGGCCGAAGCCGGCGTTGCGTCTGAACACCGCCGCCCGCCGGGAGTGTGGGCGGGAGTCCGCCAAGGTACCGATCCCGGCCGCCCGGGCCCTACAACGATCGGGCCCGTCCCACGAGGCGGCATGAACACGACAACCGTGATGTAATTCCGGCACTGACCATCCTCGGCGGGAGGGGTGTTGAGCGGGATTGTCGAACCGCTGATCGCCTCGCTGGGAACTCTCGTCGGGGTGGCCACCGGCGGGATCATCGCCAGCCGGGCGCAGACCGTCACCTGGCGGCGGGAGGAAGCCGGCCGCGAAAGGGACACCCGCCAGTCGGTCTACGCCAGGTTCATCTCCTCGGCTCGTGAGTGGCGCGCGGTCGTACAAAGCGATCAGGTGGCTGTCCGGGAGGGCGGCAACGTCGCCCGCGGGCGGCACGCGGACGGCGGCCCGGCGCAGGTGGAGACGCTCAAGCTGCAGATCGAGATCAGGCTGGTCGCCCGCCACCGGGAGACCGTCGACCGGTCCGCGGAGGTCGTCGACGCCATCCGCCAGGTCGCGAAGGCGCGGCCCGGGCACGAGCCCGGCCAAATTCCCGACATCCTGATCGCGGCCTGCCGCCAGGCGGAGCGCGATTTCCTCGACTCGGCCCGGGCCGAGCTGGGAATCCCACCCGTCGACGCAGGGCCCGGCGAGCCCAGCTGAATCTGACCGGGCCGGGCCTGGGCACATTGTGCGGGTGGGCGGCCGGAGCCGAACCAGCTTCAGGTGAACGACTGTCGGCGATGCCGGCTGGCCTGGCGTTGGTGGTAGCGGACCTTGCGGAGCAGGCCCAGGGCCTCGGTGTCGTCGGGGGTGATCGCGAGGGTCGCGGCCAGTGCCGCGGCCGCCTCGTCCCACCGGCGTTCGCGCGCGGCCCGGACGGCCTCGTTGAACCGGTGGTCCGCGAGGTCCTGCACGGCGACCAGCGCGGACAGGTCGCCGCGGCAGGCGGGGCAGCGGGCCACCAGGCCGGCGAGCCGGCCGCCGCACAGCGGGCAGACCACCGGCGCGCCAGAGGCCACCGGCACACCCGGAACCACCGGCTCACCAGGAGGCACCGGCGCACCAGGGGCCACCGGTGCGGCCGGGAGCACCGGCAGGTCCGCCGTCACGGGGTGCGCCCGCCGCGCAGGTTGAGGAAGATCGTGCCCTCTGGCACCGGCATACCGAGCTTGCGGATCGCGGCCTGCAGCGGGCGCACGGTGTCCTCGTAGATCTGCAGGAGCTGGCTCGCCGCGTCCGGCCGGTGCAGGGCCACCGCGAGCGCCCGCTGGCTGGCCTTCGTCAGCTGGTCACGCAACCGGGCGGCCTCGGCGGCCGGGGCCGTGGCCGGCAGGACGTCCAGCAGGTGCCCCACCTTCAGGAACTCCAGCTGCAGCGCGTCCAGGATCTGCTCCACCGTCAGCTCCGGATACCCGGTCAGCCGGTGCAGTGCCCCGATGCGCTGGTCGAGTGCGTCGTTGGCAAAGGCCCAGGCCATCGCCTGGTCCTGCTCGTAGGCCACCCGGCCCTCGACTTCGAGCTTGGCGACCGCGGCGCGGAACTCCTGGGCCGTCGTCGGGTTGTCGACGCGCGCGATCTGCCTGCCGGCCAGCGCGAGGTCGCGTTCGAAATCGGCGAGCCGCGGCCGCAGATGCGGCTTGTCCGTGCCGAAGGCCGCGGTGGAGACCAGTGTGCCTGCCTCCAGCAGCCGGTGATGGGTCTGGGCCTGGTCCTGGGCCTCGTCGAGCAGCGCCGCGACGTCGTAGAGCAGGTCGTCGATCTCGGTTCCCGCCCGGTTCGCGTCGGCCTGGGCGAGTTCGCTGCGCGTGCTGTTCCATCGGGTGCGGACGTCCTCGAAATCCATCCGCAGCCGCGACCAGTCCGGGACCTCCCGGCGCGGGATGTCGATCAGGGCCGCGACGCGGGACTGGACGGAGGGCACCGACGCCTCGGCCCGGATCGTCCACCCGGCCTGGAACTCGAGGATCACCTCGACGGGCGTCCCGACCGGGAGCTTCGCGGGGAGGTCGTCGACGAGGATCTCCCCGATCGGCACCCGCCCCTCGAACAGCTGTACCCGCAGCGCCGTGCCCTGGCTCGCGGTCTCGAGCCGCAGCGAGGCCCGGTAGGGCAGGGTGGCGCCGCTGAGGGCCACCGGGTGCAGGCCGCCGCTGAGCTGGATCGAGAAGTCGTGCGCCAGCACGTCCCCGGGTGGGGTGTCGTCCAGCGTCATCTGGCCTTCGTCGTAGCGGATCACCAGGCGCTGCGAGCCGATGTCGGCGCCGCCGCCGTCGAGCACCGCGATGGTGAACCCGTTGTCGCCCGGGCGCAGCGGGACGTCCTCGAAGACGAAGTCACCGTCGGGCCCGCTGGTCGTGCGCAGCTGGAACGTGGCGTCGTCCGAGAGCAGCAGCACGGTGAGCCCGGCGGGGCCGCCGACCGGCCCGCCAGCGAGGTCGCCGACCGGCCCGCCGGCCCGGATCCGGCCGGTCACATCGGTCGGGGAGAAGCTGGCGTCCGGCGGGTCCAGCTCGAGGATGCCGCCGCGCCGGGGCACGGCGGCGGCCCTGAGCGCCGCGCCGATGGCCACGGCCAGGTCGGGATGCAGCAGCCGGGGTGGACGTCCGAGATGCTCGGCCAGCAGCTCCGCGACTCGCGGGATACGCGCCGAGCCGCCGACGAGCACGACGTCGTCGAGGGCCGCGAGGGTGCCGCCGGCGCGAGCGACCCGCTCACGGGCACCCGCGAGCGAGCGGTCGCAGCTGACGAGCGTCTGGCGCAGCTTCGCGTCGATCATCGCTTCGAAGGTGCCGCGCTCCAGCCCGAGGTTGAGGTTCATCAGCTCGCCGCGCCGGTCCGTCACGTGCTGGCTGACGATCTCGGCGTACCCGGTGCGGGAGAGCTCCTGCTTGGCCTCCTCCGCGAGCGCCAGCAGGCTGGTGTAGGCGGCGAGGCTCGCCGGGTCGTCCGGGTCGGTGGACAGGTCGTACTCGGGCAGCTCGTCGCGCATCCAGCTCACGATCCGGCGGTCGAAGTCGTAGCCGCCGAGGTAGCGGTCGCCGTCGAAGGCGAGGGTCTCGAAGCCCTCCGCAGGGTCCCAGCGCAGCACGGAGGTGTCGAAGGTGCCGCCGCCGAGGTCGTAGACGAGGAACGTGCGGGGCTCGACCAGGCTGGAACGGTTCTCCCGGGCGTAGGCCATCGCCGCGGCGACCGGCTCGACGAGCGTCTCGACGACCTCGAGGCCGGCGAGGCGGCCCGCCTCGGTGGTGTCGATCTTCGCCTGGGTCTCGAAGAACGCCGGCACGGTGACCACCGCCCGTTCCACCGGCACACCGAGGACGTCCTCGGCGAGTGCCTTGAGGTGGCGCAGCACGTGCGCGGACGCCTCCACCGGCGTGAGCGTGGCGTACCCGGCCGCGATCGGCGAATCCGTGCCCATGCTGCGCTTGAAGAACATCGCCGGGGGCCGCCTGGAGGTGCGGGCCTTCGCCTTCGCCCGCATGCCGACGAGGACGGTGCCGTCCTCGTCGACCCAGACGACCGAGGGCGTGGTCGGCGAGCGGTCCGGGTTGGTGATCACCAGGACGTCGCCGACCCTGCGCAGGCGCCGCTGCTCGATCAGCGCGTCGAGGTTGGCGACCGCGGTGTCCGCGGGGATCGCGACGGCGCTGTTCGTGGTTCCCAGGTCGATCCCGACGACGACGCTCATGGCTTCGCCTTCCTGTTCCGCAGGGTCGTCTCTGTCTCGGAGGCTGTGCGGGCGCCCGTGGATGTCGCCGGTTCCGCCGCGGGCTCCGCCGCCGGTTCAGCCGCCGCGCCGAGCTGGACCTGGGCTCGTTGGGCGATCTCGCCACCCGCCAGCAGCACCGCGGGGCGCAGCGCGCGGACGGCCACCAGACCGGCGGGGTCCGCACCTGACGGGGCGTAGGTGACGTCGACGAGGCGCCCGCGTTCGAGCTCCGGGTAGCCCACACCGGTGGGGTCGACGACCGTCGTCTCCGCCAGGTCGAATGCACGTTCGAACCGGCGGGCGAGGGCGGCGAGCAGATCGAGCTCGGCTGCCAGGCCGCCCGCCCGCAACATCGGTTCCTGAGCGGCGAGGAAGCCGCGCAGTTCGTGCAGCGCGTTGGCGGTCTCGACCGCGAGCACGCGATGGCGGGCACGGTGGACATCCATGAGGCGCCGAGCCCGCTCGCGTTCCTCCCGGCGGGTGCTGCCCTGAGCCGCGAGGAGCTGGTAGACGACGGTGCGGACCGAGTCCGCCGGTGCGGCGGCCGCCGTCGGCCGCTCACGTTCGTCGATGTCCATCGAACGCGGGACGGCCCGTGCCCAGCGCGGTCGTTGGCGCTGGATGGCCGCGGCGCGCGTGACGCGCCCGCGTCTCACCGCGGCCCGTCCTCGTCCGAGTCCGACAGCCCGTCCGGCCAGAGCTCGTCCCCGGTGGCCATGGTGGCGGTCAGCAGGGTGCGCAGCGCGAGAAGGTGCAGATCGTCGGCTGTGACAGTGATGTCATCCGCCCCGTGGGCCCGGCCCGATGGCACGGGCAGCGCTCGGTGGCGCGCTGTCAGGTCGTTCACGATGGCCTCTTCCTGGGCCGGATCATGGGTGAGCAGTTCGGCCCACAGCCTTCCGGCGACGCCGGAGATCTCCTCCCCGGCGGTGTTGATCTCCGCGACGCTCACCACCCGGCCGAACAGCGGGTAGCGCTCGGCGCCACGCTCGATGCGTGCCCGGCGCCGGCGGATCCGCAGCCGGATCTCCGCCCGGTCCGTGACCTCCGACGGCAGGTCGAGAACCTGGAACGCGGTCGCCCGGTAGGGGTTGCGCAGGTCTGCCCATTCCCAGGGGTTGTCCGCGGACGGGCCGCCAGCCGCCGAAGCCGCACCGCCAGCCGCCGACGCACCGCCAGCCGCCGACGCACCGCCAGCCGCGGACGCGCGGGCCGCCCGGGCCCGCCGCCTGGCGGTGGCGGCGCCCGGGGAGGCTGGGAACCGCCAGCCGAGATGGCTCAGCAGCGGTTCGACCTGGTCGTAGGGATAACCGCTCCGGGTCAGTTCCGGATCCAGCTCCAGAGCTTTGCGGAGGTGCTCGGTGGCCAGGCTCAACAGATGGTTCCGGGCCGTGTACGCCGACCAGGTCGAGGCGTCCTGCAGCACCGACAGCCCGGCCCAGGCCTGCAGCCGGGCCAGTTCGAAGTCCAGCCGCGCGTGTGCCGGGCCACGGGCGTCCCCGTCCGGCGCGGCGACGTCGGCGGACAGTGCCGCGAGCAGCGGGGCAGCCAGTTCCTCCGCCCGTTCGAGTACCGGCGAGATCCTTGCCCAGCCGCCCTTCCGGCGCCCCTCGTTCTCGAACCATCTGCGGCAGGCGGTGAGCAGCGCGCCGCACAGATGGGCGTTGGTCGGGTCGGCCACGAACCACGGCGCGGCCTCGTCGAGGACGAGCGCCGGCGACTCGGCCTCCTCGAGTGCGAGGGCACGGGCGACGACGTCGCGTACCAGCCGCGCCCGGGCCGCATCGACAGCTCCCGACGGCAGCCCGGATCCGATGATCAGCGCGACGTGCCGGCGGGCCGCGTCGGGCTGCGGAGACTGGCCGGTGACCAGCCGCGCGGCCAGGGTCACGTGCGGGCCGAGCAGGTTGTGGGCGAGCACCTCCCGGGCGGTGGCCACCGGGCCCGCCACGGCGCCGGCGCCGTCCGCGCCGGTCGCCGCCGCCAGCCGCTGCCCGAGCGCGTCCCAGAACGGGTCGTCGCCGAGGACCTCGCCCCAGAACCGCAGCGCCGCCTGCCAGTGGTCGAAAGCCGCCGGGTCCCCCGCGGCCTCGAGGTCGTAGGCCCGGGCATGGTGCGCGACGGCCAGGTGGTGATGGTCTCCTGCGCCAGCGCCCTGCTCCCAGTGGCGCTGTGCCTGTTCCGTCCAGGGCTGGAGCTGCCCGTCGACGGTCAGTGCGAGGTAGGCCGACCGGTTCCTGACCGCGTCGGCGATGCGGCGGGCGAGCAGCCCCGACGGGCCCCCGACGACATAGGGCGACGTGACCGCATCGCTGCCCACCAGGAGCAGCGCGTCGTCCCATCGCCCGGCCCGCAGCGCCTCCGCCGCGTCACCCAGAATCCGGTACGCCTCGCCGCTCAGGACGTCCATGATCGCCGCCCTGGCCGGCTCCAGATGCTCCGGCCGGCCGGCGAGCTGCCTGACCAGCTGGTCGGCCAGCGCAGGATCACCGCGGGTCGCCAGGGTGACCACAAGCGCCGGCCGGACGACGCAGCGCTCAGCCCAGTCGTGGCCGTCCTCGCCCACCACGGCCCGGATCAGGTCGGCCAGCGCCGCATCATCGCCGGTCAGCACCGCGAGGAGCAGCCGCGCGGCGCGGTGCACAACCCGCTCGGCCGAGCCTCGCGCCGGTTCCTCCACGGAGGCGCAGCTCCGCAGTGCCTCGATGGTGGCCTCCGGCTCACCGGCACAAAGTCGCGCGACGCCCTGCCAGAACCGCCCCTGCGGCGTGGCCGCGGCCGCCCGGCCAGCCGAGGCGAACCAGCGCAGCAGCGTTCCGGCCGTGCTGGCCGGCTGCCCGAGGAAGCTGTCGAGTTCGCGGTACAGCTCCTGTTCGGCGTCTACCGCGTCGTCCACGCCGTCTATGCCGTCCACGCCGTCTTCTATGCCGTCTACGCACTTCGCCGGGCTCGGGCTGTCGCCGTCGGGCGGTGCCGCGTCCGCCTCCGCCGATCGGGCCAGCCGCCTCGACGACGTCAGGCTGCCTGCCTCGACGCCCCGCCGGTAGCAGGATGTCGCCCGGTCGAGGTCGCCGCCTTTCCTGACCAGGTCCCCCAGCACGGTCCACCGGTCAGCGGTGCGGATGCGAATGCCGAACGGCGGCGGGTCGAGCACGGCGAGCAGCTCCCAGCCGGCACCGGTGACCGCGCCGTCGGCGGTGGCCAGCGCGACGAGGTCGGCGCGCAGCCTGCGAGCGGCAAGGAAGCGGAACAGCCGCGCGGGCGCTCCCCCATCTGGTTTGGCCAACGCCATCACAAGCCAGACGCGCAGGTCGAACCCCACGTGGTTGAAGCGCGCGCTCAGCTTTCGCCAGATGCGCTCGAAGGCCTCGCGGTCCGGTGCGGCCGTCCACCTACGCAGGAGCCCCAGGAGCACTTCGGCATCGCCGGACGCCGCGATCCTGGCCGAGGAAGGCAGGCCCGACCGGGCCGATGCGGTGAGCCCCGCCGCCAGGTCGACGGCGACCATTCTCAGCCAGTCGCCCGCGAGCTTTCCGTCGGCGGGCGGCCCACCGCCAGATTTCTGGTTTTCTCCGTGCACCCCGCGCCACCCCCAGGTATTTCTGGCACGTGTCAGTAGCTGGACCGCCGATGCAGCGCCGGGACAGATGAATGGTTCCGAGGTTGAAATGACGGCCCTGCGGCGATCTCGAGGAGTTGATACGTCAAGAAACGGACTTCCGCTGTCGGCCAGCCGACACCGAGGAGGAGGGTGAATTCGACGTGCAGCTCACGGGTGCGAGAAGAACCATCGTCGGCCTTCGAGGAAAGGCCGAACAGGCGGCTGGTCCCCCGATGCCATCTCTGTGGCTGCCACGAGGCGTCGCTCATCGACATCGCCGGCCGGCAACCTGCGGACACGGGCTCGAACAGACACTGCTCCGCTGAACTGCGCCCCTCTCGCGGGTTCCGCTCGACCCGTGAGAGGGGCGATGAACCGGGGCTCGCGTTTGCTACGCGCCTACCGGAAACGGTCAGGTCACCGCGGCGGGCTGCACCAGGGTGTTCTGGCGGCGGATGATCCACCACCGCCCGTCTCGTCGCTCAAGGACATACAGCGCGTTCATCTCCGGTGGCTCTCCGGCGTCGGCCGCGGAAGGCGTCGCCCAGGCGTTCTTGTGAGCCACCGCGATGTCCGCGGAGAGCAGGGTGACGTCGGTGAGTCTGTAGTGCGCGGTCGCCGCGTGGAGCGCGCCGCCGCGGGCGAGGCCCGCACGGGTTGCCGAATCGATCTCGTCACGCCCTCGCAGGACGGTGCCGAGGGCGTTCGCGACGAGCGCGTCGGACGCGATATGGCGCATCATCAGCTCGGGGTCGTTGACGTTGAAGCCATGCTCGATATCAGCCAGGATGCTCCGGACAGCGGCCTGGTCCTGATCGGCATGCGTGGATTCCACCTCGTCGGGAGACCGGGCACCCTCGGCATCGGTGGTACTGGCGGGCGCTGTGGTGTTCTGGCCGACGGTGATAAACCATTGGCCGTCGCGGCGACGCCAGACATAGCTCGGGCGTCCCACCTGCGGTGGCGACAGCGGCCGACCGTCGGCCGTGAGGTATTCCTGATTGACACCGGTAAGCACGACATCTGGCGTGATGAAACTGAGGTGCTCGACGTCGTAACGCACCGACAGGTCACCCGCGAAAGCACCGGGGAGAACCTGGCGGGTGAAGGCGGCAATGGCGTCGTACCCGATCAGGCGGACGCCGCCACCGGTCACCCAGACCGCGTTCTCGTCGAAGAGAGCGAGCGTGGCCTCGACGTCCTCGGCTCGCTGTGCGCGTTCGAGCTCGGCGACACGTGCCACGAGTTCCTGTACATCGGAGGTGGGCGACTTGGGCGGGGCGATGGTAGGTGTCATGACCTGAAGTCGACGACATCAAGTTCACTTGAGGTCAAGGGGTGACCGTGGCGGGCGTGCCGCGAGGGACGCGGTGTGCCTGAGGCTCTCGTGGCCGTCAACCACGACATGCCTCCGGCAGAGGCTCAGTCAGGTACCGGTGCCGTAGGCGGTGACGGTTTCGGCCAGGACGGTCTCGAGGGGGGTCGGGGCGAGGCCGAACGTCCGCTCGGTGAGCGCGGAGTCGAGCAGATCGGGCCGATCCAGGGAGTACATCATCTCGATCACCTCCCGCATGATCGGATCCGCGGCTCCGATCGCGGCAAGCTGATCGGTGGAGATCGCCGTCAGCGCAGGTGCAGGTCCCCCGGCGGCGGTCGTGAGCTGCGTGGTCAGCTCCCGTACGGACAGGGCCGCGGTGGAGGGCACGTGCCAGGCCCGTCCCCACGGGCGGTCGTCACCGGCCAGGGCCACCGCGGCCAGGGTTCGTGCGACGTCCCCGACGTAGGACCAGGTTTTCGGGGTGTCCAGGTCGCCGGGGAAGGCTGCCGGCTCGCCGCGCAGGACAAGGGGCGCCACCATGAAGTTGTACAGCGAACCGGCCCCCGCGCCGAGGAACGCACTGGCCCGGACCTCGGTCACGCGGACTCGACCCGCCCGATGCGCTTCGAGCGCCTCGGTCCACATCCGGGCCCGTACCCGGCCTTTGACCGATACCGGCGCCATCGGCAGGTCTTCGGTGAAGCGACCGCTGACGATGCCGTAGCCGTAGGTGTTGCCCATCATCACGTAACCGGCGCCGGTGCGTTCGGCCACGTCCAGCAACGCCGTCGCCAGCGGTGGGAACTCCTCCGGCCACCGGTCGTACGGTGGCACCGCGGTGTTGATCAGTGTCGTCGCGCCCTCGGCGAGGCGGCTCAGCGCGTCGGCGTCGGTCGCGTCGGCGGCGATCCGCTCGATCAGTGGGTGCTCGGGCCCGCCCCCGCGCCGGCTGACCAGCCGGACGCGTTCGCCCCGCCGGGCCAGCAGTTCGGCGGTGGGGGCTCCGGTGCCACCGGCACCGGTGATCACATGCAGCGGCATCATTTTCGTCTTCCACTCGGCGGGCCCGCGCGGGTTCGCGGGTGCCGTCCCACCTTGCTGCCCGCCGGAAACGTACGGTAGTGGCCTGAATGCCACGTAGCCCAAGGATCAGGCCATGCTTCGGATCGTCGTCGTCGCCGTCCCGCCGGTCACCACTCTTGATCTCTCCATCCCGACGGCGGTGTTCCCGGCCGCGACCGTCGACGGTCAGCCGGGCTATGAGGTCGTGATCTGCACGGCCGAGCCCGGGATCGTGCCTGCGTACACCGGGCCCAGTGTCGTGGTGGAGCACGGCCTCGACGTGATCGACAGCGCCGACACCGTGATCGTCACGGGCACCGGAGCCCGCGCGTACGCCGGCGAGCGGGTCCTGGACGCGCTACGGCGGGCCGCGGGCGGCGGCCGTCGCCTCGCCTCGATCTGCACGGGTGCCTTCGTGCTGGCCCAGGCCGGGCTGCTCGACGGTCGCCCGGCCACCACGTACTGGCAGTACTCCGACGAGATGCGCCGCCGCTTCCCAGCCGTGGACCTGCGGCCGGACGTCCTGTACGTCGACGACGGGGCGATCCTGACGTCCGCCGGTCTGGCCGCCGGCCTCGACCTGTGCATTCACCTGATCCGGCGGGACTACGGGGCGGCGGTCGCCAACGCCGTCGCCCGAGCCGCGGTCGTCGCGCCGATCCGTCCCGGCGGCCAGGCCCAGTTCATCGAAACGCCGCTGCCGCCGGAGAACGGCACCTCACTGGCCGAGACCCGCGCCTGGGCATCGGAACGCCTCGCCGAGCCGCTCACCCTCAGCCGCCTCGCCGCCCACGCCCACACCAGTACCCGTACGCTCACCCGCCGGTTCCGGGAGGAGACCGGTCTGAGTCCGTTGCAGTGGTTGCTGCACCAGCGGATCGACCGGGCTCGTGAACTCCTCGAGGCGACGGATCTGCCGATCGCCGCCGTCGCCCGGCAAAGCGGCCTGGGAACCCCCGAGTCGCTGCGCCTGCACCTCCTGCGCCGCAACGGGCTCACCCCCAGCGCCTACCGCAGCACGTTCACCCGTATCGGACCGGCCCCGAGCTGACCTGACCCGACCTGACCTGACCTGACCCGCTCCGCCGGTCAGCGGTCGCCGAGGTTCAGGTCGCCCGAGGTCGGGCCGAAGCGTTCGGCCAGGAACCGGCTCTGGACGGCCAGCCGTTGGGACGCGTCCCGGGCGGCCGACGTCGTGACGTCCTCGGCGGCGGTGGCCAGCAGCGTGAGCTGCTCGAGCAGCAGCTCCCTGGCGGTGAGCCGGCCGTCGACCAGATGGCTGTCGGCGAACGCCCGGGGCAGCTCCAGGTAGGCCTCGACCGAGGTCGGCAGGTAGTCGACCACCATCCGCTCGACCACGAACGTGTCCGGGGACCCGGTCTGCAGCAACGCCGGGCGGTCGAGCAGGTCCCGCAGGTCCTGGGTGACCTTCCGGTAGGCCGTCTCGACGTCCGGCGGCAGCTGGCCGAGAAAGCGCCGGTCGTGGGCGGTCAGGTCGGCCCGGAGCGTCTGCGGGTCGCGCGGCGGTGGCAGAGCGCCCGTCTGGCGCCTGGGTGGGGGTGCGACCAGCGCTCCGATCGCGTACAGGGCGGCCACCACGAACGGCCACTCCGGCATGCCGACGACACCGCCGAAAAACAGGCCGAGCCCGCCGGCCGCGGCCACGCAGCCGGCGAGGTTCTTGGCCGAGCCGGCGTAGTCCAGGGCTCGTTCGGACGCCGAGCGGCTCGGCCGGGCGGGGCGGCCGCGTCGCCTACTGGTAGCCACGGATCTCCTTGAACACGTCCGGCAGCGACGTCGAACCGGCGTCGAAGACCGTTCCCCCGGTCACGTCGGCGATCTGCCGCAGTGCGTCCGGGTCGGCGTCGCCGAACAGCACGGTGAACGTCGGCACCGCCCGGGCGGCCGGCGACAGCGAACGGTAGTGCTCCAGGAAGTCGTCGGCGGAGGCGCCGGCCGTGTTCTCGCCGTCGGTCAGCAGGACCACAGAGGTGTAGTACGACCCGTCTCGGGCCAGGTCGGCGGCGGCCCGGTCGTAGGCGGCGCGCAGGGCCGAGTAGATCGCGGTGTCGCCGCCGGCGTTGAACCCGTCGACTGCCCGGCGGAGCTTCTTCAGCTCAGGCGAGTCCGGCGAGGGATCGGTGACGGCGAAGTCCCTGATCTGGTTGACGCCGCTGTCGAACGGCACGAGGGTGATCTTCTCCCGGGCCCGGAAGCTGGTGAATCGCGCGGCCAGCGAGGAGTCCGCGCCGGTCAGCCCGATCAGGGCCGACCGCAGGTCGGAGATGCGGTCGCCCTCCATCGAGCCGGACAGGTCCAGCACGAAGATCGCGTGGGTGGGGGCGCGGAAGTGGTTGAGGTAGGCCAGGATCAGCTCGTCGGCGACGGCCGCCGTGCCCGGGAAGGGCAGCTCGACGTGGGTGTCCCCGGCGGTGAACCGGGTGTCCAGCGGCACCGTGGGGGTCGCCGGCCGGCGGCTGGTCTGCTCCTGCAGCCGCTGCTGCGTGGCCGGGCTGCGCAGCCAGTCGACGACCCGCTGGTACGCCTCCCGTCTGGCCGGGTCGAGCAGCAGCAGCGGGTAGTCGGCGGTGATGATCCCGTCCTTCGGGAAGATCAGTTCCAACGGTTCCCGCAGCCGGTTCGAGGCGTTCAGAGACAGCAGCACCGACTCGTAGTTGATCATCGCGTCCAGGCTGTCCTGCCTGTCCACGTAGGCGTCGTTCAGATAGCCGGAGCTGCCCGCGGTCAGCTTCTGCCCGGAGAAGAAGTCGGTCAGCTCCGCCGGCCTGATGTCGGCCGAGGTCAGGGCATCGGCCGTGCCGGCCAGGGCCGCCGCCACCCCGACCAGGGCCGAGAACCCGGAGTTGGACGACGCCGGGTTGGTCATGCCGTAGCGCAGGTTCCCGGCCCGGGCCGCGGCCGCGACGTCCTTCCAGGTCACGTTCGGGTTGCCGGACCAGCCGAGCTTGCGGGCCACCGACTGGCGGACACCGAGGACCACCGGCGAGCGCATGATCGAGGTGCTGGTGACGGCCGCGTCCGCGCCGCCCGGCAGCAGCCGCAGGTAGCGGTCCGAGGAGAACCAGGCCAGATCCGTACCGGCCTGGCGCCGGGCGATCCGGTCGGCTCCGTCCAGCGTCCCGGTGTAGGTGACGTCCAGCTTGACGCCGGTGTCGTGACGCAGGTCGGCGAGCAGCGGCTCGATGTCCTTCAGCTCGGACCCGGCCAGGACGGTCAGCGTGGTCTTCGGGCCGGCCCCGTCGGCCAGCGGCGGCTCCCCGCCGGAGCAGGCGGGCAGCGTGGCGGCGGCCGTCAGGGCCAGCACGAGGGCCCCCAGCCGGGCACGGATGCTCATCGGCCTCAGCTCCCCGCCGGCCCGGCGATGTCGGTGATCATTTTCTCCATGAGCTCATAGGTAGGCGGGTCGACGACGTCCACCAGTTCCGGCGGCTCCGGGATCCCGTTCTCCCGGGCGAAGTCGCTGACGTAGGACCGGTCGTCGGTACGGAAGCCGTGGTGGGCGGCCAGTTTCAGCAGGGTGGCGTTCCCGGTCAGGAGCTCCCCGAGGGCCTGGCCGCCGGCGCTGAGCCCGACCAGGGTGTGCTTCGAGTAGGCCGTCGGCGACGGGTACATCAGCACCATGTCGGGTGTCGTCGTCTTCGCCGCCTGTGCCGCCAGGAACTGCGCCTCGTAGATCATCACCATTGGCCGGGCGCCCATGCCGCCGCGCAGGTAGTCCTCGAACGGCCCCTCGCTGGAGCTTTCGGTGTAACCCTGCTTGGTGAAGGCAGGGGCCAACTGCCCGGCGATCGTCTCGGCGGTGGTCGGATCGGCGACGATGTCGTTCTTGTTCGCCACGTACGACAGGAGCGCGAGGTACATAGCGGCGGAGTTCGAGGTGCGCAGATCGGTGGAGGAGATGAGCACCGACTTGTCGGTCGAGAACACCGTGTTCCGGTCCAGCTGCGACCATCGGCGGTTCTGCTCCACCAGGTCCAGATACTTGGCCATGTCGAGCTGGTAATAGCGATCGCTGATTTTCTTCGCGAGATTGTTGGCGACCAGCAGATCGGCGAGGTCCCGGAAGGTCCCGATCGCCATCGGGCTGAAGAACGGCACGTAGCTGCGGCCGCGGGTGTCCTGGGCGATCCGGTCGCCCTGCGGTGCCCCGGACGGGAAGGCGAAGTCGTAGGCCTTCGGGTCCTTCTTCACCTCGGCCACGATGTCGCGGGAACCCGCGTAGTCGACCTCGACGCGGTAGCCGGCCTCGGCGAGCGCCTTCGCAACGGCCGGGTCGTCGAAGAAGGGCTTCTTCTCGGATCCGGCGATCCCCCTGAGCACGGTCAGATCGCCACTGCCGTCCCCCGCGCCCGACCCCCGGCGGGAGACGACGACCGCAGCCACCACCCCCACCAACAGCACCGCCGCGAGCACCAGGCCCACGGCCCGGCGCGCCCCGTTCATGTCGTCTCCCCCAGCCGTGCCACGCACGCTCGCACGGGATTCCAGCCTCGCGCTCCCGTGCCACCACAAGGACGAATCCGATGATGCCGGGAGAGGCTTCGCAAAGCCTCCGCCAATCGTCAACCCGACTGCGCGGCGACAACACTCCACCTGGAGTTCATCCTGGCGTCGTGTGCCAGCCACCCTGACGGCGTCTCCGTCCTGATCACCCCGTCGGCACCTCCGCCGGAGGGGCGGATCATTCGCCGAGCTGTCGGAGCGCCTCCGCGGCCGCACCCGTTCAGGCGCCTGAACAGGTGCGTGTTCAACGGTCCGCCCGGCGACGCCTGCAGGAAGCTCCGTGAGCCCGCCGCGGGCATTCTCCTTCGACTTGCTATGGCCCGCCCGGCACCCTTTGGTCGTCCCGGGACTGATGATTAAATAACTGCAGAATCCGTCGGGGGGACGGAGCCGCCGAACAACTTTCCGACCTCTCCAGTCTCCCTTCAGGTCTCGAGGGAGATCATGGCAGAAGGCTCCGGCAGCCCGGGCAGCGTTCTGATCATCGCCGCCGCGGTCGTCACCGCCATTGGAACGCTGATCGGGGGCCTGGGCGCGGCGGGGGCTTTCGGCGGGGGCCGCCGCAGCCCCGTTACTGTCTCGCCGGTCGCCAACCAGCCCACGGTCACGGCGACACCGGCGACCGATCCACCGGTCTCCCCATCGCCGACCACGCCACCGACGACCAGACCACCGAGGACGACGACAACTCCGGCCACGGAATCATCCACCCCGTCGACGCGCCAACGGGCGTCGATACGCCTTGTCTACGAGGGCGATGTCTTCGGCTGCGGCCTGCGGCTGGCCGTGCACGTCGGCGGGCAGACCGTTTTCCCGTCGGGCCCCAGCTACGTCATGGAGAACGTCCGGACGGGAGAACAGGAATACACCGTCCAAGGCACGATCTCCTGCCCGACCGCCGGCTTCTGCCAGGCCTCCGGAACCGGCACCATCGACGTCGTCGACGGGGAGTCCTACCGGGTTGGATGGCTCAATGTCGCCGTCGGGACGTGCACGGTCACACTCACGGACTGAGCCTGCCGCGTCCGGTCAGGGCGTGACCGGGGATGACGCCGCGCGCAGGGTTTCGAGGATGGTCTCGACCGGCTGGGCGCCGGAGATGCCATAGGCGCGGTCGACGGCGTAGAACGGCACACCGCTGATGCCGAGCGCACGGGCCTGGCGGATGTCGTCGCGGACGTCGTCGGCATAGGCGTCGCTGTCGAGGACCTCACGGGTTCCGTCGGCCGGCAGGCCGGCCTCGGTCGCGAGCCGAACGAGCGTGCCCGGGTCGTCGACGGCCGCGCCGTCCGTCAGGGTGGCGCCCATCAGGCGTTCCTGCATCGCCGCGGCGAGGCCGTGGGTGGCGGCGAAGTGCAGCAGGCGGTGCGCGTCGAAGGTGCTGGCGGTGACGGCCCGGTCGAGGTGGTAGGTCAGGCCTTCCTCGGCCGCCAGTGCGCTGACCCGGTCGTTCATGGCCCTGACCTCTGGCGCGGTGACGCCGTACTTGCGGGCGAGCATCTCGGAGGTGGGGATGTTCTCCCCACGCGGCTGGGCCGGATCCAGCTGAAAGCTGCGCCAGATGACCTCCACGTCACCGGCGTGCTCGTACTGGCGCAGCGCCTTCTCCAACCGCCGCTTGCCGATGTAGCACCACGGGCAGACGATGTCGGACCACACTTCCACCTTCACGATTCCTCACCTTACGGCGCGGTACGGCCTGATCCGGCCTGCCTCGACGACAGTGCCGCTGCACCGGAGGACGTCACCGGCCGGCGGCTACCACGATCGCGACGAGGCCTTCACAGGTTGTAGCCGCCGGAGACCTCGATGTCCTGGGCCGTGATCCAGCGGCCTTCCTCTCCGAGCAGGGCGGCGATCGCCAGGCCGATGTCATCGGGTTCACCGAGCCGCCCGAGGGCCGTTCTGGCCGCGATCGGGGGGATCACCTCGGGGTGGCGCGCGAACGCGTCGTCGGCGATACGGGTACGGGTGGCGCCCGGCGAGACCGAGTTGACCCGGATCCCGCGCACGCTGAGCTCCTTGGCGAGGTAGCGGGTCAGGACGACCACGCCGCCCTTCATCGTTCCGTAGGCCGAATAGCCGGGTTCCAGTCCGGAGAACCGGGCCGCGTTGCTCGTCGTGTTGATGACGGCGCCACCGTCAGCCAGCAACGGAAGCAGGGTCTGGGTCAGAAAATAGGGGCCCTTCAACAGCACCCGCATGAGCTCGTCGAACATCTGCTCGGTGGTGTCCTCGAACATCGCCATATGGCCGAACCCGGCGTTGTTGACCAGGAAGTCGAAGCTCTCCCGCTGCCAGGTCTCGCGCAGGGCGACGGTGACGGAGTCCCGGAAGGCCGGGAAGTCCGCCGAGCAACCGACGTCCAGGGGCAGTGCGACGGCCGTGCCGCCGTCCTTCTCGATCATTGACACGGTCTCCCGCCCGCCTGCCTCGTTGCCGTGGAAGGTGAGGATGACTCCGGTGCCGCGCCGGGCGATCTGGATGGCGGCGCTGCGTCCTATCCCGGAGCTCGCACCGGTGACAACTGCTACCCGCGGCGCGGGCCGGGCGGTCGCAGTGGCGTTGAATCCGTGACTGACAGACATGGCTGCGCGGCCTCCGTGTTTCGGGGAGCTGTCGGATGCTCCCGGGATGTCGACCAACCCATGAAAACACCGCTACCTGCGAAAACGTTAAACAGATACTCGCGACCTCTTGCACGATCCTACCGAGACGGCGACTTTCGTTTGATGTTCTAATGTGGTCATGGACCTTGGCGAGCTGCGTTCCCTGATCTCCCGGCACGCCCGTCCGGACATGACGACCGCCATCGACAGGGTCCTCGTCTCGAGGGTCGAGCACTCGACCGAGCCGGCGCCGGCGATGTCGGGCACGGTGCTCGCGCTCGTGGCGCAGGGCGCGAAGCGGATCGCGCTGGGTGAACGCGTGTACGAGTACGGCGCCGGGCAGTACCTCGTCGCCTCGGTCGACCTGCCGATCACCGGCCAGTTCGTCGAGGCGAGCCCGGATCGCCCCTCACTCGGATTCGGCCTGGTCCTGAACCCCGCCACGATCGCCGAGCTCCTGCTGCGGGCCACACCGGCGGACGTCGCACCCGCCGGTGGCGGCGCACCGTCGGGGATGGCCGTCAGTGACGCGCCATCGGAGCTGGTCGACGCGGTGGTGCGGATGCTGCGCCTGCTCGACCAGCCACGCGACCGAGCCGCGCTGGCACCCCTGGTCGAGCGGGAGATCCTCTGGCGCGTGATCACCGGTGAGCAGGGCGCCGTCGTTCGCCAGCTCGGCCTCGCCGACAGCAGCCTCAACCACATCGCCCGGGCCGTCCGCTGGATCCGGGACCACTACACGCAGTCGTTCCGGGTCGAGGATGTCGCGCGGCAGTCCGGCATGAGCGTGTCCGCCTTCTACCGGAACTTCCAGGCTGTCACGGCGATGAGCCCCATCCAGTTCCAGAAGCAGATCCGGCTGCAGGAGGCCCGGTTGCAGCTCATCACCCACCCGGGCGACGTCACCGGTGTCAGCCACCGCGTCGGCTACGACAGCCCGTCGCAGTTCAGCCGCGAGTACCGCCGCCAGTTCGGCCTGCCCCCCAGCCAGGACGCCGCCCGCCTGCGCCACCTGGCGCGGCGCCCCGCACCCGCCCTCGTCTGAGGCTCCGCGCCGCGGCACCCCCGCCGCTGCGCGGCTTTGGCATGCGCTGGTATGCGTGCGACGCATGTCCTCTGCGTGGACCTGCCGATCACACGCCGCAGGCCTGACGCAACCGAGGGCGCGGAACACCGAACCGGTGACCCCCCGCATCGACCGGACCGGATCCGATCCTGAAAAGCTTTCGGGCGTTATGTCCCTTCTCGCTCAGGAGCCGGCGATGCAGGAACCGACATCGGAGCCCGGTCAGGCAGATGGCGGGGACGCGGGCCCGGGATCGGGGAGATCAGGTGCCCGCCGGCGCCGTACCGCCCTGCTTGCGGCGGCGGCCGGCGCGCTGGCACTGATCGTCGCGGTTCCGGTGATCCTCTGGGTCTCGCCGGGGTCGGACGATTCGGGGCCGAGCGGTTCGCGGTCGGCGGGAGGAAATCTCCTCGACGCGGCCGGGGCGGACTCGGCGGACGCCGCGGCGCGCAAGGGAGGGCATTCGGAGCGGGGCGCGGCGGCTTCCGCGACGGCGCAGGCCGAAGCGGCGGGCAGCTCCGCGGCATCGGCCGGCACGGCCACCCCGCAGGCCGGCGGCGAACCGTCGGCGCAGGCACCCGGCTCGAGTCCCGGTGGCACGGGTTCCGTTCCGGGTAGCTCGGCGTCGGGCGCGTCCGCCGGCGCACCCGCGCAGACGGTTCCCGCCGCGCCCGCGGGCACGCAGGCGCGCGCGACCACGGCCGCGCCCGCTCCGGCGCCCACATCCGCACCCGCAGCCGCGGCGAAGCCGAATCCGTATACCGCGACACAGGTGTGCGGGTCGGGCTACTCGCAGATCGACCGGCATTCCCTGGGCTCGGCGACGATCTATCTGCTGTACAACGGCAGCCAGAACTGTGTGGTGACGCTGAAGTCGGGGTCCGGCGTGGGGGTTGCGCAGGCGATGGGTGCCTGGGTGCAGGTGGAGGGCAGTTCGACGCGGCAGTCCGACACGGGCAGTTTTCAGTACTACGCGGGGCCCGTGTACGTGACCGCGCCGGGGAAGTGCGTGAAGTGGGGTGGCAGCTACGCCGGCTCGACCTGGACCAGCGGCTGGGAGCACTGCGGCTGACCGCTCCCGGCCGCTGCTTCCTGGTGCTACTCCCCGCTGCGCCGGTAGCGGGCCTTCACCTCGGCCCACCGGGCGGCCTGTTCCGGGGTCAGCGCGCCGCGCAGCTCGGCGAACCGGAGCAGGTTCGCCTCCGTGCCGGAGGTGAGGGTCTGCGCCTCGGCGAGGTAGTGGTCGGCGATCAGGGCGTCCAGCTCCTCGTCGTTCATCACCGGGACGATCCGCTCCGCCAGCCGGTTCATGTTCCGGTAGGAGCCCTGCAGCAGGAAGGGCGGCTCGTTGCGGTCCGCGTCGTTCTGCCCGGCTGAGGCGATGTAGGCCCGGTTGACGGCGAGCACGACCTGCTGGACGCGCACCAGCTTCCGCAGCACGGCCAGGATCTGGTCCAGCTCGGCCGGCGGATACGGATGGCTGAGCCGATCCGGCCGCGCCGCCGAGTCGCCCTGGGCCATCTGGATCAGAAGTTCCAGGTCGGCGCGCTCACGGCCGGCCAGCGGGGCCAGCACCGGGTTCGACGTGACCGCGTTCTCCAGATAGCTGCGCGCGAACAGATCGTCCCGGCCGGAAAGGACGTCACCGAGGTTCCACACGTCGGCGCGGTTGGCGAGCATGTCCGGCACCCGGAACCGTCCACCGGACTCGGTGTACGGGTTGCCCGCCATGCACACGGCGAAGCGCTTGCCGCGCAGGTCGTAGGTGCGGCTCGCGCCGTCCCAGACACCGTCCATCCGACGCTGGGTGTCACACAGCGGGACGAACTTCTCCAGCAGCTCGGGCGCGGTGTGCTGGATGTCGTCCAGGTAGAGCAGCACGTTGCTGCCCAGCTCAAGCGCGAAGGAGACCTTCTCGATCTCGCGGCGGGCGGCCGCGTCGGGTGCGGCGGCGGGGTCGAGCGAGGTGACAGCGCCGCCGAGCGAAGGTCCGTCGACCTTCACGAACACCAGGCCGAGGCGGCTCGCCACATATTCCATCAGCATGGTCTTGCCGTATCCGGGTGGGGAGACGAGCAGCAGCAGGCCCATCCGGTCCGGATTCGTGCCGTCGCCCGCGGTCCCGAGCTGGCGGGCCAGGTTCGCACCGACGAGCGGCAGGTAGACCTCGTCAACGAGCCGGTTACGGACGAAGCCGCCCGGCGGCGTCGCCTGGTACTCCTCCAGCCGCAGCCGCCGGCGTTCCTGGGAGATCAGCTCGTCCCGCTGCCGCCGGTAGGCGCGGTAGGCGGGGACCCGCTCGGTGTGGAACCGGCGGGTGCGCGCCAGTGTCTCGTCGAGGCGTAGCTCAAGGCGCCCGCCGTCGATGCGCGGGTGGCTGCCGAGCAGGCCGTCGACGCTGGCTTCCAGGTTGGCCGACGAGTCGTGCCGGGGCAGCCGCGAGCCGCAGACCAGCACGGCTACCGCCTCCGGCAGGTCGGCCACGGCACCCACGGCACCTACGGCACCCACGGCTTCCCCGGCGCTCACCGCTTCCCCGGCGCTCACCGCTTCGCCGACGCTCACCGCTTCCCCGGGGCCTGCGGCTTTCTCGGGGCCCGCGGCATCGACCGTGCGGGACGCGTGGAACGCACCCAGCCAGGCCGTCGCGAGCTGGTGCCCGGCAGCCAGATCGTCGTCGAAGGCGAGCAGATCGTGCTCGAAGCCGTCGCCGGCCCCCCGCTCCCCGAGCGCTCGTCGGAAGCCGGCGAGCAGCTCGCGGGCGGCGGCGCCGGTGACGAATCCGGTGGGCTCGCCGGCGAGCTCCTCGAACAGGTACTCCCCGACGAGGTCGACTCCACCGGTCCGCTCGACGAGGGCGGTCAGGCTGGCGATGCTGCCTGGGCTCGGTCCCGTGAGGAACTGTGTCACGGCGGTGGCGAGCTCGGCGCACAGGTCACCGATCTGCTCCGGGCCCCCCTGGTGAGGGCTGGTCGAGCCCGGCTGGTGGGCCGGGCCGAAAACGGCCCGGGCCCGGGCCAGCGACCCGGCCCGGCGGCCCCAGGCCACCCGGCCGGCGACATCTGTGCCGTAGGCCCAGAACAGCTGGGCGGCGGCCCGCGCCGCCGGCGGGTAGCGCAGCAGCCCCGCCTGGGCGTAGGAGTGGGCCAGCGCGGCGAGGATCCTGGTGGCGTCCCGGTCGTGGACGCCGCGCTCGTACCCTTCGTCGTGGCGGCTCCCGGCCGCCCTGCGCACCAGATCGAGCAGGTCGTCCCCGGTGTCGGCCGCCTTGACCAGCGCCGCGACGGAAAGCCCGGCGGCACCGGCCACCGCGTCGGCGAGGATCCGCGTGGCCAGGTACTCGGCCCGGTACACCCGCGGCGACTCCGACGGCAGCGGCTCGTCCCAGAACGGCCTGGTCCCCTCGAAGGACACGTCGCGGACCGGGCGGCGGTAGTCCGTCCCGGTGATCACGAACGCCAGCTGGTCCCCGTCGGGGACGAGAGCGATGTCGAGCGGCTGGGTGTTGATCGCGAACAGGTGGCGCCCGAGGCGGATGACGTCGTCGCCCGCGTAGAGGTCGACCCGGTCGCGCAGGGCGCGGCGGGCGTCCAGGCGCGCCGCCTCGATCCGGCCGGCGATCTCGTCCGCGCGGATCGGCTCCCCGAGTGAACGCAGCTCGGCGATGATGCCGTGCAGCGTGGTCACCATCGGGTCGGTCGAGAAGTAGGTGTTGATCTCGTCGAGGGTGCGCAGGTCGGTGCAGCGGCGACGGACGCTGGCCAGGATCCGGCTGGCCGAGTCGGCTCGCCGGCCGGCCCGCCGGGTCCGTGCCTGCACCAGCTCCTGGCGGCGGGCGGAGAACGTGTCGTAGAGGTCGGCGCGGCGGGCCGCGACCTGCTCGCCGGCGTCGTCGGATTCACCGAAGCGCGCTTCCAGCCGCTCCAGCGAGACGAGCAGCCGTCCCAGCTGCTCGTCGCAGCGCTCGGGTGTGTCGGCCACCGCCAGCGCCGCGTTGACGGCCTGGCCGATCAGCGTGAGCTCGGCCGCGAACACGGCCCGGCTCTCGGTGTCGAACAGCTGCCCGCGGCGGGCGTCCAGGATGGCCCGCACCCGGTTGGCCTCGGCGAAGACCTCCCCGATCCGGTCCAGGATGTGGGTGCGCACGGTGGTGTCGACGATGTCGAGACCGGTGACGATCTCGACGACGGCCTCCAGGCCGCCTGCCTGCTCGGCGAGCCGGTCGGCGATCGGAGTCGCCGCAGCGGCGCTGGTGATGGTCGCCGCCTGCCCGGCCAGCCGGTCGGTCTCGGCGTGGTAATCGGCGAAGGCCTCATCGCCGTGCAGGAACTCCACCGCGCGCCGGCCGGCGGCCGTGATCTCGCCGTCCAGCTCGGCCGCGTGGACGTCGATCCGCGCCAGGTCGATGTAGCGGACGTCGCGCAGGGCCACCAGGCGGCCCTGCGCCCGGCGCAGGTCGGCGAGTGCCGCCACCGCCGCGCCCGCGTTCTGCGGGGCCTTGTCGCGGACCTGCCGGAGCAGGGTGTCGATCTCGGCGGCGGTGTCGGCCAGCGTCGCCCGGGCCGCCTCGGTGAGAGCCTCGACCGTCGCGAACTCCGCGAGCACCTGCCCGGCGGTGGTCCGGACCTGCGCCAGTGGCCCGCCCAGATCGCCGAGGTCCGCGTCGGCCAGCCAGTGGTAGCGGTCGAACGCCCGCCCGCAGGCGCTGATCAGCGCGTCGAGCCCGGCCCGCGACGGGGTCGTCTGGGCCACCAGGCGTGCCACCGAGACGCAGTCCGAGATCCCCTGCACCAGGTCCGCGTTACCGATCCGCTCCAGCGGCCCGCTGCCGGTCACGGTCACGGACCTGACCGCGTGCCCATACGGCGTCTGCCAGATCTGCACGGCGTGCGCCCGGGTGGGCCGCGTGGACGGAGTCCGCAGCAGCACCAGCGTGCCGTCGCCGAACAGGGCGTACCCGTGGCAGGTGAGCGGGGTCGCGACGTCCTGACGGATCACGTTGTAGGGCAGCAGGAGGAACCGGCCCGCGGCCCGGGCGTGGAAGACGTAGAGCACGTCCTCGCCGCCGGGGGCGTGGATGACCCGGTCGAACTCCAGGTCGGAGGTGTCGGTGTCGAAGGACCGGACGGCACCGGTGGTCAGGTGGTAGCCATCGGGAAAGATGATCCCCTGCTCCGCGGGCAGCCGCCGGCACCCCTGCCCGATCCCGTCGACGCGCACGATCCGCGCGCTGCGGGTGTTGAACACCAGGTACCGCCACCTGGTCTCCTTGTACGGCCGGATCCGCAGCACGACGAGCGGCCCGACCCGGGCGTGCCAGATCTCGGCGTCGGCCAGGCTCTGCAGCGGCTCGTCCACGGGCTCGCGGTAGATGCCGCCCGGGTTCTCGGTGTCGTTCTCGGTCTTGACGGTGAGGGCCCCGCCGACCGTCGAGACGAAGACGGCCCCCTGGACGGACACGTGCGGGAAGCGCCCGAGGACGTGGTCGTCACGGCTGACCGCGGTCCAGTCGAGGTCGTCCACCGGCGGGAGCACGTGGTCGCGCTCACCGAGGTTGTCCAGGTAGTCGACGGCGCCGTCGGTTCCGGTCCGCCACCGCAGCACCCGGATGTCGTCCGGCCGGCGGCCGGTCTGGAAGACGGCGAGCATTCTGTCGTCGAGGCGGCGCAGCCGCAAGAGCCGGGTGTCGCGGTAGTACCGGACCAGTTCGCGGAGGTCACGGTGCAGCGTCGGGTCGCGCAGCACGCCGGGCGGGACGTCCCCGCCCCGCGCGGCGCCCTCGCCGGGGCTCTCGTCCTCGCCCAGGGCGTCGTCCGCACCCAGGTTCTCGTCCCCGCCGAGGGCGTCTTCGGCGTCCGGCCTCTCTTCGGTGTCCGGGCCCGCTTTGACGTCCGGGTCCTGGCTCCCGGCCACGCCGTCGTTGACGCCGTCCAGCCGGAACCGGGTGGCGCCGCTCTCCGTGGGGGTGCCGCTCTCCGTGGCGGCGCCGCCGACGGCCCGGACCAGGCGGTGCAGGGAGAAGTAGTCGGTGACCGCCCCCGCCGCCGCCTCGCCGTCGGCCGCGGAGGCGGCGGGCAGCGCGGTGGGCACGTTGCAGCCGAGCAGCAGGTGCTCGCCGAGCGCCACGACGTCCTGCGCCACACCGGGACGTCGCGTGCTGACCTGCTCGGCACCGAGCAGGCGGAGCCCGCTGCCGCCGAACACCGCCAGCCGGCGGGTGTTGAGGGCGTCGGCCCGGCGGGTCAGCTCCGCCGCCTGCTCGGCCAACCGGGCCCGCAGCACCTCGTAGGTGTCATGGTCGGGAGCGCCCTGGTCGGCGGAGAGGGGTGTGTCGGTCGGGTCCGGGTCCACGCGCCCGGCCTCAGCGGGTGGTGCCACGGCCGGGGGTGGTACGGGTGGCCGATGGCGTCGTCACGGTGGCGGCCTTCGCCGTCCTGGCGGACGTCGTCGCGGCCTCCAGCGTCGTCGTCGTCGTGGTCGTGGCCCCCGGCTGGGCCGCCGCGGCGGCGGCCGCGTCCGCCAGCTCCCGCAGCTTCCCGGCGTCCAGCCCACCGCCCTTGATCAGCTGCATCAGCAGCGCCGACACCGTGAGGTTCTGGACGTCACCGGAGCCCAGCGAGCCGAGCACCCTGGTCAGATCCGCGGTGAAGTCGGCGGAGCCGTCCAGCCACCGGCCCGCGAGGCCCCCGACGACGTCGGAGTGCTCGACGAAGCCGTCCACCGCGCGGCCCATGGTGATCGAGCTCAACAGCCGGTCGAAGAACATGCTCTCGCCGCCGACGATGTCGATGTCGGCGCTCTCCAGACCGGCCGCCAGCACCGTGGCCTGGGACTCGGCGATCCGGCGCTGGATGTCGAGGCCCGCCAGCCGGATCTCCTTCTCGGCCTCCAGCCGCAGCCGGTACTCCTCGTGGCCTCGGCTCGCCTCGTCCAGCGCCGCCATCGCCGTCGCCTTCTCGGTGAGGCCGTCGGCCTCACCCCGCAGCCGCTCCCGGATCGCCGCCGCGGCGACCAGTGCCTTCTCCCGGTCGACCACGGCCTCGGCCCGGCCGACCTTCTCGATCGCCTCCGCCTCCCGTTCCCGCACCACGGCCGCGGCGAGCCCCTTGGCCGCGGCCTCGGCCTGGATGCCCTGGGCGAGCTGGATCTTGGCGCGGGTGTCGAGATCCGCGGCCCGCTGGCGGGCCTCGGCGAGGATCACCGCCTCCTGCGCCTTGTGCACGGCAGCCTGCTCGGCGGCCTCGGCCGCCTTGATGTCCTTGACGAGACCCTGCTGGGCCTCGGCTTCCGCTTCGATCACCAGGGCCTGCCGCAGGCGCTCGGCGTCTTCCACGGCCCGCAGCCGCTTGATGTTCTCCTCCTGCTCGGCGACCGTCAGGTCCACCGCGACCCGGTCACGGACCACCTCGGCGACCGCCTGCTTCTGCACCTCCAGCTCCTTGTCCATGGCGGCGCGGGACAGCGAGGTCTCCCGCTCCCGGGCGACGACCTCGAGCTGGCGGTCCTTCTCGATCCGCTCGGTCTCGATGGCGATGACCCGCTGCCGGTTCTTCTCCGCGACGGCGATCTCCCGCGCCTGGTTCTCCTTCTGGATGCCGATCAGCTCGTCGGCGCGCAGTGCCGCGGAGGTGGCCTTCAGCCGTTCCTCGGCCTGTACCCGGGCGGTCTCGGCCTCCTCCCGGGCCCGCGCGGTCGCGATCTCCTGCTTCTGCTTCGTCTCGGCGTCGGCCTGCCGCCGTTCGAGCTCGAGAATCGTCTCCCGCGTCTCGACATCCTTGCGGGTGATCTCCTTCTCCTCCTGGCGCTGATACTCGTTGGTGCGGACATGCTCGATGGTGGTCAGCTCGGTGATCTTCCGGATGCCCTGGGCGTCCAGGATGTTGTCCCGGTCGAGCTGGGTCATCGGGGTCTGCTCGAGGAAGTCGATGGCGGCGTCCTCGAGGCTGTAGCCGTTCAGATCGGTGCCGATGACCTGGATGATCTGGTCGCGGAACTCCTCGCGCTTCGTGTAGAGATCGACGAAGTCGAACTGCTTGCCGACGGTCTTCAGCGCCTCCGAGAACTTGGCGTTGAAGAGCTCCTGCAGCGTCGTCTGGTCACTGGCCCGCGCGGTGCCGATCGCCTGCGCCACCTTGATGACATCCTCGACCGTCTTGTTGACCCGGACGAAGAACGTGATGCGGATGTCGGCCCGTATGTTGTCCTGGCAGATCAGCCCCTCCCGGCCGGTCCGCCGAATCTCGATCGTCTTCACGGAGATATCCATCACCTCCGCCTTGTTGATGATCGGCAGGACGATCGCTCCGGTGAAGGTGACCTCCACCTTCTTGGAGCGCGACACGATCAGGGCTTTTCCCTGCTCCACCTGGCGGGACAGGCGACTGACCGCGACGACCGCGCCCAGCGCGGCAAGAATGACCAACCCGAAGAACACGCCCAGGAGGATGGTGATGAGGCTCATGCGCTTTCCTTTTCTACGCTCTCACTCGACGGCGGGGTGGTCGCGGTCCAGTTCGCGGATGAAGTCCAGCGGACTCACCCAGAAGATCTCGCGGGCGGCGTCATAGCTGTAGATCACGGCGGAGCTGCCAGCCCGCAGCAGCGGGTTGTTCTCGGGATGTCGCACCTGGACCAGCACGGACGAGCCGTCGTCGGCTCTGACCTCCGCCTGGCCGAACTCAGGCCCCACCCGGCCGGTGCGGATGACGCACAACCGCCCCAGCAGCTCGGAGCGGGAAGTTGCCGCCCCACGCCGCCGCCGCAGCAGCCGGCGCAGCGGGAAGAGCAGCAGGCGGACGAGGAGCCAGGTACCGACCAGCGCCACCGCGACCGCCACCACGGCCAGCGCGACGTGGAATGACGCGTCAAGCTCGACGTGGTCAAGCACTGCCGCATCCCGTGGACTGACAGCGGAGAACACGGCGATCAGCGGCGGCGTTGATCCGCGTTTTCCATGGTGAAGTACATGTACCCGCGGCCATCCATCCGTGCGGTGTTCTCGATGAACACACGGAAGATTTTCGGGTGACCTGTCGTGGACAACTGCATTACCTCCCCGGCGCGTCCCGAACCTGCTCGGGCGGGCATTCCCTCCCGCTGGAACGCCCACGTTGGCAAACCTAGAACGACCAGGCCTCGGGCGTGTAGTGGAGCGCTACACCCCCGGAGGGCCCGGCACGCTCGCGGTTTGTCAGGCCAGCGCGGCGGCTGGTTGAACGCGGCCGGTGACCTCACCGAACGACAGGGTTTCGCCGTGGTGGCCCGGGGCGACAGCGGTGATGGCGACATGGTCACCGTCCTGCAGGAACATGCGGACGGACCCGTCGGGCAGCTCCAGCGGCTCCCGGCCGCCCCACGACAGCTCGATGAGCGAGCCACGCTGGTCCCGGGCCGGGCCGGAGACCGTTCCGGAGGCGAACAGGTCGCCGGTTCGCAGCGAAGCGCCGTTGACCGTCAGATGCGCCAGCTGCTGGGCCGGCGTCCAGTACATGAGCCTGAAGGGCGGGCGGCTGACCAGGTGCCCGTTCAGCCGCACCTCCAGCTGGATGTCCAGGCCCCACGGCTCCGCCGCGGCGTCATCCAGATAGGGCAGCGGCGTCACCTCCCGGCGCGGCGGCCGGATCCGGGCCGCCTCCAGCGCCGCGAGCGGCACCACCCACGGGGAGACCGAGGTGAGGAAGGACTTCCCCAGAAAGGGACCGAGCGGCACGTACTCCCAGGCCTGCAGGTCACGCGCCGACCAGTCGTTGAGAAGACACACGCCGAACACGTGCCGGGGCAGGTCCGGCAGCGCCACCGGCCGCCCCGCCGGGGACGGGCTCCCCACGACGAACCCGATCTCCGCCTCGATGTCCAGCCGCTGCGACGGCCCGAAGTCGGGTGTGTCGTCCGCTGGGCCTCTGCGCTGTCCGCGGGGCCGGGTCACCGGCGTGCCGGAGACCACCACGGTGCCCGCGCGCCCGTGGTACCCGAGGGGCATGTGCAGCCAGTTGGGCGTCAGCGGCGCACCGCCCGGGCGGAGGATCCGGCCGAGGTTCTCCGCGTGGTCCCGCGAGCTGTAGAAATCGACGTAGTCGGCGATCTCGACCGGCAGGTGCAGGCGTGCCTCGCCGCGGGGCACGAGGTGCGGTTCGACGCGGCGGCGGTGGCGTTCGTCGGTCAGCCAGGTGACCAGATCGGCGCGCAGGGCCTGCCACCGCCGCGGCCCCTGGGCCATGAAGGCGTTCAGCGACCCGGTGCCGTGCACCGGATCGCCGGTGACACCGGTGAGATCGAGGATCTGCTCACCGATCGCGACGCCGCTGCGCGGCCTGTCGTCGCGGCCGGTGGAGAACACGCCGTACGGCAGGTTCTCCAGCCCGAACCCGCTGCCGGCCGGAATCCCCAGCCAGCTCGCGGCGGACGGGCTCCCGCTCATCACGCGCACACGCTCATCCGGCACCGGGAAAGGCCGAGGCCGGGCTCGCCGTGCCTTCCGCCCCCGCCCAGGTCCAGGCGTAGCCCGGGTCGTCGACGGTCAGCGCCCCCTCCCCCAGGCCGAGCGGACGGAACGTGTCGACCATGATCGCGAGCTCGTCGAAGAACTCGGCGCCGAGGGAACGCTCGACGGCGCCGGGCTGCGGACCGTGGGTGTGGCCGCCGGGATGCAGCGAGACCGAGCCCCGGCCGATCCCCGACCCCCGACGGGCCTCGTAGTCCCCGGCGACGTAGAACATCACCTCGTCCGAGTCGACGTTGGAGTGGTAGTACGGCACTGGGACCGCCCGCGGGTGGTAGTCGACCTTGCGCGGCACGAAGGCGCAGATCACGAAGTTCTGGCCGGCGAAGACCTGGTGCACCGGCGGTGGCTGGTGCACCCGCCCGGTGATCGGTTCGAAGTCGGCGACGTTGAAGGCGAACGGGTACAGGCATCCGTCCCAGCCGACGACGTCGAAGGGGTGCTCGGGGAACACGTGCACCGTGCCCGCCAGCCCGTCGGGTCCGCCGGCCCGGTGCCGGACGTGGACCTCGACGTCCGTGCCGTCGGCGAGCATCGGTTCGGCCGGCGCCCGCAGGTCACGCTCGCAGTACGGCGCCTGCTCCAGGAACTGCCCGTACCGGGTGAGGTAGCGGCTCGGCGGCGCGATGTGGCTGGACGCCTCGACCACGTAGAGGCGCAGCGGGTCCGGTCCGGTGGGCACCCACCGGTGGATCACGCCGCGGGGCAGCACGACGAGGTCGCCGTGCCCCACCTCCAGAGCGCCGAACGACGTCTCCACCGTGGCGCCGCCGGCCTCGACGAAGGCGCACTCGTCCCCGACCGCGTCGCGGTAGTAGGGCGACGGCCTCGCGGCCACCACATAGGAGATCCGGACGTCGCCGTTCCCCAGCAGCAGCCGCCGCCCGGTGACCGCGTCGACCGCTCTGTACTGCGCGATGTGCCGCGCGTCGCCGGGAAAGAGCTCCGGCAGCCTCAGGTGCCGGGGCCGCAGCGGGCTGTTCGCGACCAGTGCCTGGTCCGGCAGCTCCCACGCTCGGGCGTCGGCGATCGCCGACGGGACGAAGCGGTGGTAGAGCAGCGACGAGTCGGCCGAGAACCCCTCCGTGCCGACGAGCTCCTCGCGGTACAGGCCTCCGTCGGGCCGGCGGAACTGGGTGTGCCGCTTCGGCGGGACGTCGCCCACCTGCCGGTAGTAGGCCATCGGGGCACCTTCCTGCCTCATCGCCGCCGGTCGTCCCTGCCAGTCGCCGGACGTCCCTGTCGGTCGCCGGACGTCCCTGTCGGTCGCCGGTCCCGGCTTTCCGTCAGAAGTTGCCGCGTTTCTCCTGCTCGCGTTCGATCGCCTCGAACAGCGCCTGGAAATTGCCCTTTCCGAACCCGAGCGACCCGTGCCGCTCGATCAGCTCGAAGAAGACCGTCGGGCGGTCCACGGGTGGCTTCGTGAAGATCTGCAGGAGGTAGCCGTCCTCGTCCCGGTCGACCAGAATCCCCCGGGAGGAAAGCTCCTCGACGGGCGCCCGGACCGAGCCGATGCGGGCTCGCAGCCGCGGGTCCTCGTAGTAGGAGGCCGGGGTCGGCAGGAATTCCACCCCTTCGGCGACCATCGCGTCATAGGTGGCGATGATGTCGTCCGTCGCCAGCGCCACATGTTGGGCACCGGGGCCGCCGTAGAACTCCAGGAACTCGTCGATCTGCGATTTCCGCCGCCCGGCCGCCGGCTCGTTGAGCGGGAACTTCACCCGGTGGTTTCCGCTGGCGACGACCTTGCTCATCAGCGCCGAGTACTCGGTGGCGATGTCACCGCCGATGAACTCGGCCATGTTCGTGAAGCCCATGACCCGGTTGTAGAACTCGACCCATCGGTCCATCCGGCCGAGCTCCACGTTGCCGACGACGTGGTCGACGGCCTGGAACAGCCGCTCCGGCGCGCCCGGGCGCCGGCGCACCGTCGAGGCCCGCGGCTCGTAGCCCGGCAGGTAGACACCCTGGTAGCGCGAGCGGTCCACCAGCGTGTGCACGGTGTCCCCGTATGCGGCGATCGTCGCCATCCGCACGAGACCGTGCTCGTCCCGGACGTCGTGCGGACGCGCGAGAACTGTCGCGCCCTGCGCCGCCGCATGGTCGACGCACCGGTCGACATCCGGTACCTCGAGCGAGATGTCGACGATTCCGTCACCATGGCGCCGATGGTGCTCGACCAGCGGACTGGCCGGGTCGTAAGCGCCTTTTACCACGAAACGGGCCGCCCCGGAGCACAGCACATAGGCCCGATGGTCGCGATTTCCGTTCTCCGGCCCCGAATAGGCCACCAGCTCCATACCGAACGCCGACTGGAAGTAGTGCGCGGCCTGCACCGCGTTGCCGACGACCCAGACCAGCCCATCCCACCCGGAAACGGGAAACGGGTCCGCGGACGAGTCGTACTCCACCAGACCGACCAGCCGCCTCAGCTGATCCACGCTCAGATCAGCCAGGCGTTCCAGCTCGTTAACAGCCCGATCGGACGACATATCGCCCCCCTCACCATCGCGCTCCCCCGACAGGCCATCACGCCTCCGGCTGGTTTTCAAGCGCCGCGCTCAACGGGCCAGAACGCGCCGGGACAGAATGCGCCGGGACAGGACGCAGCAGGGCGTCCAGGATGACCGCGCGGACCGCGGCGGGCTGCTCCACCCAAGGGGAGTGGCCCGCGCCACCGAGAAGGACGCGGTCAGCGTTCGGGAGGGCGTCGAGCAAGGGGATCACCGCCTGCCACGGGCGAGGATCGTCCTCCCCGAAGATCATGTGAACCGGGGTCTCGATGGTGGTAGCGAGCGCAAGCAGGTCGATGCTGGTGCGGTCGGCCCAGAGCTGCCGGCTCGCGGTCAGGTTCACGCTGGCGCCCGGGGGCCGGGTGTCCCAGAACGCCTGCGCGTGCTCGGCCGCTCCTCCCGGGGAGAAGTCAGGCCGCCACTGCAGGAGGCACCACTCGCGCTCCTCGGCCGGCGTCCGGTCGCGCGCCGCGAGTTCTCTCCAGCGGCCGAGATCCACACCGAGGCGGCGATCGCGTTCGGCGGTGTAGGCCGGGCGGAAGGAGTCGTCGGCCCCGACTCCGGCGATGTAGACGACGCGGGTGGTGCGCTCGGGATGAGCCGCCGCGTACCGCAGCGCCAGTTCGGCACCCCACGAATGTCCGAGGACTGCCCAGCGGTCGATTCCCAGTGCGGCGCGCACCTGGTCCAGGTCGCTGACCGCCTGGGCGATGGTGAAAGGACCATCGCCGGTCGACCGTCCGCAGCCCCTCTGATCGAAACGGGCGACAGCGACGTTCTCGGCGAGCAACGACGCCAGCGGGCCCAGGTAGTCCCAGAGGCCAGGGCCGCCGTGGCAGCAGACCACCGGCGGCCCAGCGCCGTCCATCACCGTCCAGAGCACTGCCCCGTCCTGCACTCGGACGTGACGCATCACGATGCCTCCAGCGGTTTCAGCTGATGTTCTCCGATGTTCTTCAGGGCCTCGCGGCGCGAGAGAGGTGACAGGGAGTCCCCGCGGGCGGTGACGAAGCGGCGGACCTCGGCCGGGTTCGTCCAGGCGTACTGGCGCAACGCCCATCCGATGGCCTTGCGGATGAAGAAGTCCCGGTCGTCGAGGTTGGCGTCGATGCAGGCGTACAGCAGGTCCAGGTCGGTCGCGGCCTTGAAGGACAGCTGGCAGATGATCGACGTCCGGCGCCGCCACAGGTCGCCGTCACGGCTCCACCGCAGCATCACGGGGCGGATCGCGGTGGGGTCCGCGGCGAGCAGCGGGCCGACCCGGCGGGAGGCGATCTCGTCGACGTAGTCCCACCAGGCACCAGTCGTGATCATCTCTTCGTAGAGGTCCAGCGTGTCCGCGTGCTGGTAGCCGCGATAGGCACGGTGACCGGTCAGGTCGATCGCCGCGTACCGCTCCTCGCGGTACTCCGCCTCCCGCCACAGCGCCCGGACGGTCGCCCTCCAGCTCGACTGGCTGGGCAGGGTCCGCTCGGCCAGGACGGGACGCAGCGCTCGTTCCCGGACGGGCTTCGGCACGCCGCGGAAGAGCATCTCCGACTTCATGTACGCCTGCATGGCCGTTGCCTTCGCCGGGTCGGCGGCACCGGCGAGCGCCGCTCGCACCGCCGCGACCAGCTGACCATCGGCCATCTCCGCACCCGTCTCGTTACGCGCCATCTTTGACATGCTGCCCGCCACCACCGCGCTGAACGGTCGGCGGGTGTCCGGTCCTCGACAGCGCACTCGCCAATGCCAGCTACTTGACGATACCGAGTACCAGGCTTAGCTTGCATCCATGGCGCCGACACATGATCCCCAACTCCTCAAGGGCGTCCTGTCACTGCTGTTGCTTCGGCTCCTCGCCGAGCGTGAGTCGTACGGCTACGAGGTCGTTCAGCGGCTGCGGCAGCTCGGCCTGACGGACATCACCGAGGGCAGCGTGTATCCGGCGCTGGCCCGCCTGGAACGCGAGGGCCGGGTGGAGGCGCGGCTGGTCGCGTCCCGATCCGGCCCGGCCCGCAAGTACTACCGGCCGACCGCGGCCGGCACCGAGGCCCTGGCAGAAGGCACCGCGAGCTGGCTGTCGCTGGCCGCGGTGGTCCATCCCACGCTGGTCCGCCCCCTCCCCGACCCACCCACCTCGACGGAGGACACCTGACATGGCCACATCACGGGGAACTCTCGACCGGCTGCGCATCGAACGCGCCGTGTGGACGCTCGACGCCCGCCTGCAGGACCTGCCTCGCAGATCCCGGATCGCCAAGCGGCGGGAGCTACGCGACAACCTGTGGGCCGCCGCCGAGGATGTCGGCGCCCGGCAGGCCGTGCGTCAGCTCGGTGATCTGCGGGTCCTCGCGGCCGGCTATCTCGCCGCCGAATACGGCGAGCTCACCCGGCGGCCGTCCTGGGGAGCCGCGGCGCTCACCATCCTCCTCGTCGAGGTGGTGATGACCCTGCTCACGCACGTCGGAAGAGTCGCCTTCGACGCCGGGATCACCGCGACCGACCCGCAGGCCACCGGCACCTTCAGCTGGGCCGGGGTCCCCTACCTGATCAGCGACGAGACATTCACCTATCTCGACGGAGCACACACATCCGTCGGCGGTGCCTGGACACCGCTGGTCTACGCGCTCATGCTCGGCGGGGCATTCGTCACCGGGCGGCTGTGGCGGCTGACAATCGCCTGGCGGCGGTACCAGACCCGACCGGTTGTCACTGATCAGCAGAAGACCGGCGGTCAGGCGTGAGGCCCGGGCCGACGGGGGCGGCGCACCTGAGAACCGCCTCTCCATATCGCCACATCAGCACGGTTCTCCCGGCCGTGGCGGTCCTCCTGATCGCGGTTGTCATCTCGCCGCTGCTCGCGGGCACCGCACCAGCGCTGGCCGGCACCGCGACGCAGGGGGTTTCGACGCAGCGGGCTTCCGAGCCGGCCACCTCGTCGAGGATCAGCCCTGACCTGCAGACACTGCTGAGCGACGTCACCGCCGCAGGCGTTCCCGGTGTCATGGTCCGGGTGCAGGACCACAACCGGATCCGCCAGGTCGCCGCGGGTGTCACGGACCTGGCCACCGGTGCCCCTCTGCGACCGCAGGCCAAGGTACGGATCGGCAGCATCACGAAGACGTTCGTCGCCACCGTGGCGCTCCAGCTCGTCGGCGAGGGACGCCTCACCCTCGACCAGCCCGTGGAACGCCGGCTGCCGGGCCTGCTGCGCGACGGGAACAGGATCACCGTTCGGCAGCTGCTCAACCACACCAGTGGCCTGTTCGACTACACCGCCGACCCGAAGCTGCTGGCCGGCATCACCGCGAACCGGGTATTCGCCCCGGCGGAACTCGTGGCCATCGCCGAAACCCACCCGAGCTCCTTCGCACCCGGCACCGCCTGGGCGTACTCCAACACCAACTACATCGTCGCCGGTCTGCTCATCCAGTCGGTCACCCATCATTCACTGGGCGAGGAGCTCGACCGGCGGATCTTCCGGCCGCTGGGCCTGGCTGACACCTCGTTCCCCACCGCCATCGGGAACATTCCCGGCTATCACGCCCACGGATACGTCCCGCCGGACCTCGTTCCCGCGGCCGATGGTGGGCCGTTCGATGTGACCGGGCTCAATCCCTCGCACGCCTGGGCAGCCGGTGCCATCGTCTCCACCGTCAGGGACGTGTCCCGCTTCTATCAGGCACTGATGGGCGGTGAACTGCTCAGCGCCCGGATGCTCCGGCAGATGAAGACCACCACCGTGGAGGATGCCGCCGATCCGGGCTTTCGCTATGGCCTCGGGATCGAACGGGTCTCCGACCGCTGCGGAGTGAACTGGGGCCACAGCGGCGCGATCTTCGGATACCAGGCAATGGCGTTCTGGAACGAGGACACCGCCCGTACCGTCACGATGGCCAGCACCATCTATCCCGCCCCACCGGCCACCACGGCCGCGCTCACAACCGCAGCCGATCAGGCCCTGTGCGGGACACCGCGCTCCTGATCTGACACCGCGCCCCCGCCGCGGAACGCCCATAGAATCTGCGCGTGTCGAATCCCATGATCCACCCCGACGCCCCCCTGAACCCGAGGCCACGGCCGATGCTCCGAGGTTCCGTGCATGGCTGACTTCCGGGTGGCGGTGTTCGCCTCGCATACCGGGACCAATCTGCAGGCACTGCACCAGGCCTCGCTGGTGCCGGATGCGGCGTTCCACCTGTCACTGGTCCTGAGTAACAACAGGGAATCCGGTGCGCTCGCCTATGCCCATGCCCATGCCATACCAGCCGCGCACATGTCAGGAGCCACGCATCCCGAGCCCGACCAGCTTGACACGGCTGTATGCGCACTCCTGAACGAACATCGCATCGACCTGATCGTCACGGCGGGCTATATGAAGAAGATCGGCCCGAAAACACTGAGATCCTTTGACGGTAGAATCATCAACATACATCCTTCTCTGCTGCCACGGCACGGCGGGAGAGGCATGTACGGCAACACCGTGCATGAAGCCGTGCTGGCTTCCGGCGATCGCATCACCGGGCCTTCGGTCCATATCGTCACGGCAGAGTACGACGAAGGTCCTGTCATCGCGCAACAAGAGCTGGCTGTCCGGCCGGACGACACCATTGAAAGCCTCTCCACGAGGGTTCTTTCGGCCGAACACATCCTTCTTCCCGCGGTCGTTCAGGATCTCGCCCTGCGCGCGATCGGCGGCCACGGATCAGGCGGCGTCGCGAGACAGCGGCCGTGACCACCCGAAACCTGTTGGCACATCGGCACGTACGCGACCCGGCCTGGGCCGGGCCTCACGGGCCCGGAGGGTCAGTTCCCTACGCCCAGGGAGGACATGAGGGCGCTTGGGTACCGGTCGCCGCGGGCCGAGCCGGCCGGTACGGCCTTCTCGATCTCGGCGAGGTCGTCCGCGGAGAGGTTCAGCTCGAGGGCGGGCAGTGCCTCGGCCAGCCGATCGCGGGTCCGGGCGCCGACCAGGGGCACGATGTCGTCGCCCTGGGCCGCCACCCACGCGATAGCCAGCTGAGCGACGGTGGCGCCCTTCGCCGTGGCGACCTCCCGCAGCGCCTCCACCAGGGTGAGGTTGTGCTCCACGTTCCCGCTGGAGAACCGCGGGCTGTGGGCGCGGAAGTCGCCGGGGCCGGCGGCCTGGCCGGCGCGCCAGTGCCCGGAGATCAGGCCCCGGCCGAGAACTCCGTACGCGGTCAGGCCGATGCCCAGCTCCCGCAGCGTGGGCAGGATGTCCTCCTCCACCGCCCGGGACACCAGCGAGTACTCGATCTGCAGATCGGCGATCGGATGGACGGCGTGCGCGCGGCGGATCGTCTCGGCGTCGACCTCGGAGAGGCCCACCTGCCGCACATAGCCGGCGTCGATCATCTCCTTGATCGCACCCACGGTCTCCTCGATCGGGACGGCCGGGTCCAGCCGTGCCGGCCGGTAGATGTCGATGTGGTCGGTGCCGAGCCTGGCCAGTGAGTAGGCCAGGAAGTTCCGGACCGCGTCGGGACGGCCGTCCTGCCCGAGGAATCGGCCGTCCGGCCCGCGCAGCCCGCCGAACTTGACGCTCAGCACATAGCTGTCGCGGTCCCGGCCACGCAGTGCCTCCTCGAGCAGCAGCTCGTTGTGGCCCATTCCGTAGAAGTCGCCGGTGTCGATCAGGGTGACGCCGGCGTCCAGGGCGGCGTGCACCGTGGCGATGCTCTCCGAGCGGTCGGACGCCCCGTAGGCGCCCGACATGCCCATCGCTCCCAGGCCCAGCGCGGCCACGGACGGTCCGGTGCTGCCGAGAGTTCGTGTCTGCAATGTGCTCTCCTTCGTTCTCGGTCGGCCGCGAGCTGTCGTCGACCGTCGACTGTCGACCGCGGCTTTCGCTCGTCTCCACCTTGCGGCTGCCTCGGCAGATCCGGGAGAGGAGTGTTCATCGTGGGAGCGTCACTCCCTGGCTCGACTCGCCCTGCCGGGGAAACATGTGGTTGTGCAACGTGACGAGCTCGCCGACTTCCTGCGGCGGCGCCGCGAGGCGATCCGCCCGGCCGAGGTGGGCCTGGCCGACGGCCCGCGGCGGCGCACCACCGGCCTGCGCCGGGAGGAGGTGGCCATGCTCGCCGGCATGTCGGTCGACTACGTGGTGCGCCTTGAGCAGGGCCGCAGCAGCCAGCCGTCCACCCAGCTGCTGGGTGCGCTGGCCCGGGCGCTGCGGCTGTCCGACGACGAGCGCGATCATCTGTTCCATCTGGCCGGGCACCTGCCACCTCCCGCCGCCAGCCGGGCCCGGCTGGCCCGCGCCGGCCTGGTGCGCATGCTCGACCTGCTCGGCGACACACCGGCCCTGGTGATTTCCGACCTGGGCGAGACCCTGGCCCACAACCGCGCCGGTCTGCTGCTGACCGGCGATCACAGCGGTTTCGTGGGCGACCAGCGCTACCTGGTCTACCGCTGGTTCACCAGCCCTGCCACCCGCGAAGCCCACTCACTGGAGGAGCACGAGCACCAGTCCAGACAGCTCGTTGCCGACCTGCGCGCGACCGCAGGGCGGCGCTCCGGCGACCCGGAGGTCATCGGGCTCGTCGAGCGGCTGCAGGCCGCCAGCGCCGACTTCCGCCAGCGCTGGGCCGAGCACGAGGTGGCGGTCAGACGCGCCGACCGCAAGACGCTGCACCATCCGCGGGTGGGCCGCCTTCTGATGGACTGCGAGACCCTGGTCACCCCGGACCAGGGCCAGCTGCTGCTGGTGTTGACCCCGGCGGACACCGAATCACGTGAACGCCTCGAACTGCTGCTCGTCCTGGGTATCGAGAATTTCCCGATGGGCGGGACGAGTGAACCAGGACGGGTTCTCTGATCTCCTCGGTAGTCGAGCCCAGGCCCGCAGCTCGGAGTCGAGGATTTTTCGCCGTCCCAACGACCAGGATCCTCAACGCTTGCTCGACAGCAGCAGTAGCAGTGACAGCCAGAGGATCGGGATCCCGGCTACCCGCTCCCACGCTGGTGCAAATCCTGCACTTTTCGTAGCCTGCCAGGCGAGGCTGTTGCCGTCGGCGCCACCGGGACTGCGGGAGGCGAGTAGCCCGCCCCGTTCCAGGTGCGATGCGGTAGCAGCCGGTGCCGCGTCTGCTGTTTATCAACAGCAAACCGCCGGGACGAGCACCGAGAGCTGATGTGCACATTCACCGCCCGTTGTCGACCGGCTATCGGCTCCGCGATAGGTCCACAACCCGATTCCCGAACGCCGCGTCTTTGGAGGCGAAGCCACGAAGATGTAACGACGGAAGCGGTGCCCTGCACCGATGTTGACTCGGCCGTCCGGAGGCGTTGTGGACGTACGTGAGAACGCCCCGGCGTCCGATGCGACGGGGCGGAACGCCAGCGGGAATTCTCCCGCCGACGCAGGTGGCACGCGCCGGCCGGGAATCACGCCGACGCCTGGCGGGAATGTCGGCCCCGTTGGCGGCGGTCGCCCCGTTGGCGCCGGCCCGGTTCGCGGCGATCGCCCTGTTGCCGGCGGCCCCGTTGGCGTTGGTGCTGGCGGCGGCAGCCCTGGCGGCGGCGGTGGTGCTGTTGACGGCGGTGGCGCGACCCACCCTGGCACCAAACCGCTGCTTGCCACCGATCCCCGCGTGCTGGGGCGGTACCGGCTGCTCGGCCGGCTCGGCGCAGGTGGGATGGGGACCGTCTACCTGGCCACTCCCCGCGCCGGCCAGGCCACCGCCACCGCCACCGCCGCTGTCGCTGTCGGCGGCGCCAGCGACGCCAAGGCCGCCGCAGGCAACATGACCGACCGTCTGGTGGCGCTGAAGGTGATCCGGGCGGAGTTCGCGCAGCTGCCCGAGTACCGCTCCCGCTTCCGGCGTGAGGCCGACCTCGCCCGCCGGGTCGCGCGGTTCTGCACCGCCGAGGTGCTCGACGTCGTCGACCCGCCCGACGGCGCGCCCTACCTGGTCACCGAGTACGTGGCAGGGCCGACGCTCTACCAGGCGGTCGCGGCGAACGGGCCGCTCGCGTCGGGTGATCTCGAGCGTGTCGCGGTGAGCGTCGCGGCCGCCCTGACTGCCATCCACGGTGCGGGCCTCGTGCATCGGGACCTCAAGCCGGCGAACGTTCTGCTGTCCTCGCTCGGCCCGCGGGTGATCGATTTCGGCGTGGCACTGGCCGTCGACAGCACATCCCAGGTCGGCGAGAGAATGGTCGGAACGCCGGCCTTCATGGCACCGGAGCAGGTGACCGGCACGGAGGTCACCGGCGCCGCCGACGTGTTCGCCTGGGGCGGCCTGGTGCTTTTCGCGGGGACCGGTCGCCTGCCGTTCGGGGACGGACCCTCGCCGGCGCAGATGTTCCGGGTCATGCACAGCGATCCGAACGTGGCCGGCCTCGACCCGGCGCTCACCGAGGTCGTGCGGGACGCGATGCGCCGCGACCCACGCAGCCGCCCGAGTGCCGACGAACTGCTGAGCCGCCTGGTGCGGCTGGGCGCGGTGCCGGCTCCGGGCGGCGGCGGGCTGATGCCGTCCCCGGCGGTGGCGGCGGCGGCCCGCGACAGCGCCTCCGACTGGCTCACCGACCTGGCCCTGGTCTCACCGGTAACGCCGGCTGCCGGCACGCCGACGCCCGGCACGCCGGCGGCCGGCATCGCGGGACGGGAAACGCCGCCACCCGGGGTGCCCCACGCTCCCGCGCCCGGCTGGTCGGACTCCGGCGATCGACGTTCCGCGGAACCCGACCTCACGATGATCGCCCCAGCGGGCAGGCCGGCGGCCGGCTCGACCCAGGAGCGCCCGGCCGCTCGGCGGGGCCGCCGACGGGTGGTCCCGGTCCTGGTGGTGGCACTGGCGACGTTGCTGGTAGCCGCCGGGGCCGCTGCCGTCCAGCTGCTGCCGACCGGCTCGGATGGCCGGCTACCCACGGCCGAGGCAACCGGCAGGAGCACCGACGGCGGCAGTCGGGACCGGGAGGAGCCGGGCAGCACCGGCTCGACCGGTTCGACGGGTTCGACCGGACAGCCGGATGACCCGTCCGCGACCGCCGGCGACGCCGGGAGCTCACCGGCCCCCGGCGACATGGAGGGCTACCGGCCAGGCCCGCCCGCCAAGCGCGCCACCGTTCCCGACGTGGTCGGCGAGCCGATCGGCCGCGCTGAGGATCGGCTGCGCGCGGCCGGCTTCTCACACTTCCAACGGGACTACCGCCTGGATCAGGCCGCGGTGGACGTCGTCACTGCCACCGACCCGGTCTCCGGCACCTCGGCCAACACAGAAACGATCTTCACCCTCACCGTCTCGTCCGGCCGCGGCCACACCACGGTCAGCGACTTCATCGGCCGCACCGAACGGGACGTCCGCACCGGCCTGGCCAGCGCCGGGCTGAAGATGAACCTGGTGGTGAACAACGGCCCCTCCGACCAGGGCGCCGGGCTGGTGGAGAAGACCGACCCGCCCGCGGGAACGCAGATGGCCTTTGACACCACCGTGACGGTCACCATCGCGAGCACGCAGGTCAACGTGCCCGACGTGGTCGGCCGCAGCCGGTCCGACGCCCGGGCGACGCTCACCGGCTACGGCTTCGACGTGGTCGAGCAGAACCAGGCCAGCGACCGGCCTGTGGGCACGGTGCTGTCCCAGTCTCCGGCCTCCGGGCTCGTCACGCGGGGCGCGACGGTCAGCCTCGTCCTCGCCGCCCCGCCCAGCGGCGGCAGCACCGACGGATCGGGCGGCGCCGCGGGTTCCGGCACCAACCAGGACGGTTCCGCCGCACCGTCGACCGTGAGATAGCGGGGCAGGCACTGGGCCTCGGAGAAGTGGCGGCCCGGCGCGGCGGGGCTGCACCTGAAATGGACACCTACGCCTATGTCAGGTTGTCCGACCGGCCGGTCAGTGTTCGTAACCTGCGGCTGCGGGAATGGGACCTACCCAAACGGGCTAGTACATCCAGGCCAACCCTTGACGGCCGGATGCTTTCGAGCACATTGCGAGGTGTCCACAGCGTGGTCTTTATCGTTCTGCTGTTTCCGCTGGCGCTCCTGGCGATGACGACACTCATGGACGCGGTCGAGGACTTGCTGAGCTCACTGATGACGCCGGCACGACGACGCGGACTCGCCGGGGCGGCACAGATGCGGCGCAGGACCGAGAGCGCCGTACGGGCAGCGGCACCTGCGCCGGTGGCCGCACCGCCGATGCGGGCCGCCGACCGGCGTCCCGTGCTGCCCGCCGAGTACGACGCCCCGACGGCGCAGGCCGCGGGCTGGTACTGAGCGCACAGGCCGGCGTTCAGACCGGGACAGGCGGCAGACGGCCCTGTCCGGTTTGCTACATATCAACGACCTGGGTTGGCCCACCGCCAATACTCGGCCGAGTGATCGCTACCGGTGGCGGGTGCGGGAGTCTCAGGAGTAGAAGGAGTAAAAGGAGTCGCGGGGGTCACGGCGGGCGCGAGATCAGCACAGCCGGTCTCGATCCCGACCGGGACTGGCCTGAGATCGTCCGGCTCCTCATCTTCCACGAGTTTCCCTGGGATGCGCGGACCGCCGGCAAGCTGACGATCTGGCACCTGTTCGCGGTCCCGAGCACGGCGAGTGTCGTCGGCTCGATCGACGCGCTAGCCGAGCGGGCCGAGGAAACCTCGCTCACCTTCGGCGACCTGCTCGAGCACGGCTTCGAGTCACCGGTCGGGCGGGACGTCCTGCGCATGGTGAACAGGGCGCACCGCGGGTGGGGAATCACCGACGGCGATCAGTGTTACGCCATCGCGTCGCTGGCGGTGACGCTGGTGCGCTGGCTGGACCGGTACGGTTGGCGTGCGCCCACCCCGGACGAGCGCTCCGCCATAGCGCGGTTCTACCTGGAGCTGGGGCGGCGGATGGGCGTGCGCGGCCTGCCGGCCGACTACGACGGCCTCGCCGCCTACCTCGCCCGGTGGGAACGCGACCGGGCGGCGTACTCACCGCTCGGGGAACGCGTCAGCGAGGCGACCATCGCGCTGGCCGAGTCACAGCTGCCACGGCCGCTGGTGCCCCTGGTCCGGCCGTTCGTCGCGACGCTGCTCGAACCGCAGGTCCGCGCGGGAGTCGGCCTCGCGCTCCCGCCGGTGCCGGTCCGCGTGGCCATCCACGCCGTTCTCCGTGCCCGGGCGACGGTCGTCCGCCGGCTCCCGCCGCGGCGCCACCCCACCACCCCGCGCACGAGGCGGCGACGCCGCGACACCCGGCGCGCGCGGCTGTGGCCTCAGCACGCCGCCGGCGTGGTGTCTCCCGGCCGCGGGTAGTGCCCTGTCGCCAGAGCCTGCTGCCGGCGAATGCCGAGCCTCAGAGGATGCCGAGCTCGTGCGCACGGGCGAGTGCCTCGACCCGGTTGCGTGCTCCGAGCTTCTCCATCAGGCGCTGGAGATAGGTCTTCACGGTGTTGCGGGTCAGGCCGAGGGCGTCGGCGATCTCCGGGTTGGTCTGCCCCATCGCGACCCGGCGGAGAATGTCGTACTCGCGCCGGGTGATTCCGCGGCCCCCGAGTCCGGGGCGGGCCGTGACGGCACCGGCATCGGTCTCGATGCCGGCGGTGACGCCCCGCTCCCCGTTGACGACCTTGCGGATGGCGTCCACCAGGTCGGCGCGTTCGACGTCCTTCACGACGACGCCGTGCGCTCCGGCGGCGAGCGCGGCCTCGACCGCGGCGTGGTCGGGGTAGGCGGTGAAGAGGATGACCTTGAGCGACGGCGTGCCGGCGAGCAGGCCGGCGGTCGTCTCAGGTCCCAGCATGTCCGGCATGCGCAGGTCGAGCAGGACGATGTCGGGCCGCAGCCTGGCGGCGGCCGCGATGGCGTCCCGGCCGGTGCGGGCGTACCCGACGACATCCAGCCACGAGGTGCGCTGGAGTGCGAGGGTGACGCCATCCAGGACGACGGGATGGTCGTCGGCGACGAGCACCTTCACCGTCCGGGCCGTTCCCGTCGTCATGTCGGCAGCCAGGCGTGGACCATCGTCCCGCCATCGGAGCTCGGTTCGATCCGCATGGTCCCGCCGACCCGACCCATGCGTTCGCTCATGCTGGCCAGGCCCAGCCCTCGGGGTGCGACCGGCGGGGCGCCGGGGAGCGTGCCGGCCAGTGCACCCGGCCGTGCCTCCGATGGCGCGTCCGGTGGTGCGTCCGACCGCGCGCCGGCAGCGGACGGATCGACGCCGACGCCGTCGTCGGCGATCACGACCGTGACTCCCCCCGCGGCCGCGAAGACGGACACGACGACGGACGACGCGCCCGCGTGCTTCTCGGCGTTCACCAGGGCCTCGCGGGTCACGTCCGCGAGTGCTCCGGTCTGGGCGGTGGACAGCTCGGGAAGGTCGGTCAGGGTGAGCACCCGGGCGGGGATGGCGGTCCGCTCGCTGAACGCACGGCAGTGCTCGCGTAACGCCACATCGAGCGCGAGGCGCCGCGGCGCGGCGGACAGGACCCGCATCGACCCGCGCAGAGCAGCCGCGGCCTGCGCGGTCTGGGCCTCGATCGTGGCGAGGCGGGAACGGACCTCCGGGTCGAGACCAGGGTCCGCGGCCAGCCGCTGGATGCCGGCGCCGATCGTGAACAGCAGCGCGCCGACCCCGTCGTGCATCTCCAGCGCCAGACGGCGCCGCTCCTCGTGCACCGCGACCTCGGCGGCGTGCCGGGCACGTTCCGCGACGATCTGCGCGGTGGCCAGGGTGCTGGCCGCGCCTTCCAACCGACCGACGGTGAGATCGCTGTACTCGGTCTCCCGCCGGCTGGCGCCGTACAGCACGCCCAGCAGCCGGCCCTCGGCGACGACCGGCACGGCGACCATGGAGACGAGCCGCTCCCGGGAGACATGCCAGGCGAAATCGCTCGTGATCTCCCGCGCACCGACGTAGTCACGGACCCACATCGGCCGGCCCGAAGCCATCACGACGCCCCCGAGGCCCACGCCACGGGGCACGATCAGGCCACGCAGGACGTTCGTCCTGAGGTTCACCGGGTTCCCGAGCGCGAGCACGTCGCTGCCGGCCGGCAGGCCCACCCAGGCCACATCGACGCCGTCGGCGTCGGGGACGGTGGTGACCACCCGGCGAATGGCCGTGTCACGGTCGAGCGACGCGACGATCTCCATGTACTCCCGCTCGGCGGCGGCCAACCGCTGCCTCGGCGAGGTGTGCGGAGACAGCGGAGACCTGCGCTCGCTGACCACCACGCCCCTGTCCTCCGATCATGTCGGCTGGGGCGGATTATCGACTCCGAACCGTGCCACCCGCACCCGTTGGGCGGCCTGCCTCCCACGGTCTCCGTCTGGAGACCTCCATCCGGGCGTCTCCGGATGCCGATAGCGCCCCCGCGGCGTTGATCGCCAGACTGCCGGAATCACGTTGGAGGCGTTTCGCCCCGGTACGAGGTGGTTACCGATGAAGGTTCGCGACAGAGCCGATCAGGGCACGTTATCCGGAACCCGATCCCGCTCGGCACCACGCTGGCGCCGGTCGCTGACGCTGGCCCTCACCTGCATCGTCATGGTGTCGCTCGCGGCCTGCCTGCCGCCCGGCGAGCCCGGTGGTCCCGGTGGGCCCGCACCCGGTCCGGCGGCGGACCTGTCGCAGGAGCTGACCGGCGGCAACGGCGCGTTCATCGGCACCGCGATCCCGGTCGATCTCGCACCGGCCGGTTACGTGCAGCACGAGTACGCCGCCACGGGCACCGCGACGTCGTACCAGGCAGTCGGCGGGCTGAGCGCGGACGGCCGGTGGACCTTCCAGCCGGACACGACCGCGCCGTACCGCACGCGGGTGCTGGTGCGCGAGCCGGCGGACGCCACACGGCTCAGCGGCACGGTCGTCGTGGAATGGCTCAACGTCAGTGGCGGTGTCGACGCCGACGCCGAGTGGGCGAACCTCCACGAGGAGATCATCCGGGCAGGGCACATCTGGGTCGGCGTGTCGGCCCAACGGCTCGGCATCGAGGGCGGGCAGGTGCTCGTCACGCTTCCCGCGGCCGGGTCGGAGCTGGCCGGCAAGGGTCTGAAGGTCATCGACCCGGCCCGCTACGGCTCGCTGAACCACCCCGGTGACGGCTTCGCGTACGACATCTTCACCCAGGTCGCGCGCGGTCTGCGGGCCGGCGCCGCGATCGGCGGAACCCAGCCGCGGAAGATCATCGCCGCGGGCCAGTCACAGTCGGCGTTCGCGATGGTCACCTACTACAACGGCGTCCAGCCGCTGACCGGCGCGTTCGACGGCTTCTACGTGCACAGCCGGGGGGCGTCCAGCCTGCCCCTCGTCGGGGCCGGGCAGAACGCGGAACTGACCAGCGCGCTGCTCGCCGGATCGACCGCCACGTTCCGCACCGACCAGGCCGCGCCGGTGATGGACGTCCAGGCCGAGTCGGACCTGACCAGCATCCTCGGGTCCGCCAAGGCACGGCAGCCCGACAGCGACCGTTTCCGCCTCTGGGAGGTCGCCGGCACCGCGCACGCCGACGCCCACCTGCTCGGCGCCAACGCGCAGAACGTCGACTGCGGCGCGCTGATCAATGACGGCCCACTGCACGTCGTCGTCAAGGCTGCCCTGCACGCGCTCGACGGCTGGCTGACAACCGGCCAGCCGCCGGCCGCCGCACCGCGGATCACCACCGACGACGGGCTGTTCCCCTCCGTCCGCCGCGACGCGGACGGCATCGCCCTCGGCGGGGTCCGTACACCGCCCGTCGACGTGCCAGCCGTCGTCCTGTCCGGTGATCCCGGACCGAAGCTGTCCCCGATCTGCCTGCTGATCGGCTCGACGAAGCCACTGGACGCATCCCGCCTCGCGGCGCTGTATCCGTCCCGGGCGGACTACGAGCAGCGTTACGCCGCCGGTATCGAGGCCGCCATCGGCGCCGGGTTCGTTCTCACCGACGACCGCGGCGCCCTGGCCGCCTACGCCAGGCCGGATCTCGTCGCCGGCTGACCGTCAACCGGAACCGGCTTCCTGCGCCGATGGGTTGCGGGCCGCGATCGCGGCGTTGAGCGCGGTCGCGAAGCCCGTCCAGGTCAGGTAAGGCAACAGGGCAACCCCGGCGGAGCGGTCCGCGTGCCAGGCCCGGCGCAGAAGATCGACGTTGGAGGCGTCGAGGGCGAGAATCTCCGCGAACGCGAGGCCTGGGCTTCGGACCCGGAAGAACAGCGGAGTCCAGGCGGCGTTCAGGAGCAGGTTGATCCCGAAGGCACGGCGCAGGCGGCGCCGGTGGTCGTCGCCGGCCGTGCCGTCGAGCGCCCGGGCGCCGGCGAACGCGATCAACAGGTAGATCGGTGTCCAGACCGCGGGGAAGGCCGACCGCGGCGGCTGCCAGGCGGGTTTGTCCAACGACAGGTACCAGGAGGAGTCGGGTCTGGTCGCGACCGCGCCGACGCCAGCCGCGACCGCTGTGGCGATACTCGTCCTGGCCAGGGTCCACCTACTCACCCAGGTCAGGTACCCGCGACCGGCCCGGTCCGACACTCCGGCGTGCTGTCCCAGCAACCGCTGGCGAGAGTCCGGGCGCGTGCCAGCCGCTCCCGGGGTTTCCTGCTCAGGGCAGCGGTCGGTCGACGAGCGGGATCAGCCGTGAATCCGCCAGTGCGGCCGTGCGGTGGCCGACACCGGCGAGATAGCCCTCGTTCGAGGCGAACGCGAGGAAGTCGGCCACACCGCCCTGGCGGATCAGCATGACGAGGTCCCACCGCTCGTCTGTCGGGCCGACGAACGGGTGGCCGCCGACACCGAAGAACTCGACCGAGCCTCCGCTGGCCGCCAGGTACGGCAGGGTGTGCCGCACGTAGCGGTCGTAGGCGAGGTGGCCCGGGATCGGCTCCGGCGGCGCGAGGTCCGGGTGAGCCGAGTAGTCGGCCCAGTCACGGAACCGGAGCAGGTTCAACATCGTGAACGGCCCCTCGATACCGCGGGCGAAGAACAGCCGGGCGTTCTCGTCCGACGGGTCCAGGTACACAGGCGAACAGTAACAGCGCGGCGGCGGCGCTCAGGCCGCCGGATCGCGCTGCGGTCAAGCCGCGATCGGGGCAGCCCTCACGGCTCTGGCCGTCGGGCGCCCCCTCGGACTGCGGCCGTTGGTCCACCAGACAGAGCCCTGGGTGGGGGCGGCCGAAGGGGCTCGTCCGCCAGCCAGTGGCGGACGAGCCCCTTCGGTCAGGAGCGCGCCGGTTCCCGTGCCGGTTCCGGCCCCTGGGTGGGAACCGCTCCGAGGCCGGGTCCAGCTTCGGGCCCGGGTTCGGGCCGGCCCTCGCCGCCGGACCCGCCGTCGCCGGTGCCACCGTCGCCATCAGTACCGCCGCTGCCGCCGTCGGCGCCGCTGTCACCGTCGCCGTCACCGCCGGCGGTGTCACCGGCGACGAGGTGGGTGGCTGCGCCGACGGTGACCGGCTCGTCGGCGGGTTCGACCGAGACGTGCGGGACGACCCGTTCCAGCCACTTCGGCAGGTACCAGTTGGCCTTGCCGATGAGGTGCATCAGCGACGGCACGAGCGCCGTCCGCAGGATGAAGGCGTCGAGGAAGACAGCGGAGGCAAGGCCGACACCGAAGATCTTGATCGGCCGGCCCGGGGTGAGCACGAAGCCGAGGAACACGGCGATCATGATGATGGCCGCGGCGGTGATGATGCCGCCGGTCTCAGCCTGCCCGACGACCACCGAACGCTTGTTGTCGCGGGTGTGCAGCCATTCCTCGTGCATCCGGCTGACCAGGAACACCTGGTAGTCCATCGACAGGCCGAACAGGATGGCGAACAGCATGACCGGCATCCAGGCGTCGATCGGCCCACCGGGCCCGGCACCCATCGGCTCGGAGAGCCAGCCGTACTGGAAGATCGCCACGGACAGGCCGAACGAGCCGCCCGCCGCCAGCAGGTTCATCAGCGCGGCGGTCAACGGGATCAGCAGGCTGCGGAACGCGATGAGCAGCAGGACGAAGGACAGGCCGACCACGACCGCGATGAACAGCGGCATCTTCCGGGACAGCACCGAGGCGAAGTCGACGTTGATCGCCGTGTCACCGTAGGTGTAGATGTGGTTGGCCGTGCCTTCGTACAGCGGCGGCAGGATGTCCGAGCGAAGGTGGCGGACCAGCTTGTAGGTCTCCTCCGACTGCGGTGACGTGGTCGTCTTGAACGTCACGAACGCGACGTCCTTGGCCAGCGGCATCGTGCCCAGGCTGGCCGGGTCGACCCCCGGGACGTCGGACAGCGTCTCCGACACCCGCTGCAGGTAGGCCTCGTCGGAGGCACCCGGGCCGCTCACGACGGCTTCCAGCGCGGAGTTGTAGCCGACTCCGAACTCGGAGGCGATCAGGTCGTAGCCCGCGCGGGTCGTGGCGCTCTTGGGGTCGCTGCCCTGGTCGCTGGCGCCCAGCTGGAGCGAGAAGAACGGCAGGGTGATCAGGATCATCAGCGCACCCGAGACCACCGCGACACCGATGCGCTGGCGGGCGACGAACTGCGACCAACGCGCCCAGAATCCCACCTGGCGGCCGTCGATGAACTCCCCGGCGCGCACCGCCGCCCGCTGCTTGCGGGTCAGCACCTTCAGCCCGAACAGGCTGAGCAGCGCGGGCAGCAGCGTCAGTGACGCAATCATCGTGAATCCGACCGCGAGCGCGGTCGCCACCGCCATGCCGTTGAAGAAGCTCACGCCGAGCGCGATGAGACCGAGAATGGCGATACAGACGGTTGTGCCGGCAAACAACACCGCCCGGCCCGAGGTGTTGACCGCGTTCACGATCGATTCCGCGACGGGCACGCCCCGCCGCAGATTTCGGCGGTGCCGGGTGACGATGAACAGCGCGTAGTCAACACCGACACCGATCACCATCAGCTCGGCGAGGACGGGAGTGATGTTCGACACGTTGATGGCGTGGCTGAGAATGTAGATCACACCAAGGCCACCGACGAGGGCGAACAAGGCGCTGGCCAACGGCAGCACCGTGGCGGCCACGGTGCGGAACACCAGCGCCAGGATGACGAACGCCGCGGCGAAGCCGATGAAGATCGACGACCCCGAGCCCTCACTCTGCCCGATGCCGGAGAATGCGGGCCCGGTGAACTCGACCTGCAGCGAGTCACTGCGCAGGGTCTTCAGCTCGTCGTAGACGCCCTTGAAGAACTCCGGCTCGTAGTGGTCGTTCTCCCAGGTCACGGCGATCAGCGCCGCGGTGGAACCGCGCGCGCTGTTGAGCAGCTTCGGGTTCCCCTCCCCGCTGGCCCCGCTGTTCGAGCAGTCGACCAGATCCCAGGGAGATGTGATAAACGCCACATGGTTACCGGAGGCGCACACGTCGGTAAAGGCCGACTTCAGCTCCGGCGGCGACGAGGTGAACTTCCCGTCCTTGTTCTTGAGCACGACGGTGCCCGTAGCGCCGCTCTGATTGTTCAGCCCAGCGCCCTCGAGCAGCTTTGTCACCGACGCGGTCTCGGTGTGCGGCAGGCTGAAGGTGTCGCGGTACGAGGCCCCGCCCATCGCCCCGGCGATCACCTGCACGGCAACGATAAAGCCGACCCAGCCGACGACGACGAGCCATCGGCGACGGACGGCGAGTTCGGCGATCCGTTTCATCAGTTCTCCTGCTCAACCTCTGGCAACCGGCGAACATCCAGGCATCGCGACGGCGACCGCATCCAAGTCGCCCACAGCTTCGCACATACATGCGGACCATCGACAACCAGTTAAGCCAGAGCAATCAGATGCCGAAGCGATCAGTTACCGACGTGACATGGTCTACAGATCTCGAGTCGCCCGGCCGACAGCACCGGCCTGCAATCCGTAGTAAAAGAGCCACCCTTCGACGCGTGGGGTATCGTCCGGCGGGATGCATCGCGACGAGATCGTCACCGCTGCCGGACCAGATGTCACAGCGACCGCCGAGCCCCGCGAGGATGACGCCTCCGCGCCGCTGACGGCGATGCGCCGCCCACATCCTTCCCCGACCAGGGTGGAGATCGAGGCCGGGCGGGCCATGACCGGCGAGCTGACCAGGCCGGCAGGTGATCCGCCGCCCGCGGGCTGGCCAGCGGTGGTGGTGCTGTCGGAGGCCTTCGGGAACACGCCGGAGATCCGTGAGGTCGCCGGCCGGTTCGCAGGCCGCGGCTGGGTGGCGCTCACCCCCGACCTTCTCTCCCCCGGCCTTGCGCCGGTCTGCCTGGTGCGGGCCATGCGGGAGGTTTTCAGCGGCCGGCCGGGGCCGGTGGTCCGCGATCTGGACGCCGCCCGTCGGTGGCTGGCCGGCCGGCCCGAGGTGGATGGCCGCCGGATCGCGGTGATCGGCTTCTGCCTGGGTGGCGGGCTGGCGATGCTGCTCGGCGGGCAGGCCGGCTCCGGGGTGCGTGCGGTTTCCGCCAACTACGGCGCCCCGCCGCGGGTCGAGGCGTTGCGCGGATGTGGCCCGGTGCTCGCCGCCTACGGTGGGCGCGACCTGGTCTTCGCCAGAACGGCACCGCTGCTGCGGGAACGCCTCGGCGCGGCCGGGGTGCCGGGTGAGGTGACGGTGTACCCCACAGCGGGCCATTCGTTCCTGACCGGGCGCCCCAGCAGACGCAGCCATCGACTTTCCATGCTGATGACCGGGCCGCTGTTGCGTCCCGGCCCGGAACCCCACGCGGCGGCGGAGGCATGGGACCGGATCTGGGCCTGGTTCGACGAGCACACCGCGGCCGACCCCCGTTCAGCACCGGACGCCGAACCCGCCTGACATCGTCAGCGATCTGAGCGGGTCGGGCGCGGTGAGGCCGACCCGCTCAGATCACGGCGGGAACTCAGGCCACCGCAGGTGCTCAGGCCACCGCAGGTGCTCAGGCCACCGCAGGTGCTCAGGCCACCGCAGGTTCTCCTGTCACGGTCGGCGGAGCGGCCAGCAGGCGGAGCGCGGCGTCGGAGCCCGAGCCGGGGGCGGCGGTGTGGGTGAGGATGCGCTGCCCGTTGCTGTCCGGCAGGTGGAGAACCTCGTAGTGGAGTTCGAGGTCCCCGACCGCCGGGTGGTGCAGGCGCTTGGTGCCGCGTGAGCAGAGCCGGACGTCGTGCCTGGCCCAGAGCCGCGCGAATTCGGGGCTGTTGATGCTCAGGTCACCGATGAGCTCGGCGAGCGAACGATCGTCCGGGTACTGCGCCGTGATGTAGCGCAGGGATGAGACGGCCAGCGCCGACTCGTCGTCCCAGTCGCGGTAGAGCTCCCGTGTGTGCGGGTCGAGGAAGAGCAGCCGCAGCAGGTTGGGCCGCTGGGGTGACCGGGGGGCCGCGGCGTCGAGATGACCGGCGAGCAGCGCATGGCCGAGACGGTTCCAGGCCAGGATGTCGTTGCGGCGCCCGAGCAGCATGGCCGGAACGGCGTGCATTGCGTCCAGCAGGGCGGCCGCGCCGGCGGCCGGCAGTTCCGGCCGGGCGGGACGACGGCGCTTGGCCGGTGCCGGCCGAGCGAGGGCGTACAGGTGGGCCCGTTCGTCCTCGTCGAGGCGCAGGGCGCGGGCCAGCGACTCGATGATCGAGTCCGAGGCGTTGGTCGACTGCCCCTGCTCCAGCCGGGTGTAATAGTTGATCGAGATGCCGGCGAGTTGGGCGAGCTCCTCGCGGCGCAGGCCCGGAACACGGCGGGTGCCCCAGGTCGGGAGCCCCACGCTGGCAGGCGCGACCGCGGCCCGACGGGTGCGCAGGAAATCTCCGAGCTCTCGGGTTCCGGTCTTCGGGTCGGCGGGGCGCATGCATCCCAGTGTCAGGCACGTTCGCGGTCGTTGGGTGCCCCTGCGAGTGGTACCAGGCACGGGGGGATCGCAGTGCGGCGTTCCGCGCCGCAGGGTCCACAACCGTGACCACCGAATCCCTGGCCGACCGGCCGGCGCCGGACCACGCGCCGACAGTGACACCGACGGCGACACCGATGCCCCCGCGGGTCGGCGGCCGCGAGCGGCTCGCCCTCGTGGTGCTGTTGACCGCAAGCTTCACCCTTGCCGTGGACTTCTCGATCCTCAATGTCGCGCTGCCCCGGATCGGCGGCGACGTGGGCTTCAGCCTGGCGAACCTGCAGTGGATCTCGACCACGTTCGCGGTCTGCGCGGCCGGGTTCACCCTGTCGTTCGGCCGCGTCGCCGACCTGTTCGGACGTCGCCGGCTGTTCCTGGCCGGGATCGCCGTGCTCGGCGTCTCCTCGCTGGCCGGCGGGCTCGCGACCGTCCCGTGGGTGCTCCTCACCGCGCGGGTCGCCCAGGGGCTGGCGACCGCGGCGGTGACACCGGCGGCACTGTCCCTGCTGACCACGTCGTTCCCCGAAGGCCCGCTGCGGGAGCGGGTGCTCGGGCTCAACGGAGCACTGATGGCCTCGGGCTTCACCGCCGGCGCCGTCCTCGGCGGGCTGCTGACGGACCTGGTGAGCTGGCGCTGGGCCTTCTTCATCAACGTCATCGTCGCCGTCGTGGTGCTGTCCGTCGGGCCGGCCGTGCTCACCGAGAACAAGGCGGCCGACCCGCCCCGGCTCGACGTTCCCGGCGCCGTCACCGTGACGGCCGCGCTGGTCACCGGCGTCTACGGGCTGACCCAGGCCGGTGAGCGCTCATGGAGCGACCCGCACTGCTGGGGATTTCTCGCCGCCGCGACGATCCTGCTCGCGGTCTTCGCCGCCATCGAGCGCTCCGTGACGGAGCCGCTGGTACCACCGTCGATCCTGGCTCGTCCGAGCGTGCGGTGGGGCAACCTCGCCGGCCTGCTCGCCTTCGCCACCGAGACGTCGGTGGTGTTCCTGCTGACCCTCTACCTGCAGAAGGTCCGGAACCGCACGCCGTTGCAGTCCGGTCTCGCGTTCGCGGTCCTCGGCCTCGGCACCGTCGTCGGAGGCCTCCTGGGCCCGCGGGTCATCGCCCGCCTCGGCGGCAGGCAGGCCGTCGTGCTCGGTTTCGTGGCACAGTGCGCCGCGACCGTGCCGCTGGTCTTCCTCGGGGACGCACCGGGCTGGCTCGCCGACCTGCTCGCGGCGACGTTCGTCGGCGGTGTCGCCAACCTGGTCGCGATCGTCGGGTTCATGGTCACGGCGACGTCAGGTCTGGCCGGCGGCGAGCAGGGACTCGCCACCGGTCTGGCCACGATGAGCCAGCAGGTCGGGATCGCCCTCGGCACACCGGTCATGTCGGCGATCGCGACCGCGTCCGGGGCGGAGACGCCGCACGGCATCCTGCACGGGGTAACCACCGCGCTGGCTGTCAACGCCGCCCTCTGCCTGGCCGCTGCGATCCTGCTCGCCATCACCCTGCCCACCGACACCTCGTCCACCGACACCTCGCCCACCGGCCGGCGCAACAGCGAGTCCGCGGCATGACCGCCCGCCGACAGGTGCTGCTCCTCGGCTGCCCGATACGTCCCGTAACGGGGCTCAACGCGGCAGCCCCGGACCCCGGACCGTGCCGGGGCCCCGTCCGGCACGGTCCGGTCTGTCCACTCCCCTACGCCGGAGCTGGCGTCAGGTTCCGGCTCCGGCTCCGGCCGGGACCTTGTCGAGGAAGCCGAGCACCTTGGTGATGCGGCCGTCGGCGCCGCGTTCGATCACGTCGAAACCGACGACCAGCGGCTCGGCGCCCGCCGGGCCGAGCCCCCAGGTGAACCGGGCCTGGTCGTGGTGGCCGTCAACCGGCCCGGCCAGGGTCATCGTCAGGCCGGGAAACTGTCCCTGCACCGCGCCGATCACCGCGTCGACGGCGTCACGGCCCTCGGCCACGGCGATCGGGTCGATGTATCGGATTTCGGGGGCCAGAATCCGCTCGACAGCGGCCCGCCGCGCGACGGAATCGGTCTCGTTCCACACCTCGACATAGCTCAGTGCCAGGCTTTCGAAATCGTCGTTACCGTCGTTCACGGGTGGTCCTCACTCTCGGAGACGGTGTCGGATGTGCCACCGCTGCCTGCCGCATGAGAAGGCTCGGACGACCGCGGAGAACTCGGGATGTTCCGGCGGTGACAGGCTCGATGTTCGCGGCCACGGTGCGGCCCGTCGATTACCTCGGAGGTCATGGCCGGCCCGCCCGCACAGCCCTTAGGGTCGCGGCATGGCCCTCCCCCGCGCGCACGAGCCGTCCGTGGGTGCGCTGCTGCGTGGCTGGCGGGAACAGCGCCGACTCACCCAGCTGGACCTGGCGGAACGAACGAACGTCTCGACCCGCCACATCAGCTTCGTGGAAAACGGCCGATCGCGGCCCACCAGCGAAATGATCCTCACCCTGGCCGAACACCTGGACGTACCGCTGCGGGAACGCAACCAGTTGCTGCTCGCCGGCGGCTACGCACCGGCCTATTCGCAGCATGATCTCGCGTCACCGTCGATGTCGGCGGTCAGCGAGGCGATCAACCGGGTGCTCGCCGGCCTCGCCCCGCTGCCCGCGGTGGTCGTCGACCGGCACTGGGAGCTCGTCGCCGCGAACGACGCGATCGGCCTGTTCACCGCGGGCGTGGCGCCGCGCCTTCTGGAGCCCCCGGTCAACGTGCTCCGCCTCAGCCTGCACCCGGACGGGATGGCCCCGCGCATCCTGAACCTGCCCGAGTGGAAAGCGCATCTGCTCGACCGGCTGGCACGGCAGGCAGCGGCAGCCAGGGACAACGCCCTCGATGACCTGCATGCCGAACTGAGCGCCTACTCCGCGCACTCCACGCGTGGCCCGTGCTCCCAGGCGGAAACGCACCCGGCGAACACGCTCGTCGTCCCGATGCGCTACCAGTCACCGCGAGGCGAGCTCGCGCTGTTCACCGCCACCACGGTGTTCGGCACACCCACCGATGTCACCGTGTCGGAACTCGCGATCGAGACCTTCTACCCGGCAGACCCCGCCAGCGCCGCCGCGCTCACGGCTTCTCGGCCCTGATGCATCCCCGGCCCCGTGCCAGTGCCAGGGGCCGGGGATGGCCCTGGGGCTGCCGCGGCTCAGTTCAGCTGCCGGGGCGAACGTGCCCGACAGCGGTGACAGAGAGCGTGCTGAGCCCGGGTGCGACGCAGGCGTCCTGTGTGAGCGGGATGAACCGGGAGCGACCGCCGCCGGGTGGGGTGACACGCGCGCCCACGGCGGGCCGGTAGCTGCCCGGTTCCGTACACCCTTCGATCGACCCCGCCATATCCGAGGCGATCAGGGTGAACTCCGTCACGCCGCCCGGCCGCAGCGTCACGGGCACGCCGACGGCGCCCGAGTGACCCGACGGACCCCCCAGCACACGGCCACGCTTGTCGACGAGTTCCACGGTGGGGAAGCCGGATATCACGCAGGCCTGGGCACCGGAGTTTCGGTACTCGATGGTTCGGTAGACGGTACCGGCCGCGCCGTCCTCCCGGACCACGGCTGGGACGAGGGCGGCCGATGCGCACCGGCTGACCGTTCGAGCCGCTGCTGTCGCCGCGCCGGCGTCGACAGCGAGGGCACCGGCTGTCAGAGCGCCCATGAGAAACGCACCAGTCATCCGTCTCATGCTCTTCCGCCCTTCTTTGTGCCTTACTTGCGTCTTCGCCACCCGCCGCTCGCGAACCGCGCGCCGGTAGGCGGGAAGCCAGCCGAACCACGTTCAGGACCCGTCGCCTGAACCACAGTGCAGGCCAACATTCATCAGCGGCGCGGGCATCGGCCAGGTCACCGCCCGGACGTCGAGCAGGGGGATTACGGGGATCCAGACGGCGTGACCGGGCATTGGTCGGCGCCCGCAGCCTCCGCCGTATCCGCCGCGAAACCCACGCCGCCTCCAGCCTGGGTGACCGCCAGGATGAGATCGGCAGCTCTTCGCATGCTCACCAGCCCCCCGCGCTCGGCGTACCGTGATCCGGCGCGCCTCAGCGTTCCCGCCCACCCCGGAAGAAAACGCGGACAGTGCAATGCCGGGGACATCGGCCCTTCCCCCAAGCCCTTTGGCCTTCCCGCCCCGGAGAGCTTGGGCAGGCGAAGCCCTCCAGCAGAATCCGATCGCGGTACCGCCATATCCGGACCGAGCACACATCCGGACCGAGCAGATGTGGTCAAACAGGCCTCGACCGGTCAAGAACGTGATCACGGGAATGCTCAGTCAGCTGATCCGCAAGGCTCGCCATACCTGGCTCCACGACCTGGCTCCACGTCGCCTTCTTGTGGGTGTATCGAACGTTTTCTTCCGGTGTGAGACCGCGGATCCGAGGGCTCCATTCGAAAATCCCAGGTTTCACGGGATCCCAAGCGAGCACGGAACACGAAGTCAGGCCAACGGAACACGAAGTCAGACCAGGAGACATACAACGCCCAGCTTGCCGCCGGGTTCGATGTCAGCTCCGTCTCCCCCGCCTGTTGGCTGGCTCGGCCCAGCAGTAACCCAGGGCCTGGTACCGCTGTTGCCGGGGGCCGGCGGCCACAACACAGGACAGCGCATGGAATCACTACGTTGGTGCCTGCGGCGCTCCTCGGGCCAGGAGAGCGTTCGCGACAGCGCGACAGCGAGGGCGCGGCCCCCCGAAAGGCCGCGGGCGACCGCCTGGATGCATCCTGTCCCAGAGGCAGGGGTTCGCCCGTTCCCGGGCATCTCGGACTACGAGGCGCACAGCGACCCAGCCGACAACAGGCGTAATACTGGGAGAAACCCTCGAACCCCGGAGTTCCGGCGGTGGAGCTCCGGTGGCCGAGCGATCGCCAATGATGATCAGAAGCGGGTTCTGAGCCCGCCGGCGCTCACCGGCCCCCGGTGATCCCATGGCGACCGCCATGACCCGCCGAGGAATCCTTCCGATGACCTTGCAGGGCCACCACGACCGAACGGATCGATGTCGTATTTCCCGGTCTCAGCGATGTGGTGCTCCGCGCCAGATTCCGGCCTGATTCCGATGCCCCGCACGGTGGATTTCGGTCTGGAAAAAATCGTTCGAGATATTTCGAAACCGAGGGTGCCGACGAGGAAAACCGCAGTCTCGCTCCGTCGTCTTGGCACCCGGCAAGGAGGCCTCGGCATGACTTTGAGATCGGAAGAAGAATCGAACCAAGGTCAACCTACGATCAGAAGGGGCGCGTCCGGGCCGGCGGTGAAATGGTTCCAGCGTGCGTTCAACAGATCGGACACCGGCGGGAGGATTTCCCCGGACGGGGAGTTCGGCCCGGCGACGGAAGCCGCCGCACGGGACTTCCAGCGGGCCCATGGCCTGAATCCTGACGGGGTCGTCGGGCCAGCGACCTGGGCGGCTCTCCCAGATGGGCGGCCGATGCCGCTGCTGGCACAGGGGGCGCAGGGTGAGGTGGTTGCTCGGCTCGAGGAGGTGCTGAACAGCTGCGGCTACTCACCCGGTTACATCGACGGAGTCTTCGACGCGCGCACCAGATCGGCAGTGACCGAATTCCAGCGAGCGGAAGGGATCAGCGCGGATGGTGACGTCGGTGATCTTACTTGGCAGGCACAGGTGAACATAGCCGGTCAGACGCTCGAGAATGCCGTCGGCCTTTGGTTCGCCGGAGACTCCGGCGGGCACGGAAATGAAAATGGAGGAGTAATGGAAACGACCTACACCGTCGCCGAGCACGACACGTTGTCCGGGATCGCGCAGCGATTCTACGGGAACGCGAGCCTCTACACGCTCATCGCCAGCGCCAACAACATACCCGACCCGAACAAGATCCGGGTGGGTCAGGTGCTGAAGATTCCGCCGCAGTCGTACACCGTCGCAGCGGGTGACACGCTGTCCGAGATCGCGCAGCGATTCTACGGGAACGCGAGCCTCTACACGCTCATCGCCAGCGCCAACAACATACCCGACCCGAACAAGATCCGGGTGGGTCAGGTGCTGAAGATCCCGCCGCGTCCGCTGGTGGGCGCCGCGTACGGATCATAGGGAAATTTAGAAGAATGATGGAACTGGGTCACGCTCCGTCGCGCCGTGCGCGTGACGGAGCGGCCCACGTCCAACCGCTTCACCGGCACAAGCGGAAGAATGACAGGTGAGGGGTGCCGTCGGATGCGAAGCGCGCCTTGGCGGGGACATATCAAGAACAAGGTAATCCGTGACCGCGCGGACCTGGCCGCCGCGCTCGATGGCGATGAGAACAGCACCCAGTACGTGTCGATCTGTGGGCTGTTGGAAGCTGCCGAGGAGGCTGCCGAGGAACGGGCAACGCTGCTGAGCTGGTGGAATGGGAACCCTCAAGAGTACGCCTACCGAAGTCTCCACGAGGCCGAGGCGCAGATCCATCGGTTACTGAGCGGCCCTGAGCTGGTGGCCCACGCAAACGATCTGCTCGTCGCGGCGTCGGTCTATCTCAAGGCTGACGACCTCAGGCTGCGGGCCGTCGCGGATGGCGACACCGATGCTGTCAGGTTGAGAAATCCACCGGATCCGGCAGCGGTCGCGACTCTTGCCCGTGCGGTGAACGAGGCATCGGACGAGAAGTACGCGGAAAGTCGAGGATTCAGAAATCGACTGATCCGGCTGACACTGATCAGTGCAGTTGCGGTCGCCCTGGTAATGGTTGCCCTGGCCGTCGGCACTGTCCCGCTATCAGCTGAGGACACGGGCACGTCCGGTCTGAGAACCGCGATGTCCGTGTCGTTGTTCGGCGCCATCGGCGCCCTGATCAGCGCCGTTCCGCCGCTCGCACATGCTGCCGGCACCTGGAATCCGTTCTCGCTGCCGGTGTACCAGATGCTGCTGAAGATCGTCCTGGGCCCTTTGTTCGCTGTCGTCGGTGTGATCCTGCTGAAGGCCGGAATCATCCCTGGCACACGTCCTTCGCTGTCACTCGCGGACCTGCTTGTCTGGTCGGTCGTGTTCGGCGCGGCGCAGCAGGCGGTAACGCGCTCGGTTGACAGCCGGGTCGCCGGGCTCGTCGCCGGCGACCCGGCCGAGGACACGCCGGTTCCGGGCGAAGCGGCGTACGGGCAGACCGGCCCCTCGGATCGGCGCGGTCGTCCGTGAGTACGTATCGCTGCCGCACCAGGCCACCGCAACCGGCCCCCAATACACCGACGATCGATATATCCTGCTGATGTGGGTATCGAGGAGATGCGCGAGCCGACCTTTCTGGTGCTCGCGGCGCTCGCTGACGGCGCCAAGCACGGGTACGCGTTGATTCGGGAGGTCGAAGCCATCTCCGACGGCCGGGTAACACTACGAGCCGGCACCCTCTACGCCGCCCTCGGCCGACTGGCCGACCAGAAGCTGGTACGCCCCAGCGGTGAGGAGGTGGTCGACGGTCGGCTTCGGCGCTACTACGACCTCACCGACGCTGGTGTCGAAACGCTCGCCACACAGACCGCCCGCCTGCGGAGGAACGCCGCCGAGGCCGATCGCCGACTCCACTCACGGACTCGTCCAGGGACGGCGACGGCATGACGCCACCACAGCTTGAGATCGCCTACCGCCGACTCCTGAGGTGCTACCCGCCCAGGTGGCGGCAGGAGCACGGAGACGAAGTCCTCTCCACCCTGCTGGACATGGCCGACGCCGGTGCACGTACCAGACCGAGCCCCGGCGAGGCCGTGAACCTGATCGTGCACGGCTTCGCCGCACGGTTCGAGGCTTCACGCGGTGTCGTGCCGGCGGCGATATGGCGCCGCGTAGCGGTCATGGCGCTCACCTCCGTGGCCACGTTGTCGTCCGCCCTGTTCGTCGTGGCGGAGGTGCTGCCCGACCCGTTCCCGTCACTCGACTGGGGCGCGCGGGCGAACACCAACCCGAGCTTCGGCCCCTTCATGACCGTCGGTGCCGCCATCTATCCGCTGCCGATTCTGGCCTTCGCCGCCGCCGCGGCCGGTTACACGCGCGTCGCCCGTACGCTGCTGGGCCTTACCTGCCTCGCGGTGTGTGCCGCGATACCAGTCGCCGGGTGGTGGGACACCGAACGACCTCAGCTGTATCTCCTCGTGGCGCTGGGCTTGCTGGCCGGGATGGCGGCGGGCGGCATGCCGGCGGCGATCCGCCGCCGCGACCTGTTCGCGGCGACGGCGCTGTTCGGCCTTTTTCTCACGGCGGCGGCCGCCCGCAGCGTGTCACTTTTCCACCAGGCCTATTCCGGTATCGACTACTGGAACTATCCGCTGCTCGCCTATCGCGGCCCCACCGGGTTTCTCGACACCGTCGAGATGACGGTGCCGGCCGCCGTCGCCCTCGGCTCACTCGTCGCGACCGCGGCGAGCGTGCGGAATCCCGGCTGGATCGTGGCGACCTTCACCGTCGGCGGCACATGGGCACTGCTGCCGATCGCAGATTCGGTCCGCTACGGCCGTTGGGGGTGGGAGGACAACTACGCCGGGGCAGGCCTCATCCTCCTGGTCAGCATCATGGCCCTGGCGGCCGTGATCGACCTGTTCCGCGCGGTCGGGCTGAAAATCGTGCGGGTCTCGGATCTGCCCGCCGGCAGCGCCGATGCCACCGACCCAAAATGAGGCGACGACACGCTTCCTCCCGACGATGATGAGCGGGTGCAGCGAACCCCGTTCTCCGCCGGGAGCCCCGGTATGGTGTCCGATACGAGCCCGGTGGGCTGGACCCCGGATGAAGCCCGGATGTTCCACGTCAGTTCGATCGCCAACCGCGGCTCCATCACGCGCCACGGCCTCGACTGGTCGCGGATGGGGGCCGCACGAGGAATCGCCGGCAGTCGCGGTCCGGAGGTTGCGGGCGTCTTCCTCTGCACCGACGAATTTCAGGTCGACTTCTTCCTGCGCATCAACAACACCGGCGGTCCGGTGGACGTGTGGTCCGTCCGTTTCGACACGCCGCCCGATCTCGAGACCTCCCCTGAGGGATTCTGCTACCTGCCTCAGCGCGTCCCACCAGAAATGCTGACGCTCCCGTGCCAGGCCGTACCGCCCGAGTCGACCTACGACTGACGCAGGTGCCGGTGGACGGTCAGCCAGCCGGCCGCTGGTCGCCGCACGTATCGCGGTAGGGATCAACATTCGTTCTGGACACGAACTGGCGCCATTCCGATTCGGTCAGGCCTCGACCGGCCAGCCGGCACGCCTCCTCATAGGCATGTGCCCGCAGCCATAGCAGTTTCCTGACATCCCATACGCGCACCGTTCCCTTTCCGCTGCCGGAAGCCGGCAAACCGTCTGGCCCCCACGCCACCTCGTTCACCACGCCGTCGTGGCCCGACAGGGGCTGCCCGATCACGCGGGCATGCTCCTGATCCGACACATCCCACACCCGCACCGTCCCGTCGTCACCGCCGGAAGCCGGCAGCCCGTCCGAACCCCACGCCGCCGACCACACGGGGTCCTTGTGACCGGTCAGGAGCCGCCCGACCTCGTGGGCGCGCCCCTGGTCCGACGCTTCCCACACCCGCACCGTCCCGTCGTCACCTCCGGTGGCCAGCAGCCCATCCGAATGCCACGCCACCACGTTCACCGAGCCCTCGTGGCCAGCAGAGTGGCCTGGAGCGCGGAAGGCAGGGACGCGAGGTCTCGAGAAGGTTGCCCCGGACCCGGTCCGTCGTGTCCCTCTCGGGAGCGACGGTGCCCGCAGCCATCGCGTACCGCAACGCCGCGGTCGGAATGTCGACACGGCTGGTGTCGGCGAGAGTGAGCAGCCGATCCGCGACCGCGGTGCGGCGACGGCTCTCCGCGACCTGGCTTTGCAGGTCGGCGACATCACGCTGCCCGTAAGCGCTGTGACGTTGCAGACTGGCAACGATCCCAAGGCTCGTCGCCACCACCAGCAACACGGTGACGATGCCGAACGCACCGACCAGTCGTTGCTGTGCGCGTCGGCGACTGGCAGTCAGAAACAGCCGGGTGGTGGGGCCCAGCTCGCCGGAGTCGAGGACGTTCAGCGCGGCGCCGGCCAAACCCCGACTCCACAAGCGATTCGCAGGCCGGCCGTGGTGCTCCCACTCGGCGGCCGCAGCCTCCGCCTGGCCGCGTTGCCGTAGCCGGTCGGACGCCTCGCGGATCGCTTCGTGGAGCGTGGGCCAGGCGATCAGAAGCCGTTCGTGGGCGACCTCGATCGTCGCCGGCCCACCGCCAGCGGCGTTGACGGTCAGCAGCCGTCTGGTGACGAACGGGGTCAACACGGCGCGGACCGCGTCGGTGAGATCCTCCAACGGAACCTGGCGGCGGGTCGGTCGGCCTTCCCCGTCGACGGTGACCAGACGCAGCATCGCAGCCAGTACCCGCTGCTCACCAACACCGGCACGGCTGTCACCAGCACCACGCTCACCGACACTCCCATCGCCAGCACCACGCTCACCGGCAATCCCATCGCCGGCACCGCGATGGTCACCGGCGCTGCGGTCACCTGCACCACCTGCGGCGGCGGCCAAGGCGGCGTTGGCGTGATCGACCAGCGCGCCCTGCACCCCACCGATGCTGTCGTAGGGCACCCCTGAAACCAGCGCGGTCCGCGCGTCCCGGGCCTGCTCGTACAGCCGGGACAGCGTGTACGCCAGCAGCGGCAGACCCCGCCCGTCCCCCGTGTCGTCCACCATCCGCCCGACGACCAGAAGCAGACGCCGCGCCGACGCCGCCCCCAACAGCTCCCCGACCAGGTCGTTCGCCGCCCCCGGCTCACGGAGCCGACCCGCGACCCTCTGCGCCGACCAGTCCAGTCCCAGACCCCGGCCGGCCTGCGCCAACACCCCAGCGAGGGCGACCAGCGGCCGGCCCCCGGCCGCATCGGCGATGTCACCAACCAGTCGGGATCCTCCGCCAACCGCGGTGCGAGTCCCGCAGCGACCAGCGACGACTTTCCACACCCCGACGAACCCATCCGGTCACCAGCCTCGCCAGCCGGCGGGTGGTCAGATGCTGGGTGCGTTCTACATCGTCACTGGTACGCCGCACGCGCTTACGACGTCAGCGCACCGCCCGGCCGGCGAGCGCGAGCATGTGCTCCTGCGCGGCGGCTTCCCGCGGCATCGCGATGATTGACCGTAGCGCCCCAACGCTCGCATCTGCTCGGTAATCGCGGGCATGTCCGCAAGTACGGCCGCTACCAGATCATCCGGCAGTCGGTCATCTCCGCCGACGGCGCGAGCAAGATCCCAGGCGTGGATCGCCACGTCCCGCACGAGCGCGACCAGCAGGAACTCAGCGGAAACCATCTCCTGTCCAATCCGCACCCGCATGTCAGGGTTTCCCCGTGCTTCGAAGGCAGCGAGGTCGGTCAGAGCTTGGTCCCGAGCCAGAACCTATGCTTGTCGTGGATCCAGGCTTGGCGGAGTGTCCGCGACGCGGTAATCGCCGCCCCGCAGAGCCTCCGAGAATCCCAGGAGGTTGCGGGCAACATGCGCCACGACATCCGCACCCGTCCACCCGCGCCCTACCGAATAGCGCGGCTGAAACGCCGCCGTCCACCAGAACATCTGCAAGGGCTGCACCGTTGTGCAGGCGGCAATCTTCCCGACCCCAGAGGCGCCCCGCCGAGGGGCTCGGGGGGTCGTCCCCCCGACTAGCATTGCGACTGCTGGCGCGGCCGATCGAAGATCGACAAGCATGCGGAACCAGCGCGTGGGCGCGGCGGGGATCGAACCTGCGACCACTCGCTTGTAGGCAGTCCTGGGCTACCGATATGCGAAACCCTCTCGCTCCCAGCGGTTCCGCGTGATCCGTCAACCCGACAGGACTGAAGTAGTGCGCTGACTAAACGATCTCCACGGGGAGATCGCCTAATCCGTTCATGACTGCTAGTCATAGATCATGCTCCCGGGCATGTCGTGCGCCAGAGAGCCCGACCCCGTTTTTACAGGTCACAACCGCCCGGCGAGATGTCGTTGCAGTTGCGCGTGGCGGAACTGGTACGCCGCGCCGGACTGCCGTAGTACTCCCCGCTGTTGATGAGCATCAGCGAGGAAACGCATCAGCCGCCATGGCAGTCGGCCCCGCAACGCCAGCCAGCACCGGGCGACAGCGAACCATCCCCACGCTGTCTGGGAAAGCCCGATAATGAGCCCCTGCGCGAGGCCGGTAGCCAATCCGCCTACAAACCCGCCCGAGAGCCCGTCCGCGGCCCCATCCGCGGCCCCATCCATAGCCCCGCCCTCGAACCCGCTCGTGAGCCCACCTGCGAATCCGGCTACAAGCCCCGTGGCGAATCCGGCGGCGAGCCCGGCGGCGAGCCCCGCGGCGAGCCCGGCCGCCGACCCGGCGATGATCCCGGCCGTCAGCCCGGCCATGAGTCCCATGAGGAGCCCGCCCGCCAGGCCGCCTACGACCCTGTCTCCGGAGAGTCTGTCAGCCCTGTCCGTTAGCACGGCCACGAGCACCCCGACAGTGACACTCGCGAGCACGAACGCAAGCACGATGCGGTGGAAGGCGCCACGGTCACGGCCCAGAAGCGTGTGCGGATCGGCGGCCTCTGCCGGCTCCACCGGGCGAGGTCCGAGCCCGGTTGTGAGCCCGGTCCCGAACGCGAACGTGATTCCGGACGCGATCCCGAATCCGAGCCCGGCAGCGGGCATGCCCCCAAGCCCGGCCACGAGCCCGACCACGAGCCCACGCCAGAGCCCGCCCAGGGTAGGTGACCAGCGCAGTCCCTGTGCGGGCCGCTCTGGTTCCGCCACGAGTCCGCCCGGGAGCCCGGCCGGGATGCCGAACGCGAGTCCGAACACAAGCCAGGCCAGAAGCCCGGCCAGAAGTCCGAACATGGGCCCGACCAGAAGCATCACCAGAAGCCCGCTGAGAAGCCCGACCACAAGCCCGCCCGCGACGCCGGCCGCCAGCCCGGTGAGGGCGCGGGGCGCCGCGGTGTGCAGTTGCCACCAGGCCAGGTCGGTGGTGCCGCCCAGACGGTGTTCAAGATGGCCGGCGAGGAAGATCAGCCAGCGCTGCGCGTCGGCGGGCTTCCACCGGCAGCGGAACGCGGGGTCGGGGTGGGGCCGATAGGCCGCCGGAAGGAACCCGTCGAACAGGTGGCGCTCAACCGCATCCCGGCTGTCAAGCCCGGGGCCGAGGAGGTTGGCGGGGTCGGGCAGGTCGGTGGCCAGCTCTCCGGGCCGCGGGGCGTAGATCGCCCGCATCAGGGTGGCCATCAGTGGAGTGACCAGTGCCTGGCCTACCGGGTGCGTGGGATCAGTCAGGGCGTCCAGCACCCGACCCCACCGGGCGCGGCCGGCCGGGCCGCCGGCTGAGGCTCGGAGGTAGTCGGCGACCACATCGGCATCCAGCGGGCACAGCTGGATGCCGGCGGCGCTGGACAGCTGCGCTCTCGGCGCACTGTTGTCCGGGTTAACCGCCGCCTGGTACGAGCCGGTGCGGGCTGTGAGTACCAGCCCAACCCCAGGGCGCAGCGTCTCGTTCACCCCGGCGATCGCCCGGGCATGGGCCGGCTCGACGATCTCGTCCAAGCCATCGAGGACGGGCAGGAGGAGGCCGGCGTCCCACAGCGCCCGCGCCCAGCTCACCCCTCGCCCGCCGGCGCTCCGCGCTCGCAGTGCGGGGTGATCCAGGTACAACCGGCGTTCCAACCAGTCCCACAGGTGTTCCCGGGTCGGATCCCACGACACCAGTGGCACCAGCACCGGCACCGGTCCACCCGGGGCACGGTGGGCCAGCAGATCGAGTACCAGCCGGACAACCAGGATGGTCTTACCCGCCCCCGGTTCACCGAGCACCACCAGCCGGCCAGTCGGCACCCGACCGAGCGCTTCGGCAATACCGTCCCCACTGTTCCCACCGCCGGCCAACGCGGCCGGTCCAGCCCCCCATCGGGTTCGGTCCGCGTGTGGCCAGCCCACCGAACATGCCGCTCGTTGAAGGGTTGCCCAGTCCACGACCAGGGACTCCTCGGCCGGCTCCCAGCGCACCGGGATCGTGTACGGGTCGTTGACCCGCCGCAGCTGCACCTCCGCCTCCCAGCGACGGCGCACCGCCTCGGCGATCTGATCCGCCATCGCTGTCGGTGTCAGCTCCGCCGGCCCACCCAGGCCTGGCAATGCCGCCCAGGCCAGCCACACCGCCACTATCCCGGCCATCATGGACGCCACACCGGCAACAGTCCCGGCCGTCTCGCTACCCGACATCCGCCAGGCCATAGCAGTGATCACCGTTGAAGCGCCGGTCAACCCCGCCAACGCCCAGGCCCACCCGGTACGCCGACCACCCCCAGATCCACGCATGTCGCCATCATCGTTGTTCTGGTAGCGCTTTGTTAGGTGACTCCAGAATGTCCTCCTCTTCCGCCGGTTGTTTGCGGCCCGCAAGCCAGGCGCGGGTCCGGCGGGATGGGCACCGGGAGTGATGGCGTCGAGTGAAACGACCCCCAGAAAAGGGGATCGTGACGCGTAGCAGCTGTTAGGCGCCACGCGGACCGTCCGGAAGCCGACCTGTCCGCTCCGTGCACCCCGACCGATAAATCACCTTCATTTTTGCAGGTCAGACACATCACCCCAGGAACAATGGACCCAACGCACTACAGCAGGAGCCGCTTGATCCTGGTCAAGCGTGAAATCATCATCCGCCCGGTCGGCGAATTTGACGTTCACCTTCGCGTTCGGAAGCGCCGTGACGGTCGGAGAACCCGCCGCCGCTGAACACCCATCCGGTTGGGTCAGGAAGTCCAGCCGCGATCCGGAGACGTGTGGCCTGACGCGCTTCGACACCACGCCGCGGAAGGTCCGCCATGTGGGCACGGTGCAAGTGACCGGCACGGCGGTTCACTTCCGCCTCGGGAAGCTCCGGAAATTCGGTCGCCATCTTGCGCGCCCAGTAATCGACGGAGGCAGGCGAAGCCGCACGCGCTTTCGCGGTCCGTTCGATCGGGTCACGAAAGACGTGCGACAGATGCGCGGCTTTTCGCGCCTTCAAACTCTGCTGCGTCGAATTGGTCACAGTCCCTCCTCTGTGACCGGTGCCGTATTACCGGTACGGATCGACCGTAGCACGCTTTCCCGGTGATACCTAGATAGCTTTTCGTCGGATGGATTTATGTATTCACGCCTCCGGTAGGAACACCCTCGCCCGGTCCCGTTGGGTCGTCAGGAGCCGCTACAGCCTGTCGCCGAGCCTGAGGCGCCGGTGTGCCTCCCGGGCGTGTTCGTCCGCCACCGACGCGCCGTACCGGCGGACCATCGCGGACGACTTCCACCCCATGTTGCGCATCAGGTAGGACTCACGACCCCCCACGTTCAACCAGGTGTGCGCGGCGTATGCCGGAACTGGTGCGGGTCCAGCCTCTCGATACCGACCGCATCACCGCGACGCCACAGCAGAGGAAGCCCGCGACGGCGGCACGGTCCAGCTCGACAGGGTCATCGGGCCCGTCAGTGGCGCAGCGCCGGGCGAGAGCCTCAGCAGCGCCGCTGTAGATCGCCAGCGTCCGGGCCGACTTGTTCTCTGCGGTGAGGGTCTGGCGCCATGATCGGATCATCGCGGCCCACGCCGGGGGCGACGCTGGCAGGCGGAGCGAGGGGGCTGTCATGTGGCGAAACTGTGCGCTGTCTCAGCCGATGTGCGCCGGTGCGTTAGCCGTCACAGGGCCCGAAACCGCCTGCAAATGAAGGGTTTGTGGGCGCGGCAGGGATCGAACCTGCGACCACTCGCTTGTAAGGCGCGGCTCGATCATTGCCACGGCGGGAGGTGCACCGGTCGCGATGTCCACCGGCATCCATGGTCGTCCGCCGATGTCCACAGTCGTTGCTACACGCGCTGCTACACCTGGCCGAGCGGACCCCTGCCTTGCAAAGTCGGTCCGGCTCGTCCGCCGGGGTTCGTCACGTCGGCACGTCCTTGGCGCCAATTCCGCCGGTGACCACCGCGGTCCGTAGTCGTCCGTCAGCTGGGCTACACGGCTGGCCACACGTCACCAGGCGTCGTTCCACGGGAGGGTTGGCTTCGTGGCGTGACAGCCGTGCGCGTAGTCGGAAACCGGTGTTGTACCTCGGGGTGGGATGATGTTCGTCTGGGTGACAGTTCGCGTGGGGGTGGCCGGTGGGCGAGGGCCTGAGCGGCAAGCAGGTGCACGCGTTGGCTGACCTGTTCTCTGATGAGCGGTCAGCGCGGCGGGTCTTGGAGCAGGCGGAGTTCCCGGCGGGTCGGTTTCCGTGGGGTGCGCCGAACGCGGTGCTGTTCTGGTGGTCGGTGTCGAGGGAGCTGCGGGCGGGCGCGGTTCGGGACGGGACGAGTCGGCTACTGATGGCCATTCAGGCGGACTACCCGGGGAACCCGGCTTTTACGGGTGGCGCGGGGGCTGCCGGGGTTGAGGGGCGGTTGGCCTGGAAAGTGCCTGGCCGGCCAGTGCAGTTCGTCGGGCGGGAGCAGCTCCTGACCGATGTGGACATCGCGTTGTCGGGGTCGGCGCGGGTGGCGTTGGTGGCGTTGGACGGGATGGGTGGCGTGGGAAAGACATCGGTGGCGTTGGAGTACGCGCACCGGTATGCGGAGGGGTTCGACGTGGTGTGGTGGGTGCCCTCGGAGCGCGTGGAACTCATCGGCCAGCATGTGGCCGCGTTGGCGGGGCCGCTGGGTCTGCCGGTCGGCTCGGAGCCCGGGGTGGTGTGGTCGGCGCTCGGCCAGTTGGGATCGTGGCTGGTGGTGTTCGACAATGTCGACGACGACGAGAGCGTCCGTGCAGTCGCGGGGTTCGCTCCGTCGGGGGGTGGCCGGGTGCTGGTGACGTCGCGGCATCGGGCGGTGCGGGGGCTGGGTACATCGGTGTCGGTGCCGGTGTTGGACCGGGCGGCCTCCGTCGAGCTGATCGTCGGCCGGGTGCCGGGAGTGGACACCACGGCGGCGGGTCGGCTCGCGGAGCTGATGGGGGATCTCCCGCTGGGGGTAGAGGCGGCCGCGGGTTTCCTCGACGAGACCGACACCCCGGCCGAGGAGTACGCGGCGCTGTTGGCGGAGGCGCCGGGTGGTGCGGTTGAGGATGTGTGGGGGCGGTCGGTGGAGCGGCTGCGGGTGGGGATGCCGGCGGCGGCGGAGCTGTTGGAGTTGTGCGCGTGGTGTGACGCGGAACCGATCCCGCTGGACCTGTTCACCGGCCATCCTGACCGGCTCGGAGGGACGCTCGGCGGGGTGGATCGGCGGGGGTGGGCTGAGGCGGCCGGGGCGCTGGTCCGGTTTAGTCTGGCCCGTCGGGACGGTGACCGGCTGATCGTGCACCGTCTGGTGGGTGCCGCGGTCCGCACCGCGATGTCTGACCTGCGTGCCGCAGATGCTGTGGAGATCGTCGCCGGACTACTCGCCGCAGAACTCCTACTTGACGTGCGGGGAAACCCGGCATCCTGGCCGCGGTGGGATGCCCTCCTCGCGCATGTTCTCACCGTGACCGATCGTGGCCGGCACCGATCGGCGGCGGCGTTCGGCGACCTGTGCTGGCTGACAGACCGGGCCGCCACCTACCTTGAAGGACGTGGCCAGCTCCCTACGGCGATTGGTCTGTTCGAGCGGGTGTTGGTGGATCGGCATCGGCTGCTAGGCGCGGACCATCCGGACACGCTGGAGTCGCGGAACAGCCTCGCTGGCGCGTACGAGACGGCGGGGCGGGTGAGTGAGGCGATCGACCTGTACGAGCAGGTCCTGACCGACCGGCTGCGGGTCCTGGGCGCCGACCACCCGAACACCCTGGCGTCGCGGAACAACCTCGCTGGCGCGTACGAGACGGCGGGGCGGGTGAGTGAGGCGATCGACCTGTACGAGCAGGTCGTCACCGACCGGCTGCGGATCCTGGCCGCCGACCACCCGAATATGCTGGCGTCGCGGAACAACCTCGCCTACGCCTACCGAACGGCGGGGCGGGTGAGTGAGGCGATCGACCTGTACGAGCAGGTCCTGACCGACAGCCTTCGGGTCCTGGGCCCCGACCACCCCGACACGCTGGCGTCGCGGAACAACCTCGCCTCCGCGTACGAGACGGCGGGGCGGGTGGGTAAGGCGATCGACGTGTTCGAGCAGGTCCTGACCGACCGGCTGCGGGTCCTTGGCGCCGACCACCCGAGAACGCTGGTGTCGCGGAACAACCTCGCTGGCGCCTACCTGGCGGCGGGGCGGGTGGGTAAGGCGATCGACGTGTTCGAGCAGGTCCTGACCGACAGCCTTCGGGTCCTGGGCCCCGACCACCCGGACACGCTGGCGTCGCGGAACAACCTCGCCTCCGCGTACGAGACGGCGGGGCGGGTGAGTGAGGCGATCGACGTGTTCGAGCAGGTCCTGACCGACCGGCTGCGGGTCCTGGGCCCCGACCACCCCGACACGCTGGCGTCGCGGAACAACCTCGCCTCCGCGTACGAGACGGCGGGGCGGGTGGGTAAGGCGATCGACGTGTTCGAGCAGGTCCTGACCGACAGCCTGCGGGTGCTGGGCCCCGACCACCCGGACACGCTGATGTCGCGGAACAACATCGCCTACGCCTACCTGGCGGCCGGGCGGGTGAGTGAGGCGATCGACCTGTACGAGCAGGTCCTGACCGACAGCCTGCGGGTCCTGGCCCCCGACCACCCGGACACGCTGGCGTCGCGGAACAACCTCGCCTCCGCGTACGAGACGGCGGGGCGGGTGAGTGAGGCGATCGACCTGTACGAGCAGGTCCTGACCGACCGGCTGCGGGTCCTGGGCCCCGACCACCCGGACACACTGATGTCGCGGAACAACGTCGCCTACACCCACCAGACAGCGGGACGGGTGGGTAAGGCGATCGACCTGTACGAGCAGGTCCTGACCGACAACCTTCGGGTCCTGGGCCCCGACCACCCGGACACGCTGGCGTCGCGGAACAACCTCGCCTACGCCTACCAAGCTGCGGGGCGGGTAGGTGAGGCGATCGACCTGTACGAGCAGGTCCTGACCGACAACCTTCGGGTCCTGGGCCCCGACCACCCGAGAACGCTGGTGTCGCGGAACAACCTCGCCTACACCCACCAGACAGCGGGACGGGTAGGTGAGGCGATCGACCTGTACGAGCAGGTCCTGACCGACCGGCTGCGGGTCCTGGGCGCCGACCACCCGGACACACTGGTGTCGCGGAACAACCTCGCCGGCGCCTACCAAGCTGCGGGGCGGGTAGGTGAGGCGATCGACCTGTACGAGCAGGCCCTGGCCGACAGTCTGCGGGTCCTTGGCGACGACCACCGAATGACACGCACCGTCAGCGCCAACCTGACCACCGCCCGCAAGCCCGACAACCGTTCCTCCCCCACCGCACGGTGACCGCAGAGGGGCGCCTCGGCTAGTCAGTGGGCGGGTCGGGCTGCCCGCCCGGTGAGCGAAGCGACCTGGAATACCTGCGTGGGCTGTGTGCCGGTGTCCGCTACTCGTCCTTCAAGCCACCCGGCGTGCGCCGCGCCAGGCATGCTGTCCAAATAGTCGCACCGCTGCTGGTACACGAAGAGCCGCGTCGGCCGCCGTTCCTCTGCTCAGTAAGGCATGGCGGTGGGGGACGGCGACGGGCCGGCGAGCATGGCGCGCCAGCGCCACGCGCAGCCGTCGCACGGCACCGACACCCACCGCTCTTGATCTCAAAACGAAGGATTCGGCAACGGCGCGGCTCGTTGCCTGTCCGATCCCGGGTGATGCTTGACGACTGCCTGCCGTGCGGGTGGACGGCGGTGCCTTGCCCCCGGATTCGGACCGCGTGGGCACAGGGCGGCCTACGTCAGACTTGGCCTGTGTCGACTCGACCGCGAATCAGCGAGGTTCGTTTCCACGTGCGTCCGTGGGGCGAACGGCCGGAGCCTGCGCGTGAGCTGCTGCCGTACGTTGACGATGTGAGCCTGGTGGACCTGGTTTCGGATTTCGAACATGCCGCCGGCCACGACGTACCTGGCGCATACGCCGGGATCGTCATGGACTTCTTCAACTTCGGCGACCTGGCTAGCTACCTCACCGGGCGACCAGACTCCCCCTACTGGGCCGAGAGAGGCGTGGTCGCGTTACTCGGTTGCGACTGCGGCGAAGTGGGCTGCTGGCCGCTCGAGGCCCACGTGGTTACCGACGGGGACCTGGTGACGTGGCGCGGCTTCATCCAGCCGTACCGCCCTGGCCGCGACTACGGGGGCTTCGGGCCCTTCGTGTTCCACCAGCACCAGTACCAGCGCGCGGTCCGCGAGGCCGTCGCCGCGGCTCGTCGCCTGTCGTGTCCCAGGTGATGCTTGACGTAGCCGGTCCCGCGTGATGGTGCACTGCGGCCCGCTCTCTGCCGGCTCTGCGCTTCGGCGTACGGGCGGCGAGCGCTCGGCTAGCGTTCTGGTGTGGCGGACGGTAGCGGGGACGGCGTGGACTCCGTGGGCTTCGGGGTGGTTGAGGCTCGATCTGTGCTGGCCGCTGCCTGTGCTGCGGCGGGCCTCGATCCTGCTGGCGCTCGGATGCTGCGGCTCGGTGAGCATGCCGTGTTCCGTCTGGCCTCGGCGTCGTTGGTCGTGCGGATCGGTCGTTCGGCTGACTATCTGGACGCGGCACGGCAGGAACTCGCGGTGTCGGCCTGGTTGAACTCGTCTGGTGTTCCGACAGTCCGCGTGGCTGAGGTGGATGCGGATCAGCCGTTGATCGTCGATGACCGGGTGGTCGTGTTCTGGCGAACCGCTGGCAGTGGGGACGAGTACGGCACCACCGGGGAACTCGCGACGGCGCTGCGGCGGATGCACGCGCTGGTTCCACCGGTCGGACTGGTCCTGCCCGCGTTCGTTCCGTTCGGGAGGTCATCGCGGCGGCTCGACGACGCGGCCGACCTCGACCCGGCGGACCGGAGCTTCCTCCAGCACCGGGTCGAGGTCCTGGACGACGCCTACCGGAGCCTGCGTTTCGCACTGCCACCGGGTCCGATCCATGGGGATGCGAACGTCGGGAACCTGCTGCATGACGACGATGGGACCCCGGTCCTGATCGACCTGGATGGGTTCGCCACCGGTCCGCGGGAGTGGGATCTGATCCTGACCGCGATGTACCACGACCTGTACGGCTGGCATTCGGCGGACGAGTACGCCGCGTTCGTCGACGGGTACGGCTTCGACGTCATGGCCTGGGACGGTTACCCGGTCCTGCGGGACATCCGGGAGACGATGATGGTCGTCTGGATGGCGCAGAACATCGGCAACGATGACCGGACGGCGGCGGAGTTCGGCAAGCGGATGCGGGCGCTGCGGACGGGGGCGAGTCGGCGGGACTGGTCGCCGTTCTGACCTGCGCCGGCGGTTACGCGGCGGCCGTCCAGAGTCGGTAGGTCTCGGCCTGCTCGGTGAACTCCCGCGCGACGCTGCTGGTGCCCACCTTGGTGAGGCGGGTGCGGAACTCCTGGACGTAGGCGGCGCACCGGGCGGACTTCAACTGCTCGCCGATCTGCAGTGCCTTCAACGCGACCCGGCAGGCGGGTTCGGGGTCGCCGTGGTCCAGGTGGGCGTCGGCAAGGACCATGGCGGCGAAGAAGTCGCTGCGCGGGAACGCACCCTCGGCGTTGGCGCCGACTGAACGGCCGGCCCACGTCCGGGCTCCAGCTGCGCGGCCAAGGTCGCGGAAGCAGTGGCCGAACTCGGCGGAGAGCTCGGCCTCGTCGAAGTAGCTGATGAACGCCGGGTCGTCGGCGGGGTTGCGGCGGTTGAACGCACGCTCGGTCGCGGTCAGGGCGGCGTCGCAAGCGGTCGCGTCGCCGAGACGGGCGTAGGAGCGGGCCTCCATGACATGGAACTGGGCGGTCAGGGTCGGGGTGGCCACCGCGGCGGTTCCACTGGCGGCGGCGCGGGCGAGGTTCGCGGCGTGCTGGTACTCGCCGAGGAACGATGCCTGGTGGCTCATGGCGGATAGGACGCTGCCGGCGAGCATGCGGTCTCCGCCGGTCTGCGCGACGTGCAGGGCGGGAAGGAAGTACCGCTGGGCCAGTCCGTGCAGGCCGCTGTCATAAGCCATCCACGCGGCGAGCAGCAGCGCTTCGGCGACGGCGGAGTACAGGCAGGGCCCGACGGCGGCGGTGTACTGGCCGCGCATCATCGCCTCGACGTCGCTGGACAGGAAGCTCACGAAGGCGGTGCGTGCGTGTCCTCCGCCGTAGCGGTTGTCCAGGTCGGCGAACATTCCGGTGGTGGTCTGCAGCGCTTCGACGTCGGCGATGCCGACCCTGCGGCCGGTGGATGGTTCGCGGGTGGTCCGGTCGGTGGAGTGCAGGAGCCAGTCAAGTGCCGCCTCGGTCCAGATCCCGGGGTCGACGGGTGCGCCGTGGGCCTGGCGGGGCTGTTCCTGGTCGGCCTGCCAGAGCCGGACCAGGGAGTCGACCCCGGCGTCGACGCTGCGGGGGCGGGAGGCGGGCACGTCGAGAACGGCACTGCGCCTGGTGGCGGGCTTTCCGGGCTGGGCGGTGTCGTCGTCCTCGGCAAGCCCGAGCAGCGCGCGGGGAATGTCGAGTCCCGCGGCGAACTTCTCGAAGATCTCGATGCTGCTGACGTGGCGTTTCCCGCTGAGAATCGTGCTGATCGCGGGCTGCGCGACACCGGTCATGTGCGCTATCTGCGGCTGGGACGCTCCGGTCCAACGCCGGTAGATCGTGAGAATCGTGCGCATGTCGCGGTTGGCGAGTGCCTGGGCCATGTCCGGGCGGTCCCAGAGTCCGGGCGGCGCGGTGGGCGTGGGGCTGCGTCGGGGCATGGCGGGCTCCCATCCCGGAAGGGTGGCTGCCGGCACGTGGCGGCCTGCGTACCGTGAGCAAGTCTATCCACTCTCGGTATTCGGTTGCATATCTATTCCGGACGATGAGGGCGCGTCAGCGTACGTCCAGAGCTGTCCCGCTTGCGCACGGACAATCTCCGTCGCGGGCGGCTCGGACGATGACGACGATGCGGAAGGGCGGCCCAATGACGGCGACTACCGAAGCGACCTGCGGACCGACACACGATGCGGTTCTGTTCGGCGTGGTCCGCTTCGAGGAGGACGGTTCTGGACGGGTTCGGGACACGGTGATCACGTTCCGGTCCGCGCGGGATGCTGAGGCGTTCGCGCGGGATCGGTGCTGGACGCGGTTCCAGGTGACGCCGTTGCGGTTCTTCGTGGAGGAGAAGCCGGCGGAGCTGGGTGACTGGATGGTGCTCGGCGGGCATCTGGATCATCTGGTCACCCGGCGGGCAGGGCGTTACCGGTGAACGCGGATGACGCTCAGGGGCTGTGTACCGATGCGGTTCGGGATCGGTCGCGTCCGGCGGTGGTGATGCTGCCGTGGGGTGCGGGGATGTGGGCGGTGGTGATCCAGCCCGGATCGGATCTGGCGGATCTGCACCGGGCGCTGGCGGAGATGCCGGCCGGTCTGGAGTTCCACTCGGTCCACGGAGATGAGGCCGTGGTCCTCGCGTATCAGGTGCCGGCGGGGCAGGTGTCCCGGCGGGATCTGCTGCGGCTGACCGGCTCGGCGCTCGACATCCCGACGGGGTTCCCTGACCGGTCGCGGTGGATCACCCGTGAGGAGCAACAGGCGTATCGGGCGGGGCACGCGGATGCGTTCGACGCGATCCGGGTCTTCCTGAGCCGCCCCGCCGGCGGCACCCCGGACGACTCAGGAGCGGACGCGGCTGATCCTCGGGGGGTTAACCGAGTCTGAGCCTGGGCCTGTGAGGGGCCGGATCTGGTGGCTATCGCGCCACCGGGTCCGGCCTTTTCACGTCCGCGGCCGGCGCGGCCGATGCCTCGCCGTGGGGTTCGGTGAGGGGGCGGAGCTGGGCGCCGATGGCGGCAACGCTGCGTTCGATGCGGAGCAGGGCGTCCAGGATCTGCCGATCGACGGGCAGGGCCAGTGTCGGCACCTCGTCGGGCTGGCGACCGAGCAGGACGGCCAGCAGGTGACCGTCAGCCCATCCGAGTGCGTGGGAGATGGCGATGAGCGTGGCGTCCTGGGCGCGGCGGCTGCTGGTTCCCCGCGCCAACTCCCGCAGCGTCGCGACCGAAACCCCGGACGCGGCTGCGAGAGCCTGCTGACTCATCCGCTGCTGCCGCATCCGGTCTGTGATCGCTGTGCCGACTGCCGGCCAGTCCTCGCGTGTCGACGCATCGCGGATCATCACGACTCACCACCCCGTTGATTGCTTTTCGTCAAACCATAGCCTGCCTTCTGAGGTTGGCCGGAAGACTGCCATGGCGGCGGGCCCGGTTCTTATATCAAGGCGTTATCCCATGGCGTATATACGCTTGGCGAGCGCTCGGTGAGCGGTGCATGGTGGGTGTGCCCGACAAACCCCGGACTTCCCCGGGGGCGGGCTGACCCTCGGAGGCTGACGAATCCATGGCGGTTCCGCGACGTATTCCCGTGCGCTTTGAGGACGTGTTCCCGGCGGGCGCTTTCGTGCTCGGCGTGGAACCGGCGAACGACTACGAGAAAGTGAAGGCGAACGCCCCGGACCCGCAGGAACGCGACCCGAACACCGGCGAACGGATCTGGGCGGTGCGGGTACTCGACCCGGACCCGGCGGCCCGCCAGGCCGAACTGAAGGTGAAGGTTCCCGGCGAGGTTCAGCCGGTCCTGCCCGAAGCGATGCCCGGTACGCCGTTCCGGCCGGCACTGTTCGAAGGGCTGACGATCACGGCCTGGGTCGACACCAACGGCCGGTTCCCCAAGCAGGCCTACGCCCTGCGGGCCCTGCGCCTGCGGCACATCGGCCCGATGCGGCGGACCGGGGCGGCGGCATGACCGGCCACGACGGCGAGCTGCACCGGTCCGTGACGCACCTGGCGCTGCATGTCGGCACGGACTGGCACACGATGTGCCACACCTACCCGCACCGATCCCCGATCCTGTCCGTCGACGCGGGCCCGTCTCTGTTCAGCCTGTCCGTGGCCGGTGGCACGGTCACCGCGGACCATCTGCGGTTTGCCCGGACGTTGCAGCAGGCGGTTAGCACCTACCTCGCCGAGTGCGAACCCATCGCCAGCGCGGTACAGAACGACAATTTCCCGGCGGAAAACGCGGCGTAGAAACGCCCCTTTTCTCGCGGAAACGTCACTCCCCTTTCTCCCTCCCTGTGGTTTAGCGCGCTCGGAAACAGGTGGTATTTCCATGTCCAGAATCTACGGCGACCAGCGGATGCCGCGTATCCCGTCCCGCGCGGACAGGATCCGGGTGCCGGTATGGATGCTGCTGCTGGCGGTGGCCGGTAAAGGGCTGGTCCTCGGGGTGCGCTGGTGCTGGCGGCACCGGATCGCCGTCCCGGCCACGGTCGTCCTGCTGATGTTCGTCCACCGGTTCGGGCTGCTGAGCCTGCTCGTCCTTCTCGCCGCTCTCACGCTGTATGCGGTGGCCTGGCGGCAGGTGCATCCGGCATCGTTCGGGTGGCTGGCCCGGTGGGCGTGGGGACGGGTCCGGCTGACGCTCGTCTACCGGCGGCGGTGGCGCCCGGCGATGATCCATACGGATCTCGCGATCCGGGTCCCCACGTCCAACGCCGACCAGGTGACCTTCGACGAGTACTTCCCGCGGATCCGGTCGATCCGCTCTACCCGCGCGGTGGATGTGCTGCGGGTGGAGCTGCTACCCGGGCAGACCCCGCAGCAGTGGGCGGAGCAGGCTGAAGCGCTGCGGCACGTGTTCCGGGCCCGGCGCTGCCAGGTGCAGGCCGAGCAGCATCGGTTCGTCCGGCTGTACTTCCACCACCGTGACACCCTCGTTCGCCCCGTCACCGTCGGTGACCTCGACGGGGGTCGTCCCGGCCGGGTGAACCGGAACAGTGCGGACGGTGCTGGGGCTGGGTCTGGCCTCGCCGTGGCGGAGTTGGGCGCGGTCCCGGTCGGGCGCTGTGAGGACGGATCCCCCTGGACCCTGCCCGTGCGGGGGACGCATGTCCTCGTCGCGGGGGCGACCGGGGCGGGCAAGAGTTCGGTGCTGTGGTCGATCATCCGCGGCCTCGGCCCAGCGCTGCGTGCCGGGCTGGTGGAGCTGTGGGTGTGTGACCCGAAAGGCGGGATGGAACTCGCGTTCGGGGAACCGTTGTTCACCCGGTTCGCGACCACCACCGGTGAAGCCGCGGAGCTTCTCGACGACGCGGTGGCGGTCATGCAACGACGCACCGCCCTGCTGCGTGGGCAGACCCGGCTGCACACCCCGACCGTCGACGATCCGCTGATCGTGGTGGTGGTCGATGAGATCGCCTCCCTCACGTCGTATGTCACCGATCGGGAGTTGAAGAAGCGGATCGGGGCGGCGTTGCCGCTGCTGCTGTCCCAGGGCCGTGCGGCCGGGGTCGTGGTCCTGGCGGCGGTGCAGGACCCGCGTAAGGAGGTGCTGCCGTTCCGGGACCTGTTCCCGGTCCGGATCGCGATGCGCATGACCGAGGTCGAACAGGCCGATCTCGTCTTCGGTTCCGGTGCCCGCGACCGTGGTGCGCGGGCGGATGAGATCCCGGTCTCGCTGCCCGGGGTCGGCTATGTGCTGGTGGAAGGCCAGCCCGAACCGGTCCGGGTCCGTGCCGCGCACATCGACGACACCGAGATCAGCCGCACCGTCTGGGCCTACCGGCCCACCCGCGCGACCGGTGACGGCTGGATCCCGCAGATCCCCGCCTACCCCACCGACCATCCGACCGGCGGGGCCGCTCCGGCGGGGTGGGGTGAGGTCGCATGACCAGCCCAAGCAGCAACCCACCGGTACCGGACCTGGGTGCGCCGCTGGTGGTGCTGCCGGTGTGCGCCAACTGCTCCCACCTGTACGTCGCGCACCGCCGGGGCCGCTGCCGTGGCCACACCGGTAGCCGGACCCGCTGCGGCTGCACCCGCTTCACCGAACCCGTCGCTGCCACCGCTGTCGGCCTCGACCGTCCGGACCTCGATGTCACGGAGGACCAGCCCGCGTGACCCACCCGTCTCCCGTAGGCCCTGACCCGGCCGTCCCCCTCACCCCTGCCGCCGGTGACGATCGTGACGACCGGCCCGGTTCTCGGATGGCGCGGATGCGGATGCCGCTCGCCCGCCACGTCGTCGAAGCCGTCGCCGTGGAGAACGGCGTGTGTGTCCGGCCGATGGCGATGCGGCGCACGAACCTCGACACCGGCGAAACAGAGATCATCCCCGTGCCCTGCGGCGCCACCCTGGCGAGCAAGTGCCCGCCGTGTGCGGAGAAGACGCGGCGCCTGCGGATGGCGCAGTGCAAGGCCGGCTGGCACCTCGACGACGAACCCCTTCCCGACCCGGACCCCCCGACGGACGAAGCGAAGATTCTGGCCGGATTCCGCGCGGACCTCGAAGTCGTCCGCCACGATGCCGAACGTGACAGCGACCCGGCCGGCGTCGCGGAGATCGACGCGCTTATCGGCCAGGTGGACGACGAACTCAACGCCCTGGGCGTGCGGGGCAAGGCTGCCCCTGACGATCGGGACCGGGCTCGCCGTGCCCGCTCGACCCGCCGGCGGCAGGACGCTCCCGACCTGCCTCGGCTCCCGGTGGACAAGCGAACCGTCGGCCGGACGTATGAGGCGGCGGACGGTAAGACCTGGCGGCCGTCGATGTTCCTGACGCTCACCTGCGACACGTACGGCCGGGTGAACTCCGACGGGACTCCAGTCGATCCGGGCTCGTACGACTACCAGCGGGCGGCGCGGGACGCGATCCACTTCCCGAAGCTGATCGACCGGTTCTGGCAGAACCTGCGCCGCGCGGTCGGCTGGGATGTGCAGTACTTCGCCGCGCTCGAACCCCAACGGCGGCTCGCCCCGCACCTGCACGCGGCCATCCGCGGCACGATCCCGCGGCTGCTGCTGCGCCAGGTCGCGGCGGCCACGTACCACCAGGTCTGGTGGCCTGCGGTCGACCAGCCCGTCTACGGCGACGGTCACCTTCCCGTGTGGGACGGCGGCTCCGGGGCCTACCTCGACCCGGACTCGGCTCGTCCGCTGCCCAGCTGGGATGAGGCCCTCGACGCCATCGGGGACGAGGACGAACCGTCCCACGTCGTCCGCTTCGGCCCGCAACTGCGCGCGGACGGCGTCACCGCGAACTCGGCGAACACCGGCCGGATGATCGGCTACCTGACCAAGTACCTGACGAAGAGCCTCGATGGCTGCCACGCGGCCACGACCGACGTGCAACGGCGCCACGTCGACCGGCTTGCGGCGGCGCTGCGCTACGAACCGTGCTCGCCCACCTGCGCGAACTGGCTACGATTCGGGGTCCAGCCGAAGAACCCGAAGCCAGGTCTCGTTCCTGGGCGGTGCCGCGGAAAGGCACACCGGCGGGAGACGCTCGGGTTCGGCGGACGGCGGGTCCTGGTCAGCCGCAAATGGTCCGGCAAGACCCTGACCGACCACAAGCAGGATCGGGTCGTGTTCATCCGGGAGCAGCTCGAAGCGCTCGGTCACACGGCTACCGGTCCGGCTGCGGCCGAGACCGACCCGGCTCGGACCGCGTGGACACTGCTCCGGCCCGGCGACCCGGCGGCACCCCGACGCGAACACCTGCTCCTGCAGGCCGTCGCGCAACGTCACGCCTGGCGCGCACAGCTCGACGCGGCCCGCCGTGCCCTGACCGGCGAACTTCCGGCAACCGGCCCACCCGAGGCTCCGGCCCGCGCTGCCTGATCTTTCCGCCCTGAACTCGTGGAGATCACCGTGACCAGCAAGCTTCTGCTGACGGTCGACGAAGCCGGCGAACTGCTCGGTGTCGGTCGGAGCACCGTGTACGACCTGATCCGCGGCCACCGGCTCGAATCCGTCCGCATCGGCCGCTCCCGCCGCGTTCCCCGCGCCGCGGTTCTCGCCTACGTCGACCGGCTGCGCGGCGAGGAAGCGGCATGAAGGCCCATCCGACCAGCGGCTCGGCGCGCGGGCCTCCGGGTTGTCCGGAGTTTCGGAAAGGCGGTCCCGGTGGGTGCTGGAACACCCGACCGGGACCTGAGACCCCACCCCTGCCTGTGACAGGAGCGAAGCCCTATGAACATCTTCTCGTCCAACGGATTCGGCGCGTGGCGCACCCCCGGCGGAGACTCCCCGCTCGTCGCGTCCCACACCACGAGCACCGGTGACCACGAGCTGACCATCCGTCCTGGCGCGGACGTCGGCGACCTAGTGGCGATCCTCGCGACCCTGCCGGCGGATGCCTTCTTCACCGAACACTTCGGCGACGTGGACGCGGTTCTCGTGTTCCGCCAGGTGCCCGGACTTCCGGCAATGGTCCCCGCGAACGGGAATCCCGCGGCGGACCCGGCAGCGGCCAGCCTCCCGCGCCCATAGCGGCAATCCCGCCTGCCCCTCCCCCATTTTTCTTCCGTTCTCTGGTGGCGTTCAAAGCTGTCGGGGTGTCGGACGTGTCCAGGGTCGGCCGCAGGCCGATGGCGGAGCCACGCGAAGCGCCCTGGACGCGGCCGGCGCCCCGACAGACCATCCCCACGCCAGAGAACGGAATCCCACCGGCACCGGGCAGCGCACCCGACCCCGTGCCCACCCGTCCCGTTCTTTCGGCAAGGAGAAACCCATGCCCAGCAGCACCGACGGTCCGTCGAACGGTCGACGCAAGGGGCGCAGCAAGCGCGCCAACGGCCAAGGCTCGATCTACCAGCGCGCGGACGGTCTGTGGGTCGGCGCGGCCTACGTCCTCATGCCCGACGGCACCAGCAAGCGGCGCCCGGTCTACGGCAAGTCGGAAGAAATCGTCCGCAGCAAGCTCACGGAACTTCAGGCCAATTCGGATCAGGGAATTCCGGCGGAGGCGACCGGCTGGACGGTCGAACGGTTCCTGAATTACTGGCTGGAGCAGACCGTCAAGCCGAACAACAAGCCGGCGACCTACCACGGTTACGAGATGATGGTCCGGGTTCACATCTGCCCGGCGATCGGCAAGAAGCGGCTGAACAGGCTGACCGCGGCGGACGTCCGGCTCTTCGTCCGGCAGATGGAGAACTCCTGCCTGTGCTGCCGGCGCGGCCTCGACACCCGGCGGCGTGAGGAGAACCGGCGGTGCTGCGCGATCGGCCAGTGCTGCAGGTCACTCCCATCCCGGCGGCTGGTGCAGCAGGCGCACTCGGTGCTGCGCAACGGCCTTCAGGCGGCCGTCCGCGAGGAACTGCTCCGCCGCAATGTCGCGAAGCTGGTGAAGATCACGCCACCGCAGTACGGCATCAACCGCGGCCTGACTGTCGAACAGTCGCGGGCCCTGCTCGACGCGGCGGCCGGTGACCGGCTCTACGCGCTCGTGGTCCTGGCGCTCTTCCTCGGCCTACGCCGCGGGGAACTCCTCGGTCTCCAGTGGTCGGACATCGACACCGACCGCGGCACCCTCACGATCCGCCGCACCCTCCAGCGCACCGGCCGTGCCCTCCGCCTGGTCACCCCCAAGACGGACACATCGTTTCGCACGCTGCCACTGATCGGCTTCGTCGCAGAAGCGCTGACCGAACACCGCAAGCTCCAGGACGCCGAACGGGACGCGACCGGTGATCGCTGGGTGCACACCGATCACATCTTCACCACGAAGATCGGAACGATGATCGACCCCGGCAACCTACGTCGAACCTGGGACCCACTACGCCGCGCGGCCGGCATAGACGACGTGGTCTTCCACGGGCTGCGGCACACCTGCGTGACACTGCTCCTGAACCTCGGCGTCCCACCCCACACCGTCCGCGAGATCGCCGGCCACTCCGCCATCGAAGTCACGATGACGATCTACGCCCACTCATCAATGGCGGAGAAGCGCACCGCCCTGGCCCGACTCGACGATCACCTGATCGGCAACTGATCACCGACTCCCCCGACGGGCGGCCACCATGCGCGTTGCTACAGGCGTTGCTACAAACGCCCAGATTTCCCGGCCCCAGAGGCGCCACAGGCGCCCCGTCGGGGGGTCTCGGGGGGTCACCCCCCGGCAGACATTGCGGCTGTGCCGCAGGCGATCCGCAGGATCGACAAGCATGCGGAACCAGCGCGTGGGCGCGGCAGGGATCGAACCTGCGACCACTCGCTTGTAAGGCGAGCGCTCTCCCGCTGAGCTACGCGCCCGGGAGGATGCCAGCCTACGCAACACAGGGCCTGCGTCGGCAACATACGTCCGGCTGCACGGTGTCCCTTCCGTCAGGAGAGTCACCGTGCCAGGTCGAAACGTTAGCGGATGATCGCGAGTTTTGGGTCAGGAGACCGGCCGTGGCCGCCCGAACATGCGGGAGAGGGCGGCGTCAACGTCGGCGGCGAGGGCTCCGTCGCGGTCTGGGAGGCTCGCGGGCGCGCCCGTGTCCGGCGACGCGAAGGAGTGTTCGGTCTCCGCCTGCGCCGCCTCAGAGCGCGTGTGGGCGTCTGTCGCCGCGGGTTGGCCCATGGCCCCGGGTTTGTCTCTTGCGGCTGCGAACGGTCGCACCAGCGGCCTCGGCGGTTCGCCGGCGGGCGAAGGGGGCTCGGCTGGCGGCGGCTGCAGTTGCAGTTGCGCCGGTGGGCGCTGACTGGCGATATCCGTGAGCTCGGGTGCGTGGCGGTCGGGCTCCTTGCGAGCGCCGCAGTCGCGGCACAGGACTGTTCCGAGCGCCTTCGCCAGGCGGGTCGAGGCGCACCTGTTGCACCGGTCGAGGATCGCGTCCCAGTCCGGGGCGGGGCGGCAGGTCGGGCAGACCAGAACCTGCTCACCGCTGATCACGACGCGGTGCCAGGGACTTGATCCCCGGACCGGGTCGGTCTGACGCTCGCTGCAACGGAAACACGGCATGAGGTTCACCGTCCTCACGAGACCGGCGGAGCACGTCGACCGTGGCGCGCCTCGTTGGGCTCCCCCGCGGGTTCCTGGCTGGCCAGGTGTGCCGGCAAGGAGCCCGACGGGGCGGGATCACCCGCCCGTCGGCTCCTGCGGACTACAGCGAGGCGAGCGCCTTGAGGTACTCGGCCTGGTCACGTGCGTCCGGAATGTTGTTCACAACCTTCCAGCGCACCTTGCCCTCCTTGTCGATGATGAAGGTCCCGCGCAGGGAGATGCCCTTCTCCTCGTTGAAGACCCCGTAGGCCTTGGCCACCTCGCCGTGCGGCCAGAAGTCCGCGAGCAGGGGGAACTCGTAGCTCTGCTGGTCCGCCCACACCTTGTGCGCGAAGGCGGAGTCGACGGAGATGGCGAGCACCTGCACGTCGTCGTTCTGGAAGGAACCGAGGTCATCCCGGACGGAGCACAGCTCGCCCTGGCAGACCCCGGTGAAGGTCAGCGGGTAGAACAGGAGCACAACGTTGCGACGGCCCCGGAAGTCGGACAGGGTGACGACCTCGTTGTTCTGGTCCTTCAACGAGAAGTCGGGGGCGACGGCTCCGACGTCGACGGTCACGAGCTGTTCCTCTCGATTGCGGTTGGTTTCGCGTTCTTGGGTGCTGCTCGACCTCGCGGTCTTCGCGACCAGTCAGTCCTCTCCGCCAGCATGCCACCGCCGGCCACGCCCTTGGCGTCCGGCCACTACCGGTGTGCCGGATCGGGTGTGCCGCTCCGGCGCCCTGCGCCCTGCGCCACGACCCGCTCTCCCGCTCTTCCCCGAGGTGGGACGTCCCACGTGGGCCCTCGGGACGCGACGCAGGGCACGCCGGGCACTGTGGGGCTCCACAACGCCTTGGCCGCCAGGAGATCACAGCGACGACCACATCGTCAGGGCTGCCTGGCACCACACGGGAAACGAACGGTCCTGCAGGGCAGGGCAGGGACAGTAGGCGCGTGATCCCGCGCGGGACGGTGGTCTTCAGGTCGGCGGCAGCAGGAGCACCCGGAGAGCCCACTCCGACTCCGAAACGTACAAATCCAGATACGGAGAGCATACTTACGCTCAACGATCCCACAGGAAAGCGCCGGAACAGGTTTCCAGCACTCCGGTGTCCTAGTCTGACCGGTCAACGGCCTCGATAACAATCGAGCCGGACAACTACAGAAGACTACTGGGGCGGTATCCGCTTCCAGCCGGTCACTGCTCGCGGCCAGGCCGGGAGCGAAACCGCATGACGGCGCGTCGGGCGCCTGCGGTCCGAACAGCAGGGAGGTCGTGTCCACCTTGACCAATCAGATGCCGCCGCCCGGCCCGCCTGGCTGGGGGCAGGGCAGCCAGGGAGGGCCCGGCGGCCCGCCGCCCGGGTTCGGCGGCCCGCAGGGCTATTCCAACCCACCCGGCCCGTTCGGCGCTCCGGGCCCAGGTAACGCCCCGCCGTACTCGGACCGGACGGAGCCGTACGCACCGAGCCCGTACCCGCCGAATCCGTACCCGCCACAGCCCTACCCGGGAAACCAGACCTATCCGGTGCCTCCCGGCTACGGGCCGCCACCCGCCGGCGCCTCGCCGGTCGGCGCCGGGGTTCTGGGTAAGCGACGCAACCCGTTCGCCGTGTGGCTCGGGCTGCCGATCATCACGCTCGGCATCTACAGCCTTGTCTGGGTCTACAAGACCAACAAGGAGCTCTCCGCGTACAACCCCCGCATCCAGGTCAACCCGGCGTTGTCGGTGCTGGCGTATGTGATCGGCTGGGTGTTGATCGTCCCGCCCTTCGTGGCCACGTGGCGGCTGGGTACCCGCACCCGGGATGCCCAGCGCGCGGCCGGGCTCCCGGAGCTCAGCCCCGGGGTGGCCTTCGTGCTGTGGCTGGTCGGCGGAGGTGCCCTGTACCTCCAGTACGAGATCAACAAGATCTGGGCCCGTTACCCGGGCGCAGTCGAGGGCCAGCAGGTCCCGCTGAGCTTCTGAGGGGCCGGCGACAGACGGCTCAGAAGCGGTACTTCAGCGCTTCGGTTCCCAGATCGGGCCGGGGCGCTGAAGGCCATCGGGCCAGGGCGGCTGACGGGCGTTGTGAGGTGGCCTGGCGTTCTTGTGTGCCCGATGTTTCTTGTGTGCCCGGCGTCTCTCGTGTGCCCGGCGTCTCTCGTGCGCCCGGCGTCTCTCGTGCGCCCGGCGTCTCTCGTGCGGCCACAGCACGGCGGCAGCCCTCTCCGCCTCAGGCAGCCTCTGGGCGCACGCGAACAGCCGGGTTGGCGGCACCTGGAGCCGCCAACCCGGTCACTGCCGGCACCGGGCCGTCAGCGGTGGCGTACCCGCTGCGACTTGGGGGCCGCCAGCCGCATCCCGGCCCATTCGGCCGCGACGCTGACTGTGCTGGTCTGAACGAGGCCCGCGGTGGGCACAGCGTCGAGGACGTCGCTGGGCTCGACGTGACCTTCGCGACCCGCCTTGGGGGTGAGCAGCCAGATCACGCCCTCCTCGGACAACTGCCTGCGCGCGTCGATGAGGGCGTTGGCCAGATCGCCATCGTCCTCACGCCACCACAGGAGGACGACGTCGACCACGTCGTCGGAGTCCTCCGGCACAAGCTCGGTGCCACTCGCCGTGGTGACCGCATCAAGCAGGTCCTGGGCGATGTCGTCGTCCTCGTTGAGCGACTGGACCAATGTGCCGGCCGCGACTCCCAGACGTTCCGCACGGCGCTGACCCTCGGCGTTCGCCGCGGTCGGACTCACCCTCCGCTACCTCCTGCTCGTCTACATAACGCCTCGCTGTGGCGAGGCGCCCGGTCGTGGGCGGACCGGTCGGCGACGATCCGCTCGCGCGACCCGCCGTAGGCCTAGTCCACCGGACCATCCGGTGGGTGCGCAAGTGCCACGCCGGGGGTTGTGGACAAGCAGGGGGATGCCGGCCGTTCCACAACGATCTCCGCTGACACAATCTCGCTACCCACGGGCCGTCACGTCAACCCGTCACGGCAAACCCGCCGACACGATGTCACCATCGTTCCAACCTGCGGGAATGTGATGTGGGACGCCTTGGCGGCCGAACCCTGCCCGGCTCCTGGGCCGGACCGGCGGTCAGGCCGGTCACCGGGCGTGTGGTCAGCCTGCGAGGAAGGACAGCCGAACCGTCCGATCCGGGTTGTCCACGTTCAGGTCGACGAGTGCGACCGACTGCCAGGTGCCCAGCGCGAGCCGGCCGTCGAGAACGGGAACGGTCACCGACGGTGGCACGATGGCGGGCATCACGTGTGACCGGCCGTGCCCGCGCGAACCGTGGGCATGGCGCCAGCGGTCGTCCGCGGGGAGCAGTGTCGCCAACGCGGCGAGCAGGTCCTCGTCGCTGCCGGAGCCGAGCTCCAGAATCGCGACGCCGGCGGTGGCGTGCGGAACGAAGACGGACAGCAGCCCGTCCCCACGGCCGGCGACGAACTCCGCGGCCCGGTCGGTGAGATCGACGACCCGGTCATGACGGCCCGTATGCACCGTCATTGTTCTCGTCTCCACCTTCGACGTCCTTCCTCCGTTACCCACCGACGCTCCAGTGTCGCCGCGGCGACGTCCGGGGTCCGCCCTGACCCACGCATGCCGGCCCGCCAGCGCCGCTCTGTGGTCCGCGCCGTGGTCCGTGAAGCGCGGGCCGCGCGCGGGGCCCAGCCAGCCACCCAGGCCGTCGCACGGCCGCCCGCACGGACGGTCTCGCATACCGCCGGCCGCGCCGTCGGCGCGGGCCACCGTCCGGGTCGTTGTGCCGCCTGTCACCGGGCGCTGACAGCCGGCCCGTTTTGGACCGGTTGGGTTTGTCACACGGCTGTGCGGGCGCTCGCGCGGGCCCCGGGCACGGTCGGCCCGAGAGCCAGCCCGCGCGCACACGGTGCGCAGCCGGACGAAGCATGACGTCTTCCACGATCCGCGACCTGAGCCGAACCCGGCACAGCAATCACGACAACCGGTTGCTGGATGCTGACTGATGGTCATAGCACCACGATGCATCCGGTGATATCGGGCCCTGTCGATCCAGTTTTGTTACCAATCAGTAGGCAGGGCGTGCGTGACGGCGGTGTCGAGACGGAGCACGATAGTGAGGAGGCATCGGCCAGGAGCTACGGAGAGCAGGAGTTAGGCGTGGCGCAGGACACAACACGGAAGTTCTCGGTGATCACCGACGGGCTCCCGAGCCAGTTGCCGGACATCGATCCGTCCGAAACCAGCGAATGGCTTGAGTCCCTGGATGCTGTCATCGAGGAGTCGGGGCGGGGCCGCGCGCGGTTCCTCATGCTCAAACTCCTCGAGCGAGCACGTGAGAAGGCTGTAGGCGTACCGGCTCTGACGAGTACGGACTTCATCAACACGATCCCACCCGAGCAGGAACCCTGGTTCCCGGGTGACGAGCACGTGGAACGACGCATCCGCGCCTACATCCGCTGGAACGCCGCCATCATGGTGAGCCGCGCCAACCGTCCCGAATACAACGTCGGCGGGCATATCGCGACCTATGCGTCGAGTGCCAGCCTTTACGAGGTCGGTTTCAACCACTTCTTCCGCGGCAAGGACCACCTGACCTCCTCGCCCGGCAGCGACTCCGGCGACCAGATCTTCATCCAGGGCCACGCCTCGCCCGGTATCTACGCACGCGCCTTCCTGGAAGGGCGCCTCACCGAGGCACAGCTGGACGCCTTCCGGCGGGAGGGCGAGCCGGGCGGGCTGTCGTCCTACCCTCATCCGCGCCTGATGCCGGACTTCTGGGAATTCCCCACCGTCTCCATGGGCCTCGGCCCGATCGATGCCATCTACCAGGCTCGATTCAACCGCTACCTGCTCAACCGGCAGATCAAGGACACGTCCCGCAGCAAGGTGTGGGCGTTCCTCGGCGACGGTGAGATGGACGAGCCGGAGTCGATCGGCGCACTCGGTGTCGCCGCCCGCGAGGAGCTCGACAACCTCATCTTCGTCGTCAACTGCAACCTGCAGCGCCTCGACGGTCCCGTCCGCGGCAACGGCAAGATCATGCAGGAGCTGGAGTCGACGTTCCGCGGCGCCGGCTGGAACGTCATCAAGGTCGTCTGGGGCCGTGACTGGGACCCGCTGCTCGCCCAGGACACCGACGGCGTTCTCGTGCACCGGATGAACACCACGCCCGACGGCCAGTTCCAGACGTACTCGACGTCGGCCGGCGACTACATCCGGGAGAACTTCTTCGGCGCGGACGCCCGGCTGCGCCGCATGGTCGCCGGCCTCACCGACGACGACCTGCGCAAGCTCTCCCGCGGCGGCCACGACTACCGCAAGCTCTACGCGGCCTACAAGGCGGCCACCGAGCACACCGGCCAGCCCACCGTGATCCTCGCCCACACGATCAAGGGCTGGACGCTGGGCAAGGACTTCGAAGGCCGCAACGCCACGCACCAGATGAAGAAGCTCACCAAGTCGGAGCTGAAGGAGCTGCGCGACCGGCTCTACCTGGACATCCCCGACGCGGCGCTCGACGGCCACCTGCCGCCGTACTACCGCCCCAGCGCGGACTCCGAGGAGATCCAGTACATGCGGGAGCGCCGGGCGGCGCTCGGCGGTTCCATCCCCCGCCGGGTCGTCCGGGCCCGCCCGCTCGCCCAGCCGCCGGCGTCGATCTTCGACGAGCTGCGTCGCGGTTCGGGCAAGCAGCCGGTGGCGACGACGATGGCCTTCGTCCGGCTCCTCAAGGATCTGATGAAGACCAAGGAGATGGGCGCCCGGTTCGTGCCCGTCATCCCGGACGAGGCTCGCACGTTCGGGATGGACGCGATGTTCCCCACGGCGAAGATCTACTCGCCGCACGGGCAGCGCTATGAGGCCGTCGACCGTGAGCTGCTGCTGTCGTACCGGGAGTCCGAGGCCGGTCAGATGCTGCACGAGGGCATCAGTGAGGCCGGCTCGATGGGCTCGGTGATCGCGGCGGCCACGGCCTACTCCACCCACGGCCAGTACATGATCCCCGTCTACGTCTTCTACTCGATGTTCGGGTTCCAGCGGACCGGCGACCAGATGTGGGCGCTGGGCGACCAGCTCGGCCGTGGCTTCCTGCTCGGTGCCACCGCCGGGCGCACCACGCTCAACGGTGAGGGCCTGCAGCACCAGGACGGGCACTCGCTGCTGCTGGCGTCCACCAACCCGGCGTGCGTGTCGTACGACCCGGCGTTCGCGTTCGAGGTCTCGCACATCGTCCGGGACGCACTCGACCGGATGTACGGCGAGCGGGACGAGAACGTCTTCTACTACCTGACCGTCTACAACGAGCCTGTTCCGCAGCCGGCGGAGCCGGCCGGGCTCGACCCGGCGCAGATCCTCGCGGGCATGTACCGCTTCCGCACCGCCGACGAGCTCACCGGTGGCGACGGCGCGGCCCCGGGCGCGGCGGGCGACTCGTCCACGCCGCGGGCGCAGATCCTCGCCAGTGGCACCGGCATGCGCTGGGCGCTGTCAGCCCAGGAGATGCTGGCCGCCGACTACGGCGTCGCCGCCGACGTGTGGTCGGTCACGTCCTGGAACGAACTGCGCCGCGAGGCCCTCGTCTGCGAGCGGCACAACCTGCTCCACCCGGAGGAGGCTGCCGCGGTGCCCTACGTCAGCCAGATCCTCGCCGGTGCGCCTGGCCCGGCCGTCGCGGTCTCCGACTGGATGCGCGCCGTTCCGGACCAGATCTCGCGGTGGGTGCCGCAGGCGTACACCTCGCTGGGCACCGACGGCTTCGGCCGCTCCGACACCCGGGCCGCCCTGCGTCGCCACTTCAACGTGGACGCCGAGTCGGTGGTCGTCGCGACGCTGGAGGCGTTGGCCCGCTCCGGCGAGGTCGAGCAGGCCGTCGTCGACGACGCCATCCGCCGGTATGGGCTACGCAAGGATGGCGTGGGCGAGGTCACTCTCAGCTCCGCCGTGGAGGTGTCCGAGCCGGCCGTCTCCGGCTGACAACCTCCCGGGCGGCCGACCTGGCCGCCCATCGGAGCCGCAGGCACCGCCCGCGGGTGAGTCTCCGTATGGCCACCTGCGCAACCGGGCGGCACCTGACCGTGCACCTGCCGGGTCCACGGGCCCCCTCCCCCCGGGGGTCCGTGGACCGCGGGTGGCGAACCGGGCCACCCGCGACACTGAGTGACGACACTCGCGGCACCCAATGGCACGCAGCGTAACCAAACATGGTCGCTACCCTCCGCGTTCACCGTGCTCCAGCCGCGCACCGGCTAGCATCTGTACTCCAACGATGCCACCAGCCCAGCGCTCCTTGTGACAAGCAGTCACCGACAATCGGTCCCTGATCGTCACCGGCGACACTATTGTCTCGGGAGTGACATCAAGGCCAACGGCCACGCGCGGCAGTCACGCGCGGGCCCGCGGTTCGCGACCACCGCGGAGCCCGCTCCGCGGAACCGGATCCGTCGCGCCACGGCACCGGCCCGCAGGGGTTCCGGGTGACCGACCGGCGTGTCGTGCCCCTGTATCCGGCGCACCGCCCCGCGCACTACCCAGCGCGGGGTGGGACCTGTCGCGGCCCGGCAGCCACGAGATCGAGGAGGAGCACGTGACGCGTGTCCCGAGGACCACCGGTCCGTCCGCCCATCGGGCGGCAACCCGCCAGCCGGGCCGGCAGGCATGATCCTCCGGGCGCGCCGCATCGACCGGCTGGAGGAGCACCCGAACCTCCGCGGAATCCTCGGGATCCTCGCGCAGCTCGTGCACACCACCGACAGCGAGCTGGTCTCGCTGGCCGCGCTGTGGCGCAACTCCGGGCAGCTCGCCTCCGCACGGGACAAGGCGCTGGCACCCGACTCCCCGCTCATCGTCGAGGTCCTCGCCGCGTTCGACGCGCTGTCCGCGATCTACGCTGACGATCTCACCGGCGCCGAGTTCGTCACCCTCGACCCCGCGATCACCTCGACGGCGCTGCGGGCCATGCGCGACGCCCTCGCCGGCGCCTACGCCAAGCCGATCCTCAACCGATCCGAGTACACGGCGCTGCTGCGTCCATGGCGGACGGTCTACCCGCGGGTCCGCTCGCACGAACCGGATCTGGGCCCCGCCGCCGCCGACGTCAAGCGAGTCCTGGCGACCCTGCCCAGGCTGGCGCGCCGCTGCCACGACCCGGCCAGCCTCGAGGTGTTCGACGGCCTGCTGACGACCGTGATGACCCGCGACGACGAGGCCCACCAGGCCGCGATGGAACGGGCCTTCGACAGCGCCGTGCTGACCGGGCGGCGGCGGGTGTGGACGCTGGTCCGCCGCAGTGCCGCCGAGGGCTTCTGGCGGCTGTGCCCGGCCTGCCGCAGGCTCGCCACCGCGCCCGACTCCTCGTCGGACGAGCGGGTCATGGAACTGTGCGCCGACCTGGCCTGTGCGCTGCTCGTCGAGGACCTGCTCGAGCCGGACGTCTACGCGACGCTCACCATGCCCCTGCGTGCGCTGATCCCGCTGCAGGGCGCCGCCGGGGCCTGAACATCGCCGCCGGGGCCTGAACGTCAGGCTGGCCGGTAGACAACCAGGCGGGCAGGGCTCGTGGTGACCGCGATCCGGCGGATACCCTCGCTGACCTCACCGTCGCCGGCGAAAGGCAACGGTGCCGCCTGGTTGGACGCGATGCGCACCCGCTCGACGGTGCGCTGCTCGTAGACCCGTGAGCGGCCCAGCCGGCCGGTCAGCACCGCACCGACGAGCCGCAGCCGGGCCCACGGCGCCGCCGCATCGACGACCCGCAGGTCGAGCAGGCTCTCGTCCAGACGGGTTCGGTAAGTCGGCGCGAAGCCGTCGGGCAGATAGCGACCATTCCCGACGAAGATCAGCCAGATCCGGCGGGCCTCGCCGTCGATCTCGGCGTCGAACGGCGGCTCGTTCCACAGCACCCAGCTCAGCGCGAGCAGCATGGCGGGCCATTTGCCGATCCGGTGCTCGAAACGCTCCCGGATGCGGACCATGTCCGGATAGCCGCCGAAGCTGGCGGTGTTGACGAAGTTCCGGGTGAACCGCGCACCGGTCGCGCCGATCCCGTCCACCTGCCCGACGTCCACCGCGACGGCCGTGCCGTCACGGACCGCCTTGATGGTGTCGCCGGGCCCGCTCAGGCCGATGTCGGCGGCGAAGTGGTTCAGTGTCCCGGCGGGAAAGACCGCGAGCGGCACGCCGCGTGCGAGGGACACCACCGCCGCGGTGTTGATCGTTCCGTCGCCGCCGGCGACACCGAGCACCCGGCTGCGCGCCGCCATCCGGGTGAGGGCCGCGGTGATGTCCTCGCCGGGACCGACCTCGACGATCTCCGCTCGTGGCAGGTCGGCCCGCAGCACGTCGATCAGATCGGTATGGTGCCCGGCACCCGAGCGGGCGTTCACGACCACACCGAGCCCCGCCCCGTCCGGCAACGCCGGGGCCCAGGCGGACGCGGGCCGGGCCCGGGCGGGCGTCCCGGGCCGCCGGGGCATCACCTTCGTCGTGAGCAGGCCGGCACCGACACCGAGCGCGACCCCCGCCACGACGTCCCCCGGGAAGTGGGCGCCGACATAGACCCGGGAGAAGGCGACCGTCGCTGCCAGCGCCGCGACGGGAACAGCCGCGACCGGCGCGTCGAGCGCGACCCCCGTGGCGAACGCCGCGGCCGACGCCGAATGCCCGGACGGGAACGAGAAAGTCGTCAGATCACGGCCAAGCCGACGCAGCGGCGGAACGCCGTGGGTCGGCGGCCGATCCCGACGGAACAGCAGCTTAGCCGGGCCGTTGGCGGCGGTGCTGGCGACACCCAGCGCGAGCAGGCCACGCAGCGCCGCGGAACGGCGACGGCCCTTGCTGGCACCGAGCACGCCCGCCACGCCCCACCAGAGCATCCCGTGGTCGGCGGCGTGCGAAAGCCGTGGCAGCAGCGGATCCAGCAGCGGCCTGGCGTCGGCGAGCGAGGAGAACATCGCCCGGTCGAGGGCCGTGCCGCTCCGCAGCAGCCGCCGGCCGATCTCGACGTCATGGCGAACCAGCAGCCGTGCCAGTCGCGGAGGTCGCGGAGGTCGCCGCGTGGATGTCACGCCGGAACGGTACCCGTTCGCCGGGTACATGCAGGCATTTCCGGACGTCAAAGGCGCCTTCGGTGGCCGGCCGCCTGGCCGAGGCGGACCAACCAACCGAGGCGGTCGGTCAGACCGGGACCAGCGGTCAGACCGGGGTCGGCGTCGCGGCGGCCGCGCGGCGCGGCAGCGGCGGCCGCGGTACGCACCCTGGCCTGGGCAGCGGCCGGCGCGGCTCCACGGTGCGACCCGTGGGCAGGATCTCGCCGGTGTCCTCGAAGAGGATCACGCCGTTGCAGAGGAGGCTCCAGCCCTGGTCGCAGTGCCGGCTGGTGACCACCGCCGCATCACGGTCCGCGCCTTCCGCGGCCGGGCACGGCGGGTCGTGCGGGCAGCGCCGCCGGGACGTGGGAGAGACGGAGGAGGGATCGCTGGACGGCTCTGCGCCCAGTGACGGCGCCGCCGTGGCAGGCGCCTGGCCAAAAACACTTCCTTGGTGCACGAGCACCAGAGGTTACGCCTCTCCGTTAGGCACGTCACACGCGGGCGCCTGTGGGGCCACCGGCGTGTCTCGTCGTACCGGCCCGCTCTGATGTCGCCGTGGTCGCCGGGCGCGCCTGGGCGTATCTCCGTGTGGCCGCCGCCGGTGATGATCTCTCAGCACGCCGCCAATCGGTAGATTGCAGCCTTACGCAGAGCGTCGGGCCGGTTCGGGATCCGAGGATTGGCTGGTGTGAGGTTGCCGGCCACCCTGGGCAGACTGCCATCACCAGGGAATTCGGGATTCCTGCCAGAAACGGGTTCGACCGGAGCCACGTCAGGGCCAGGCCTGTGGGGGGTCATGCATGGTGAACGACTCGCGCGCGATCGGCGGTCCGGCGCCCGGCACCACGCGCCCGTTCCTCCGGGCGGGCCAGCCAGCCAGTCCCGACGGCGCGGCCAGGCCCGAGAGCACCGCCCGGCCCGAGAGCACAGCCGGGCCGGAGGACAGCTCTGACGGTGGTCTCCAGGTGTCCGTCGTGATGCCCTGCCTCAACGAGGCGGAGTCCGTCGGCGTGTGCGTCGGCAAGGCGCTGGCAGGCCTCGCGGCCGCCGGGGTCGCGGGCGAGGTCGTCGTCGTGGACAACGGTTCCACCGACGACTCGGCCGCTGTCGCCACCGCCGCGGGCGCGCGGGTGGTGCGTGAGGCGCGGCGCGGCTACGGCAACGCGTACCTCGCCGGTTTCGCGGCCGCCCGGGGCCGTTTCCTGGTCATGGGCGATTCGGATGACACCTACGACTTCTCCGACCTCGGCGCGCTGCTCGCCCCCCTGCGCGCCGGGCGGGCCGACTACGTGCTGGGTTCCCGTTTCGCTGGCGAGATCCTGCCCGGCGCGATGCCGTGGCTGCACCGGTACGTCGGAAACCCGGTCCTCACCGGCATCCTCAACCGCCTGTTCGACGTCCGTTCCTCGGACGCGCACTCGGGGATGCGCGCGTTCACCAGCGACGCGTACCGGCGCATGCGGCTGCGCTGCGAGGGAATGGAGCTCGCCTCCGAGCTGGTCATCGCGGCCGGGCGGGCCGAGCTTCGCATGGAGGAGGTGCCGATCACCTATCACCCGCGAGTCGGTGCCTCCAAGCTCCACTCGCTGCGCGATGGCTGGCGTCACCTGCGTTTCATGCTCCTCCTGGCACCGCGCCACCTGTTCGTGCTTCCGGGGCTCGTGCTGCTGGGGGTGGGCGCGGCCGGGCAGCTCGCGCTCCTGCCCGGCGCGCTCGACCTCGGCTTCCACCGCCTCGACCTGCATTTCTCCGTGCTGTTCGCGCTGTTCACCATCCTTGGGTGGCAACTGGTGCTCCTGGGTGTCTTCGCGGACGTCCACAACCATGCGGCGGGGTGGCCCGAGCGCCGGCGCTGGCCGCTCACATCGATTCACCGCCGCTTCTCCCTCGAACGCGGCCTGGCCCTGGGCGGCGTGCTGTTCGCGGCGGGTCTCGCCATCGACGGCGTCGTCCTCATCCGATGGCTGGCGAACGACATGGGGCCGCTCAACGAGCTGCGACCGGCCCTGCTGGCGATGTCGCTGATGGTGCTGGGTACGCAGACCGCCTTCGGCTCGTTCTTCCTGCGGCTGGTGACCACCGGGCCCAGCGGTGGCCATGGCCGCGCCGGCTGGGCTCCGCTCTCCGCTGCGGCCCCCTCCAGAGCCGGAGTGGTCGGCGAGGCGCCGACTCCCGGCCCCCCGCCGGTCGACGACGGCTCGTCCGCCCTGCCTGCCTCGCCGGACACGCCCCGGCCTGGGGCGGCAGCGGTGCCAGACCCCGCACCGCGGAACGCCGACAACGGATCCTCCGGGCACGGCAGCAGCGAGGAGACAGCCTTGCCTGTGGACCCTCCGAGCGCGCACCGCGGAATTCCCGCCCACCAGCACTGACCCACTGCGATCGGGAAAGACAGTGAGCCTTCTTCATCTCACGGTGCGTGGTCGCGGACGGGGGGTCCGAGTCGACGCCGATAAAGGCTCAGTGATCCACCCACACAATCGGGGGCCCAAAGGGGACCATTCAGGCAATTTCTCGGATCGATCGTGGACCATGGTTCCTGTGAAGGCACCAGGACAGGCCGACGCCGTCGCCGGCTCCCTCGACGCCCCCGATGCCCCGGGCAGCACTGGACCGGGTAGCACCGCACCGCGGGGCGACCAGCAGGGCGGCCACCGGAGCGGTCCCACGGACCACACGCCGGTGAGCCTCGCGCCGGTGAGCCTCGCTGATGCGCTCGGGCCCAGTCCGGACCACGGCTTCGAGACGCTGCCACCGCACCCGACACGGCCGGCGACCGGCGCGGGCAGGTCCGGAGCAGGCAGGTCCGGAGCAGGCGCTGGCGGTTCGGCTCGTCCTGCCGGCAGGGAAGGCACTGGAGGCGCGGGAGACAGCAGGCCGGCATCGGGTCCTGGGTTGGCCGCCCGAGCCGACACACGGCGGCGCACCGCCGCCACGCGCGTGGCCACCGCCCCCTCCGGCGACGTCCCCTCCGCCGGCAGACGGTTCTCCTTCCTCGCCCGGCACTCCGTGTTCGGAGTCCTCCTTCTCGTCGGGGTCGCGCTTCGGCTGGCCGCGGCGGTCGGCTATCAGCCCGCCTTCGAGTTCAACGGCGACTCATACGCCTACATACGGCTGTCAGCGCTGTCAGAACCCGATCAGATGCGCCCCGCCGGTTATCCGGCCTTCCTGCGGTTGCTGAGCGAGACGGGCGCGGACCTGTGGGTCGTGCCGACCGTCCAGCACGTGCTGGCGATCGCCGTGGCGACCGCCCTTTACGCGTTGCTCGTCCACCGCCGGGTCGCCGCCCCGATCGCCGCGCTCGCGGCGGCTCCCCTGCTGCTCGACGCGTACCAGATCGTCATCGAGCATTTCGTGATGGCCGAGACGTTGTTCGCGGTCGCCCTCGTGGCCGCAATGGTCGCGCTGATGTGGTCCCGACGTCCCTCGGTGTGGGCGCTGGCGCTCGCCGGCCTGCTGCTGGGCGCCTCCGGGCTGGTACGCACGATCGGTGTCGCCATCGGCCTGCTGGCGTTCGGCTACGTCGTGCTGCGGCGGCTCGGCTGGCTCCGGATCTCGGTGTTCGGCGTCTTCCTCGCCGCGCCGCTGATCGCCTACGCGAGCTGGTTCAACTCCGCGCACGGCAAGATCGGCCTCACCGGCGGCGACGCGGCCTGGCTGTACGGCAGGGTCGCGCCCATAGCCGACTGCGACCAGCTCGACCTGAAGCCCGAACAGCTCTCCCTGTGCTCACCGCATCCGGTCGGGGAACGTCCCGATCCGAGCTACTACGTGTGGGATCGCAACAGTCCCGCCAACAACCTCGACGTCTCCGCCGACGAACGCGACGAGCTGCTCAGGGACTTCGCCTGGCAGGTCATCACCAGGCAGCCGGCCGACTACCTGCGCGCCGTCGGCACGGACCTCGGGCACTTCTTCAAGCCGGGACGTCCTGTCGGCCCCCAGGACTGGCCGGACGCCACGTGGCGGTTCCCGACCAGCGACGAGCCCCGCTACCTGCACAACAGCGAGCCGCTGCTCGGGCTGCAGGGCGACGACCACCCCACGCGGACGATCACCGAGCCCTGGGCCGGTCTCCTGCGCTCGTACCAGACACGGGGCTTCACTCCCGGGCCGGCGCTCGCCGTGATTGCCGGGCTGGGGCTGCTGGCCTGCCTCGCGGCACTGCCCCGCATCGTGCCGGCGGGCCTGCGCGGCGGTGACGGACGCACCCGCTGGCATGAGCTGACCGCCGAGCGCCGGCGCATCGGCGTGGACTGCCTGTTCCTGGTCTGCGCCGGGGCGGCGGTGACCGTCGTACCGGCCGCCACCGTCTGCTTCGACTACCGGTACATGCTGCCGCTGCTGTTCCTGCTGCCCCCGGCGGCGGCGCTGGCGACGCGGCAGGGCCACCTGCTGGTGGTCGCCTGGCGGGAACGACGCGACGCCGCCGAGACGTCCTGGCGTTTCGCATCGGGAACCGGCGACGCCGACGCGCACAGGCCGTTCGAGCTCCTCGAGCCGGTGAGCGCGACCAGGCCCCTGCCCCCGGTGGTGGACGTCGACCTGCCGACGCTTCCCGGCGAGGTCGTGGGCGGCGGCGGGACGCCCGGCGGTCATGCCGGGGATCGGCCCCGAGACAGCACAGACGCCAGGAGCACAGACGCCAGCTCGGCTGGCGCCGGAACAAACACCGGCCGCAGCGCCACCACTGGCAGCGGCGGCAGTGGCAGCGGCGGCAGTGGCAGCGAACCAACCGACGGCGCGCCCAGGCCCTCCGCCGGGGGTGCTCCCCTGCCGAAACGGCCTCCCGGCGCCACTTTCGAGACACGTGAGAGGCGACGGCGGCCACCCGTGAGCCTCGGCCCCGACGCCCGGATGCCGACCCCCGGCACATTGCCAGCCGCCAGCAGCGGGCCCACCGCCAGCACCGGGACGGGCGCCGGGCGGACCACGCCTGGCGGACGGACGGGCAGCCCGGCGGTGACCGGCGGCGAAGGCCAGGAGAACCGACCCTCGCGGGGCAACCCGAGCGAAGCACAGGAAGCCGACTGGGACCCGCCGACCATGCCGCCTGGGCGCACCGGTTCCGGCGAGCCGACGACTGGCTGACTGACCGCCGGCCGGAGCCTCAGCGCCAGTCGAGCAGGCGTGGGCCCTCGATCCGGGGGCAGGCGTCCACAACCACGTCCAGCCCGGCATCGCGTGCCCGCGACTGCGCGTCCTCGTCGCGGACGCCCAGCTGCGTCCACACCGCACCCGCGCCGATCTTCACCGCCTCGTCGATCACCGGGCCGGCGAGATCAGAGCGAACGAACAGGTCCACGACATCCACCGCGAAGGGGATGTCACTCAACGTCGGATAGCCCTGCTCACCGTCGATGACCGGTGCCGACGGATGGACCGGGATCGTCCGCTTGCCCTGCTGGCGCAGGTAGGCGGCGACGCCGTAGGCCGCACGTGAGGTGTTCTCCGACAGGCCGACCACCGCCCAGACCCCGGTGTCGGCGAGGACCTTGCGGATGACCGCGTCCGAGTTCTGCGTCATGCAGGTTCCAACCCCCTGCCGCGTACGGACAATCCCGATCAACGGCAGTCCCGGCTCACCGCGGTGCGGCCGCGGCGAGCACGACCTCGGCGGTCAGCTCCGCGACGCCGGTCACCCGAGCCGAGGCCAGCTCGAGGGCCGCGGCACCGGGTGGGAAGTGCTCGTTGGGGACCGCGACGACGGCGAGCCCGGCAGCGGCAGCCGCCCGCAGCCCGTTCTCCGAATCCTCCACGGCCACCGCGGCCCCGGCGGGCACCCCGAGGCGCCGAACGGCCTCCAGGTAGACGTCAGGCGCTGGCTTGCCGCGGGCGACCTCCTCGGAGGAGACGGTCTCCCGGAAGTACCTGACGAGCCCGGAACGATCCAGCACCAGGTCGATGAGTGCACGCGGTGACGAGCTGGCGAGAGCGAGCGGCCACCGGTCCGCCAGCGCGCGCACCGCCGCGACCGCTCCGGGCAGCAGGGGCGGTGCGTCCCCGTAACGCGCGGCGACCCGACCCCGTACCTCGGCGGCGATCTCCGCCGGACTGTCACCGGCACCGAGCTCAGCCAGGTAGGCGGACCACTCGGCGGTCGACATGCCCATCATCATCGCGGTGCTGTCCGCGGCCCACCGGCCGCCGCGCTCGGCCACGAACGCCCGGCGCACCTCGTCCCACACCTGCTCGGAGTCGATCAGAACGCCATCGAGATCGAAGATCACAGCCTGGACGGGACCGGGCGTGGGAACGCCGGAGAAAGCCACCGGCCCATCCTCGCCCACGCCCGCGCGGGACGGAACCGGGCGCCGCGAACACTGGACGGTGCTCACATGAGCCGAGCCTGGCGCCGCGCAAGCGGGCGGAAGGCTACGATCAAGCGGTGCACAACGCGCGCCGCGGTCCGGCGCCGGCCTCGGGCCTGCGGTCCGCTCCGTCGGTGTCCTTCTGCCGCCCGACCAGTGGTCCCCGCCGGTGAGCGACAACAAGCATGAGGTGACGCTTTCCAGCTCGGCGGAACGAGATCTGGCGAAGCTGCCCGAGCTGCTGGGCGCCGAGGTGCGCCGGTTCCTCGACGGCCCGCTGCGCAACGATCCGCGCAAGGCCGGCACGCCGCTCGTCGGCGAGCAGCAGGTCGGGATGTTCGAGGCGGCCGCGCGAAGCTGGCGGATGCTCTACCGGGTAGACGCCAACACCAGAACCGTGCGGGTCATGGTGGTCGGCCGACGCCAGAGCCCCTCCCGTCTGCCCTTCCGAGGAGGCGGCCTCCCGAGCCGGTGACGGTTCACCTGGCGGCCGCTCCGGCCGGCGTGTCGCCCGGCGGAGAGTAGTTCAGGGCGGAATGCAGTTCAGGGTGTCGCCGGAGCCGGCTGCGCCCGCCCGCCCGCCTGGGCCATCGCCGCGGCCAGCCGTGCGCGGTGCTTCTCTGCGTAGGCTGTGCGGTCATTCAGCCGCGGGAACTCCTCGGCCGGCACCGGTACGCCGAGAAACTCACACAGCGGACCCCAGCCCTCCGCGACGTCGAAGACAAGGAGCCGGTCGGCCGGAATCTCCCGCCGTACCGCCTCGCTGTGTTCGGCGAAAATCCTGAGCGCGTGGTCCCGGTCCGCGAATCTGCCCTTGAACACACCGTCCCAGACGATCAGATTCATCATCGTCATCACGCGCATCGCCTCCGGGTTCACCGCCACGCCGCTGGGCGGAGCCGAACCGGCGGCCTTGAACAGTGTGTTGGCGACACTGTCGTACCACTTCTCGGGATCGCGTACGGTGAGAATCACCCGGGATGACGAGTAGTGGTCGGCGAGCTGCCGCCAGAAGAATGCGCCGGGCCAGTCGACGGTCGACCGATATCCACGGAACAGCGCATCCCAGTCAGCAGTACCCCTCTGGGCTGCGTCGATCCAGTCCGGCACGGTCTCCCGATGCGAGAGCACCTCGTCCATGTGATGACAGGGTCCGCAGCCGAGACGTTCGAGGGCGGCCTGTAGTGAGAGCGTTCCGGTCCGACCAAAGCCCACACCAAGGACATCGATCAAGATTTCCTCCTTCGTAGACCCCCCGCGCAACAGTAGCGAACAATCAGAGGAAAGGTCCAACAACCCGAAAGAAAAGGAGGGAGGCTTCATTTCGAAGCCATTCAATTACCCGAATTTCGAGCGACAATCCGGAAATTTGAACAACCGGATGGAACTGACAGAAAAACACGCCTCGACACGCGCCGGAATGTCGGCGGAAATCGACATCACGACAACGACGATAATGCGATGAAAGCCCGAGAAAAGCGCCTGGGGTCGAGCACCCGGGGCCGGGAACCGGCCTGTGGCGGCCAGTCGGGCCCAAGAACAGGATGGGCGCTGCGACGCGTCGCGGACTGCCGGGTCGCTCCGGCCGCGAGCCTACGCGGATCGCCTCGAGCCCGCGCGGATCGCGACGCCAGGTAACGACAAGGCCGATCCGCACCGCTGTCGAACCCGCCATCTGCCGTCCGAAGCGGGGGACACGCCCGGCCTGACCAGGCCGCGGCACGTCATCCGACGAAACCGTCCGGGTATCACACTCCGGGTATCACGCAAAGGGCATCTCCCGATCACCATCGACATCCGTACGCCTATGGTGTCAGAGATCATGGTCGCCGATGTTGCTTTTCAGCAATCAACAACCGGCCAGAGCCCCGTACCGCCCCGGTCAAAATATGCCACCGAACCTGGTTACCCCGGACGGCCTCGCCCGCGGAGCGCGCACTCCATGCACTCGACCGCCGGCACACGCGGATCCTCGGTGTAGCAGCGGCCAACGAGCACCGCCCCGCGGCTCCGGCCGGGTGTGGGAACTCGGCGTCGAGCGCGGGGCGGGTTCGAGCGGGAACCGTCAGGACACGTTCACGCCGAAGTCGAGGGCGATGCCTCGCAGGCCATTGGCATACCCCTGACCCACGGCCCGGAACTTCCACTCGCTGCCGTAGCGGTACAGTTCCCCGAAGATCATCGCGGTCTCTGTCGACGCGTCCTCGGTGAGGTCGTAACGGGCGACCTCGGCGCCAGTCACCGCATCAGCGACCCGAATGAAGGCGTCACGGACCTGACCGAAGGTCTGCCGGCGCGTCTCGGCGTCATAGATGGAAACCGCGAACACGACCTTCGCCGCCTGTGGCGACAGGAGCCGCAGGTCGACGTTGATCTGTTCGTCATCCCCACCTCCCCCACCGACGAGGTTGTCGCCCAGATGTTGGACGGCACCGTCCGGGCTGACCAGGTTGTTGAAGAAGATGAAGTGGCCGTCCGACAGCACGTGCCCCGCGTCGCCCACCACCAACGCGGAGGCATCGAGATCGTACGGAGCGCCCGTCGTCTGCCGGACCTGCCAACCAAGCCCAATGGTCACCGCCGTCAGGTTCGGCGCGACCTTGCTGAGCGAAACATTGGCGCCTTTGGATAGCGACACCGAGGTCATACCGAAAGCCTAGCCCTGTCTGGGCAGGTTACGCAGCCCACCCACCCGACTCCAATCACCGCAACCGTACCACTACGCAGGGTGAAGGAAGCCCGTGACGGACCACACCGGCACGCATCGAACCCAACCCGCCCAGGCTAGGCTGCCAGAAGTGGAGATCCGCCTGTTGCCGCCCGGGAAGGCTGACGTCACAGCACCCACTACCGCGCTCGCCCGCGATCTGCCCGCCCGCACGCTGTCAGGCCGGCTGCTGCCCGCCCGGCGACGGGCCGATCGATGACAGCCGCGGCGGCGGGGTCGGCCGACAGCGGGATGATCCGGCGGCGGAAGGCACTCGCACTCACGCAGCCTCTCCACGACCTGGATGCCCGCAAGTCGTACCTGGACGGCGGCGACTTCGACGTCTACGCGATGGCGGAGCTCGCCCTGCACGCCATCGACCTGGTCACGGTCGCGATGGACTTCGACCGCGGAGCGGACCACGAGCAGGTGCTGCGCAGACTCATCCCGCTCGTTGCCGCGCAGGCACCCGAGCGGCGGCGCGCCGAGCACGAGCGGGTGGCCCGTTGGGTCCTGAGCAATCTGATCAATGTCGGAAGCGTGGACCGCGGCTTCGACGTCATCTACGGCACATACCGGGCAGACGGTCGGTACGTGCGCCGCCGGTTCGACTTCAAGCTGCTGGTCGAGCTGACCGACGGCGAGGGCGAGGTGTACCTGCGCGCCACCGACGAGGCGGTCACCGTTCTCATCGGGGCGCTGGACACGGATGTGACCTCGGCGCAGATCGCCGCGGAGGTCACGCTGGACAACCTCATCCGGCGGGGCCGGCTGGCGGATGCCCGAGCGGCCGCGGAGGCGGCGCGGTACCGCACCGTCCAGTACGCCGAGCAGCTTCGCAGGCAGCTCGACGCGACTCGGCGCAACGTGCTGGCAGTGGACTGGCTACGTGCGGTGCCGGCTCTGCTCGACGAGGCGCTTGGCCACGTCGAGCAACGATATCGACACGAGAATGCCATCCTCACCCACATCCGGCGTTACCGCGACGCGGCCGACGACGCCGATCACAAACGGCAGGCCGCCGAGCTCGTCGCCATCGTGACCGACTGCGTGCGGCGCCACACCCAGCTTCAGGCGAGGCTGCTCGAGGCGGGCGCCGTGTTCCGCGCGGAGCAGGACCGCCAGCAGTTCGCGGACGTGCCCGCACGCGGCGGGATCGATCTCTACACACAGTTGCTCATGCCGGTGCTGACCCTGCCCGGGGCGACGGCTTTGACGCCGGCCGCGGTCTTCTTCCCCGGAGCGGTCGGCGTGCGCTCGCCGCGTGCGATGCGCCTCGCCTATCTGGTGGACGGACTCCTCACACCGCCGGTGGAACACGAGCCGCTCGGATCTCCGGTCGTCGAGGCGGACCTTGTCCCGATTCGGGAACCGGACAGGTTCGACGACGAGGCCTGGGCTCACGCCACGGCGGTCATGGAGATCGCGCCGGACGCTCCTCGACGCCTGTCGGACCTGCTGGAACAGGCGAGGCGCAGGGGCGGCCCGGACGCCGCGGACCTGGTGGCGCTGCTCGCCACCCATGCGCTGAGCCCACGGATCGCGGCCGCCGCACGGCAGGGCGACCCTCTGCTGACGGTTGCCTGCGACGACGGCACGGAACTCGATGATCCCTGGTTCGGCGGGGCGGACCTCCTCGTCGGCCGAGTCCTCATCTCCGCGCCGGACGCCGCGGACGACGACGTTTCCACTCTCCCACCTGCCATGATCGGTACAGCACCTTGACCTTCATCGACGCGAGCCCTGCCGGGCCCGGTACCGTCGCCGAGACGGACAGCAGGACCGAGACGGACAGCGAGACCGAGGCCGGCCTCGACACGTTCGTCGATCTCGACGCTGACACCGACGTTGACACGTTCACGGACACCGCCGCCGTGGCGGGCCACGACACCACCACGGTCGCGGACGACAGCGTTCTCGTCGGCGACGACGCTGCTGACCTCGGCTTCACCGCCGGTGGTCAGCCAGGCCGGGACACCCGCCGGCAGCACGCGGACGCCTTCGAGGCGGGCCGGCTCATCGCCTACGGCCTGCGGCCGAAGCTGGTGCCCGCCCGCGATGGCAGGTACGCCGAACTCGTCCGCCGTTACCTGCGGGAGCCGCAGTTCGCCGCGCTGACGCAGGCCACCGCGGCCGGCCTGGGGCTGGTCGTGCTCGACGTGGCCGAACGGGCCGGTTTCGTCGTCGGTGGTGCCGAGGACTCGGCGTTCACCGTCCGGATGGGCGACTACGCGCGCCGGGCGGGCGGGGAGCACCGGTCCGCCGAGCGGCTGCTGCACGCGATCGCGCAGCTCGCGGTCGCCGCACTCGCGTTCCCACGGCCGGCGGACCTGGTGGACGACTCCTACATCGGACGCGTCAGTGTCGACGGCGTGGACGCCTTCGTCCGTGAGGCCTGCCGGCTGCTGGAGCAGCGGACCGCCGGCGACCAGAGCGACGAGGTGGCGTCGCCCGGCGACGGACGCACGCTCGAGGCGGCGTGGCGGCTGTACTCGCGGCGCCCGGCTACCGGGACGACCCGGGACTCCCGGCGCCTGGCCGGGTCGACGTCCGGGATCGTCGCCCGGGCGATGAGCTTCCTGACCGAATCGGGGTGCCTGGTGCCGGTCAGCGAGCAGGCGGGCGGCACCTACCGGACGACGGCGCGCTACCAGATCCAGGTACGGGAGCTCGCCGCCGACGCCGCACTGGAGGAGCTGCTCGGCCTCGGGGTGGTGACGGTCGCGGACGGCGGCGGCGGGGTACGGGTTCTCTCCGCCGCGCCTGTGCTGCCCGGCTATGACACGCCGGGCGCCGCGGCGGAGGACCCCGCAGGCCATGTTCCGGACATCCCGGCACCAGACAGCCAGAGCCAGGTAATGGGCAGCCAGGTAGCGGGCAGCCAGATGGCGGGTTCGGGCCCGGAGGTGGGCGATGTTTGAGCTTTCCAAGGTTCGGCTCCATGCGATCGGACCGCCCGGTGCGCGGTTCGGCGACGTCCTGCTCGACTTCTCCGGGGTCGGCGCGCCGGTCGCCGGCCACCGTCAGGATGGGCTCTTCGGCACCGATGTGGTCCAGGACGCGGCGGACAGTGACAGTCAGGACACAGCCCCTTCGGAGGTCGACCTGCCGGGCGCGGTAGCCGGCAACGCCGTTCCCGGGACAACCTCGGCCACAGTGCCCCCCGCCACAACGCACCCGGCCACATCACACCCAGCCACGCCGCCCGCGGTGACGACGGCGGCGATGCTCCCGTTGCCGGCACCGGTGACGGCGGTGACGGCACAGCCGTCGCCAGCGGTGCCGACACAGCCGCTGCGGCCGTCCCCGGCCTCCGTGCTGTTCCTGGAGAACGGCGGCGGCAAGAGCGTCCTGATGAAGTTGATCTTCTCAGTCGTGTTGCCCGGACGTCGCCAGGTCGTGGGCACGTCCAACGGGCGGGTCCTCGACAACTTCGTCCTGCCGCGCGACTGCGGGCATGTGGTCTGCGAGTGGCAGCATGCCGTCACCGGCGAACGGGTGGTCACCGGCAAGGTCAGCGAATGGCGGGGCCGGACCACCACGGACCCGTCCCGCCTGGCCGAGGCCTGGTACTCGTTCCGCCCCCGCCCGGGTCTGGACATCACCAACCTGCCCTTCGTCCAGGACGGACGGCAGGTCACGTTCGCCGGCTTCCGTTCCCGGCTCGCCGACGCCGGCGCGGCCGACCAGCAGCTGGATCTCGGCTGGGAGACCAACCAGGGGGCCTGGAGCGAACGGCTCGACGCGCTGGGCCTGGACCCCGAGCTCTTCCGCTACCAGCGCGCGATGAACGCCGGCGAGGGTGAGGCCGCGGAGGCCTTCGCGTTCAACAGTGACGAGCAGTTCGTCGACTTCCTCCTGCGGGCCGTCACGCCGCCGGAGGATCCGGCCGGCGTCGCCGACGTCGTCGAGGGCTACGCGGCGAAGCTCGCCGAACGGGCCGCGCTGGAGGCGGAGCGCGAGTTCGTCGCCGGGGCGCTCGAACGGCTCACCCCACTGGTACAGACCGTCCAGGCCCGCGCCGGTGCGGCGGGCCGGCTGCGGGAGCTGCACGGGACGGTCCGGGAGGCGGCCGCCGCGGTCGACGCGAGGATCGCTCTCGCCGATTCCGGGACGTCGGCGCTGGACGAACGCGGCCGACGTGTGCGCACCGCAGTCGAGGAGGCGGAACGCGCCCGGGCGCAGGCGGCGGGTGTCGAGCTGGCCGCACGCCTGCGGGTGGCCGAGCTGCGGCTCACCGAGGCGGAGGCGACCCGCGACGAGCTCGTCGGACGCCACGGCGACGTCGTGGAGGAGCTCGAGGCGTGGCGGGCGGCCGAGGACGTCCTGCGGCTCACCGCGGCCGACGACGAGACCGAGCGGCTCACCCGGCTGGTGGCGGACGCCGAGTCACGGTCCGCTCCCGCCCTCACCGAACGCAACTCCGCGGCCCGTGCGTTCGTCGCCGGTCTGGCTCGCCTCGCGGCCGCGTCTCGGGCGGAGGAGACCCGGGCGCGGGCGGCTGCCGCGGCGCACAACCTGGCGGCCGAGTCGTCCGCGGCCGCGGACCGTGCCGCCGCGGACGCGGCGGCCACCACCCGGGCGGGTGCCGCCGGGCTGCGGGAGCGACGTGAGCGCGCTGACCGGCTGCAGGCCGAGGCCGTCCGCGACGGGCTGCTGGACCAGCCCGGGAGTGAGCCCCGCCAGGTGGCGGCCGAGGCCGCGAGGCTGGCGGACGACGCCCGGGCCGCCGTCCGGGACGCACTGGCCACCGCGGCCCGTTCCGCCGACCATCGGCAGGCACAGGACGCCCAGCGGGACGCCGAGCGCGGCCTGGACCACGCGAACGCCGAGCTCGCCCGGCTGGCCGCCGACCTGGACGCGACGCTCGGCGCCGCCGGCGCGCTGACCGCGGACGGCCGGATCGCCGCTCTGCTCGGGCTCGACGCGGGCCACCCGTCCCAGCCCGGCGCTGGCGCTGGAGCTGGAGCTGGAGCTGCCGTTGGCGCCGCGGAACCGGTTGATCTCGACGTCGACGCCGAGGCCGCGCTGGACGCCCTGGCCGCCGCGGTGCTGACGGCCGAGGAGCGCCAGCTCGCGCTGTCCGTCGACACCGAGGCGGACCAGCGTGTCCTGCGCGCGCTGGGCGACGGTGACCTGCGCCCGGCCCGGGCCGCCGTCGGCGAGGTCGTCGCCGAGCTCGAACGCGCCGGCATCCCGGCCACCGCCGGCTGGCACCACCTGGCGAACAAGGTCGACGAGGGCTCCCGCGAGCGGGTGCTGCGGGCCCGTCCCGACCTTGTCGACGGTGTCGTCATCCAGGCTGGCTGGGACGTCGACACCGCACGGGCGGTCCTGGACCGGGCACGGATCCGGCCCGACTGCGCGATCGTCGTCGGTCCCGCGCGGCTGCTCGAGCCGACACCGCTTGAGCCAACACCGCTCGAGCCCACCGCGCCCGGCCTCGAGAGCACCGTCGGCGCCGACGGCACCTTCCTCGTCCCGCCCAATCCGGCGTTGTACGACAGCGCCGCCGCCGCGGCCGAACGCGCGTCGATCCGCCGCCGGCACGACGAACGCTGCGCCGAGGCCGCCGAGCTGAGCGCCCGCGCGCGTGGCGACCGCGACCTCGCCGCGGCTGTCGCCGGCTGGCGCCGGACGAACCCCCCGGGCCGGATTCCGGGCCTGCGCGCCGCCGTGAGCGACGCCGCGGGCACCGTGGACGTCGCCGCCCGGGCGCTGGCCGAGGCGCAGGAGCGGGTCGCCGCGGCCGCCCGGGCCGCGGAACGCGCGGTGGCGGAGGTCGAACGCCTGCGGGTCGTCGAGCAGGAGTGCTCCGCGCGGGCCGCCGCGCTGGACCAGCTGGTCAATGTGATCGATGAGGCGGCCGGCCTGACGGACGAGATCGCCCGTCTGGAAGCGACGGCCGCCGAGATGTCGGCCGAGGCGGAACAGCATCGGGCCAGCTGCGCCGCCTCCCGTCTGGCGGCGCAGGAAGCCCTGCGCCGGGCCGACGACGCCGCCCGCAACACCCAGGCCGCGCTGACCGAGTCCGCCTCGGTGGTCGGCGCGGGTGATCTCGTGCTCGACGACATCGCGGTGGACGACAGCCCGGTGGACGACAGCCACGGCGACCTCGGCACCGACACCGACGGCGGCACCGACATCGACGGCGGCGGTGGCGGCGGCGGCGGGCCGGTGTCGCCCGGCGCGCCACCGGTGCAGGTACCCGTGCTGCGGGCGGCGTACGAGGCCGCCGAACGCGCCTACGCGCAGGTGGAGGTCGGCGCGGACCTGCGCGGCGAGCTCGATCGCGCGTGGCGGGCGCACGCGGCCGCCCGCGCGGGCGTCGAAGGTCTGTCGGCGGCCATCCGGGCTCGTTGCGAGGTTCTGCTCGCCGGTCCCGACGGTGGGGACGCCACCGCGCGGGCCACGGCCCAGGCCGCCGCCCGGCGCACGGCAGCCGAGCTCGGACGAGCCCTCGACGCCACCCGCGAACGGCTCGGCGGTCTGCGTCAGGAGCTGCACCACACCGCGGCCAGGGTCGGTGCTGCTGGCGCGCGCCCGATGCCACCCGAGGACGGACCTCAGACCCTCGAGCAGGCGCTGCACTGGCAGCAGGCCCGCGCCGACGCCTGCCGGGAGGCCGACGCCAATGCCCAGACCGCTCAGGCGGCACTGGACGACCTGATCCGCGACACCGCGGATCATGAACGTGAGCGGGATGCGTTCGGGCTGGTCGCCGGGACGTTGTCCGACCTGCTCGCCGACGCCGAGTCGACCGGCACGACCGCGGACGGGGCCGTCAGCACGACGGCCGGCCCCGGCAACCCGGCCGACCCTGGCAACCACACCGGCCCCGGCGACCACACCGGGCCAGGCAGCCTCACCGGACCAGGCCGCCTGGTCGTAACCGACGGCCAGGCCGGCGCGACGATCGCGCCGTTCGACGGCGATGCCGCCGCGGCGGCGGCGATGACCCGCGAGCTGCGGGCGACCTGGCGGCAGGCGGTCGCGGCGCACGTCGAGGCGGCCGGCCGGGTCCGGGCGGCGGCGGACGCCGTCGCCTCCTGGGCCGCCGGCGGGCGGTTCGAGGCGGTGCGCACGCCGGCCCGCAGGCAGATGGTGCGGGCCGGCCGGGACGCGGTGGCCGCGAACGCCGCGGGCTGGGCCGCCGCGTTGGCACCCCGGCTGCGCAGCCTCGACGACGACCTCGCGCACATCGGACGCAACCGGGCCGCGATCGTCGCGCGGCTGGAGGGAATGGTCCGGGCTTCCCTCGGCACCCTGCGCTCCGCCCAGCGGCTGTCCCGGCTGCCCGATCAGCTCGGCGACTGGTCCGGGCAGGAGTTCCTGCGCATCACCTTCGCCGAACCCGATCCGGTCGCGCTGACCGAGGCGCTCGGCGAGGTCGTGGATGCCGCCGCGAGCGGCGCGGCCACCGGCACCGGTACGGGCACCGGCGGTTCGGCGACCAGGACGAGCGCCCCACCCCGAACGCCCGGCGCCGGCGGGCCGCTGCCGGCCGGGGTCCGCCGGGACGGCATGACGCTGCTGGTGCGCGGTGTGCGGGCGGCGCTCCCGGGCGGGGTCCGGGTGGAGATCCTCAAGCCGGACGCGGTGCTGCGCACCGAGCGCGTCCGGATCTCCCAGCTCGGCGACGTCTTCTCTGGCGGCCAGCAGCTGACCGCGGCGATCATCCTCTACTGCACGATGGCCGCCCTGCGCGCGAACGACCGCGGCCGGCTGCGGGCCCGGCACGCCGGCGTGCTGTTCCTCGACAATCCGATCGGGCGGGCCAGCGCGAGCTACCTGCTGGACCTGCAGCTGGCGGTGGCGGACCGGCTCGGCGTCCAGCTGATCTACACCACGGGCCTGTTCGACACCACGGCGCTGAGTGCGTTCCGGCTGGTCATCCGGCTGCGTAACGATGCCGACCTGCGGGCCGGCATGAAGTACCTGCGGGTGCAGGAACGGCTGTTCGCGGGGCTCGTGCCGCCGCGGATCGCGGGCGGGACCGACGCCGCCGGAATGATCAGCGCCGCCAGGGTCTTCCGCAGGAACCTACCCGGCTCACCCACCGCCACCGCCCTCGCCAGCGCCGCCGGAGCCGGAGCCGGAGCCGCCGGAGCCGCCGGAGTCAACTGAACACGAACGCGCCGCTACCCGCCGGAGCAGGCGCGTACCTCGACCGATCCGGTGACCTCGGACCGCCGCCCGTCGAGGTCCGTCGCCACGACGGTGTAGCTCATCGTGCCCGCCGTCGGCACCGGCCCGATCGGGCCGGACCAGGTCGAACGGTCGTCGGTGGCGGTGACGAGCCCCAGGGCGCTGGTCGACGCGGCGCCGTCCGGTGCGCGGGTTCGGACCTCGACGCCGAAGACACCGGTCGGGTCGACGACCGTGGCGCTCACGATCGCCTGGGTGCTGCCCCGGTCCGCGGGGCAGTTCGCCGTGACGATCTCGGCCGGGGCAAGCGAGGCTCGCAGCTCCGGGGCGCCGGACACGTTCGCGGTGACATGCAGTTTCCCGCCGCCGGAACCGTCGACCGCGGCCACCGGGACGAACACGTCGACCGGGCCCGGCGGTGCGGTCGCCCGGTTCAGGGTGATCACGAGCGGCACCCGGGCGCCCGGGTCGACCACGCCCTCGTGGGGAACGGCGCTCAGCCAGGCGGGCGTGGCGCCCACGCTCACCCGGGCCGGGGCCGTCCCGACGCCGATCAGCTCGACGCTGATCGTCGACTCCACGTCACCGAACGCGACATCGCTGCTGCTCAGTCCCAGCGCCGGGCCGGCGGGACGACTGGCGGGTGTGGTGGACGCCCCCGCACGCGGCGTCGCCGCCGGACGGGATGTGGCCGGCGTGGTTCCCGCCCGCGGCGGGGAGCCCGCGTCTGTCGCCCGGGCATCCGCCCCCACGGCGCCGGCCGCCCCGGCGGCGCCGGATGGCCCGGTCGATCCCACGGCACCGGCGGACGGCCCGACGGTTGAGCCGGGCGAGGTCTGGCCGGGCGCGTCGGGGGTGGGCTCGCCGGGTGCCGGCGTGACCATCGTCGTGGCCGCGCCCGCAGGCTCCGCCGTCGGCGACGGCCGGCCGGGACCGAGGCCGCGCACCAGGATGAGGCCCGACACCACCGCGGCGGCCGCGATGACGGCGGCGATGATCCGCCCCCAGCGGATCGGCAGGATCCGGTTCGAGCGGCCCCAGGGCGAGCGATGCCGCCCGGCCGACTCGGCCTCGGCCGCCCTCCGTTGTCTCATTGAGTCGAAGCGTAGGCCCGAAAGTGGACCCGGAGGCCGAATTCACTCGTTTCCGTGACGTAGTCCCCACCAAACCCACCAGACCAGGGTCTGGGTCACCAACGCGAACCCGAACAGCAGGTCCTCGACCGGCGCGAACACGAGCCGCGGCCCGGCGATGGCCTCCGGGTCGTACCGGACGATGTCGAAGCCGGTCAGGATGCCGTTCGTGATGAGCTGGAAGAAGACGATGATCGCGTAGGCGGTCCAGAACAGCTTGCGGGTGACCAGCCTGGTCCGCAGGATCCACAGGTCGAGCACCAGGGTTGCCACGACCCCGACGACCGCCAGCGCGGTGTAGCTCACCGCCGGCCCCGGGGATGCCGGCCCCGGGGATGTCCGGCCTGCCCGGGACCGCGCCCGTCGCCCTCGTCACCGGCCGGCCACCGGGTCACGGCCCGGACCGCCTCCAGCGCGAGCACCGCGCACACCGGCACAACGACGAAGAAGAGCACCTCGTCGAGAGGAAGGCCACCGGGCAGGACGATGCCGGTGGTGCGGCGCGGGTCGAAGTCCCAGTGGCCGCGGGCGATCGCATACAGATCCCAGCCGACGAACACGACCAGCACGGGCGCGATCGCCAGCGCGAGGCGCCGTGGCCGGGCGTACACCCTGGTCCGCAGCAGGAGCTCCAGCGGCGCCGTCGCGACCAGGCAGCCCAGCAGCACCGCCAGATAGCTCAGGTGACCCACGGTCGCGCCCGCCCCGCCAGGCGTCAGGCCGCGCGCAGCCGGCCCGCGAGCGCGGCCGCGGCCGCCCCCGGATCGGTCGCCTGGGTGATGCCCCGCACCACCACGACGCGGCGCGCACCCGTCTCCAGGATGGCGTCCAGGGTGTGCGGGGCCACTCCCCCGGTGACGAACCACGGCTTCGCGCCCGGTTCGAACGGCGGCGCGTGCCGGGCCGCGAGCCGGGGCAGCTCCAGCCCGACCGGCGCCCGGCCCTCCTTCGTCGGGGTCGCGTGCACCGGCCCGACGCACACGTAGTCGACGTCCGGATCGGCCAGCGCGGTGAGGAACTGGTCGGGGTCGTGCGTGGACTTCCCGATCAGCACGTCCGGCCCGAGCAGCTCACGCGCCAGCCGCGGCGGGATGTCGTCCTGGCCGACGTGCAGGATGTCCACCCCGGCGAAGCGGGCGACGTCCGCCCGGTCGTTTGCGCTGACCAGCGCACCGGACGGCACGGCCGCGGCCGCCATCGCGGCCAGCCCCGCCAGCTCGTCGCGCCACTCCAGCCCCTTCTCCCGAAGCTGGATGAGGTCCACACCCGGCACCCGGCCGTCGCCCAGCACCTTCTCGTAGAAGGCGGCGTCGGCCTGGTGGCGGGGCGTGCACAGGTACAGCCGGGCGTCGAGCAGCCGGGCGAGCCGGCGGGCACGCGGCGCCGAGGCTGACGCCGGGACGTTCTCTGACAGTGGCACCGGCTCAGCCTCCCGCTACAGCGCGAACGATCTCCAGGACGTCGCCGTCGGCCAGGTGCGCCGCGGCCGTCTCCGAGGGCGTCAGCGCCTCCCCGCGCAGCTCGACGACGACCGAGCCCGGCCGCAGGCCCAGTTGGACGAGCAGGTCCGCCACGGCGAGCCCGACCGGCACCTCCCTCGCCTCCCCGTTGACCACGATCCGCGCCTGGGCGCCGGTAGGACGATCAGCCATACCGACGACCCTACGGGAGCGGACGCCCGGCTCCGGCGGTTCACCGACAGCGCAAGCAGGCCGACCCGGGCCCGAGCGCTGGCTCGGACCCGGGTCGGAAGGTTGGTGGGTGGAGGAACAGGCGCTCGGAGCGCGGGCGCTCAGAAGCCCAGTGCCTGAGCGCGCCGCCGCACCTCCTTGCCCCGGTTCTCGACCATCGCGCTGACCGGCGTTCCAGGCAGGCTCGGATCCTCGCGGAACAGCCAGTCCAGTGCCTCGTCGTCGCTGTATCGGGCATCGAAGAGCACGGTGAGCAGGCCGGGCAGGCCCTTGAGCACCGCGCCGTCCTGGATGAACAGGGCGGGCACCTTCAGGACACCGTCGAACCGCTTCGCCAGAAGTGTGCGGTCGCGGACCATCTGGCGCACCCGCGTGACGGGCACGTCGAGTGCGTCAGCCACGTCGGGCAAGGTCAGCCAATCCATGGTCAAGAGTAAACACCTTGGAAGGGCCAAGTCAGGTCGGTGATACCTGGGTGCCGCCGGACGCCGCCGACCTGCGTGCCGCCTCCAGGAGCGACACCAGCGCCCGGGTCCGCTGCGCGCTGCCGTGCGCCAGCGGCCAGCCGGAGACCAGGTGGTCGGCGAACTCACGGTGGAAGAGCGCGGGGTCGGGGGCGTCGACGGGCAGCGTGACCCGCCGCCCGTCATGGCCGACGAGCACCGGCGAGCCCTTCGGCCGCGCGACCAGCGAGCCGGTCGTGCCGACCAGCTGGGTGCCGGGGCGCAGACCCGCGGCGACGTCCGAGATCGTCACCTGTGCCTCGCAGCCGCCCGCGAACCGCACCAGGATCCGGACATGGTCAGCGTTGGTCACGTGGTGCCAGACCCGCTTGTGCGCCGAGGCGCTGACCCATTCGACCTGGTCGTCGACAAGGTCGAGGATGCGCTCCAGCGGCGCGGCGCCACGGTCGAAGATCAGGCCGCCGCTGATCCGCTCGTCGTCATGCCAGCTGCCGGTGGGCCGCCGCAGCCCACCGGAGAAGATCTCGATCCACAGCAGCCCGCCGAGGTCGCCGCGCCCGACCGCCGCGCGCATCGCCCGGTGCGCCGGGTCGTTGAGGCCTTCGGGATAGCCGGCGAACACGCGGGACCGGCTGGTGGCGAGCGTGGTGAGCTCGTCCAGATCCTGGGTGCTCAGGCAGACCGGCGGGTGCACGAGCACCTGCTTGCCGGCCTCCAGCGCGCGCCGGGCCCACTCGACGTGGGTGTGGGTCGGGGTGGCGACGATCACCAGCCCGAGCTCGGGGTCGTTGACCAGGTCGTCCGGGTCGTCGACCCGCCGGGCGAACCGGTCGACGTCCTGGCCGGGGCCCGGGGACATCCCGCCGTCGCACAGCGCGGCCAGCGTCAGGCCGTCGACCGCGTCCAGAGCAGTGGTGTGCACCCCGAAGACATCCGGGGCACCGATGAGCCCGGCCCTGACCGACGCACCGTCGCGGACGCCGAGCGCGTGCCGCAGCCATCGCCCGACGAGCCGGTGGTAGCGGGGGTCGGCCAGCACCTGCGCGGAGGTGCCCAGGGTGAAGACACCGAGGCCGCTCGCGGGACGCCAGGTGCAGATCGGCTGATCGCTCATCTCGTGGCGGACGGTGAGCAGCCGTTCGACGTCCTCGGCGACCTTCTCGGGGACGATCCACGAGTCGCGCGGTGTGAAGGAGCCCAGCCGGGCGGCGACGGTCGCACCGTCCGGACCGGGGGCAAGCCGCAGCTCGTACGCGGGGGTCACCCGGCCGGGCGTGAGGCCGGACGCCTCGATGAGCGGGCTGTCCGGGGCCAGTGACCGGACCGTCGGCCCGGCCAGCAGCACCGGCACGGACTGCCGCGCGCGGTCGAGCAGGTCCTGTTCGACGTGATCCAGCGGCCGGTCGATCAGGACGAGCAGAGCATCGGCCGAACGCGCGGACGTGGGACCGAGACCGACCGCGCGAAGATGATCACCGAGCGCATTCACGCCAGGGAGGTTCGAAACCAGGTGAATGCTTGGCACGCCGGCACTTTAGTAGAAACTGCCTGGACGAGCACAGTGTGTGCATGTGGTACGCCCAGGCACTCACCGTACCGTCCGGGCACACATCGCATCCATGCACACACTGTCCAGCAGCCACGCCTGCCGGGCGCGCGGCCACGCCGGGCCCGGCAGCTACGCCGGGCCCTCCAGCTGAACCAAGGCCTGCGACTACGCCGGCTGGGGGGCCAGCTCCTTCAGCGCGATTCCGGGGTCGCTGAACCTGGCGACGTCCGGCGCCGCGTCGGCCAGCAGCATCCGCCGGCCGGCGACCATGTCCAGCGGCCGGGCGACGGTGGCCAGGGCGACCAGGCGCCCGTCCGGCGCGAACCAGCCGGCGGACCAGCCGGGAGCCTTCTTGGCCCCGGGCGGGGCGACCGCGGTCGGATCGCCGCGCAGCACCAGGGTGCTGTCCGGGCCGGGCAGACCGGCGAACTGGATCATGCGCCCGAACTGCTGCGACCAGAAGTACGGCACCGGGTTGTAGATGTCGTCCGGCGACTCCGAGCTCGGCTGGCCGCCGGCGAGCGTCCGCAGCAGGGTGGCGACGGCGACCCGGGGCGACTCCTGGGCGCACTCCCAGTGCTCGACCCGCATCCGGCGCTCATAGCGGCGCGACCACCAGGCCGTGCAGTCACCGGCCCCGACGACCGACCCGGGCCGGTAGCCACCCGCGCCGCCGGCGCCGGGTACGGCCGACATCCATTCGTCGACGACGACGCCGCGGTCGAGCGCCAGCCCGGACGACTCCAGCCAGGAGACGTCGGGACGGACACCGACCCCGACGACCACGGCGTCGGCGGGCAGGAACTCACCGCCGGCGAGCTCCACACCGTCCGAACGGATCTGCGCGACAGCGGCACCGAGGCGCAGGTCGATGCCGGCGGCGGAGTACCAGGGCACGGTGTGCCCGCCGACCACCGGCCCGAGTGCCAGCAGCGGGCTGGCGCCGGCCTCGACGACGGTCACCGCCACCTCGTGCGCGGCGGCGTGCGTGGCGACCTCGGCCCCGATCCAGCCGGCGCCGACGACCACCAGCCGCGCCCCCGGGCGCAGCGTCTCCCGCAGCGCCCGGGCGTCGTCGATGGTGCGCAGCACCCGCTGGTCAGCGGAGCCCGGCAGCCGCACCGGGGCCGCACCGGTCGCGAGGACCAGCCCGTCGAACTCGATCGGGCCGCCGTCGGTCTCCAGCACACCCGGGCGCAGGCCCGTCGCGTGCCGGCCCAGCAGCAGCTCGACACCGTCGAGGTCGAACGGCAGGGTCGTGTCATCCGTCCGGCCGGACAGCACCGCCTTGGACAGCGGCGGCCGGTCGTACGGCCTGTGCTCCTCGGCGCCGACCAGTGTGATCGCCCCGGAGAATCCCTGCTCACGCAGCTCGACGACGGTTCGCCCGCCCGCGAGCCCGCCACCGACGACAACGATGCGGTCCATCAGCCCACCTGATCCATGCATCCTGAAGCTATTGGCGCCTTTTCCTGGCGTCGCGCGGTAGTCGTTTCGACCACAGCGACGAGCGGCCCACCCCACCGGGATATAGCATCGCCTGCCCGCCCTGCGGTCACCGGGACGCGTCCACCAGCGGGAAGGCGTCCTTCCAGACCGGCTCGTAACCGGCCGCCACCAGCATCGCCGCGATGTCCGCCGGGGAGCGCTCGTCGGAGATCGAGAACTGTTCCTGGGCGGTGCCGGGCCGGCCGTAGCCGCCGGGCTCGGTGGACGAACCAGCGCTCATCGTCGTGACCGCGATACGGGCCAGCCCGTCGCGCAGCGCCGCCGGCTCCCTCGTCGACAGCGAGATGGCGACATCCGGCTCGAACAGCCGCAGCGCCGCGTGCGCCTGGACGAACTGGGCGTCGGAGACCACCACGGTGGGCGGGAAACCACTGGCACTCGGCTTGATCCTGGGCAGGGCCACGGAGACCTCCGTCCGCCAGAAGCGGCGGCTGAGGAACGAGGCGTGCGCGGCGAGCGCGAGGATGTCGGCCCGCCAGTCCGGTGCGAGCCCGAGCAGCACCCCCAGGCCCAGGCGCCGCACCCCGGCGCGGGCCGCCCGCTCGAACGAGGCCAGCCGGCGGTCGTAGTCGCGTTTCCAGCCGGCGACGTGGACCTCGGCGTAACGCGCCCGGTCGTACGTCTCCTGGTAGTGGATGGCCCCCTCCAGGCCGGCCGCGACCAGCCGGGTGTAGGTGTCGTCCGACCAGGTCTGGGTCTCGATGCTGATCGAGGGGACGAACGGGCGCAGCCGCTCCACGACATCGACCAGGTAGTCGGCGGAGACCTCGATCCGGTGCTCGCCGGAGACCAGCAGGAGATGCCGGAAACCGAGGTCGACCAGCAGGCGCGCCTCGCCGACGGCCTCCTCCGGGGTCAGTGTGCGCCGCGCCACCTCCAGGCCCTTCGCGAAGCCGCAGTACGTGCAGGACGACAGGCAGGCGTTCGACACGTAGAGCGGGGCGAACATCCGCACCGCCCGCCCGAAGCGCCGCAGTGTGGTCGCCTGCGCGAGCTGCGCGAGCTCCTCCAGCCGGCCGGTGGCGGCCGGCGACAGCAGCACGGCGAGATCGGCGAGGCCGAGACGGCCGCCGGTGTCGCCGTGCGCGCCGCCACCCCGGCCGGCGGCGGCCGCCCGGCGCAGCACCGCGTCCACCTCGGCCGGGCCCGCCTCGCGGGCGGAGCAGGCCAGGCCCGGGATGTCCAGCGCGGCGAGCTCGTGGGCGAACAGGCCCGGCGGGCTGGCCATCAGGCGCCCCCGCCAACGCCGCTGCTCACGGTGCCGCTGCCGACCGCACCACTGCTCACGGCGCCGCTGCTCACGGCACCACTGCTCACGGCGCCGCTGCTCACGGCGCCGCTGCTCACGGCGCCGCTGCTCACGGCGCCACTGCCGACCGCGCCACCGGCGCCGTCGTCGGTGAGCGAGCCGAGGAAGCCGGTGAGCGGGGAGGACGCCGCGGCCACCGTCGCGCTACCCGGCCGCGCGCGACCGGCGAGATACCCCAGCCGCCCCGCGGTGGTCGCGAGCGCGAACGCGCGCGCCATCATGACCGGATCGGCGCTGATCGCGATCGCGGTGTTGACCAGCACCGCGTCGGCACCGATCTCCATCGCCTCGGCGGCGTCGGACGGCGCGCCGAGGCCCGCGTCGACCACGACCGGGACGCCGGCGGTCTCGACGATCGCCTCGATCGCGTCCCGGGTCCGCAGGCCGCGGTTGGAGCCGATCCAGCTGCCGAGCGGCATCACCGTGGCACAGCCGGCCTCCTCGAGCCGGCGGGCGAGCACCGGGTCGGCCGAGCAGTACGGGAGCACGGTGAACCCGTCGGCGACCATCAGCTCCGCCGCGCGCAGCGTCTCGATCGGGTCGGGTGCGAGGGTGCGCGGGTCCGGCGTGACCTCCAGCTTCACCAGCGCGGTGCCGGTCGCCGCGCGGCCGAGCCGGGCCAGCCGCAGCGCCTCGGCCGCGTCGACCGCCCCGGAGGTGTTCGGCAGCAGCGTCATCCCGGCCGGGACGAAGTCGAGCACGTCGCCCTCTCCCGCCCGCGACAGGTCCACCCGGCGCAGCGCGATGGTGACGATGTCGGCGCCGGAGGCGACCAGGCTCGCCCGCATCAGCTCGTGGCTGGCGAACTTGCCGGTGCCCACCAGGAGCCGGCTGGCGTAGGCGGTGCCGGCGATCTGGAGGGGGTCCTCCCCGAGGCCGGCCGCAGCGGCCGCACCGGCCGTGCCGGCCAGGCCGGCCGGACCTGCCTTGATGGCAGGACCCGTCGGCGTGATCTGTTGTGTCATCGAGCGATTCCTCCCCACGCGCGCATGACCGCGATCGGGTCTGCGGGTCGCCGACGGCATCCTGATCGGCCTCTCAGCCCGCGTCCGCGGGCTCCCCGGTCACGCCACAGTGTAAGCACCAGAAGTGGAGGTACCCAGCCAGTTCCCGCAGCTGGCGGCGGGGACGGCGGGGAATGGGTGTGAGCCGCGCCGCGCCGGCCGAGGTGGGCCGCCCGCGCGGGCGCCGAGATTTCGCCCGGCCCAGAAGAAAATCCGCGGCTGGTCGTGCCACTCCGGCGCAGATTCACCACTTTGTGACGAAAGTCCCGCCCGTTTGGGCGCCACTCCGACGGATTTGCGAAGTAAGACCACTGTCCGACGGTCGGAACGGCCGATCGTAAACTGTCCCCGTGGATGCCACGGTGACCGACCCTGTCATCGGTCGTCTTCTCGATGGGCGGTACACCGCCCAGGAGCGGCTTGCCGTCGGCGGGATGGCGACGGTGTACGTCGCGCACGACAACCGCCTCGACCGTTTCGTCGCGCTCAAGATCATGCACCCGAACCTCAGCCACGACCCCGAGTTCGTGGCCCGGTTCCACCGGGAGGCGAACGCGGTCGCCCGGCTCAGCACGCCACGCGTCGTGTCGATCCTCGACCAGGGTTCGGACCGGACGGCGGCCGGCGTCCTGCACTACCTGGTCATGGAGCTGGTACGCGGGCGGTCGCTGCGCGAGTACCTGACCACCCGCGGGCGGCTGACCGTGCCCGAGGTCGTCGAGATCTTCGAGCCCGTCGCGGAGGCGCTCGCCGCCGCGCACGCCGCCGGGATCATCCACCGCGACATCAAGCCGGAGAACATCCTGCTCGGTGACGACGGCCAGGTGAAGGTCGCCGACTTCGGGCTCGCCCGGCCGGTGTCCCAGCCGACCCAGGCCGTGACCGGCGGCGTCGTCATGGGCACCGTCGGGTACCTGGCACCCGAGCAGGTCACCCACGGCACCGCCGGCATGCGCAGCGACGTCTACGCCGCCGGCGTCATGCTCTTCGAGATGATCACCGGCCAGCTCCCGCACAACGGTGAGACGCCGATGTCGGTGGCCTACCAGTCCGTCCACGGTGACGTGCCCGCGCCGTCCTCGGTCGTGTTCGACGTCCCCGCCGAGCTGGACGCGCTCACGCTGCGGGCCACCGCACGCGACCCGAACCACCGGCCGGCCGACGGCGCCGCGCTGCTCGCCGAGCTGCGGGCGATCCTGCCCTACCTTCCCGCGCCCGGTGACGACGAGGAGTACCACTCCGGGTTCACCGGCCCGCTGCAGTCGCCTACCCCGCCGCGGGGCCCAGGAGCGGGGGCGTACCCAGGCGCCCAGCCGGCGCAGCCGCCTCGGCCACCGGTCGCGCCGACCAGCATGATCAGCACCGGCTCGGGCCAGGGCCGCCGCCGGCGGCCGCAGGAGGCCCGGTCCGGGCGGCTGCCCGCCGGCCCCGCGGTCATCGCCGGTGTCGTGGTGGTCTGCCTGGTCCTCGGCGTGGTCCTGTTCCGCGCGCTGCTGGGCGGCACCAAGCCCGAGGTGCCGCTGCTGCTCGGGCTGACCAAGGCGGCGGCCGAGAAGAACCTGAACGAGGCCGGCATCAGGTTCAAATACGGCCAGACGCTCGCCAGCGACACGTACGCCGAGGGCCAGGTCGCCGAGCAGGACCCGGAGACCGGCGCCAAGATCAGCGACGACACCGTCGTGACGCTTCGGCTGAGCAGCGGCACACCGAAGGCGGTCGTTCCTGCTCTCGCCGGGAAGACCGCCGAACAGGCCCAGGTCGAGCTGACCCAGGCGAAGCTCACGGTCGGCGGGCGCAACGCGGAGGCCAACGACACCGTCCCCGAGGGCCAGGTCATCCGAACCGAGCCGCAGGCCGGCACGGCGGTCGAGCGGAACACACCGGTGATCCTGTACGTGAGCTCCGGGCCGTCGACGGCGGAGATCCCCGGCGACCTCGTCGGGCTGACCTACGACGAGGCCAAGGCGAAGCTGGACGCGCTGGGCCTCAGCCTCACCGTGAAGCAGTCGCTGATCACCGACGACAGCGTGGAGCCGGGCCAGGTCGCGCGCACCTCGCCGAGCCCCGGCCAACGGGTGAACGCGGGTGCCACCGTCACCCTCTTCGTCGCCAAGGACTCCGACTCCGATTCCGACTCCGGTGGCGGCGACGGCAGCGGGGTCATGGTGACCGTGCCCAACGTCGTGGGCAAGTCCTGGTCGGACGCCGAGCGCATCCTGAACCGCGTCGGGCTCAAGGCTGCCCGGCAGGACTGGATCGCCAACAAGGTGAAGTCCCAGAAGCCGAAGGCCGGCAGCAAGATCGAGCGGGGAAGCACGGTCCAGCTTCAGATGGAGTGGGGCGTGACCAACTGACCCGGCCGGGCTGACCTGCCAGGCCGGGCGCCGCGCCGTCGGGAAACAATCGGCGTCACCGCCTCCGCGACGCCGATCGGGTACATTCGATCTTCACTCGGGCCGTGAGCCGCGGTCCCGGAGTACCGGAGCCAGAACGCGGGGGGCGGCGTGGTGGCGAGTGGTGGGCCGCGCCGGCGGAGCGCGCGGGCAGACCGTGCCGCCGCGTTGCTCGACGGTGGGCGTCCCCCTCGCGACGAGTACGAACAGCAGCTGGCTCGAACCATCTCCACCCTGCGGGCGCTGCCCGTCCCGGCGATGTCACCCAGCACCCGCGCGGAGACCCGCGCCATGCTGCTCGCCCGCCTGAGCATCGCCGGTCTCACCGACGCCGCCGGCCCGGCCGTGACGACCGGCCCGATCAGCGCGCCCGAGCCGGTCAGCGCGACCAGCCCAACCGGCGCGCCTGGCCCGGCCGACGCGGCTGACACGGCCGACCCGGCTGACACAGCGGGTACGGCCGACACAGCGGGTACCGCCGGAACGGGGGGCACCGGCGCCGCTCCGGCCCACCGGGCCACGATCGTCACCCGCCCCGACCGGGCACCTCTGCGCAGAGCGGTGCGCTCCGCCCGCCCCGCGCTGGTCGGAGCGCTGGCCGCGTCCGTCGCGGCGGTCGGTGTCGGGGTGAGCTCCACGAACGCACTGCCCGGCGAGTTCCTGTACGGCGTGAAGCGCCATGTGGAGCAGCTCCAGGTCAGCCTCGCGGCCAGCCGGGTGGAACGGGCCAAGGCCCAGCTGGCGGTGGCCCGGACGAGGATGGACGAGCTCACCGCCGTCCTCGGTCAGGCCACCTCGGCCACGGGGGGCGCCGCCACCGGCGCGGGTAGCCGAACCGGTTCGGGTCACGGCGACGCCGCGCGGCCCGGCTCCGCCGACGACCCGGTTGCGGCTTCGGAGGATGACCCGCTGGCCCGTCCTGGTGCCGGCGAGGCGGGGCTCGGCCCGGCGCTCGGGCAGCCCTGGCCGACCGGCACACCGGCGGCGCGGCCAGCCTCCCCCACGGCGTGGCCAGGCGCCGGCTCCGGCGCTGCCGGCGCACCGACGTCGGGCGGGCAGACCGCCGCCACGCCCCCGGCGGCACACGCCACGGCCGGCGGCGGGTCCGTCCGGGCGCGCGACCTGACCACGGCGGCCGCGTTGCTGCACGACTGGTGCACCGACGCGGCCGCCGGCAGCGAGGTCCTCATCGAGGAGATCCGTTCCGGGAACACGGACGCTTGGAAGACGCTCAACGAATTCAACACAGACCAGTCGACGCGCCTCGACGCACTGCTGGGCGTGCTCGGGAGCAACGCCGGCCCTGACGCGACCGAGGCACGCCGCATCATCAGCGACGTCGGCTCGGTACTGACCTTCACCTCCGCGCATTCCGGAGGGGCTCCGGCATCGGTCGGCTCCGGGAGCGGATCCGCCCTCGGGCCGGGCACCGCCACCGCGGGCGACGGGAACACCTCGGCGGGAACAGCGACGGCGGACCCCGGGCCAGCTCCCCGTCCCCCACGGGCGAGCACGGTCGGGCCGCCCCAGTCGCAGGCCGCCACACAGCCGGCACAGACTTCCCCGGAAGCGCCGGCGGTCGACGCCGCGGCCAGCGGCATCGCTCCCAGCCTGCCGCTGCCGGCACCGCCGTCAAGCTCAGCCGCTGACGCCGGTGCCGACGCCCGTACCGGTGCCGACGCCGGTGCCGCCGGAGCAGAAGCGTCGTCCGGATCGGAGCCGGCGGCGCAGGCGAGCACCGACCCGGTGACGCCGCAGAGCGCCACCGCCACCCCACAGGCTTCCGCCGGCCTCGACGCCGCGGCCTGGGCGGGAGCGCTGGAGACCGCCGGCCTCCTCGACGCCTCCAGGGACCTGGTGTCCTACGTCGGCGTCGGGTTCGGCGTCAGCTCCGACCCCGACGCGGGCTCCACGGGGGCCTCCGCCGACGGCACCGTGCAGACGGCCTCGCCGCATTCCGTCGCGTCCGACGGCGCCGCGGCTCAGGCGGGCGGCAACATGGCGGGCAACGTCGCGGCAGGCAGCGCGGAACCGGCGCCCACCACTGAACCGGCGCCCGCCACTGAACCGGCGCCTGCCACGGAGTCGGGGACCACCGTGCTCGGAGCTACGACCTCATCCGCCGACGCACCGGGCCAGCCGCAGACGACCCCCGCCGAGACGCAGACGACCCCCGCCGAATAGTCGTCGGCAGGGGTCGTCGTCGGCCGGCACCGCCGCGCGGGCCGGCGCCGCTCAGCGGTGGTGGCGGGCGTCCCGATCGGCACGGGTCTGCTGGAGCATCTCCGCCACCAGGAAGGCCAGCTCAAGTGCCTGCCCGGTGTTCAGCCGCGGGTCACAGGCGGTCTCGTAGCGGCCACCGAGATCAGCCTCGCCGATCTGCTCGGCACCGCCGAGGCACTCGGTCACGTTCTCCCCGGTCAGCTCGATGTGCAGCCCACCCGGGTGGGTGCCCAGGCCCCGGTGCACCTCGAAGAACCCGAAGACCTCGTCCAGGACGTCGTCGAAGTGCCGGGTCTTGACCCCACTGACGTCCTGGGTGTTGCCGTGCATCGGGTCGCAGGACCACACCACGGGATGCCCGGCGGCGTTCACCTTGTCGATGATCGGGGGCAGCACGTCGCGGACGCGCTTGGCGCCCATCCGCGCGATCAGCGTGAGCCGCCCGGGGATGTGCTCCGGGTTGAGCCGCTCGGTGAGGGCCAGGACGTCGTCCGGTGAGGCGGTGGGGCCGACCTTGCAGCCGATCGGGTTGCCGACCCGGGACAGGAAGTCGACGTGCGCGCCGTCGAGGTCACGGGTGCGCTCGCCGATCCAGATCATGTGCGCCGACAGGTCGTAGACCTCGCCGGTCGACTCCTCGGTACGGGTCAGCGCACGCTCGTACTCCATGAGGAGGCCCTCGTGGCTGGTGAAGATCTCCACGCCGGTCAGCGCCGCGGTCCGCTCGAGGTCGATCCCGCAGGCCGCCATGAACGCCAGCGCACGCTCGATGTCGACAGCCATCAGCTCGTACCGGCGGCCGGCGGCCGAGTCACGGACGAAGGCCTTGTTCCACTCGTGCACCTTGGACAGATCCGCGAAGCCGCCGGTCGCGAAGGCCCGGACCAGGTTCAGCGCGGCGGCGCTCTGGTGGTAGGCAGCGACCATCCGCTTCGGGTCCGGGCGGCGGGCCTCCGGCGTAGCCGCGATGTCGTTCACCGCGTCGCCCCGGTAGGAGGGCAGCCCGGTCGACGACTCGATGTCGGCCGAACGCGGCTTGGCGTACTGCCCGGCGATACGCGCGACCTTCACCACCGGGGTGCTCGCGCCGTAGGTCAGCGCGACCGCCATCTGCAGCAGCGTCTTGACCTTGTCACGGATCTTGTTGGCCGTGTTGGCGGCGAACGTCTCCGCGCAGTCGCCGCCCTGGAGCAGGAACGCCTCGCCGCGGGCGACCATCGCGAGCCGGTCGGTCAGCGAACGCACCTCGGGCGCCGTGACCAGCGGAGGCAGCCCTGACAGCTCGGCGAACGCCGCCGCAAGCTCGCCCTGGTCGGGCCAGGAGGGCTGCTGCTTGGCCGGAAGGGTCCGCCAGATGTCCAGGTCATTGCTCACGAGTCACCAGGGTACGGGTCTGGCGGCGAGAACTCCCGTGCTTTCGTCCGTCGCCCGCCGGACCGTCGCCCGTCAGACAGCCGAACCACCCGGACCGCCCGCCAGGCCGGCGGTCCGGATGATTCAGGTGGTCTGGGTGGATCGGGTGGATCTGCGCGGTACGGGCGCCGCGGCGCTGGTGCGCTGTCAGCCGAAGAAGACCTCGGCCTCCTCGTACAGGTGCTCAGGCACGGTCTTGAGCTCGCCGGTGGCCTCCGCGAGGGGCACCCGCTCCACCCTGGTCCCGTGCAGGGCGACCATCACGCCGAAGTCGCCGTCGTGCGCGGCGTCGACGGCGTGCAGCCCGAACCGGGTCGCCAGCCAGCGGTCGAAGGCGGTCGGCGTCCCGCCCCGCTGGACGTGGCCGAGGACCGTCGCCCGGGTCTCGCGGCCCGTCCGCCCCCGGATCTCGGTCTCCAGCAGCGCGGAGATCCCCTGCAGCCGCACATGGCCGAAGGCGTCCAGCTCGCCCTCCTTCACCATCATGGTCCCGGCGATCGGAGTGGCGCCCTCCGCCACCACGATGATCGGTGCGTAGCTGGTGGCGAACCGCTGTTCGACGAAGGCGCAGACCTTGTCGATGTCGAACGGCCGCTCCGGGATCAGGATGACGTTCGCCCCCGCGGCCATGCCGCTGTGCAGCGCGATCCAGCCGGCGTGCCGGCCCATGACCTCCACCACGAGGACACGGTGGTGGCTTTCGGCCGTCGTGTGCAGCCGGTCGATCGCCTCCGTGGCGATGTTCACCGCCGTGTCGAAACCGAACGTGTAGTCGGTGGCGGACAGGTCGTTGTCGATCGTCTTCGGTACCCCGATCACCGGGATACCCTCCGCGTGCAGGCGGGCCGCGGCGCCCAGGGTGTCCTCACCGCCGATGGCGATCAGGGCGTCGACGCCCGTGCGCCGCATCGTCTCCCGGACGCGGGCCGGACCGTCCGCCGAGGCGAACGGATTCGTCCGGCTGGAGCCCAGGATGGTGCCGCCGCGGGGCAGGATTCCGCGCACGGCGGCGATGTCCAGGGGCATCGTGTCGTTCTCCAGCGGGCCGCGCCACCCGTCCCGGAATCCGACGAAGCTGTGGCCGTAAAGGCCGACTCCTTTGCGGACGACGCCGCGGATGACCGCGTTCAGTCCGGGGCAGTCGCCACCACCGGTCAGCACACCGATCTTCACAGCCAGGGCCCTCTCTTCCCGAGTCGCCCCCGATCCCTCGCACTTCCGGCGGCAGCCTAGCCCGCAGCCGCCCAACCTCGACGCCATTCAGAAACTCGGCGTGGCATGTCAAACACTCTCAGTAATATTGGACGTCCGGCGGCAGGCAGGTCGAGGCAAACACGGGACGTCGAGGCGAGCGCGGGGACGGCCCGAGCACGCGAAGACACGTCCGAGCGCGCGAAGGGACGTCCGCGGGAGCGCGGGGCCTGGTGGAGCGGGGCCTGGTGCAGCGGGGCCTGGTGCAGCGGGGCGGGGCCCTGGGCGGCTACCCGGACGGCGCGTCGGCGACGATCCGCTGGCGCAACGCGCTGAGGACCTGCCAGCGGGCGAGGTTGTGCCGCGCGTCCGCGAGCGCGTCGTGCGCGTCGGGCGGCGGCGGCGGGAGCGTCGGGCTGCCGACGTCCTCCCACAGCTGCCGCAGGTCGTGGGTGAACCGCGGCAGCCGCCGCGGCAGGGCCGGCATCTTCCCGAAGAGCTGGCAGAGGACCACATGATCGTAGGCGGCGTACCAGGCCCACAGCTCCGGCGCACCGTCCGCGGTCAGGAAGCGGACCACCTCGTCCCGGATCCGCTCCCGCGACATCCAGCTCGGGCTCGCCGGCGGAGGCAGCCGGTCGAGGACGTTGCGCCGCACCCAGGGGACGGCGTGGGCCGGATCGAACTCGGTGGAGACGGCGTAGAACTCACGCTCGCCGTCCTCGCTGACGATCCCGATGCTCACCAGGTCAAGCCAGTGATGGCCGGAATCGTCGCGTTCGATGAACTCGGTGTCGTAGAAGAATCGGCCGCCCACTCGTCCAGTGTGCCCCGCGGGTCGAAGGGCGCCGCCGCGGGCATCCCCGCCGGCCGGGGGCACCCGCGCGGACCGTCCGGTCAGCGGCGCCGAAGGCGCAGGAAGAGCGGCCCGAGCACGGCCGCGGTCAGCGCCGCACCGAGCAGCGGAAGGACCAGCAGCAACAGCGGGGAGTCGGCATCGTCGCCACCGCCACTGCCGACGCCGGCGCCACCGCCTCCGCCGGCTGCGGCCTCGCCGGCCGCGGCGTCGTCGGCCGCGGCGTCGTCGGCCGCCCGCGACCCCTGCGTGGCCTGTGCCGAGTGCGCCGCGCCCGACGAGCAGTTCACCGCACCCGCCCGGGCCGGCGCGACGGGAGCGGCACCGGCTGCCGGTGCGACCTCCACGCTGACCTCGGCCGCGCCGGCCGAGGCGACGACGCACAGAACGCCCGCGCCGGGCGCCGAGGTGACCTGGCCACCGGTCACCCGGACCTGGTAGCCCGACGAGTAGCTCCACCCCGGCACGACGATCGCGGTCGCCGTGCCGGCCGGGAAGGCGCCGCGCACCGCCGAGGAGGTGCGGTAGGTGAGGCGGAACACTCCCGAGGCGTCGCTCCCGTACGACTCCGGAATGCCCGCCACCGCGGCCGGGTAGGGCCGGACGACCTCCGCCGGAGGGGTGGCCGCGGCCCGCACCTGGCCGGCGCCGATGCCGGTCCTGGGACGGCCGGTGACCGGCTCGTCGTAGAACCAGCCCAGGTTGAACACGTCGCCGGCGTCGGCCAGCGCCCCGACCCGGGCCCGGGAGCCGTCCGCCCAGCCGGTGATGTACCCGGCCGCGCCGTTCGCGGCGACCCTGGCCGCCGGGTCGAACGGTGCCGCCTGGGCGACCCACAGCGTGTGGTTGGGATCACTGGAGCGCAGGGTGGCGGCAAGGTCCTCGGCGGCCGTCGAGGTCGGCACCTCGAAGCCGATCAGCCCGCCGACCGCACCGAACCGGCCCGCGAGCCGACGCAGCCCGGCCGCCAGATCGGACGTCGAGGGCGTGTAGCCCGCACTGCCGGGAACGATGCCGATCACGACGAACAGGCCGTGGTCGGTGAGGTCACGCACGACGGCCCCGACCTGCTCCAGCCCGCCCTGTTCGGGGTCACCCGCCGGCGGCCGCTCACCGTTGGGCGGGAACCGGCCGCCGGCCGTCATCGGCACCTCGATGCGGCTGCCGGTGAAGCCGTAGTCGATCCACCGGGCCATGTCGGCGGCGGTCGGCACCGTCCCCGCGGGCACGGTGACGCCGCGGGGCAGCACCACCCGCCCGGCGGTGTCGGTGAGGAAGCTGCCTGTTCGCGACACGGTGCCGGCGGGCGGCTGGGCCGCACCGGCCGCCTGCGCGGTGCCCGGCGCGGAGGTCGCCTCAGCGCGCCCGACCGGCCCGGCGCCGACAGCAGGGATGATCGGGACGGCAAGCAGCAGCAGTGCCAGCAGCGGCACCGCCGCGACCGACCGGCCGGTCCGACGCCCGGCCCGACGGCTGGATCTCCTCGGCAAAAACCCCGTCACGCCACGCACGGTGCAATCTTGCCGTGCCCTCCCCAAACGGGTCAGACCGGCCTGGGGCAGCGGCCTGGGAGCCGCCTGGGGCAGCGGATTCGGGCGCGGTTGTGCGTGGTCAGGAACCGGAGACCGGTGCCCGCTCGGGGTCCTTCCCCGCACGGGTGGCCGGCCCCTCCCCGACAACCGGCGGCTCGGCCGCGGCCGAGGGCTCGACCACGGCCGAGGGCTCCGCCTGGCCCCGGCCCGCCTCCCTGGCCTGGGCCTCACGGGCCGCGGCGAGCTCCTCCTTGCGCCGCTGCGCGTACATGTCGACGTACTCCTGGCCGGACAGCGACATCAGCTCGTACATGATCTCGTCCGTCATCGACCGGAGCACGAAGCGGTCGTCGGCCATCCCGGCGTACCGGCTGAAGTCGAGCGGACGCCCGATCCGGATTCCGACCCGGCGGATGCGCGGCATGAACTGGCCCGGCGGCTGGACCTCGAACGTCCCGATCATCGCCACCGGAATCACGGGCACACCGGCCTCCAGAGCCATCCGCGCGACGCCGATCTTCCCGCGGTAGAGCCGGCCGTCCGGCGAACGCGTGCCCTCCGGGTAGATCCCGAGCAGCTCGCCGGAGCCGAGCACCCGCACACCGGTACGCAGCGCGCCCTCACTGGCCCGGCCGCCACTGCGGTCGATCGGGACCTGACCGACCCCCTTGAAGAACTTCCGCTTGCTCCAGCCCTTGAAGCCGACCCCGGTGAAGTAGTCACTCTTCGCGAGGAAGGTGATCCGCCGAGGCACCACCAGCGGCAGGAAGAAGGAGTCCAGAAAACTCAGGTGGTTACTGGCGAGGATCGCCGGCCCCCGGGTGGGCACCTGGTCGAGACCCTCCACCCACGGCCGCCAGAACAGCCGCAGCACCGGCGTCAGGATGGCCTTGACGACCCAGTACAACACGCAAGCTCCCCGCTTCGTCGCACCGCCGCCCGCCGGCGGCATTCCCGGACGCTCGCGCCCGGCCTCACCCATACCCAACGGGGAACGGGTGGAACGGGTTGCCCGGGGTGACCATATGGACCCCTCACGACATCGTCCACCACACGGCATCGTCCACCGACGGTGCCGATGTCGGAGTGTCATTCTCCGGCCGCCTCGCGGAGCTGGGAGGCCGGGTCCGTCCGAACATCGGGCGGGGACCACGCCCGGCGGCAGAGGAGTCACGCACGGAACACACCGGACGATCAGTGGCCCGGCCGAGAAGTCAGGAAAAGCACGCGACCATGGCCAGTCGGGCCCTGGCATGCGAGCATGCAATTGTCGGTGTCGGTTCTCCCGCAGCCAGAGGGCGCGCCGGGCCACCCCTGACCACCCCTGTGCTGGGGCCGACCGGCGGCATGTCGGGCTCAGCAGCCATGGTTCGGTCGGCCGGCCCTCACGCGACTCCGGGTGCGCTGCCCGTACCGTCACCGGGAGTGCCCACCCCATGATCTGCGGCGGGTGCGTCGTGGGCACTCGACGCGGAGGGAGTGGATAGCCAATGGCGGGAGTCCCGGAGTCGGCGGTCCTGCCTGGCGCCGAGCCTTTCGATCTTCGCGGTGCGGGCCCGGCCGATGCGGGCGCGGGCCCGGGAGCTGCCGGCGGCGACGGCGGAACCGGTGTGCTGCTCGTGCACGGCTTCACCGGCTCGCCGCACAGCATGCGCCCGTGGGGTGAGCACCTCGCCGCCGCCGGTCTGCGGGTGAGCTGCCCGCGACTGCCCGGCCACGGCACCCGCTGGCAGGACATGGCCCGCACCACCTGGCATGACTGGTTCGGCGCCGCCGACGAGGCCTTCGGCGAGCTGAGCCGTACCTGCGAGCGGGTCTTCGTCATGGGGCTGTCGATGGGCGGCACCCTCACGCTCCGCCTCGCCGAGGTGCACGGGGCCCGTGTCGCCGGCGCGGTGACCGTCAACGCGAGCCTCGGGACGGACCGGCGGATCGCCGCGCTGGCGCCGCTGCTCTGGCGGGTCATGCCGACCGTCCCCGGCGTCGCGGGTGACATCCGCGCGTCCGGTGTCCGGGAGGTCGGCTACACACGGGTACCGACGAGGGCGTTCGCCTCCCTGCGCGAGCTGTGGGCCGTCACCCGTGCGGATCTCGGGCGCATCGTGTGCCCGGTGGTGGCCTATCGCAGCGTCGTCGACCACGTGGTCGAGCCGACGTCCGGCCGGCTGCTGCTCGAGGGGATCACGTCGGCACCCGTGGAGGAACGGCTCCTGCACGACAGCTACCACGTGGCGACGCTCGACAACGACAAGGAAACGATCTTCAAAGGAAGTGTGGAGTTCGTCACCACCCAGCCCGAGGCCGCGGCGCGATGACCGACCACGTCTCCGGTCCCGGGCCGCAGGACGCGGACCCCGACCGCGTTCCCACGGAGCCCGGCAGCCCCACCGCCCCGGCGGGGGACGGCCCGACCAGCCTGGGCGACACCCCCTCGTCTGCTGCCGCCGCGGACACCGGCGACGCCGACACCCGCAGCACGGACACCGGCAGCACGGACAGCGGCGCCGGCGAGCGGCGTTCCCCGGCCACCGACGAGGCGGCCTTCCTCGACCTGGTCGCTCGTTTCCACGAGGAGCCGGCGGGCAGCGAGCAGTCGTGGCCGGCCGCCGAGGACCTCGACGAGCCCCGGCGGTCACCGATCATCATCATCAGGCCGTCCGGCCGGCGCCCGGACGGGATGCCGCCGGACGGGCGTCACCTCGCCGAGGACGACCCGGGCGAGCGGACCATCCCCCCGTCCCCGGCGGCACCGTCCTCGTCCACGTCCCCGTCCCCGTTCACCGGTGGCGACGTCGATCGCGCTCCGACCGGCGAAGCGGACCGCGACCGGGACGGCGACCGGGACCGGGACCGGGACGGCGACACGCCGCCGAGCGGCTCCAGGCCCGGCGACATCGACCGGCTTGACGAGGCCGTGCGGGCGGCGTTGCGGCCCGCCGGCGGCGCGGACCCGTTCTCCGCCGGCGAGGACTCGGACGAAGACCACTACATTCCGCCGCCGGCGCCGCCGATCCCGCGGATGCGGCCGGGCACCCGCTGGGCGCTCGGCTCCATCGCGCTCGGCGTGGCGATCCTGGTGGTGCCGTCCCTGATCGGGATGGTGCAGGCTCGATCGCGGGACGTCGCAGGCGTCCTGCTCATTCTCGGCGGCGTCGGGACGCTGGTCGCCCGCCTGGGTGACCGGCCCCCGACGGACTTCGACGGACCGGACGACGGCGCGGTCGTCTGATCACGCCGGTGGAACACCGGGCGGTCCCGCGGGCCGCCCGGTCCATCGGCATTTGCACGACCGGCATTTGCACGACCGGCGCAGCCTTCCGCAGTGGCGTGAGGCAGCGCGACTGGCGGACCGGCAGGACAGGCGAAGGGCGGCTGCGTGCGTTTTCATGAGCAGGTCGAGGTGCACGGGCACCTCATGGACACCGGCGTGCTGGCACGGGTGTTGGACGACGTCCTCGCCTACGGCGGCGACTACCGGGTCGACAAGATCGACCTTGGGCGGACCCACGACGACGAGTCCCACGCCGTCATCACCGTCGGGGCCGACTCCGCGTCCACCCTCGCGCGGATCCTGATGCGCGTCCAGGTCCACGGGGTGAACAAACTGGTCTCCGGCGAAGCCGTGACCCGGCCCGCCGAAGCCGACGGTGTCTTCCCGGAGGACTTCTACTCGACGACGAACCTCGAGACCGTCGTGCACCTCGGCGGCCAGTGGGTACCCGTCGAGCACCCGGAGATGGACTGTGGGCTCATCGTCTCCGGCGGCCGGGTGCGCACCGTTCCGGTGGCCGACGTCCGCGCCGGTGACATGATCGTCTGCGGTGCCGACGGGGTGAAGGTCGTGCTGCCCGTCGCCGACCACTCGACCCGGGTGCACGGCGAGTTCGCGTCGATGTCGTTCAGCTCCAGCGCGGCACGCCCGCAGGCGGTGCTGGTCAAGACCGTCGCCCGCCAGATCCGCGAGATCAAGGCGGAGGGCTACCAGGTCCTGTGGGTCGCCGGGCGGGCCGTGGTGAGCACCGGGGCGTCCCGGGCGATGACCGCCCTGGTCGAGGCGGGCTTCGTCGACGTGCTGTTCGGCGGGAACGCGCTTGCCACCCTCGACCTCGAACGCGCGCTGTTCGGCAGCTCGTTCGGCCTCGGCAGCCCGCACAGCCGGCGGGTGCAGCGCGGCAACGAGCAGCACATCCGCACCGTGAACACGATCCGCCGTGCCGGGTCGATCCGGGCGGCGGTCGAGAGCGGGCTGGTCACCGAGGGGATCATGCACGCGATGGTGAAGGCCGGGAAGTCGTTCGTCCTGGTCGGCTCGGTCCGGGACGACGGCCCGCTGCCCGACGTGCACACCGACATCCTCGCCGGTCAGCGGGCGATGCGGGCCGCGCTGCGTGGCGTCGGCTTCACCGTGATGGTCGCGACCACCCTGCACTCGGTCGCGACCGGGAACATCCTGCCGGCGTCGGTGCCGGTGGCCTGCGTCGACATGAACCCGTCGACGGTGACCGGGCTGACGGACCGGACATCGGCCCACGCCCTCGGCGTGGTCGCCGACGCGGGCCTGTTCCTCGAGCAGCTCGCCACCGAGCTCGTCCCCGACTACCACGCCTGACGCGAACGATCTCGCCGTAGCCGCAGCTGGAAGATCTGAGGATTCTGATCGTTCTGACGACCACGATCCTCATATCCTGCCCGGCAGCGGCGGCGTCTCGGACGTAACGCCGGTCGCCGCGGCGACGCGGCTAGCTTCGGGCGAGGTCGGCGGCACCGACGATGCCGGCCGCGGAGCCGAGCGTGGCGACCACCACGTCGGCCTCCGGCCGGTGACCGCGGCCGGACAGCACCGAGCGGAACCGGGTGCGTGCCGGGCCGACCAGCAGCTCGCCCGCGTCCGAGACGCCACCGCCGACGACGAAGCGGCTCGGATCAAGGACCGCGGCCAGGTTCGCGAGACCCTGGCCGAGCCAGTGACCGACCTGCTCCAGGCAGGCCAGCGCGGCCGGGTCACCCTGCTGCGCGGCGGCCGTGACATCCGGGCCGGTCAGATCCGCGGCCTGGCGCCCGCCCAGCATCGGCAGAGCCGCCTCGGGCGACTCCGCCGCGATCTCACGAGCCGCCCGGACGACCGCCCGGCCGCTGGCGTACTGCTCCCAGCAACCGGTGTTCCCGCAGCCGCACTCGTGCCCACCGGGAACCATCTGCATGTGGCCCATCTCCGCGCCGATCCCGAACGCGCCGCGGTGCAGCAGCCCGTTCAGGACGATGCCACCGCCGATGCCCGTCCCGACCGTGACGCAGACCAGGTCGGAATGGCCGCGGCCCGCGCCGAAGCGGTACTCGGCCCAGGCCATGGCGTTCGCGTCGTTCTCGACCACCACGGGCAGGCCGACACGGTCCGCCAGCACCTGCCGCAGCGGCTCGTCCCGCCACGCCAGGTTGGGCGCGAAGAGCACGGTGGAGCGATCCCGGTCGATCCAGCCCGCGGCGCCGACACCGACCGCGCGGATCTCGAAGCTCTGCCGCAGCTCGGCCACCAGCTCGACGACGGTTCCGGCGACCTCGGCCGGATCATGGCTCGGGGTCGGTCGCCGCGTGGAGGCCAGCACCGTCCCCTGGGCGTCGATGACACCGGCGGCGACCTTGGTCCCGCCGATGTCCACCCCGATCGCCAGGTCCCTGTCCCCCATGGGGGCGGCCGCCGACCCGGTGGTCACTGGGCGCTCACCTCACATTTATCTTCTGCACGCGGGGTCGGGCCGACCCCTGGGATGTTGGCTGGGATGTCGCTGTCGTCCGGCTCTCGGCCGGTTCGTCACGGTGATCAGCATTCCAGGCCCCCCAGGCCGCGCGGACGGCGGCACCGAGCGACGTCGCGGCGGAGAGCAGGTGGCCGGCGACCTCGACGACCTCGGCGTGCTCGCCGCGCAGACCGGCCAGGAGCCGACAGACCGGGCACACACAACACGGCCAGTCGTGGCCCTGCTGCGCCGGGCCCGATCCGGCGTCCGCACCCGCTTTCGCGCCCGAGCCCGCCGCCTCGGCATCCAGGCCGGGCTCCGCGCCCGGGCCGTCCTCCGCAGCTTGGTCGGTCTCCGCGCCTTGGTCGGCTTCGGCGGCAACCTCGGAGACGTCCTCCGACGAGCGGGGTCCGTCCTGTGCGCGGGGTCCGTCCTGCGCACGCGGATCGCGGTCCGCGGCCATCCATTTCTGGACCGCCGCCGCCAACAGGGCGGCCTCCTGCGCGAGCGAGCCGACAACCTCTCGCGCGGTTCCCTCGCCCGGACCGCCACCGGGCCGCTCACCCGCGGGTTCGCCCGCTGATCCACCCGAACCCGGGCGAGCACCCGCGCCCGCGGGGCCGCGCAGCGTCGACTCGCTCACGCGCGGACCCACTGTGCCGGGTCGGGCACGAACGACACCGTCAGCCTGTCCTCGGCGAGATGAGCGCCGAGGACGTCGCACCGGCGCAGCGCGGCCGGCAGCGAGACATGCCGGCGATCCGCTCCGACGCTGACGACGAGATCGTCCCCGACGCGGGCGAGATCCACCTCCGACCGGTGGACGAACGGCAGCTCGAACGACATCTCGTAGCCGGACTCGGTGCGTTCCACCCGTGGGGTGGCACCGTCCTCACCGCGGTGCGTGCCGAGCACAGCGGCCGGGTCCCGCCCGTCGTAGGCCGCGGCGCCGAACGCCGCCAGCTCCTCAAGCCCGAGCGGCTCACCGGCCCGGTAGGCCGCGGCCAGCACCGGCAGCGGGGCGACCAGCTCCGCGATCTCGGCGAGCTGGTCGCGGTGCGCCGCCGCCCATCCCGCGCGCCACGCGTCGCCACCGTCCTGGCCGATCACCCGGTTCACGATCACCGCGTCCACCCCGATGCCATGCAGGGACAGCCCGCCCAGGGTGCGACGGGTCTGCGCGAGCGCGGACGTCTCGGGAGTCAGCACGAGCCGCACGCTGGTCACCGCCGGGTCCGCGAGCAGGGCGCGCATCTCGTGCGCGAGCGCCGCCAACCCGGAGACAGCCTCGTAGGCGGGCCCGGCCATGGCGGCGAGGCGCCCGACGAACCGGCCCGACAGTGGCACGGGCAGCGGCAGCCCCGGTCGCATCCAGCGGGCGAGCGCCCCGTCGGGCGGGCCCAGCCGCCGGCAGCCCCAGGCGAGCGTCTCCGGGCTGGCGAGCAGCCGCAGGGCGGCACTCGCCGGTCCCGCGTCGACGACGACGACGTCATAGCGGTCGGCCCTGATCCGGTCGCGCAGCTCCAGCAGCGTCAGCGCCTCCAGGGCACCGGGCAGCCGCAGGAGCTCCTCGACCTCAAGCGGGTCGAGGTCGGGGCCGGAGTCGGGCAGCCCGGCGGCGATCAGCGCGCGGACCCGCGGCCACCGCTCGGCGAACGCGTGCCGCAGATCGGTCTGGAGGGCGAACAGCCCGGATTCGAGCTCGACCTCGGCCGGCCCCAGCGGATGGTCCAGGACACCGGCGAGGCCGGCGGCCGGGTCCACGGAGACGACGAGAGTCCGATAGCCGCGCTGGGCCGCGAGGGTGGCGGTCGCCGCGGCGACCGTCGTGGTCCCGCCCCCGCCCTTGCCCGTAAGGAGCACACACCGCACCGGTGGTCAGCTCTCCGCGAGCTTCTCGACGTGCTTCTTCAGGTCCTTCAGCGCCGCGTCGACGATGCCGGTCTGGACCTTGCGCCGCAGAATGCCGGGGATCTTGACCTTCAGCTCCACCGTGAGCTCGTAGGTCACCTCGGTGCGACCGTCGCCGAGATCACGCAGGGTGTAGCCGCCGTCCTGGGCGGACATCGTCTGGCCGGAGACGAGGCTCCAGCTGACCTGCTCGTCGCCCTTCCAGACGTACTCGTTGACGAACTCGTCCTTCACCACGACCGCGTTGATCCGGAACCGGGCCTGCTGCGGACGGCCTTCCGGCCCCACCGCGAGGATCTCGGCCTCCTCGATCTGCCCCACCCAGGTCGGGTAGGCGGCGATGTCCGCGATGGCCCCCATGACGACAGCCGGCCGGGCATCGATGACGATCGACGACTGCGCGTGATCCGCCATAAGCCGTCCGCACCTCCACATCTCATCGCCCCGGCGGAGACAGCGGGCCGGTCGCGAGGCCGCACGCTGTGACCGGCGGTGACTACTGACCCGCGCCGCAGGGCACAGGACGAATGCCCGATCGATCGTTGAGGCTACCGGAATCCCGGCGGCTCGCCGGTCGGCCTACCACTCGAGGACGTACGGCGTGCCCCGCGCGTTGAAGTGGCCCACGTTCACACAGCGGGTGGTACCGATTTCCAGCTCCGCGACCAGCGGCTGGTGCACGTGCCCGAACAGCACATACCGCGGCCGCGTCGCGTGGATCGCCTCCAGCACGGCCTTGCTGCCACGCTCGAAACGCTCGGCGACGGTGTCGTAGACCAGTTCGGGGACATGCGGCGGGATGTGGCAGCACAGGACGTCCACCGCCCCCACGGCGGCCACCTTCGCGGCGTAGGCGTCGTCGTCGATCTCGAACGGGGTGTTCATCGGCGTCCGCAGGCCGCCACCGACGAAACCGAAGGTCAGGCCGCCGATCTCGACGGTCTGGCCGTCCAGCAGGGTCACCCCGTCGCGCAGGAAGTCGGGGTAGAGCTCCGGCAGGTCCACGTTGCCGTAGGTGAGGTAGGTCGGCGTCGGGAAGGCGGCGAACATTGCCGCGTACTGGCGCCGGATGGCGGCTTCCACGACGGCCGACCGGTTGCCGTCGACACTCGCCCACAGTTTGCGGGACCATTCCCGCGCCTCGTCGAACCGCTGCTCGGTCCGCAGCTCGATCATCCGGCGCACCGCCTCGGCGCCGAAGAGGTCGCCCATGATCCCGCGGCTGTGATCCCGGTAGTCGATGAACAGGATCAGATCGCCCAGGCAGATGAAGGCGTCCGCGCCCACGGCGGCGCCCGGGATCGCGTCCGACCGCCCGTGGACGTCGCTCACCACATGCACCCGCACCTCAGAGAGCTTAGGTCAGGGACACTTTCCCGCACCAACCGTCAGCCCGTGGCGCGACGTGACGTCGGCGCCCGAACCGGGCCGCTCGGTGCAACCGGGAAATCGCAACCAGGGAATTGAGGCTGCTCGCCGTGGCGCGACTCACAGGCTAACGTCACTTGACCCGCTGTCGTCACAAAGATGACAGCCACCCCTCAACTTCCCCACCAGCGGCCCCGCCCCGTCGCCGGCCCCGTCGCACCTGCCCAGCACACCTGCCCCGGCCCGACCACGGGCTTGACCACCGGCCTCCGACACCCCCACCGGACGGCCCCGTCATCCTGAGGAGCTCCCGTGCGCGAGTACGCCTCCCCCGCCCAGGTCACCGTGGCGGACGACCTGACGCTGAGCGACGCGATCTTCACCAACGCGCAGCGCGTCCCGAACAAGGTCATCGTCAGGCACAAGGTCAACGACGCCTACGTCGACATGACCGCGAGCGAGTTCCGCGATCTGGTCGTACGCACCGCCGCCGGGCTCGTCGCCCGCGGCCTGCAGCCCGGCGACCGCTTCGCGATCATGAGCCGCACCCGGTACGAGTGGACGGTCCTCGACTACGCGGTGTGGGCGGCGGGTGGCATCACCGTGCCGATCTACGAGACCTCGAGCGCGGCGCAGATCGAATGGATCATGTCCGACTCGGGGACCGTGCTCGCCGTGGTCGAGTCCGACGAGCACGCGGCACTGGTGGCCGAGGTCCGCGACCGGCTGCCCGCCCTGCGGGAGGTCCTGGTCCTCGACCAGGGCGCGCTCGACACCCTGGGCGAGGCCGGGGCGGGCACCGGGGTCGGCGCCGAGGAGCTCGCGGCGGCGCGCTCCGACATCACGGCGGACAGCATCGCCACGATCATCTACACCTCGGGCACCACCGGCCGGCCCAAGGGCTGCGAGCTGTCGCACCGCGCGCTGCTGTTCAACGCCCTGGCCAGCGCGGAGGCGATGCCGAACCACTTCACCGAGGACGCGTCGACGCTGATGTTCCTGCCGTTGGCGCACGTGCTCGCCCGCACCATGCAGTGCACGATCATCAACAACGCCCGCTGCATCGCCTACACACCGGACACCAACACGCTGCTGGCCGACCTCGCCAAGGTCCAGCCGACCTTCATCCTCGCGGTGCCGAGAGTCTTCGAGAAGGTGTACGCCGGAGCCCGGGCGAAGGCGCACGCCGACGGAAAGGGCCGCATCTTCGACGCGGCCGAGGCCACCGCGGTCGCCTACAGCCGCGCCCTCGACCAGGGCGGCCCGGGCCTGCCGCTGCGGCTGAAGCACGCGGTGTTCAGCCGGCTCGTCTACAGCAAGCTGCGGGCCGCGCTGGGCGGCAACATCACCCACGGGATCAGCGGCGGGGCTCCGCTGAACGTCCACCTGTGCCACTTCTTCCGCGGCATCGGCTTCCTCATCCTGGAGGGCTACGGCCTGACCGAGTCCACCGCCGCGGCCACGGTGAACCGGCCGGAGTCGCTGAAGATCGGCACCGTGGGCCTCCCGCTGCCCGGGGTCACGGTCCGCATCGCCGACGACGGCGAGGTGCTGCTGCGCGGCGACCTGGTGCTCAGCGGCTACCGCAACAACGAGACCGCCGGCAAGGAGGCCCTGGACTCCGACGGCTTCCTGCGCACCGGTGACCTCGGCTCGCTCGACGAGACGGGGCATCTGCGGATCACCGGCCGGAAGAAGGAGATCCTGGTGACCGCCGGTGGCAAGAACGTCGCCCCGGCGCCGCTGGAGCAGCGGATCGGCCAGCACCCGCTGGTCGGGCAGGCGGTGCTCGTCGGCGACCAGCGGCCGTTCATCGCCGCCCTCATCACCCTGGACCCCGAGGCGTTCGCCACCTGGCTCAAGGCCAACGGGCGCCCGGCGACCGCCACCCCCAGCGACCTCGCGAACGACCCCACGCTGGTGGCCGAGATCCAGCAGGCCGTGGACGCCGCGAACGCCACGGTCTCCCACGCCGAGGCGATCAAGAAGTTCGTGATCCTCCCGTACGACTTCACCATCGCCAGCGGCGAGCTGACCCCCAGCCTCAAGGTGAAGCGCAACGTGGTGATGGAGCGTTTCGCGGACACGGTGGAAGCCATCTACGCGACCCCCCGCGTCACCACCTGACGCCGCACAACCGACTGCCCGACCGCCCGGGCCGACGGCCAGCCCGACCGGGCGGTGGGCTCGGCCGGGCGGAAACACCTGTTCAGGCGAGCAGCAGCTCACGCAGCTGGCTCGCCAGGACGTCCCATCGCCAGCGCAACTCGACCCACGCGCGCCCCGCCGTGCCCATCGACCGGGCCCGGTCCGGGTCGGCCAGGAGATCACCGACCGCGCGGACCAGCCCGCGCAGGTCCTGGCCGTCGACGACGACTCCGGTGCGCTGGTCGAGGACCGCGTCGGGGGCACCCCCGCTGCGCCCGGCGACGACCGGCAGGCCCGTCGCCGACGCCTCCAGGTAGACGATGCCCAGCCCCTCGACCTCCAGCCCGGCCCGCCGGTTGCGGCACGGCATCGCGAACACGTCGCCGGCCGCGTAGTGGGCCGGCAGCTCCTCCCAGGGCACCGAACCGGTCAGCACCACATGGTCCACCACGTCGTTCTCACGGATGAGCCGGGCGAGCTCCTGCCGGTACGGCCCGCCACCGACAAGCAGCAGCGCGGTGCCCGGGACCCGCCGACGCAACGCCGGCAGCGCCCTGATCAGCATGTCCTGACCCTTGCGAGGCACCAGCCGGCTCACGCACACGACCACCGGACGACCGTCGAGCTGGTAACGGCGGCGGATCTCGTCCCGGCCCTCACCCGGGCGGAACAGCGCGGGATCAACCCCGCTGGGCAGCCTGGCCAGGTCAGGGCGCGCACCGAGGGCCGGCGCGAGGCGCGCCCGGGTGTAGTCGGTGAGATAGGTGACGACGTCGGTGGTCGACCCGATCCGCCGCAGTAACTGCCGCGGCCCGGGCAACGCCGCCCAGCCCACCTCGTGGCCGTGGGTGCTCGCGACGACCCGCCGGGCGTCGATCTCGCGACGCAGCCGGGAGCCCAGCAGGCCGAGCGGCGCGGCCGCACCGAACCACAGGGTGTCGCACTTCTCGGCCCGGGCGATCTCCCGGGCCCGGCGCAGCACATCCGGTGTGGGCAACATCAGGGACGTCGGATGCCGGATGACGGGGAAGGGCGCCGCCGCGTCGAACTCGGCGGCTCCGCGCCAGGCCGGTGCGTACACGACGACCTCGTCCGATGGAAGGCGCGAGGCGAAGTTGTGCACATACGCCTGGATTCCGCCCGGACGCGGCGGAAAATCGTTGGTCACCGTGAGCACCCGCACGCGGTCATGCTCCCGCATCACCCGTGCCAGGGGCCGCGTGGGACGCGCTAGTTCTCGTCCGGCGTCCGAACTTCACCCAGCCCGACGACACCAGGCATCCATCCGCACACGGATCGCTGCCGTTCGGACTGTTGACCTGCCCGGCACACCGCCGCGGACATCAGCCAGAAACCGGACGACCGCGGGGTGACACGCCCGGAACGGATCAGGCCGCCTCGAAGCCGCGCGGCATGCGAATCAGGCCGCCGGCGGCCAGCACCGCCAGCGCCCGGCGCTCGTCGTCATCCCACTCCGGCGCTCCGCTCGGCGTGGCCAGCAGAAAGGTCATCACACAGCCCTCGCAGGCGGCCTTCTGCGCTGTGCACGTGTCGCAGTCGATCAGCATCGCGCTCACCTCTCGCCCTCACGGCGCCGGCCGCGCACCGGCCAGCCCGCACCGGCCTCGCGGCCACGCCGAAATCGGACACCAGTTCGACAGGTGTCACGCTAGAGCGGGGGTACGACAGTTTTCCGCGACGGTTTCCGGCGGCGGTTTCCGGCGGCGCTTGTCGGCGGCGTCAGCGGTCCAGGCGGGAGAGCAGGGCGTCCGAGGAGACCGTGCGCGCCCCCACGGCCGCGCAGTTGTCCGCTACCTCGCGATCGGACGTCACGACCGCGACCGGGCGGCCCTGCGGCTCAGCCCGCACGAGACGCCGGATCTCGTCGTCGGCGAGCTCGCCGGCCTGGCTGAACACAACCCGCACGCCGCGCGGCATGGCCACGCCGACCGGGCGGGCGAGGACAGCCGTCGCGTCGAAGACGACCGTCACCTCCGTGTCCGGCGACCGGCCCGCGAGCGCCCCGAGACCGGCCAGCAGCCGCGCCCGCTGCGCCTGCAACGTCAGGCTGCCGTAGCCGCGCTTGGTGACGTTGTACCCGTCGATGATCAGATGCAGGCCTGGAATCGCGAGGACGTCGTCGATGATGGTCGGGTCGTCCTCGGTGCGCCCCCGCCCGCCGACGCCGGAGAACGGATCGAAGGCCCGCCCGCCCTCGGAGCGCACGAGCAGGTCGGCCGGCCGCGCGACGGTCGTCGGCAACGACAGCTCCCGCCGGACACCGTTCGCCGCGGCCATCAGTGTGTCGAGCAGCACCCGCAACCGTGCCTCGTCCATGCTGCGCGACTCCCGGTTGTCGCGGCGGGTCGCGGAGGCCGCGGCCTCCAGATCAGCGACCTTCGCCCGCAGCCGCCTCGCCTCGGCCTCGGCCTCGCGGGCGGTCTGCAACGCGGCGTCCCGTGCCGCCTCCGCGGCCAGGCTGATCTCCCGCGCCGTCACCTCGGCCCGCCGCACCCGATCGGCGGAGGCCCGCAGCCGGCGACGGCCCTCCTCCACGTCCGCCCGGGCCTGCTCGAGCTGGCCCCGCAGCTGCTCCTGCTCGGCGCGCGCCAGCCGCCGGACGGCCTCGATCTGTTCCTCGAGGCGGCGGATCTCCTGCGCCGCCGCGTCGATCCGCGCCGAGGTGACCTCCTGCGCCGAGGATCGGGCCGCCTCCTCGACGAGCACCGCCCACTCCGCGGTCCGCAGGATGTAGGCGATGGCCGCCACCTGAGCGGGCGGCGCGGCCGGCGGCGGACCGTCCGGGGCGGTCACAGCGGCGACGAGGTCCGGGTTCGTCCGACGCACCCAGTCCGCCACCCGGCCCCGGAAATGGGCGTCGTTCTCCATCGCGGAGGCCAGCGGCACGGCACCGAGACGGGCCCGTCGTGACGGCTTGAAGCGGCGCACGGCGAGCAGGCTGGGCGGGACGACCGACTCCGCGAGGTCGGCCAGCGTGTCGGCGGCGTAGGCGACGACCTGCGCTCGCACATCCGCCGGCAGTGTGTCGTTCATCCGACAGCTCCGGCTCGCCTGGATTGTCCGACCTGTCCAGCCGAAGAAGAAACCAGCACGAATCCCCGCCGGCCCCCCGGCTCAGACACGCCACGGGTCGGGACGCCGACCACCCGCAGCCGGTCTGACGCGCGAGGCGATTCCACGGGCACGGGGACTCCGGAACGAACGACGACAGCGACGGTCCAGAGTATCGGTCGGTGCACCCACGCCTCCCCGACGCCTGAGGTCGCCCGGCCACTGCCGGTATCTCCGCGTTTCCCCGGCCGTGACCTACTCGGGCGCAGCCGGTCCCCCCTCGTTCCCTGCAGGTCCACCCTCGCCCGCCCGCCCACCGCCTGCCCGTCCACCCTGACCTGCCGGCCCTCCCCGACCTCCCCACCCACCCTGACCTGCCTGCCCACCCGGATCGACGTCCACCCGCGCCGCGGGAACACGTACCGAACGACACCCCTCACCGAACGGCGTCCAGGAACAACAGTGCGCGGCGATCAGCAATGAGGCCGGCCGTGAACGCAACGCGCCAGACGCAAACAGCGACGAGTCCGACCAGAAAACGGGCGGCATTGTGCGTCCAGAGTGCGCCGAGCGCGGTCCCTCCGCGTCCCGACCGGAGCAGCAACAGCTTCACCAAGACCGCTAAGGGCGGAAAAGAGGGCCATTGTCCGCGTCGATATACGTCTTATGTAACCTCGCCGTGGTTATTTGTGCTCCGCCTCGTTGGACGCGCGACGGCGGCCGTCGAGAGGACCTGTGTGACCGACCAGAACCCACCCGGCCAGCCTGCTCCCGGCCTGGACAACCAGGAGACCCAGCGGGCTCCCAGCACCTCGTGGCAACAGCCGGCAGGCGCTGGAGGCCCGGCGGCCAACGCCGGTGCGACACCTCCGCCCGCGCCGGTGCCGCAGTGGGGAGGTGGCACCCCGGCTCCCGGTCAGGAGGGCGGCTGGCCGTCGCCGCCGCCCGCCGGCGCCTGGGGGGCGCCGCCGCCCGCCGGTCCGACCCCGGAAAGCTCGTGGCCGGGTGCCGGGCAGTCGCAGCCACAGCAGCAGTGGCCACCGCAGAGCTCTGACACCCCCTGGGGCCAGCAGGCACCGCCCGCCACCGGCTGGCAGCAGCCCGCCGGGCAGGGGCAGCAGGGTGTTCCGGCCGGCGGCTGGCCGCAGCCCGGCGGCTACCCCGGCCAGTACCCACCGGCCGACTACCAGGGTCAGCCCGGCCAGTACCCACCGGCCGGCTTCTCCGGCGCGCCCGACCAGTACGCGCAGGCCAACTACCAGGGCTACCCGCCGCAGGGCCCGCCGTCGGCGCAGCCCGGGCCCGGGCAGTTCCAGGAGCAGCCGGGACAGTGGCCCCAGCCCGCAGGGCCCACGCCGGCTCCGCGGCGGCGCAACCCCGCAGTGATCATCGTTCCGCTGGCGGTTGTCGCCGCGGTCGTTCTGGGCCTGGTCATCGCGTTCGCCGCCAAGGGCGGCGACGATGACTCCGACCAGACCGTCGCGGCGTCCACTCCCGCCACGGTCACGCTACCCAGCCTCGGGGCGAGCGGTGCCGCGGTTCCCGGCGGTGGAGCCGCGCCGGGCACCGCACCGCCCGCGGGCGGTGCCGCCGCGCCGCAGCCGTCGGCGCCCGGAGGCTGCACGCCGCTCACCCCCGCCAACCCGCCCGCGGGCGTGGCCGGGCTGGGTGGCTCGTCGTCGGTCACCGGCAAGGGCACGTCCTCGTACAGCACCTTCGACGCCAAGGCCACGCTGAACTCGGTCTGCACCTCGACGGCGAGGGTCGAGGAGTACGGCGACCCGCCGGTCCAGGGAGCCTTCTACGTCCTGAACGTGACCGTGGAGGTCAGCGCGGGCGACATCTCGGCCGCTCCCGACGACTTCTACATCCAGACCACGGATGGCAGCCGGTACGACGGTGAGTTCAGCTCGCTCGTGCCCAAGCTCTACACCAGCAACGTCAAGGCCGGCCAGAAGGTCACCGGGTTCGTGCTCATCGACGCGCCCCTCGGCCACTTCACGCTCAACTGGGAGCCGCTGTTCGCGGTACAGCCCGCGAAGTTCCAGCTCTGACCCTGAACCTGACCGTCGGCGCACCGGCTCCACCGCCGGTGCGCCGACTCGGCTGCTGAGGCTGGGGCTGGGGCTGCTGCCGAGCCAGCCGTTTCTTCATCTCGAGAGGGACGAAACGGGCGAGAGTTCGCCTGGCAACCCGCAGGAAGTGAGGATTTTGGTCGTTGGAACGACCAAAATCCTTCACTCTTGCGACTCGCCAAACCAGGCCACCGGGACTGCCAGCCAGGACGACCGCCTCCCACCCGGACTCCACCGCCGGTTCAGCACGACACACCGAACACCCAAGGAGGCTTGGTGGACCGCCCCCGAGCCGCAGCGCTTCCGAACTGGCGGATGATCAGGACTGGCTGTGGCCCTGCGCCACGAGCGCCGCGCGCAGCCGCTCGGCCGCGTCGTCCATCACGGCCGGGTCGGGGTCCCGGTCGGCGAGCGCGAAGCTCAGCTGCGCCTCCGACTCGATCGGGATCAGGTGCACGTGGGTGTGCGGAACCTCCAGGCCCGCGAGGATCGCGGCCACCCGGCGCGGCTTGAAGGCCGCGTCCATCGCCCGCCCGATCGTGGCCGCGGCGGACCACACTGACCGCACCACCTCGTCGGGCAGGTCGATCCAGTGGTCGATCTCCAGCCGGGGCACCACGAGCGTGTGACCGGGGCGGACCGGTGCGATCGAGAGGAAGGCGACCGAGACCTCGTCCGAGTAGACGATGCGACCGGGCAGCTCGCCGTTGATGATCCGGGTGAAGACACTGGCCATAGCGGGACCCTACCGAGATCGCCGCCACCGCACGCTCGTCGCGACACGACAACAGCTATCGAATTGCACTTTTGTAACAAAACGGAGAATGCGCACACTGTACTCACGAGTAGGACACGCCGGATCCCCACCGGTGCACCAACTCGCCCGGCCATGCGGAATGATGCTTCAGGTGGCCAGGTTTGAGACGAACGGCATCAAGGTCGGTCGAATCAGTGTCGACTGTAGCGATGTGGGCACTATGGTCCGTTTCTGGTCCGCGGCCCTGGGCTACGAGGTGTCGGAGCAGGCACGCGACGCCGCCCTGCTGCACCACCCCGCGGGAGCCGGGCCCAAGCTCCTGCTCCGGCAGCGGGCCAGGCAACGGTCCGTGCGCTGGCCGGGGCGCCGCGGTGGCCGGCGCGACGAGCACGGCACAGCGCAGGACGAGGACCCCAACCGCCTGCATCTGGAGCTGTTCGCCGCCGACGCCGAGCGGGTCGTCGGCTGGCTGGCCACGCTGGGGGCCCGCAAGCTGTCCCGATACGAGTCGCACGGCGAGACCGGCTACGTGCTGCGCGATCCGGAGGGCAACGAGTTCCGCGTGATGAACGCCGGGCCCACGGCGTTCGCCCGCCCGTTCTCCTGAGGCCGGGGCCGCCCCCTCCCCCGAGGCCCGACCCGAGGCCCGACCCGATGCCCGGGACGGGCCCTGGCGGGAGCTGTCGTACCCGCCGCCTAGGGTGTGCCCGTGTGCCCTGTTCCCGCCCGTTCCGGTGCAGCTCCGCGCCAGGCGAGTCTCGCTGAGCTCGGCCGCCCGCTGTCCGACCTGACCTTCGTCGTCGTCGACCTGGAGACCACCGGTGGTTCCCCGGCGACATCCGAGATCACCGAGATCGGCGCGGTGAAGGTCCGCGGCGGGCAGGTCCTGGGCGAGATGTCGTCCCTGGTCCGGGCGTCCACGCCGATCCCCGCGGTGGTGTCGGTGCTCACCGGGATCACCGACAGCATGCTGGCCACCGCGCCGACCCTCGACGAGGTCGTGCCCACCTTCCTGGAGTTCTCCCGCGGGGCGGTGCTCGTCGCCCACAACGCCGCGTTCGACCTCGGCTTCCTGCGCGCGGCGGCGCAGGCGTGCGGCTATCCCGTCCCGGCCTGGGAGCACCTCGACACGGTGCTCATCGCCCGCCGGGTGGTGACCCGGGATGAGGCCCCGAACTGCCGGCTGGCATCGCTGGCCACGCTGTTCGGCAGCCCGACCGAGCCGAACCACCGGGCCCTGGCCGACGCCCGGGCCACCGTCGCCGTCCTGCACGGGCTGTTCGAGCGGCTGGGCAATCTCGGCGTCACGACGCTGGAGGACGTGCGGGAGTACAGCGCGCGGGTCTCCCCCGCCCAGCGGCGCAAGCGCCACCTCGCCGACGACCTGACGACCGGCCCCGGCGTCTACGTGTTCCGCGACGGTACCGACCGCCCACTCTACGTCGGTACGTCCCGGTCGGTGCGCTCCAGGGTGCGGACCTATTTCACCGCCAGTGAGCCGCGCAGCCGGATGGCCCAGATGGTCGCGCTCGCCGAGCGGGTGGACGCGATCGGGTGCGCGCACGCGCTGGAGGCAGAGGTGCGCGAGCTCCGGCTGATCGCCGAGCACAAGCCGCCGTTCAACCGCCGGTCCCGCCATCCGGAGCGGGCGGTCTACCTGCGCCTCACCGAGGAGCCGTTCCCCCGGCTGTCCCGGGTGCGCTCCGTCGGCGACGGTGTGACCTACCTGGGCCCTTTCGGCAGCACCCAGGCCGCCCAGGAGGCCGAGATCGCCCTGCTGGCGGCGGTGCCGCTGCGCCAGTGCTCGACCCGGCTGTCACCGAGCCGGCCGACGGCCGCCTGCGCGCTGGCCGAGCTGGGCCGGTGCGGGGCGCCCTGCGACGGCCGGCAGGGCGTCGCGGAGTACGCCGAGGTGGTGGGCGCCGCCCGGGAGGCGATGAGCGGTGATCCGGGAGCCGTCCAGGAGGCGCTGGAGGCGCACATCGCGCGGCTGGCGGCCGAGCAGCGGTATGAGCAGGCCGCCGAGGTCCGCGACCGCCTCGCGGGCTATCTGCGCACCGCCGCGCGCCGGCAGCGCCTCGCCGCGCTCACCGGCATCCCGGAGATGGTCGCCGCGGCGCCGACCGCCGAGGCCGGGTGGGATCTCTCGGTGATCCGCCACGGCAGGCTCGTCTCCGCGGCGACGGTGGCACGTGGTGTGGACCCGAGGCCCTGGGTCGACGCGGTCGTCTCGACCGCGGAGACCGTTCGCCCCGTGCCCGGGCCGACGCCGTGTGCCCTGGTGGAGGAGACCGAGCGGATCGGGCGCTGGCTCGCCGCGCCGGGCGTCCGTCTGGTCCGGCTGGAGGGGGAATGGAGCTGGCCGGCGCAGGGGGCGATCCGCGCCGCGCTGCGGTACGCGACCTGACCAATGACCACGGCGGTGCCCAGGCGGAAGCAGGCCCCCGACATGACGAAGGGCCGCCCCTCGTCAGCGACGTGGGGCGGCCCTTCGCAGGCCTCGGCGGGTCTTCGGCTCCTCCAGGCGCCGGAGCTCCGCGCGCGAACGGTGCGCGGAGCTCCGCGATACGCGGCGGTCAGTGCTTGGTCTGGCCACCGCCCCCGTGGGAACCCGTGCCCGGAGCCGCCGGCTTCTCGGACTCCTCGGTGAAGAAGCCACCGACGGCCGCGCCGGCGCGGCGCACCAGGCCCTTGCCGTGCTCGCCCTCGCCGGCCCCGATCGCCACCGGGATCCGGTCCGTCGGAACCTGCGGGTAGTCCGAGACCGGCGGCGGCTTCGGCCGGTGGTCCTCCACGAACTCGCCGTTGGCGAGCTGGCGGATGATGCCGGTCTCGATGCCGTGGTGGTCGATCTCGTGATCCCGCTCGTTCAGCGAGATGCACAGCTTCTTGGTGACGACATAGGCGATCGGCGGGACCACGATGAGCCCGATCCGGCCCGCCCACGTCATCGTGTTCAGCGAGATGCTGAACGTGTGGGCGATGATGTCGTTACCACCGGAGATCCACAGCACCAGGTAGAAGCTGAGGCTCATCGCACCGATCGCGGTGCGGGTCGGAGCCTCCCGCGGGCGCTGCAGCAGGTTGTGCGACTCCTTGTCCCCGGTGAACTTCGTCTCCAGGAACGGCCAGAGCGCCGCCAGCGTGAACAGGATGCCGGGCAGCACCGCCGTCGGCCACAGGACCGCCGGAATCGTGTGCCCGAGCCCGCGGAACTCCCACGGCGGCATGAGCCGGGTCGATCCGTCCAGGAAGCCGATGTACCAGTCGGGCTGGGACGCCGAGCTGACCTTGGCCGGGTCGTACGGCCCGAACGTCCAGATCGGGTTGATCTGGGCGAGACCGCCGAGCAGCGCGAGCACCGCGAAGGTCAGCATGAAGAAGCCACCGGACTTCACCGCGAAGACCGGGAAGACCCGGTGACCGACCACGTTGTGCTCGGTCTTGCCCGGGCCGGGGAAGTCGGTGTGCTTCTGGTGCCACAGGATGCCCATGTGCGCGCCGATCAGCGCGAGCAGAATGCCGGGCACGAGCAGGATGTGCACCACGTAGAGCCGCGGGATGAAGTTCTCACCCGGGAACTCCCCGTTGAACACCAGGAACGACGCCCAGGTCCCGATGACCGGGATGGACTGGGCGATCGACGCCGCGATCCGCAGACCGGTGCCGGAGAGCAGGTCGTCCGGCAGCGAGTAGCCGGCGAAGCCCTCGACCAGCGCCAGGGCCAGCAGGCCGATGCCGATCAGCCAGTTGACCTCACGCGGCTTGCGGTAGGCGCCGGTGAAGAACACCCGCATCATGTGCGCGATGATCGACGCGACGAAGACCAGCGCCGCCCAGTGGTGGATCTGGCGGAACACCAGCCCGGCGCGGGTGTCGAAGCTGATGTCCAGCGTCGACGCGTACGCCCGGCTCATCTCGACGCCCTTGAGCGGGACGTACGAGCCGTTGTAGATGACCTCGACGTTCGACGGGTCGAAGAAGAGGGTCAGGTAGATACCGGTGAGCAGCAGGACGACGAAGCTGTAGAGCGCGATCTCACCGATGAGGAAGGACCAGTGGTCCGGGAACACCTTGTTGAAGTTCCGGCGGATCGCGCTCTGGGTCCCGAACCGCTCGTCGATGGCCCGGTTGACCGCGCGTGCCGGCGTGGGCCGCTTCTGGAACTTCGGCGTGGGTGCGGATGCGGTGGTCATGAGCGCTCCCAGAACGCGGCGCCGACGGGCTCGGTGTAGTCGCCGTTGCGGGCGATGAAGTAGCCCTCGTCATCCACCGCGATGGCGAGCTGCGGCAGCGAGCGGCTCGCCGGCCCGAAGATCGCCCGGCACCCGTCCGGCACGTTGAACACCGACTGGTGGCAGGGGCACAGCAGGTGGTGGGTCTGCTGTTCGTAGAGGCTGACGGGGCACCCGGCGTGGGTGCAGATCTTCGAGTAGGCGACGTGCCCGTCCACGGCCCAGTCCTCGCGGCCCGGGCGCGGCTTGTTCACGCCGGGCTCGAGGCGGATGAGGATCGTGGTGCTGTCCGCCTTGGTGTGGACGTCCAGCTTGGGCTCGTAGGAGATGCTGCCGTCGGCCTCCTTCACCGGGATGGCCGGGAGCACCGTCTCGATACCGCCGATCGCGATGTCACCGATCTTGACGTAGCGACCCTGCAGGTTGACCAGACGGGCGCCCTTGACCCAGTGGGTGTGGTCGAGCTTCTTGCCGGGCTTGCTGTTGGTCAGGTTCAGCAGCGGCACGACGACCAGACCACCGAGGATCGTCCCGGCCGCCAGCAGGCTGCGCCGCAGCAGCGGGTACTTGGCGAGGCCGGAGTCGGCGAAGCCGAGGGCGACCTCCTCCTCGGTGAGGGCGATCTCCTCCTGCGAGGAGGTGAACTCGTGCCGCTCCTGGACCGCGTGCTCGTGCGGCATGAGGCGCTTGGCCCACAGGATCATGCCGACCCCGAGGCCGCCGATCGCGAGCCCGAGCGCCGTGCCCATGGCGGGCGTGTAGTACTGCTCGTGCTTGTCACCGACGAAGTTGGTGACGATGAAACCGACGGTGCCGACGATCGAGATGGTGAACCAGAAGGCGATGAGCCGCTCGGCGCGCCGCGAGGCACGCCGGTCGTACTCCGCGGAGTGCGGCGCGCGGGGAGTGATACCCCCGCCGCCGCCACCGCCCTCGCCCTGCACCGTCGCGGTGGCGGTACCGCCGGATCGCACGACCGACGTCTCCGGGGCACTGGAGGAGTCGGTCGGGTGCGGGGGTGTGCCGAGCACCTCGGGGCCGTCATGTCCCCCGGAGGGGACGTCCGGGCCACCGGCTCGGGGGTCGGCGGGGTCCTTGGGACGCCCGGACGTGTCGACCGGGTGCTTCGTCCGCTTGAAAACGCTGCTCATCGAGTCCTGGTCTGATTTGTCGGCCGACTCTCCCTGATAGCCGGCGTAGTGCATACGACGCTGCGGCGAGTCTGGTGGCAGCTCGCCGCCGGCGTCGGCACCGGACTCCGGCCCGGTCGGACCCTGGTTCGCGCTCACAGCTTCTGCCTCGCGCCGATCCAGAGGCAGACGCCGAGCAGCGCGCCCAGACCGATCACGATCGCGACCAGGCCCTCGGGGACGGGGCCGTACTTGCCGAGCGACGAACCGCCGGGAGCCGGCGAGTCCTGGAGGTGGCGGACGTACGCGGCGACCGCGACGGCCTCCTCATCGGTGATCTGACCGGACCCGAACACCGGCATGGACTCCGGGCCGGTCCGCATCGCCTCGACGACCTGGTCGGGGGTGGCCTGGCTGAGCGACGGCGCGAACTTGCCGTAGGTCAGCGGCGCACCGGCGCCGGCGGCCTGGTGGCACTGCGCGCAGTTCGTCAGGAACAGCTCACCGCCCTCGGCGAGATCGGCGTCGTTGAGGTCCTCATCCGTCAGGTTGGGCTTCTCAGGGCCACCGCCGAGCGACTGGATGTAGGCCGCAAGCTGGTCGATCTGCGTCTGCGAGTAGAGCGGGTCCTTGCGGTCGGCCTGCGCGGCGGGCGCGGCGAGCGGCATGCGCCCGGTCGACACCTGGAAGTCCACCGCGGCCGCGCCCACGCCGATCAGGCTCGGGCCCTCGGTGGAACCCTGGGCGTTCAGGCCGTGGCAGGTCGCGCAGCCCTGCGAGTAGAGGAGCTTGCCCTGGCGCACGGCCTCGTTCGCGCTCGCAGTGTCCGCCGCGTTGCCACCGGGAGCGAGCACCGTCCACAGCACCCCCGTGGCCAGCAGGCCGAAGAGCAGGACGATGGACGACGACCGCCGACGGCGGCGCGCGGAGGCGGACCGGGAGCGTCGACCGAACCTGGCCGAGACGAGCCGGGGTCTGCCGGTCGCGCCCGCGGACGACGACGCCGCGGATTCGGATGCCTTGGATGTGGTCATGTCGCTCACTGGAGGAGGTAGATGGTGGCGAACAGGGCGATCCAGACGACGTCGACGAAGTGCCAGTAGTACGACACGACGATGGCTGACGTCGCCTTCTCAGGCGTGAAACGCCCGTAGGTCGACCTGGCCAGCACCAGAACGAAGGCGACCAGCCCACCGATCACGTGCAGCCCGTGGAACCCGGTGGTCAGGTAGTACACCGACCCGTAGCCGTGCGACGCCAGGGTGAACTCGTTCTCCTTGAAGTACTCCCAGGCCTGCCCGCCGACGAAGACGATTCCCATCAGCAGGGAGATGAGGTACCAGCGGCGCAGCCCGAAGACGTCGCCGCGCTCGGCGGCGAAGACTCCCAGCTGGCAGGTGACGCTGGACAGGACCAGGATCACCGTGAAGAAGAGTGCATACGGGACGTGCAGGTGCACAGGGCCGATCTCGGACCCGGCCGGGTCGCCGGTGACCGGCGGCCAGTTGCCGCTGTTGACCGAGCGGATCGTGTAGTACATCGCGAACAGCGCCGCGAAGAACATCAGCTCCGACGACAGCCACACCACTGTGCCGACCGAGACCATCGAGGGACGGTTGGCCGCCGGGTGCGCTGGAGGAGCCTTCTCGAGGACAGGGGCTGAGGCCACGACGGTCATTCTGGCATGTGACGCCGCACGCGCCACCGTAGGTTCGACAATCGGTAGGACTACAGGGCGTCGATGACGCGCCGAAGCCGCCCGTCGAAGATCGAAAACTGCGCGCAGCACGCTCGAAAGGCCTGCTAATACGCAGGTTCTGGCACGTGATGAGGTGTCGCGCACACCTTGCGCCCGGTTTGGGACCCGCCAGTTGTTGTGTCCCTCACCCGTGGCGGCCCGGCGCGCCGACGGTGGCCCGGACGGCTCAGTCCGCGAGTGCGACGAGCGCCCGGATGCCCTCCGCGGGGAACGTGATCCCCTCGTCCGCACCCGGGTCGACGGCGAGCATGAGGTCTTCGGAGGGCCACATCCGCAGCAGGGCCGCAAGTGGCACCCGCCGGTACCGGCCGACCCCGGGCAGGGCGTCGGTGAGCCGCTGCTCCGAGGTGAACGTCGGCACGAACTGGCTGCCGTCCGGCTGCTCGGCGACCGGGAGCTTCACCACCCGGGCGTCGCCGTTGTCCCGGCCGGGGTCGCTGAGGTCCGGCACGAGGACGTCTGAGGTGGCGAGGGCGCCCAGCGCGGCGGAGTCGTCCTCATCGCGGGCCAGCCGGTGCAGCGCCTCACCGGCCCGCGTCGTCACGCCGTGGCCGGGCGTGCCGGGCTGGCTGAGGTACTGGTTGAAGCGCTGGCTGAAGTCATCGTCGCGGCGGGCGTGGTCATCGGTCACGAAGCCGCTCCCCTCGGGCCGGGAACGAGTCTGTCCTGACTCGCATACCCGGCCCGGGCCAGGATGAACGGGCCACCGGGCCGGCGCCGCCACGAAGGTCTGGCCGGCCGCGAAGCGGTCAGCGGACCGGTCCGCGGCTCGGCAGCGCCAGCTCAGCTGCTGGGCAGCGCGAGGTCCGCGATCAGGCTGCGGCGGGTGGCGCCGGTGATCGGTGTCGAGTCGTTGTAGGCCGGGTGGTCGACCACGAGCTCGGCGGGGACCTCGGGATCACGGAAGGCGTCCCTGGTCTCGTCCGTGAGCGGGAACCGGAACATGTGCACCGAGACCGTCTCGCTCGGGGAGTTCGGGTCCTCGTCGATGCCCGGGATCTCGACCGCGGGCACGGTGACGCCGCCGATCTCCAGCGAGATCCGGCGCTGGACACCGTCCAGGCGGCGCAGCTCGTCGCGCACGGCGTCGAGCTGGTTGAGCTCGATGAACATCGTGGCGGTGAGGACATGGCTGGAGGGCAGCAGCCGCGAGTAGACGTCGATCTCGTGGGCGACCTCGCCCGGCGCGCTGAGCCGCTCGGTGTAGACCATCTCCTGCACCTGGTACTGCAGGGTCTGGGCGTTCTCGAACTCGAACAGCAGGATGTCGCCGACGCGGACCCGCCGTTCGCTGCGGATCGGGATCATCCGGGCCCGGGCCTCGTTGCGTGACGCCGCATAGGACCGATGGTCCGTCGTGATGTCGGCGGTGGTGAACGCCATCGTGCTACCTCCTGCCCCGTCGGGTGGGCGTGTGCGGGTGGGCATGTGGCCCTGGGCGGTGTGACTCCGGACAGGGAACCACCGTGCGGACCGGATCACCGCCGGCCGGGGGCGGACACGGACGTCCGACGCCCGCCCCCTTCCGTGCGACGAGCGGATGCGCCAGCAGGCGCGGGCGCCGATCAGGCGTCCGCGGTCTCCTCGGCGTTCACCGCGTCGAGGGCCTTCTTGAAGCGGCCGGCGTGGGTCTTCTCGGCGCGCGCGAGAGTGGCGAACCAGTCGGCGATCTCCTCGAAGCCCTCCTCGCGGGCGGTCTTCGCGAAGCCCGGGTACATCGCGGTGAACTCGTAGGTCTCTCCGGCGACGGCGCTCGCCAGGTTCTTCGCGGTGGTGCCGACCGGCTCACCCGTGGCCGGGTCGCCGACCTCGGCGAGGAAGTCCATGTGCCCGAACGCGTGGCCGGTCTCGCCCTCGGCGGTGTCACGGAAGAGAGCGGAGGCGTCGGTCAGGCCCTCGATGTCGGCCCGGCGCGCGAAGTACAGGTAACGACGGTTGGCCTGGCTCTCGCCGGCGAAGGCCTCCTTGAGGTTCTCGTGGGTCTTGGTGCCTTCAAGCTTCGGCATGCGAAACTCCTCCAGTTACAGGATTCGGGTGTTCTGTTACGCCCACCGGCCCGGGTCCTGGCCCGCGCCGGTGGTCTGACAATCCGGGCACAGCCCTCGGAACTGCAGGTCGTACCCGGTGATCGTGAAGCCGGACCGGCGCGCGATCTCGGCCACCATCCCGTCCGGGACGGGATGGTCGATATCCGCGGCCCGACCGCACCGCTCGCACACGGCATGGTCGTGCCGGCTGGTGTTGGCGTCGTACCTGGCGGCCGTGCCGTCCCCGAGGCTCAGTTCAAGGGCGTGCCCGGTCGCCACCAGCAACGCGAGCGCGCGGTACACCGTGGCGCTGCCGATCCCAGGGGCAGCGACCCGCACGCGCTCGTAGACCTCGGCCGCCGTGGGATGGTCGTCGGCGGCCTTCAGCACCTCCAGCACGGCACCGCGCTGGGGGGTGAGGCGTAGTTCGGTTCGCTCCGGCATGGATCACGCCCGTCATCGGTTGGCGCCCGCCCGCGCACAGCCCCGGAGGAGAGGACCGCCCGGGCAGGCGCTGGGACAAACTGTCGACCCTTTTCCCTCTCTCGGGGTGCACGGTCACGGGTGCCGCGAGTCCGAGTCCGCGAGAGAAAAGGGTCGTTGAGAACGAGTCTCAGTATCACTCTTCGGGCGGCCTGCTGGCAAACCTCACCGGAGGTGAATCGCCCGGCCACTCCAGGCCATCCGCCCCCGCCGCCGAGTACGTCCGCCGGACGGCCAAGACCGTACCGTTCGGCCCCCCGGGCCCCGGTGCCGGATGGGGTGCGCGACCGCGGGCCCACGAACAGATAGCCTTCGGGACGGATACCGGGATGGTGAGACCCGTGACACCACGGCCGGGGCCTCTCGGCGTGATGTCCGAGGTCCGACGCCGGCAACCGGTGCCCACGCAGTGCCGGTACCGGCAGTCGCCTCCCGATCGCCGCCACAGCGGTCGCCCGCCAGAAAGGCCCGTGGACGCCATGAGCACCGTCCTCGTCTACGCGAGCAAGCCGGACGTCCGAGAGCGCGTCCTGGCCGCGGTCGGGCGTCGCCCCGCAGCCGACCTCGACGAGATCGAGTTCGTCGAGGTGGCGGACGCCGAGACGCTCATCGACGCCGTCGACCACGGCGAGGCCGACCTCTGCATCCTCGACGCCGAGGCGACCCCGTCCGGCGGCATGGGGCTGTCCCGGCAGCTCAAGAACGAGGTCGCCGACTGCCCGCCCACCTTGCTGCTCGTCGCCCGGCGCGACGACCGCTGGCTCGCGACCTGGTCGCAGGCGGACGGGGTCGTGGGCCACCCCGTCGACCCCGGCACGCTCACCGACGAGGTCGTCCGGCTGCTGCGGGCCCGGGCCGCCGGCACGGTCTCGCGTCGGCCGGTGGTCAACACCCGGGCGCACTAGCCCCAGCACGCATCGTGACCGAGCCATTTCCATCGTCGGCTCGAACCTGCGGTATCCCCAACCATGCCTCGTGAGATGGAAATGGCTCACCCACAGACGGAAGTCGTCATGACGAGCACCTCGGCCAGCGAGAACTGGCCGGACCTGATCAGCATGCTGCTCGCCGGCCAGCCGCTCACCACCGACCAGACCGGGTGGGCGATGGAGCAGATCATGGCCGGGCTGGCCACCCCGGCCCAGGTCGCGGGCTTCATCATCGCGCTGCGGGCCAAGGGTGAGACCGCCCAGGAGATCGGTGGGCTGGTCCGCACGATGCTGAGCATCGCCGAGCCGCTCCCCCTCGCCGAGGAGCTGCGGGCAGCGGCCGTCGACACCTGCGGCACCGGCGGGGACCGCTCCAACACGGTGAACCTGTCGACCATGGCCGCAATCGTCACCGCCGGCGCCGGGGTCACCGTCGTCAAGCACGGCAACCGGGCCGCGTCCTCGGCCAGCGGCTCGGCGGACGTCCTCGCCGAGCTCGGTGTGGTGATCGACCTGCCGCCAGCCGGTGTCGAGGCCTGCCTGGCCGCGGCGGGCATCGCGTTCTGCTTCGCCCCGGTCTTCCACCCGGCGATGCGGCACGTGGGGAGCATCCGCAAGGAACTGGGGGTGCAGACGGCGTTCAACATCCTCGGGCCGCTGGCGAACCCGGGCCGGCCCGGCGCGCAGACGATCGGCGTCGCCGACGCGCGCCTCGCCCCGATCGTCGCGGACGTCCTGGCCGACCGGGGCACCCGGGGCCTCGTCTTCCGCGGCGACGACGGACTGGACGAGCTGACCACCGCCACCGCGTCCACCGTCTGGGTCGTAAACGCGCCCACGCCGGCCGCAGCCGGCACGGGCGGCTCCGGCCGGCCCGGGGAGCCCGGCGGACCCACCGGAGCCGGTGGCGCCGAGATCGGGGCCGAGATCGGGGCCGGGGCCGGGGTCCGGTCGCAGGTACGCCGCGACCGTTTCGACCCGCGCGACCTCGGCATCACTCCCCCGGACGCGACCGCCCTGCGCGGCGCCGACGCGACGTACAACGCGGCGGTGGTACACACCGTCCTCGGCGGGGAGACCGGGCCGGTGCGCGACGCCGTCCTGCTCGCCGCGGCGGCGGCGCTGGTCTCGGCGGCCGGCCCGACCGACGCGCCCATCACCGAGCAGATCGCCGCCCAACTCGGCCGCGCCGCCGAGTCCATCGACTCGGGTGCCGCCGCCGAGACCCTGCGCCGCTGGGCCGAGGCGAGCCAGCAGGCGGCCAGGGCCCGGGGCTGACCGGGCCGCCCGGCAACGGGGCGTAGGGGCACTTGACGGTCCGCAGCGCTTGACGGTCGTCCGCAACGCCTGGCGGTCCGCAGCGCCTGGCGGTCCGCAGGAAGGGAGGATTTCGGTTGCTGCAGCAGCCAGAATCCTCCCTTCTTGCTCCGTGACAGCGGGGGCAGCGGCAGGGGAAGCCCGAAGCTCGGGATTTCTGCGGCGGGCTCCAGAACAACCAAGATCCTCCGCTCCTGCACGGAGTGGACGCGGTTTCGCATCTTCCGCGGTAAACGACAGGGGCCGCGGTCCCGGGATGGTCACCCCGGGACCGCGGCCCCTGCGCGGTCGACGATGGAGAAGGATCAGTCCTCAGGCAGCGGCGGGCGCCAGAAGTTCTCCATGACCAGGCAGACGGCGCTGACGAAGGTCATCACCGCGCCCAGGATGGTCATCCAGATGCCGAACGCCAGGCCCATTGCGGCCACGGACGCGCTCGCGGCGAGGAAGAACGGGTAGTAGCTGCCCGGGGTGAAGTGCCCGAGCTCGCCCGCCCCGTCAACGATCTCCGCATCGGGCAGGTCCTGCGGGCGCATGCCGATCCGGCGGCCGGTGAAGACCAGGTAGCCGCCGATCAGCAGGCCCATACCCGCGCACAGGGTGAGTGCGGCGGTCCCGGTCGGGTCCTTCGCCCAGAACCAGTAGACCAGCGCGGCCGCCCCGGCGAAGATGCCGAAGAAGTTGAAGATGAAGCCTTCTACCTTCATCGCGCGGCTCCCTGCCCGAGTTCCGGTGTGGCGTGCCCGACGACACCTGGGTGGTGCGCGTCGAAGGCCGGGCGCTCGGAGCGGATACGCGGCAGCGACCGGAAGTTGTGCCGAGGCGGCGGGCACGAGGTGGCCCACTCCAGCGAGTTCGCGTGCCCCCACGGGTCGTCAGCCGCGGCGATCGGACCCTTGCGGTAGGAGTACCACAGGTTGTAAAGCAGCGGCAACGTGGAGAGGCCCATCAGGAACGAGCCGGCCGTCGCGACGGTGTTCAGCGTGGTGAAGCCGTCATTCGGGCTGTAGTCGGCGAACCGCCGCGGCATGCCCTCGGTGCCCAGCCAGTGGAACACCAGGAAGGTCGCGTTGAAGCCCAGGAACAGCGACCAGAAGTGCAGCTTCGCCAGCTTCTCGTTCATCATCCGGCCGGTGACCTTCGGGAACCAGAAGTAGACGCCGGCGAAGGCGGCGAACATGAGGCCGGCCACGACATAGTGGAAGTGCCCGACCACGAAGTAGCTGTCGCTCACGTGGAAGTCGATCGGCGGGCTGGCCAGCAGCACACCGGTGAGACCACCGAACAGGAACGTCACGAGGAAGCCGACCGCGAAGAGCATCGGAGCCTCGAAGCTGAGCTGCCCACGCCACATCGTGCCGATCCAGTTGAAGAACTTGATGCCGGTCGGCACCGCGATCAGGAACGACAGGAAGGCGAAGAAGGGCAGCAGCACGGCGCCGGTGACGAACATGTGGTGCGCCCAGACCGCGACGGACAGGGCACCGATGCCGATGGTGGCGAACACCAGGCCCTTGTAGCCGAACAGCGGCTTGCGGGAGAACACCGGGATGATCTCACTGATAATCCCGAAGAACGGCAGCGCGATGATGTAGACCTCGGGATGCCCGAAGAACCAGAACAGGTGCTGCCACAGCATCGCGCCGCCGTTCTCGGCGTCGAAGATGTGGGCCCCGAACCTTCGATCCGCGGCCAGTGCCAGCAGCGCGGCCGCCAGCACCGGGAACGCCACCAGCACCAGGATCGAGGTGACCAGCAGGTTCCAGCAGAAGATCGGCATCCGGAACATCGTCATGCCCGGGGCGCGCAGGCACAGGATGGTGGTGATGAAGTTGACGGCACCGAGGATGGTGCCGAGACCCTGCACCGTCAGGCCGAGGACCCACAGGTCGGAGCCGACGCCGGGCGAGTACTGCGCGTTGCTCAGCGGCGCGTACGCGAACCAGCCGAACGACGCCGCGCCCCCGGGGGTCGCGAACCCGGCGAAGACGGTGAGGCTGCCGAACAGGAACAGCCAGTACGACAGCGCGTTCAGCCGCGGGAACGCGACGTCCGGCGAGCCGATCTGCAGCGGCACCAGGTAGTTGGCGAACGCGAACGCCAGCGGCGTCGCGAACATCAGCAGCATGAGCGTGCCGTGCATGGTGAAGTACTGGTTGTACTGCTCGTTCGAGAAGTACTGCAGGCCCGGGCGGGCAAGCTCCGCCCGGATGAAGATCGCGAGAATGCCGGCGATGACGAAGAACGCGAACGACGTCAGGAAGTACATGATCGCGATGTCTTTGTGGGACGTCGTCCGCAGGTAGCCGAGCAGGTTCGAGATCGGCGGCTTGTAGTTCGGGTCCGCCGAGTCGTGAGCGTGCCCGGCCGGCCCGGCGGGCGACTCGTGCAGAAGGGTCACTGGACACTCCCGGTGGTGGCGCCGGAGGACGGTGCCGCGCTGATCGCGGCGGTCTCCCGTTCCTCGATGAAGCGGTCGTACTCGGCACCGGGCACGACCTTGACGTAGAACGTCATCCGGTCATGGTCGGTACCGCACAGCTCGGCGCATCGACCGACAAAGGTTCCGGTCTTCGTCGCGGTGAGCTCGAACTGGTTGACGCGCCCGGGGACGACGTCCCGCTTGAACAGGAACTCGGGCACCCAGAACGAGTGGATCACGTCCGGCGACGTGAGCACGAACCGGACGGACCGGCCCTCGGGCAGCACCAGCACCGGGGCCTCACCGGGCCGGCCGGTGACCTCGACCTGGTTCGTACCCGGCGTCTTGCCGGTGTCGAGGTACTGGAACTGCCAGTTCCACCGGAAACCGATCACGTTCACCGTGACGTCGGGGTCGTCCGAGAGCTTGGTGATCTCGGTCTCGTCACGGGCGGTGTAGTAGAAGAGGCCCGCCACGATCACAACTGGCACGACGGTGTACAGGATCTCGACGGGCAGGTTGTACCGGACCTGGCGCGGCAGGACATCACTGCGCTTCCGGAACACGATGACCGCGTAGAAGATCAGAGCCCATACGAACACACCGACGGCCAGGGCTGCGATCACCGAGCCCTGCCACATGTTCAGGATCCGCGGGGTGTGGTTGGTCACACCATCTGGGAATCCAAAGTTGGGAACGTCGCAGGCGGTCGCCAGCAGGCCTACGGCCGCCAGCGTGGCGCCCATGCGCGCTCCCGCGCGACGCCGGGCCGGCCGTCGGTGTCCAACCCGACGGCTCGCCGGCTCGTCCGCGTCAGCGGTGTCAGCCGGGGCCATCGGCGTGTCCTCGACATCCGCGAGCGACGGCCGGGTCCGACCGAAGGATCTCCTCACCAGGTCCTGCCTCCCACGACTAGCGGCCGCGTCGGCGATGGACGGATCGCAAGCTCCGCCATCGCCTCGCGACCGCATAGAAACGCTTCGCGGGCCGGCCGGTCCAACCGGCCTCGCTGCTTCGTCTTCCGACTGTCTTCGACACGCTGTAGATGGTGCGGCAGCAGCGTATCCCAGCAGCGGTCGAGCTTCTCGCCGCAGGCCCCGTCCGGAGCTGTGAGACGCGACCCGCGGGGCAACGTGGACAGGCCGGAGTGCCCTTGATCCGGACCGCCGGCGGGGCCCGACCGGACCCCCGGCGGTGCTTTCCGCCATCTGCTTTCTTCACGACACCCCGCAAAGCCTTTCCCGTTCCCTGCACGAATGCGGCGACACCGCTGTGCTGGGGGCACCCGGATGCCCCGCAACGGGCGTAGCGTCACTCTCGTGCCGGCATACCTCGACCACGCGTCGACCACGCCGCTGCATCCGGTCGCCCGGGAAGCGCTGCTCGCCGCGATGGACGACGGCTGGGCCGACCCGGCCCGGCTCCACCGCGAGGGGCGTCGCGCGCGGATGTTGCTCGATGCCGCCCGCGAGACCGTGGCCGGCGTGCTGGGTGCCCGCGCCCCCGAAATCAGCTTCACGGCCAGTGGCACCGCCGCGGCCCACCTGGCACTTCTCGGTACCGCGGCGGCTCGCCGCCGGGCCGGCGGGGTGGTCGTGGTCAGTGCCGTGGAACACTCCAGCGTCCTGCACGCCGCCCAGCGCCACGAAGGTGCCGGCGGCGAGGTCGTGACGATCGGGGTGGACCGGCTCGGCCGCGTCGATCCGGCCGCCTTCACCGCCGCGCTCGACGCCCGCCCGGACACGGCGGTGGCGGCACTGCAGCACGCCAACCACGAGGTCGGCACAGTCCAGCCGGTCGCCGAGGTGGCGCAGGCGCTACGGGCGCGGGGCGTGCCGCTGCTCACCGACGCCGCGATGACGCTGGGGCGGGTCCGGGTCGATCTGCCCGAGCTGGGTGCGGACCTGCTGACCGCGAGCGCGCACAAGTTCGGCGGGCCGCCCGGGGTGGGCCTCCTCGTGGTCCGCACGGGAACCAGGTGGGCCGCGCCGGGGCCGGCCGACGAGCGCGAGTACGGGCGGGTCCCCGGTTTCCCCAACGTTCCCGCCGTGGTGGCGACGGCGGCCACGCTGGCCGTGCGCGCCACGGAGATCGACGCCGAGGCACCACGGCTGGCGTCCTACGCGAACCGGCTGCGCGAGCGCCTGCCGGAGCTGGTTGAGGACGTCGAGCTGCTCGGGCCGGGCGGCACCGATCCCACGGTCGCCCTGCCGAATGTGGTGGCCTTCTCGTGTCTGTACGTCGCGGGCGAGGCTCTGCTCGCCGAGCTCGACCAGGCCGGCATCGCGGTCAGCTCCGGATCGAGCTGCACCGCCGACACCCTGACGCCCAGCCACGTGCTGGTCGCGATGGGCGCGCTGACCCACGGCAACCTGCGGGTCTCCTTCGGCCGGGAGTCCACCGAGGCGGACGTCGACGCGCTGTTGGCCGCGCTGCCGGCCGCGGTGCGGGCCGTGCGTGAGCGCGCCGGCGCGGCGGGACTCTGATGAACGCCGTACCCGAGCCACCCAAGCCGACCGCGCCCGAGCCGCCCGCGGTCGTCGTCGACGCCCTGGGGCGGCGGTGCCCGCTGCCGATCATCGAGCTGGCCCGGCGCATCCGCGACGTCGAGGTGGGCCAGCTCGTCGAGCTGCGGGCCGACGACCCGGCGGCCGCGGCGGACGTCGCCGCCTGGTGCCGGATGCGCGGCCACAAGCTGGTCGCCGCCCCCACCGCGGCCGTCTTCCTCATCCGCAGGCAGAGCTGAGCGCACCGGGCGCCTGCCGGCAGGCGCCGCAGGCACCAGGACGGCAGGCACCTCCGCCGGCAGGCACTCGCCCGCCGGCGGAGCCGAGCGCGGCTGTGCTCAGAGCGCGGGCAGGTGCCCGGCGATCTCGTCGGCGGCCGCTGCCCCGTACGCCTCGGTGAGCCGGTTCACGAACGTCTCGCGCTCCACCGTGTACTCCTGGGTGCCGACGGTCTCCAGCACCAGTGTCGCGAGCATGCACCCGGTCTGAGCGGCCCGCTCCAGCGACAGGCCCCAGGAGACACCGGAAAGGAAACCGGCCCGGAACGCGTCGCCCACCCCGGTCGGATCGGCGGTGCTGAGCGCCGGAACAACCGAAACCTTGATCGCTTCTGCGCCGGCGGACTCGATGACGACACCGTCCTTGCCCAGTGTCGTCACCCGCACCTGGACGCGGCCGAGGATTTCCTCGTCGGTCAGGCCGGTCTTGGAGGCCAGCAGCGCCTTCTCGTACTCGTTGCAGAACAGGTAGGCGGCACCGTCGATGAGCGAACGGATGCTCTCGCCGTCCATTGTCGCCAGCTGCTGGGACGGGTCCGCCGCGAAGGCGTAGCCACGCTCCCGGCACTCCTCGGTGTGGCGAATCATCGCCTGCGGGTCGTTGGGGCTGATCACCACGAGGTCGAGCCCACCGAAGCGCTCGGCGACGGGACGCAGCTCGATGCTCGACGCCTCGCTCATCGCGCCGGGGTAGAACGACGCGATCTGGCAGAGGTCGTTGTCCGTGGTGCACACGAACCGGGCGGTGTGCGCGATCTCGCTCACCCAGACCGAGGCGGTGTCGACGCCGTGCCGGTCGAGCCAGGAGCGGTAGTCGGCGAAGTCCTCACCGACCGCGCCGACCAGGATCGGATGAAGCCCCAGACGCCCCAGGCCGAAGCCGATGTTCGCCGCGACCCCACCGCGGCGGATCACCAGCTCGTCCACGAGGAAGGACAGCGAGACCCGCTCGAGCTGGTCCGCGAGCAGCTGCTCGGCGAACCGCCCCGGGAAACGCATGAGGTGGTCAGTGGCGATGGACCCAGTCACGGCGATACGCACGAGGACGCAGCCTACCGCCAGCGCTCACCCGGCCAGCAGGGACATCACCGCACCGTTCGGACGTGTGCCGAACATGCCCGCTTTCGTGCGTGTGTACCCGGAGAAATGACGGAACCCGGCGTGACAGACGGCGTCACGCCGGGTTCCGTTTCTGGCTGTGCTGAGCTACTGACTCCGACCGGAGCCGGCACGGTGCGGGGACCGCCGGGACGCCCCGACCACTCCGGTGCCGATCAGCCGATCATCGGCCGATCAGTGGAAGGAGTCTCCACACGCGCAGGAGCCCTGCGCGTTCGGGTTGTCGATCGTGAAGCCCTGCTTCTCGATGGTGTCGACGAAGTCGATCGTCGCGCCACCGAGGTACGGGAAGCTCATCCGGTCCACCGCGACCTTGACTCCGGAGAAGTCGAGGACGGTGTCACCGTCGAGCTGGCGCTCGTCGAAGAAGAGCTGGTACCGCATGCCCGAGCAGCCGCCTGGCTGCACGGCGATCCGGAGCTGGAGGTCGTCCCTCCCCTCCTGCTCGAGCAGGGTCCTCACCTTGCCGGCGGCCGTGTCGGTGAGAACGACGCTGCTCGGCCTGGTCTCGGTCTCGGTTGTGTCCTGCACGGTCATAGGGGCTGCTCCCTGCCCTTGTGGACGTGCCTGGTTCACCAGGCTTCCTGGTACCCAAGGCGGCCGTACGCGGGAAGTGGCGCCGGGCGACGCCTCCCCACGGGCGACACACCTGCCGTGCCGCCGTTCTTGCTCAACACCGCGAGCAAGGATCCGCTTCCCATCGTAGCCAGCGACCTGGACGTCGGCCACGACGCGCAAGTGACATGCGTCCTTGATCTCGGGGCCGACCGCCCCAAGTTCGCGCAGACCAGGCGATCCGGAGTTAGAGTCTGAACGACCATTAGCACCCGGAGCTGTTCGGCACACTGTTGTGACCGGCACGTTTTCGGCGTCCGGCACGTTTTCCGTGACCAGCCCGGCCCCTGTGGCTGGCCCGGTTCCCGGGCCGGCGTGGTTCCCGGGCCGGTCTCGCGGTCGGCACGGGTTTCGCGGCCCGCGAACAGCCGAGCGGCACGGTCCGGCGATGGCCCGCCAGGCCGGACCCGCCCCCGACCCGACCGACTCGACCGACCGACCCAACCCGATCGACCCCCGCCACCGACCCACCACGACGAACCGGCCACCACGACGAACCGGCCACGACGAAGAACCGGCCACGACGAACCAGCCACGAGCAGCGAGCGGCGGCGGCCCACCGGGCCAGCCCGAAGGAGCGGACATGACTGTCAACCCAGCCCTGGAACGCCTGGGCGTCACCGCCTCACCGCTCGCGCTGCTGCTGCTCGGGCGGGACTCCGACCCCGGCAGCGAGCGGGGTGTGGAGTGCCCCGGCGATCTCCCGCCGGCGGCCGACCCCGGACTGGCCGAGCGGGCCCGGGAGGCCAAGGCGGCCCTCGGCGACGACGTGTTCGTCCTGGGGCACCACTACCAGCGCGACGACGTCATCGCGTTCGCCGACGTCACCGGGGACTCGTTCAAGCTCGCCCAGCAGGCGGCGGCGCGGCCGGCGGCCAGCTCGATCGTGTTCTGCGGCGTGCACTTCATGGCGGAGAGCGCGGACATCCTGACCGCGGACCACCAGCGGGTGATCCTTCCCGACCTCGCCGCCGGCTGCTCGATGGCCGACATGGCCACCGCCGAGCAGGTCGCGCAGGCCTGGGACGACCTGCTCGACGCGGGCGTCGCCGCGGACACCGTTCCGGTCAGCTACATGAACTCCTCCGCCGCGATCAAGGCCTTCACCGGGCGCCACGACGGGACGATCTGCACCTCGTCCAACGCCGAGCGGGCGCTGGACTGGGCGTTCGGCGAGCGGCGCGGGAAGCGGGTGATCTTCCTGCCCGACCAGCACCTGGGGCGCAACACCGCCATCGACAAGCTGGGCATGTCCGAGGCCGACTGCGTGGTCTACGACCCGCGGCGTCCCGGCGGCGGGCTGACCCACGCCCAGCTGCGGGACGCGCGGATGATCCTCTGGCGCGGCCACTGCTCGGTGCACGGCCGTTTCACCCGGGAGTGTGTGGACGAGGTACGCAACCGCGTTCCGGGGGTACAGGTCCTGGTGCACCCCGAGTGCCGGCGTGACGTCGTGGAGGCCGCCGACCTGGTCGGTTCCACCGAATACATCATCAAGGTGGTGGACGAGGCCCCGCCCGGGGCCATGTTCGCGGTGGGAACCGAGCTGAACCTGGTACAACGGCTGGCGAACCGTCATCCTGACAAGAAGATCGTCTTTCTCGACCGTACGGTGTGCTTCTGCTCCACGATGAACCGCATCGACATGCCGCACCTCGTGTGGACGCTCGAGGCACTCGCTCGTGGGGAGACCGTGAACCGCATCACCGTCGACCCCGAGGTCGCGACCTACGCCCGAAAGGCCCTTGACCAGATGTTGGCGCTGCCCTGATGGCCCTGCTGAAGAGGCGGAACACCGAGTCCGAGGCGGACTCGCCGGTCGGCGACGAGCCGGTGCCGGCGTCCGCCCGGGCCGGTGGTGACTCCGCCGAGAACGCCCGGGTCACCGCCGGGAAGGGGCGGCCGACCCCGAAGCGGTCGCAGGCGCGGGCCGCCCGGCCGCGCGGCGGTGCCGGCGGCGCCGGGGCGGTGCGCGCCGCGACCGGCAAGGAGGGCCGGCGGCTGCAGCGCGCCGAGCGGCGCGAGCAGAGCCAGCAGTACCGCTCGGCGATGATGTCCGGGGACGTCAACAAGCTCCCGCCGCGTGAGCGGGCGCCCGAGCGGGTGATCGCCCGTGACTTCGTGGACACCCGGTTCAACATCGGGCCGATCTTCCTGGCCGTCGCCCTGGTCTACTTCATCGGCGGCCTGGTGCCGAACTCCTACGTCCGGCTGACCGCGACCTATCTGATGCTGGTCGGGATCATCGCCGTCGTCGTGGACTCGATCGTGCTGGCGCGGCAGGTGAGCCGGCGGGTGGCGGAGAAGTACCCGGACTCCCGGGTGAAGGTGCGGGCCTACTCGGCACAGCGTGCGCTGCTGCCGCGCCGCTGGCGGATGCCCCGTCCCCGGGTCTCCCGGTCGGACCGCTGACCCGCGCGCCCGCAGCCGCGCCGCTGCACTCGGCCCTGCTCCTGCTCCTGCTCGCAGGCAGAACGCGCCAGGAGACGGCGAGGCGGCGGGCGGTCGTGTGAAAGGGTTCGGCTGTGAAGCATCGACGCCTCGGTAACAGCGGACTGTCGGTCAGCGAGATCTCCTACGGCAACTGGATCACCCATGGTGACCAGATCGAGGCCGACGCCGCGACCGCCTGCGTGCACGCGGCCCTCGACGCGGGGATCACCACCTTCGACACCGCGGACGTCTACGCCCAGACTCGCGCCGAATCCGTCCTCGGTGCGGCCCTCGCCGGTGTGCGGCGAGAGTCCTACGAGCTGTTCACCAAGGTCTTCTGGCCGACCGGGCCTGGTGAGAACGACAAGGGGCTGGGCCGCAAGCACATCATCGAGTCGGCGCACAACTCGCTGCGCCGGCTGGGAACCGACCACATCGATCTCTACCAGGCCCACCGCTACGACCCGACGGTGCCGTTGGAGGAGACGCTGCGCGCCTTCGACGACCTGGTACGCGCCGGCAAGGTGCTCTACGTCGGCGTCTCGGAGTGGACGGCGGCGCAGATCGCCGACGCGGTGCGGATCGCCGGTGAGCTGGGCCTGGACCGGATCATCTCCAACCAGCCGCAGTACTCGATGCTGTACCGGACCATCGAGGCCGAGGTCGTCCCCACCTCGCGGGAGCTGGGCATCTCGCAGATCGTCTGGTCGCCGATCGCCCAGGGTGTGCTGACCGGCAAGTACCTGCCGGGCAGCCCGCCACCGGCCGGCAGCCGTGCGACGGGCGGCACCGGAGCCGGCTTCATCGCGCGTTTCATGACGGACGAGGTCCTGACCGCGGTCCAGGACCTGCGCCCGATCGCGGCGGATGCCGGCCTGACGATGGCGCAGCTCGCGGTCGCCTGGGTCCTGCAGAACGACAACGTGGCCTCGGCCATCGTCGGGGCCACCCGGCCCGAGCAGGTCAAGGACAACGTCGGGGCCAGCGGGGTGGTCCTGGAACCGGCCCTGCTCGCCCGGATCGACAAGGCCCTCGCCTCGGTCGCGACCACGGGGCCCGAGGGCGCCTGAGCCGCGCGATGCCCGCCGCCCGGTGCGGGTTGCCGGGTAGCGCCCGGTGCGGGTGTCTGAGGGCACCCTCACCGGGCGGTGAACGCCCTGGCCAGCGCCGCCCAGGTCCGGTCCAGATCCGACCCGGGCAGGAACCGGCCGGCGAGCTCCAGCAGCACCGTGCCGTGCGCCGCCGCCCACAGCGCCTGGGCCAGGTAGGGCTCTCCGGTGGCTCGGTAGAACGGCTCGCCCGACCAGTCCTCGAGCCCCGGTGTCAGGTCGGTCCGCCCGAGCGGGTCGACCGCCGTCAGCCGGTAGAGGTTCGGCCGTTCCAGCGCGTACCGGCGGTACTCGGCCAGCAGCCGGGCCACGACGTCGCCCGGCCCGGATGCGTCCACCACCCGGTGCATCGCGTCGCCGATCTCCCAGAGCGCGGTCTCGACCAGCGCGGCCTCGACCGCGGGCTTGCCGGGCAGGTGCTTGTACAGCGACGGCGCCCGGATGCCGAGCACCTCCCCGAGGCGGCGCATCGTGAGCGACTGCGCGCCTTCGTCCTCCAGTAGTCGCAGTGCCGCCTGCAGGATCTCGGTGACCCGGGCGGAGCGGGCCGGGGGCACCGGCCGCGGCGCGATCCGCGCCACGGGAAGCGCCGCGCCCGCAGCCCCCGCGCCCGCAGCCGCCGCGCCCGCAGCCGCCGTGCTCGCAACGACAACGCCCACGGCATCTGTGCTCACCGCAGCCCCTTCCCTCGCCCGCCGTCCACAGACCGCCGCCCGGCTCACCGCAGCGGCGTGAGGGCGAACACCGGATGGCGCGGCGCGATGCGGGCGAGCTCCTCGTCCGAGGACTCCGGACCCACGCCTTCGAAGAACGCGCCGACCTCCGCCTTCCACTTCACCAGATAGGCGCGCAGCACCGGGACCTGCTCCGGGCCGGTCAGCTCGACCGCCCGGTAGCTCGACCGCCGGCGCCCCAGTACCAGCGCCAGCTCACCGTCGGCGGCACGCACGTTGCGGACCCACTGGCCGTGGCCCCGCGCCGAGACGAGGTACTGACGCCCGTCCAGGGTCAGGAGGTTCACCGGCACCCGGCGGATCTGGCCCGAGGAACGGCCGCGAACCTCCAGCATCCGGCTGCCCCACACGCTCAGCCCGAGCCCGTTGACCAGCGCCACCGTACGGTTGGCCACGTTCCTGGTGAACCAGCCGGGCTGACGGTCGTGCCGGGCACCGCCTGTGTTCGCCGCACTGTCCGCGTTCGCGCTCATGATCGACGCCTCGTTTCCGGGTGCTTCACCCATCGGTCGGCTAACACTGTTAGCCGATGTCCGAAGCTAACAGTGTTAGCCGACTGGGTGTCAACCCCTTCGGGCCCGATCGTTGTGACTTTCCCGGTGAGCTCTGCTACCTGCCGAGCCCGGGTCCGCGGGAGGCGGGGATACGGCCGCTCAGGTCACCGGCCGCAGGCTCATCGGCCCGTAGACGCGGGTACCCGACTCCATCAGGCTCACCTGCGTCACCCCCTTGTCCAGCAGGTCGTGCCACAGCTCACCGATCCACGTCTCGGCGTCGCCCTGGCTCGTGAACGACTCCGATCCGTTCGCACCGTCCACCGCGACGACCGAGCCATCCTCTGCCTCGTACCGCCAAGTCCAGCTCACGGTCCACGTCCTTCCCGACGTCCGGCGGCGTCGACCGCCCGGCCGGGGCCACCACAGACCCCGGGAGATGCCCATTACCCCATCCAAGCGCGCGCGACCCGCGGATGAGTGCCACATGCCACGTGCACGCCACGGACGCTCCGTGCACCTCTCGGCCTGCGGCGACCGGTGCTCCTTCGGACAAGAGCGGCATCAGTGGCCCGCGGGTCGGTAACGTCGGTTCCGGCCGCGCCCCGACGCGCGCGGCCCCGGCCCGGTGCCGGCTCCACCGAGTGAGACCACACGGTTCGAGCCCGAAGCAGTTCAGCTCGTCAGAGATCGCCAGAAGAGATCGTCAGAGAGGATGGCAGCAGTGACTCCCGCCTACACCGCCGCGGCGGTACTCGCCGAGACAGCCGAGCACCACGAGGAGGGCATGGTGTGGTGGGCCGCCGCCCTGCTCACCTTCGGCGCGATCGCCGCGCTCGCCGTGGTCCTGACCCTGATGACGCTCTGGGAGCGCAAGCGCCACCCGCACGCCCACCACTGATCACTGCCGATCATCGACGAAGGGCCAGGGGCGCGGTGCGGCTCACCCTGCTGGGAACGGGTTCGGCCGACGGATGGCCGAACCCGTGGTGCGAGTGCGCCTCCTGTGTGTGGGCCCGCACGCATCAGCCACGTGGCCAGAGCGCCGTCCTCGTCGACGATCGTCTCCTGATCGACTTCGGGCCGGACGTCCCCCGCGCGGCGGCGCGGTTCGGGGTGAGCCTCGCGGGCCTGCGCCACCTCCTGGTGGGGCATGCCCATCCGGACCATCTCGGCCCGGAGGCGCTGATGTGGCGCTCCTGGTCCACCGTCGCGGACCAGCCGCTCGACGTGCTGGCTCCCCCCGCGGCGCTGGAGGTCTGCCGGGCCTTCATCCGCCGCTGGGAGGGCCGGGAACCCGGCGCGGACGGTTCGCCGCTGCGCCTGCTGACCGCCACCGCCGGCGAGCCCGTCGAACTCGGCCGGGGGGACGAGCCGCGCTACCTGGTGCGTCCGGTGGCCGCCCGGCACGGCGACGCCGACATCGGGCCGGCGGTGCTCTTCGACGTCACCACCCCGGACGGATCACGGCTGCTGTACGGCTGCGACACCGCCGCGCCGCTGCCGCCACAGACACTGACCGCACTCGCCGGCCGCGCGTTCGACGTCGTGCTGCTGGAGGAGAACAACGGCGACCGCCCCGGCTTCGGCGAGCACCTGGACCTGCCCTCGTTCGCCCGGCTCGTCGCCGAGCTGCGCGAGCTCGGGGCCGTCGTCGAGTCCACCAGGGTGCTCGCCGTCCATCTGAGCCACCGCAACCCGCCCGGCGACGAGCTGACGCGGCGGCTGCACGACCTCGGTGCCGAGGCCCCACCCGACGGCACCATCCTGGACGTCCCACCACGCGCGCCCTCGAGGGCACCGTCGGTGGCACGGTCCGTGTCTCAGTCCGTGGCGCCGTCGGGATCGGACCCGGGGCGACCACCCGAACCGTCGAACCGGTCGGTGAGCCGGCCGGCGCCACCGACACCGCCGCGGCGGGTCCTGGTCACCGGCGGCACCCGGTCGGGCAAGTCCGCGCACGCCGAGCACCGGCTGCTCGCCGAGCCGGACGTCCTCTATGTCGCCACCAGCCGGCCCGCGGACGGATCCGACCCCGACTGGGCGGCCCGGATCCAGGCCCACCGCGACCGCCGACCGCCGGGCTGGGGCACCGTGGAGACCCTCGATCTCGAGCCGCTGCTGCGCTCGCCCGGCCCCGCGCTGCTCATCGACAGCGTCTCGCTGTGGGTCGCCGCGCGGCTGGATGAGGACGAACCGGGCTTCGAAGCGTCCGTGCACGGCCTGGTCGAGGCCTGGCGTGACGCGCGGCGGCGGGTGGTGGCGGTGACGGACGAGGCCGGCTCGGGCCCGGTGGCGCCTACCGCGGTGGGGCGCCGGTTCGTCGACCGCCTCGGCGAGGTCAACTCCCGGCTCGCGGCCGAGGCGGACGAGGTCTGGCTGTCCGTGGCCGGCCTGCCCGTCCGGCTACGCCCCGCCGAACCCGCCAGCTGACCAGGCCGGTCGGAGGCAGGCAGGTCGGTCGGCCGGAGGCAGGCCGGCAGAGCACGCGGGCGCGGCCCGCGGGATCTCGGCGGCGTCCGTGGCATCAGCGGCGTCAGTCGTGCAGGAACGAGTAAAGGTAAAGCCCGGACGAGCCGGCCACCACCAGGCCGGTGCCGTCGGGCAGCCAGGCGCAGCCGCGGGCCGTGCCCTCGAACCGCATCATCGCGCCGCAGGTCCACGTCCGCGGATCCCAGATCCGCACCGACCCGTCGCCACCCGCGCTGGCCAGCCAGGACCCGTCCGGCGCGAAGCTCACCTCCCGGACGGCCTGCGTGTGGCCCTCGAGCACGGTCAGCGCCCGGCCGGTCGCGAGGTCCCAGATCCGCACGGTGTGGTCCTGCCCGGCGGAGGCCAGCAGCCGGCCGGCCGCATCGGTCGCGAGCCCGAGCACCGGCCCGTGGTGGCCACGCAGCACCGCCCGCTGCTCGAGGGTCACGACATCCCACACCCGCACGGTCGCGTCGTCGGCGCCGGAGGCGAGCCATGTCCCGTCCGGGCCGGCGACGCAGGCCGGCACCCGCGCGGTGTGGCCGGTGAAGGTCGCCATCCACTCGCCGGACTCGGCGTCCCACAGCCGCACCGAGTCGTCCTCGCAGCCGCCCGCGACCCAGGTTCCGTCCGCGGCCACGGCGAAGCCGAGGATCGCCACGTCCGCGGTGAGCACCGCCCGCACCGTCCCGGTGGCCGGCTCCCAGAGCCGCAGCGCGTTCGGCTGGGCCGGCACGACGGCCCAGCACCCGTCCGGGTCACTGCGGCATCCCCGGGCCGGGCCGGGCAGCCCCGTCATCGCCGCGCCTGGCTCACCGGTCACGAGGTCCCAGGCGGTGACGGTTCCGTCGTCGCTGGACGACACGACGTAGCCAGCCGCGCCCGCCGCGGCACCGCCGAGACAGCCCGCGGCACCGTCGAGGCCGGAACCGCCGTAACCACCGAAACCGCCGGCACCACCGAAACCGCCGGCGCCGCCGTGGCCAGCGCGGTCGCCGCCGGCCGCGGTGGCGCGCACGACGACGGCGCACCCCCGGGTGCCCTCGTTGCGTTCCGCGGTCGGCATCCGAGGCAGCTCTCCCCGGGTGCTCCAGAGCCGGATCGTGCCGTAACGGCCGCCTGAGGCGATCCAGGAGCCGTCCGGGGCGACGACGCAGGCCCTGGTACCGACCGCCCCGGTCAGTTCGGCCCACTGGGTACCGTCGCCGGGGTCGCGCACCGCGATCACATCCCCTTCCGGCGCGACGGCGAAGGCGCCGTCCGGGGCGAGGGCACAGGCGTGGACCGGGCGCCCGCCGTCGCTGATCGTGGCGACCTGTCGGCCGGTGACCGTGTCCCACCGGCGCAGCGTGCCGTCCTCCCCGGCCGAGACCAGCCAGGATCCGTCCGGGCCGTAGGCCAGCGCGAGCACCGGCCCGAGATGACCGGGCAGGCGGCTGCCGGCGGCGCCGGTGCGCAGGTCGACCGGCCAGATGGCTCCGTCGTCACCGGCGACGACGACCGTCGTCGGGTCCGGGCCGACCGCGCAGCAGCGCAACGGTCCCACCGCCACCGGCACGGTCAGCTTCGGGCTGCCCGTGGCGACATCCCAGGTCCGCAGCGTCCCGTCGGAGCCGACCGCCACCACCGAGCGGCCGTCGAGGCTCACCGCGACGCCGTTCACCGGGCCCCGGTGGCCGCGCAGGACGAGGCGGGCGGGGCACCCCGCACCGACCATCCCGTCCACCTCGGCCACCTCGGCCGCGCGGTGCGCGCCGGATGCCCGGGATCCCTCGTCCGGGACGTCCCAGATCCGCACGGTGCCGTCGAGGCCCGCGGAGGCCAGCCAGCCGCCGTCCGGGGCGATGGCACAGCTCAGCACGTTGCCGGTGTGCCCGGTGAACATCGACCGCGCGACGCCCGTGCCGACCGTCCAGGTCCGCAGCGTCCCGTCCGTCCCGGCGGAGGCCAGCCAGGAGCCGTCGGGTGCGACGGCCAGCGCGTGCACCTGCCCGCGGTGGCCGGCCAGCACCCGCCGCAGCGCCGGGTGTGGCTGGTCGGGCAGCGGCCACCGGTTGACCAGCCGCGGACCGGCGAGCTCACGGGCCAGCGCCGCCCGCGCCGGCTCCAGTGCGCGGACGCCGTCCAGCCGACTCAGCACAATCGCGCCGAGCGCTCCGGCCGGCGTGGTCGGGGCGAGCAGATGCGCGTTCTGCCCGAGCGCCCGGGCCAGCGCGGGGGCGAACTCCCGGCACAGCCCGTCGACCTCGTCGCGGTCCAGCTCACCGGTGGCGGACCAGTAGGCCGCCAGGACGTCCCGACCGATCGCGGCATCCTCGCCGACCACCGCACGCTCCAGGTACCGCCGCAGGTCCTCGCCGGTCAGCCGGCCGAGGCCCCCCGCCGAGACGGTCGGCTGACCGGGCGGCGGGGCGGCAGACACATCCGGCAAATTACCGGAACACCCTGCGCCCGGCGGGCCGGACGACACAGTGGGACCACCTGCTGACGCGGACCGGTCCCGGCACCTGGCCGAGGTCGGATGAAGGTGGTCCATCAGGTAATAAGGACCTGTGGACATCACCCCGGCCGGATCCGCCCCGCAGCCGCCGACCTCGACCACCTTTCCGGACGTACCGGAACTCGACCAGGAGGCCATGGCGGCCGCGCGCAGGCGCCACGGCATCCTCACCAAGCCGCCGGGCGCGCTCGGCCGCCTCGAGGACCTGTCGATCTGGCTCGCGGGCGTGCAGGGAACCTGCCCACCCCGGCCACCCGGCCGCATCCGGGTGATCGTCATCGCCGGTGATCACGGCATCGCGGCCGCCGGCGTGTCGGCGTTCCCGTCGGAGGTCACGGCGCAGATGGTGGCGAACTTCGCCGCCGGCGGCGCGGCCGTCAACGTGCTGGCGCGCCAGGTCGGCGCGTCGGTCCGGGTGGTGGACGTCGCCGTCGACACACCGGAGCCGACCGCCCCGGGCGGCGTCGACGGCACAGCACCACCCGAGCGGTACCGGATCCGCCGCGCGAGCGGGCGGATCGACCAGGATGACGCGCTCACCCCGGCCGAGGTCTCCGCGGCGTTCGCCGTGGGCCGGCTGATCGCGGACGAGGAGATCGACGCCGGCGCGGATCTGCTCATCCCCGGTGAGATGGGCATCGGCAACACCACCGCGGCGGCGGCGGTGATCGGCACCCTGCTCGACCTGGAGCCGGCCGAGGTGGTCGGGCGCGGCACCGGCATCGACGACCAGCGATGGATGATCAAGGTCGCCGCGATCCGGGACGCGATGCGGCGAGCCCGGCACGCCGGCAACGCGCTGTCGGTGCTGCGGGTCGCCGGTGGGGCGGATCTCGCCGCGCTCGCCGGCCTCCTCGTCCAGGCGGGGGTCCGGCGCACACCGGTCGTCCTCGACGGAGTGATCGTCTGCGCGGCGGCGCTGGCCGCCGAGACCATCGTTCCGGGCGCGCGGCAGTGGTGGATCGCCGGCAGCCGCTCCCCCGAGCCGGCGCAGCGGTTCGTCCTCGACCGGCTCGGGCTCGAGCCGCTCGTCGACGCCGGACTCCGCCTCGGCGAGGGCACCGGCGCCCTGCTGGCCGTGCCGATGCTGCTGGCGGCGCAGCGCACCCTCGCCGAGATGGCGACCTTCGACCAGGCCGGCGTCAGCAGCGGGAAGAGCGACCCGTCCGGCCCGGCCCCCAGCGAAAGCGAGGGCTCGGGCGACGGGCTGGCCGCCGACGGCACCAGCACCGACGCCCCGTGACCGCCCCGGTGATCGGGGTGCGTGCGGCCGTCACCCTGCTCACCGTGGTGCCGATCCGCGGCCCCGAGCGCCTGGACCGCACCACCGCCAGGCGCGCCATGCTGGCGGCTCCGGCGGTCGGGTTCGCGCTCGGCTTCGTCTGCGCCCTGGTGGTGCTGGGTCTGCGGGTCATGACGAAGCCACCGGGCGAACGCCCGCAGACGCTGCTTCCCGCTGTCGTCGGCCTCGCGCTGATCGCGCTGCTCACCCGCGGCCTGCATCTGGACGGGCTGGCGGACGTGGCCGACTCCTTCGGCGTCCGCGGCGGCCGTGACCGGATGCTCGCCGTCATGCGGGAGTCGACCATCGGTGCCTTCGGCGCGATCACCGTGCTGTTCGTGGTGCTCATCCAGGTCTCGGCGCTGAGCGTCGCGATCAGCGCGCACCGGGGCACCGTGTCGATCCTGGTCGCGGCGATGACCAGCCGGCTCGCCGCGACCTGGTCCTGCGTCGAGCGGACACCGGCGGCCCGGCCGGACGGCCTCGGCGCGCTGGTCGCGGGCACGGTGCGCCGCCGCGACGCGACAGCGGCCACCGCAGGTGTGCTGCTGGTGGCCGCGCTGGCCGGGCGGTTCGACTTCCACGGTGGCGACGACGGCAGGGCCGTCCGCGCCGTGGTGGCCGTGGTGGTCGGGCTCGCCGCGGCGTTGCTGGTCCGCCACCGCCTCGTCCGCCGCTTCGGTGGCATCACCGGCGACACGCTCGGCGCGACGATCGAGATCACCCTCATGGTCTGCCTGCTGACGATGGCCATGACGATCCCGACGTCGATCCTGCGGTTCCTCGGCCTCGCCTAGCGTGCCGCGGCCACCCGTGGGTCGCCGCTGCCGCAACCGCTACCGCGGGGAGGCGGAGACGAACGGGGGGCGGACCACCGTCATCGACGAGACCCGGCCGCGGACGTCCACCGTCACGGTGTCGCCCGCGGTCACCGACCGGTCGAGCAGGGCGAGGCCGATGCCCTGACGCAGCGTCGGCGAGAACGTGCCGCTGGTGACCTCGCCGACCTCGGCGCCACCGGCACCGGTCACCCGCATGTGCGGGCGCGGGATGCCGCGGTCGTTCGAGCGCAGGCCCCACAGCGAGCGGGCCGCGCCGGCCGCGCGCTCGGCGAGCAGCGCCTCGCGGCCCCAGAAGGCCGGCTTGTCCCAGCCGACCGCCCAGCCGGAACGGGCCTGCACGGGCGAGATCGACAGCGACAGGTCCTGGCCGTGCAGCGGGTAGCCCATCTCGGTCCGCAGCGTGTCGCGGGCACCAAGGCCACACGCAAGACCACCGACGCCGGCCGCCGCCGCCAGCACCTCGTCCCACAGCGGCACCGCGTCCTCCCAACGAGGCAGCAGCTCGAAACCGATCTCGCCGGTGTAGCCCGAGCGGCAGACGACGACCGGACGGCCCTTCCAGTCGGCGTCGGCGAAGCTCATGTAGGCGCCGTCGGCCGGCAGCCCCAACGCGGCGAGGACCTGGACCGAGGCCGGGCCCTGCACGGCGAGGACGCCGTGGTCGGTGTGCAGATCCGTCACCGCCACCCCTGACGGCGCGGCCGCGGCCAGCCGCCGGACGACCTCGACGGTGTTCGCGGCGTTCGGGACCAGGAACACGTCGTCATCGGCGTAGAAGTAGGCGATGAGGTCGTCGACGACACCGCCGGTCTCGTCGCAGCACAACGTGTACTGCGCCTGACCGGGACCGATCCGGCGCAGGTCGTTGGTCAGGCACGAGTTGACGAAGTCGACCGCGCCGGCGCCGCGCACACGGGCCTTGCCCAGATGGCTGACGTCGAAGACACCGACGGCGGAACGCACGGCGGCGTGCTCGGCCAGCACCCCGCGGCCCGCGTACTCGATCGGCATCTCCCAGCCGCCGAAGCCGGCCATCTTCGCACCCAGCTCGACGTGCCGCTCGTACAGCGGCGACCGACGCAGCTCTGTTCTGGCGCCCTCTGTCATGGCGGCAGCGTAGCGGTCCGGCGGGCCGCGCCGTCGCCGACGGCGGATGTCCCGGTCGACCACCGACCCCCGACCCGATGCCCGTCACGCCCCGGCAACAGGCCTGTCACGGCCTGGCAACCGGCCTGTCACAGCCCGCGCAGAGGATCCCACCCGCCGCCACACGACGGCCACCGCCACCCGGGGCGCTGCCGGTCGGGCCCAATACGCTCAGGCCATGACCGTCACCTCTGTCGCCGCCACCGCGCTCACCGATCTCGACGTCGACGCGATCGTGGTCGGAATAGCCAAAGGCGCGGACGGCCCGGTGCCTCTCGGCGGGACCGGGCCGCTCGACTCCGCGCTCGGTGGCCGCCTCGCCCGGATCCTCGCCGATCTCGGGGCGACCGGCGCCGCGGGCGACACCGTGCGGTTCGCGACGCTGGGAACGCTGACGGCTCCGACCGTCCTCGCGGTCGGCCTCGGCGATCACAGCACGTTCCTGCGCGACGCGGAAACCGATCACGAGGCCCTGCGGCGCGCGGCCGGCGCGGCTGTCCGGGCACTCGCCGGAACGACCCGGGTCGCCACCACGCTGGCGCTCGCCGGCGGCGAGGCGAGCCCGTCGTCGCTGCGCGCGGCGGCCGAGGGATCGCTGCTGGGTGCCTATGCCTTCGACAGCCTGCGCGCCGCGTCGACCAGGCCGGCCCCCGTCCAGGAGATCGTCCTGGTGGTCGAGGAGCCGGCGGCCGTCGCCGCGGCCGAGGCCGCCCTGGCGCGGGCGGTGATCGTCAGCGAGTCCGTCGCGCTCGTCCGGGACCTGGTGAACACGCCGCCGAGCCACCTCTCCCCCGCCCGGCTGGCCGAGATCGCGGTCGAACGGGCTGGTGCCGTCGGTGTCGAGGTGACGGTCCTGGACGAGGATGCTCTCGCCGACGGGGCCTTCGGCGGCCTGCTCGGCGTCGGTCAGGGTTCGGTCAACCCGCCGCGGCTCATCCGCCTGCGCTACGCGGGCGCCGGCGAGAAGACCGCCGGCGAGGGCGACAGCGAGAGCACGGGCAGCGGTGACGGCGCCGCCGTCGCGGCCACCGACCTCGCCCTGGTCGGCAAGGGCATCACCTTCGACTCCGGCGGCCTCTCGCTGAAGCCGCCGGTGGCCATGGAATGGATGAAGAGCGACATGGCCGGCGCGGCGTCCGTGCTCGCGTCGGTGATCGCCGCGGCCAGGCTGGGCCTTGCGATCAACCTGACCGGCTGGATGCCCTGCGCGGAGAACATGCCCTCCGGCGAGGCCATCCGGCCCTCCGACGTGATCACTCTGCGCGGCGGGAAGCGCGTCGAGGTGCTCAACACCGACGCCGAGGGACGGCTGGTTCTCGGTGATGCGCTCGCCCGCGCCAGCGAGGACCACCCGGCACTCATCGTGGACGTCGCCACGCTCACCGGCGCGCAGATCGTGGCCCTGGGCACCCGCACCAGCGGCGTCATGGGCCGCGGTGACGCACCGGACGCCGTCGTCACCGCCGCCGGGCGTGCGGGCGAGACGGTGTGGCCGATGCCGATGCCGGCGGAGCTGCGCAAGAGCCTCGACTCGGTGGTCGCCGACCTGACGAACGTCGCGCCCGGCGGCAACCGCGACGCCGGGATGCTGCTGGCCGCGCACTTCCTCGCCGCCTTCGTGCCCGAGGAGATCCCCTGGGCGCACGTCGACATCGCCGGCCCGTCCTGGAACGGCGGCGAGGCGTACGGCTACACGCCGAAGGGGGGCACGGGGGCGATCGTGCGCACCCTCGTCCAGCTGGCCGAGGACCGCGCGGCGACCTCCTGACCCCACCGGGTGGCGCTGTGTCACCCCGCTGGTCCGCGTGGTCACCCTGTGGGTTCGCGAGATCCGACCGGGCAGCCAGGTCGGGCCATCGGGGGTGAGCCGCGCCACATCTCGGTGGCGTGATGCGGCACAGTCGGCGTCGTGGAGCCCAGACAGGCCGCCTGCTCGTGAAAGACTGGACCCAGCCGGTACAGCTGTGCATGGGGGGCGTTCGTCCCCCCGATGCGCAGTCGTTCCGGCTGGGCTCACCGGCCATGACGACGGCCACGCTCCTGCCGCCGCCATGCCGGGACCCTGGCGTCCGCAAGTCGTCGAAGAAGGGACCTCGCGTGGCGGACACAGCGGCCGGTCCCGTCGATCTGGTCATCCTCGGTGGTGGCAGCGGCGGGTATGCCGCCGCGCTGCGGGCCGCGGAGCTGGGCCTGCGGGTCGTCCTGATCGAGAAGGACAAGCTCGGCGGCACCTGCCTGCACCGCGGCTGCATTCCGACCAAGGCGCTGCTGCACGCGGCCGAGGTGGCGGACACCGTCGCCGACAGCGCCGCCTTCGGGGTCCACGCGACACTGGGCGGTATCGACCCGGCCGGCGTGGCGCGATACCGCGACTCGGTCGTGGACGGTCTGTACAAGGGGCTCACCGGGCTGGTGCACTCCCGCGGCATCGAGGTCGTCGCCGGAGCCGGCCAGGTGGTGTCCCCGACGGCGGTGGCCGTCGGGGACCGGCTGATCGAAGGCCGACACCTTCTGCTCGCCACCGGTTCGGCGCCGCGGACCCTGCCCGGTCTCGAGATCGACCACCGCACGGTGATCGACAGCGACGACGCGCTGGCGCTGGGGCGGGTACCCGCGTCGGTGGTCGTCCTCGGTGGTGGCGCGATCGGGTGTGAGTTCGCATCGGTCTGGCGCTCGTTCGGCGCCGAGGTGACCATCGTCGAGGCCCTGCCCCATCTGGTGCCGGCCGAGGACGAGGCCAGCTCGAAGCTGCTCGAGCGCGCCTTCGGCCGGCGCGGCATCTCACTACGTCTCGGTGTGCCGTTCGCGGACGCGAAGACCACCGACCGGGGGGTCACGGTCGTCCTCGAGGACGGGGCGACCATCGACGCCGAGCTGCTCCTGGTGGCCGTGGGGCGCGGCCCGGTCTCCGCCGGGCTCGGCCTGGAGCGCATCGGCGTCACCACCGACCGCGGCCACGTCGTCGTCGACCCCCAGCTGCGGACGAACCTGCCGACGGTCTCCGCGCTCGGGGACCTTCGGCCGGGGCTCCAGCTCGCCCACGTGGCGTTCGCCGAGGGAATCCTGGTCGCGGAGCGGCTCGCGGGGCTCGACCCGGTGCCGGTCGACTACGTGAACGTTCCGCGGGTCACGTACTCACACCCCGAGGTGGCATCCGTCGGCCTGACCGTCGCCGCCGCGCGCAAGCGTTTCGGTGAAGTCGACACCGCCACCTATCACCTGGCAGGAAACGGCAAAGCACGGATCCTGCGCTCGTCGGGAGCGGTAACCGTGGTCTCGGCGCAGGACGGGCCCGTCCTCGGCGTCCACATGGTGGGCGACCGGGTGGGCGAGTTGATCGCCGAGGCCCAGCTCATCACCAACTGGGAGGCCTACCCGACCGACGTCGCCCAGCTGATCCACCCGCACCCGACCCTCTCCGAGGCGCTCGGTGAGGCGCACCTCGCTCTCGCCGGCAAGCCACTGCACGTCCACAGTTAGCCTGCGGTGCCCGCCGTTCGTCCCTGACAGCCCGACCGGGCAGCAGGGCACGACGTCGGGCGCGACGAAGGAGTCGTTGTCAGAATGTCAGTTTCCGTCACAATGCCCCGCCTCGGGGAGAGCGTCTCCGAGGGGACGGTCACCCGCTGGCTGAAGAAGGAAGGCGAGCGCGTCGAGGCCGACGAGCCGCTGCTGGAAGTGAGCACGGACAAGGTCGACACCGAGATCCCCGCGCCGGCCTCCGGCATCCTCGGTTCGATCAAGGTTGCCGAGGACGAGACCGTCGAGGTCGGCGTCGAACTGGCCGTGATCGAGGATGGTGCCGCCGCGGCTGCCGCCCCCAGCGCTCCGGCCGCGCAGCCCGCGCCCGCCCCCGAGCCGCCGAAGGCCGTCGCTCCCCCGCCGCCGCCCGCGCCCACCCCGGCTCCGCCGCCCCCGCCGGCCCCGGCACCGGCCCCCGCGCCGACCCCGCCACCGCCGCCGGCCCCCGCTCCGGTTCCGTCGCAGGCTCCGGTCGCGGCGAGCACCGCGGACGCCGGTGCCGACGGCCTCGGCCGGTACGTCACGCCGCTGGTCCGCAAGATGGCCGCCGAGCTGGGTGTCGACCTCGGCATCGTGACCGGCAGTGGGCCGGGGGGGCGCATCACCAAGCAGGACATCCAGGATGCGGCGAAGGCCGCGGCAGCCCCGCCGGCTCCCGCCGCGCACGTGCCCGCTCCCGCTCCCGCTCCCGTGCCCGCTGCCGCTGCCGCTCGCCCGGCGGCCGCGCCGGTGCCGGCCCCCGCGGCCGCCGCAGCCGCCCGTGGGCGCACCGAGAAACTCACCCGCCTGCGCTCGCTCGTCGCCCGCCGGATGGTCGAGTCGCTGCAGATCAGCGCGCAGCTCACGACCGTCGTGGAGGCCGACGTCACGCGCATCGCGAAGCTGCGCGACCGAGCCAAGGCCGCGTTCCTGGCCCGCGAGGGCGTGAAGCTCTCCTTCCTGCCGTTCTTCGCCGTGGCCGCCTGCGAGGCGCTGCGCGAGCACCCGGTGATCAACTCCAGCATCGATCTGGAGGGCGGCACGGTCACCTACCACGACGCGGAGAACCTGGGGATCGCGGTCGACACCGACCGCGGGCTGGTCGTCCCGGTCATCCACAACGCCAGCGACCTGAACCTCAGCGGCATGGCACGCAAGATCGACGAGCTCGCCGCCCGCACCCGCGCCAACCAGGTGTCTCCGGACGACCTGGGCGGTGGCACGTTCACGCTGACGAACACCGGCAGCCGGGGCGCGCTGTTCGACACCCCGATCCTCAACCAGCCTCAGGTGGCGATCCTGGGCACCGGGTCGGTCGTCAAGCGGCCGGCCGTCGTCACGGACCCGGAGCTCGGTGAGGTCATCGCGGTTCGGTCGAAGGTCTACCTGGCCCTGACCTACGACCACCGGATCGTCGACGGTGCCGACGCGGCCCGCTTCCTGACCGCGGTGGCGAGCCGGCTGGAGGAAGGTGCCTTCGAGGCCGAGCTCGGGCTGTAGCCGAGCGGTCAGGCCTGCACGTCAGGCCCGATGAGCAGGCCTGACGAGCAGGCCGAACAAGCAGGCCGAACGAGCCGAGGAGCCCGGACAGATGAAGGTGGCCGTCACCGGATCGTCCGGGCTCATTGGTTCCGCGTTGCTGCCAGCCCTGCGGGCTGACGGCCACGAGGTCGTCCGGATCGTCCGCCGGCCGCCACGGGGCCCGGGCGAGATCCGCTGGGATCCCCTGGCCGGCCAGTTGGATCCAGGCGAGCTCCAGGGCGTCGAAGCGGTGATCAACCTCGCCGGCGCCGGCCTCGGCGATCACCGCTGGACCGCGAGCTACAAGCAGGTCCTGTGCGCCAGCCGCATCGAGGGCACCCGGCTGCTCGCCGAGACGCTCGCCGGTCTCGCCGTACCGCCGCGCGTCCTGCTCTCCGGCAGCGCCATCGGCTGGTACGGCAGCCCCGCCGGGGCGACCGGACCAGCGCTGGACGAGTCCGCCGGTGCGGGCGTCGGATTCCTCGCCGACCTCGTCCGCGGCTGGGAGGGTGCCACCGCGGCGGCCGAGGCGAGCGGAATCCGGGTTGTGCGGCTGCGTACCGGCGTCGTGCTGTCCGGCCGCGGCGGAATGCTCGGCCGGCTGCTCCCGCTGTTCCGCCTGGGTGCCGGCGGCCAGCTCGGCCCGGGGCGGCAGTGGCTCAGCTGGATCAGCCTGCGCGACACCGTCACGGCGGCGCTCTTCCTGCTTGACACCGACGGGGTACGCGGGCCGGTCAACCTCGTCGCCCCGCAGCCCGTGACCAACGCCGAGTTCACCGCCACCCTGGCCCGGGCGCTGCACCGCCCGGCGTTCGCCCGGGTTCCCCGCGCCGCCCTGCGGCTGGCGCTCGGCGAGTTCGCCGACGAGGGGGTGTTCGCCTCCCAGCGCCTCGCACCGGCCGCCCTGCTCGACGCGGGTTTCCGTTTCGCCCACCCGGACCTCGCCGCGGCGCTGGAGGACGCCCTGCACCACGGCGGCTGATCCGACCCGGTCAGCCAGGCGCAACCGACTCGCTGCCCGCGAGCCGCCAGCCTCCGCTGGTCCGCCAGAGCGTCAGGATCTTGATGCTCGCCGGCGAACTCGGTTCGCTTGCCAGAACCGCGCCGCCGGCGTTGATGAAGTTGTACGCCTCGACGCTCTCCGTCACGCGCAGCACGACCTGATCCGCGCGTTCCAGCTGGATCTCCAGGTCGATGATCTGAATCCGTACCGGCGACGAATGTGCGCCTTTCTCCAGCAGCGTGCGGACGGTTGCCTGGTCGGTGCGCAGCGCGGCACTGTCCGGTGCGTCCGCCGCGTCCAGTGCGGTGAGGTCGGCGCGTTCGAAGGCCCTGCTTCGCGCGACGTTCAGCTCCTCGAGGACCGCCCGCCACGCCTGCTCCGGTGACCGCCCGTTCACCGGTGTCGCGCTCGGGTCCTGCCCTCCCCCGCCGCCGGCCGCCGCGGCCTGGCGGGTCTCGGCCCGGTCGGAGCCGCCGTTCATCAGCACGACAGCGATGACGACCGCCACGAGCCCGACACAGCCGATCGCCGGTAGCAGCAGGCGGTTCCGCCCACCACGGCCGGACCGCCCCGAACGCCCCGCCGGGCCCCCACGGGTGCCACCACGGACCCGCCCGGACGCCCGGCCCGCCCGCCGTGCCGCCGACGGTGCCGGGGCCGCCGACCGCCCGCCACGACGCACCGCCTTGCCGCCGCGGCGATCACGGCCCACCGGGTGCAGCGAGCCCACCAGCTCGGACGGATCGGAGGGTGCGGTCCGGCCGTCTCTCGGCTGGGTTCGACCGCTCGCCGCGCCCGCGCCGGGGCCGGCGGGCGTACCCGCGGGTTCGCCCGCCGCCGTGCCCGCCGCGATGCCCTCCGACGGCGGCGAAGCGGGCTCGCCGGGCTCCTGCCAGGCCGCGTCGGCCCCGCCGCCCGCCCAGACGTCCGGAACAGCGACCTCGGAAGGATCGCCGCCGGGGGGTGGCAGCAGCCGCCCGCCGGCCCCGTCCCCACCGACGACCTCGCCGTCGCCACCCTGGGCACGCGCGGTGTGGCGATGGCCGGCCTGCCACTCCGGCCCCGTGGCCCACGGGTCGCGGTCGCGGTCACCATCGAGATCATCACCGGCGTCTGCCGCCGGCTCCGCCTCGTCGATCCACGCGTCGGAGGCGAGCTCGATCTCGCTGCCCACGGAGCCGCCGGGCGAGACGCCCGTCATGCGGATCGGCAGGGGCGTGGCACTGCGTGCGAGGCCGGCAGCCAGCTCGGCCGCGGACGGCCGGCGCAGCGGATCGTCGATCAGCGCCATCGCCACCGCCACCGCGACCGCGGCCGCGTCGGGGCCGGTGGCCTGGCTCATGGCCCCGAGCAGAAGCTCCGCGAGATCATGCACGTCGTCCGCGGGAGACCCGCCGGGGCTGGTCAGGGCGGCGACGCCGACGCCGGCGAGCACCGGCCGGCCGTTCGGTTCCAGCAGGATGTCCAGCGCGGTCAGCTCGCCGTGGACCAGCCCGGCGCCATGTGCCGCCGCGAGTGCCTGCGCCACGGGCAGGCCGATCGTCACGACCTCGCCCGGCTCCAGCCGGCCCCGGGCGGCGAGCAGCCGGGACAGGCTGACGGTCTCGGGCACCGGCTCGGCCACGACGGCCAGCCCGTCCGCCGTCCGGATCGCGTCGGTCACCGAGACCAGGTGCGGATGGCGGACGTCGAGCTGGCGCCGGATCTCCCCCAGCGCTTCGGCACGCACCAGCGGATCCGCCGGCAGCCGCACGTACCGAACCGTGACGTCCGCGCCGAGCTGCTCGACACGACCGGCCCAGACCTCACCGGCCCCGGCGTCGTAGCGCCGGTGGCGCAGGATAATGCCCGGCACCGTGGGATCACCGCCGTGCCGGCCCGGCCGATCGCCGGAATCGTCCGTGAAGGTCACGATCGTCGACGCTAGGCCGAACCGGCAACCCTCGCAGGACACTTTTCGCTGTTGTGGATAACTTCGTTCCGAACGGTGGGAGCGAGCCGGCCGGGCACTCGGCCGACCAGGAGCCGAACTCAACCAGGAGTCAGCTGTGCAGATCCTCGCGACAAGCGGTGGCTTCCAGCCCGACGGCAGGTGGGGGGCCAAGGTCGGGCCGCTGCTGGATCACGCGATCGCCCTCGCGGAGCCGACCGGCCGGCCCCGGCTGTGCCTGCTGCAGACAGCTCTCGGCGACGACCAGTCCGCCTACGCCCGCGGCTACGCGGCGCTGAACCGGGACCGGCCGGACGTCGCCGTCTCCCACCTGGCGCTGTTCCCGATGCCGAACGTCGCCGACCCGCGGGCCCACCTGCTCGCCCAGGACGTCATCTGGGTCGGCGGCGGCAGCGTGGCGAACCTGCTCGCGCTCTGGCGGGTGCACGGCCTCGACGAGATCCTGCGTGAGGCCTGGGAGGCCGGCGTGGTGCTCGGCGGTGTCTCGGCCGGGTCGCTGTGCTGGCATGTCGGCGGCACCACCGACTCCTTCGGCCCGGACCTGCGCCCGGTCACGAACGGCCTGGGCCTGCTGCCGCACAGCAACACCCCGCACTACGACTCCGAGAGCGCCCGCCGCCCGCTCTACCAGCGGCTCGTGGCCGACGGGACGCTCCCCGCCGGCTGGGCCACCGACGACGGCGTCGGCCTGCACTTCCGCGGCACCGAGCTGGTCGAGGCCGTCTCGGACCGGCCGGACGTCCACGCCTGGCGGGTCGAGCCGGGCCCGGGCGCGACCGCGGTCGAGACGCGCGTCTCACCGCGGCGGCTGCCGGACTGACATCCTCCCTGGCCTGAGACCGATCCGAAGGCGGTGGGACGAGCCACTCGTCCGTTGCCGGCCGGGCCGGTCGTCCCACCGGCGTACCCTCGGGACGTGGATGTCCTGCAGTTGGGTGTCGTTCCCTATCACGAAGCCTGGGGCAGGCAGCGCGCGCTGGCCGAGGAGCGCCGTCACGGGCGCGGCGAGGACGCGCTGATCCTCCTCGAGCATCCCGAGGTCTACACGGCGGGCCGGCGCACCGACCCCGCCGACCGCCCGGTGGACGGGGCGGAGGTCGTCGACGTCGACCGCGGCGGCAGCATCACCTGGCATGGTCCCGGGCAGCTCGTGGGCTACCCGATCGTCCGGCTCCCGATGCCGCTGGACGTCGTCGCCTACGTCCGGATGCTGGAAGCCGGCCTGATCGCGGTCTGCGCCGAGTTCGGCGTGGCGACCCGCCGGGTCGAGGGCCGCACCGGGGTCTGGACGGTCGACGGCACCCGCAAGCTCGCCGCCATCGGTGTCCGGGTGAGCTGGAAGGTCACCACACACGGCTTCGCGCTCAACTGCGACCCCGCCCTGGGCTCGTTCGGCCGGATCGTGCCGTGCGGTATCTCCGACGCGGGCGTGACCAGCCTCAGCCTGGAGCTGGGGCGCACGGTGACGGTGGCGGACGCCCGCCCGGTGGTGGAGCGCCACCTGACCGGCGCCATCACCGACTACCTGGCTGCCGGCCGCGAGGCGCAGGCCCGTCGGCAGCCGAAGACCGACGCACTGGTCGGCGCCGGGAACATCGAAGGAGGAGCAGCCGGATGACGGCCACGCCAGTCGTGCCGGAGGGCCGGCCGCTGCTACGCCTCGAGGTCCGCAACGCCCAGACCCCGATCGAGCGCAAACCCCCCTGGATCCGCACCCGCCTGCGCACCGGCCCCGAATACACCGACGTCCGCAGCCTCGTCCACGGCGCCGGCCTGCACACCGTCTGCGAAGAAGCCGGCTGCCCCAACATCTACGAATGCTGGGAAGACCGCGAAGCCACCTTCCTCATCGGCGGCGACACCTGCACCCGCCGCTGCGACTTCTGCCAGATCGACACCGGCCGCCCCACCCCGCTGGACACCGACGAACCACGCCGCGTCGCCGAATCCGTCACCACCATGGGCCTGCGCTACGCCACCGTCACCGGCGTCGCCCGCGACGATCTCCCCGACGGCGGCGCCTGGCTCTACGCCGAAACCGTCCGACAGATCCACACCCACTCCCCCGGCACCGGCGTCGAGGTCCTCATCCCCGACTTCGCCGGCAACCCCGACCAGCTCGACCAGGTCTTCACCGCCACCCCCGAGGTCCTCGCCCACAACCTCGAGACCGTCCCCAGGATCTTCCGCCGCATCCGGCCCGGTTTCCGCTACGAACGTTCCCTCGACGTCCTCACCCGCGCCCGCGCCGCGGGCCTCGTCACCAAGTCCAACCTCATCCTCGGCCTCGGCGAGACCGACGACGAGGTCGAGGACGCGATGACCGCGCTGCACACCGCCGGCTGCGACCTGCTCACCATCACCCAGTACCTGCGCCCCACCCCCCGCCACCACCCCGTCGAACGCTGGGTACACCCCGACGAGTTCATCGCCTGGCAGCAACGCGGCACCGAGATCGGCTTCGCCGGCGTCCTGTCCGGCCCCCTCGTCCGCTCCTCCTACCGCGCCGGCCGCCTCTACCAGCAGGCGATTACATTCCGTAGTGAAACTGCCCGGGGTGAGGCGGTTACCTCCCAAAGTGTGTCGCACGACTCTCACACCGGGTGACGAGTGCGCTGGTGATGACTACCCCGGACGACTAGGCTCGTGCCTGCGTCACGCGGCGGTCACAAGACACGGGGCTCGCCGTGGCGTGGGCACCCCCGTCATCTCCGCCAACTGCGGGAGTGATCGGCGGCGCTCGCGCCCTTCACAGTCAGTGCTGTTCCGGCGGGGCACCGGTCCCGCCTCGGGCTCCACGACCGCGTCGGGAGGTCGTCGACACCGTGTTCCGCTCACTCCTCACCGCCCTTGAGGAACTGACTCTTCTCGTCCTGCCGCACGGCGGCCAGCGCACAGCTCGCCACAACGCCTGGCGGGCCGCCACCGACCTGCACGTCACGACCGGCTACCGCTGGGTTGACCAGATCTCCGTATCCGCCTTCGGCCTGGTTCCCGCCCCGGCGAACGCGTCCGTCCCGTCGCCGGCGGTCCCGCCGGCGACGACCGCCCACGCAGGCATACCCGCGGAGGCGAGGACGGGTGCGCCGCTGGTCACCCGCCCGGTGGCAGCCGCCGCCGGGGGCGACTTCCCGGCGCCGCGCGAGCGGGAGTCGGCGCCGCGGCCAGCGGCCGCCAGGGCCCCGGGAACCCGCGGCTCCACCGGGCGCGCCCCCAAGCCTCGGGTCTCCCCGCCGCGCGCCCGCGCCGCCGCCGCCGCACGTTCCTGACCCGCAGGCGCCGACCGGGCACCAGCCGGGCCCGCGAAGGCCGTAGGCTCGCGCCTATGGCGCTGCGGAGGAAGCCGACCGGTGCCGGCGGGGAGCCGGCGCTCGCGGCCGTGGGTGGGAACGGAACAAGTGGCGGCGGGTCGTCCCGCCGGTCGGGCAAGGCCAGCGCCGCGGGGCGGAACGGACCGGGCGCGGCTGGCGATGGCCCACGTGGCCCGGAGCGGAGCACCATGGCTGGCAGGAGTGACGGGGCTGGCAGGAGTGACGGGGCTGGCAGGAGTGACGGGGCTGGCAGGAGCGGCGGGGCCGCCAAGAACGGTGGGGCCGGCAACGGCGGTGCGAAGTCCGGTGCCAAGGCGGGCTCGAAGGCCGGGTCGGGCAAGGCCGACCAGCCGGAGAAGGCCGGCCGGGCCAGCGGTCCCGCGTCCGGCGGCGATGCCGCGGGCGCCGGTGCGCCGGGCAGGCTCGCCCAGATCCGGATGGTCTACAAGATCACCCGGCAGCGCGATCCGCAGGTGCTCTGGCTGAGCCTGCTCGGGCTGGCCGTGCCGGTGGTGATCGGCGTGCTGCTCGGAGTCTTCGTCGGCCCCCTGTATGTCTGGCTGCCGATCGCGATCCTGCTGGGCATCGTGGTGGCCCTCAACGTCTTCAGCCGCCGGGTCCAGAAGACCGCCTACGCGGAGATGGAAGGCAAGCCCGGCGCGGCGGCCGGCGTGGTGGAGCGCATGCGCGGTGACTGGCGCCTCACCCCCGCCGTCGGGGTCAACCGGCACCAGGATGTGGTCCATCGCGTGGTCTGCCGAGCCGGCGTGGTGCTCATCGCGGAGGGCCGCGGGCGCGGGCCTCGGGAGCTGCTCGCCGCCGAGAAGCGACGCATTCGCAAGATCGTCGGCGAGGCGCCGATGGTCGACTACATCGTCGGCAACGGCGAGGGCGAGATCCCGTTGCCGAAGCTGCAGAGCACCCTCATGCGGCTGCGCCGTGAGCTGCGCAAGCGCGACGTGGACGCCCTCGAGCGCCGGCTGCGGGCCGTGAGCAGCCCCGTCCTGCCGATTCCGAAAGGCCCGATCCCGCGCAACATCCCCCGCGGCGGCCGCCCGCGCTGAACCTGCCCGCCACGCCGCGGCGGCGGCCAGCGGTCGCGGCGGCCCATCAACGTCATGACGCCCACGTCCCCACTCGGGGACGTGGGCGTCGGTGTCTCGCCGTCCGCTCAGGCCGCGGCTGTCTCCACGGCCTGTCAGTCAGGCCTTCGACGGGACGATCTCGTCCCGCACGACGACCGTGCCCGCGGCGCGGTCGTGCGTGCCGCGAAGGTCACGGTCCCAGATGAACGCCGGGACCAGCAGGGCCAACAGCAGCGTCCGGACCAGGATCCACGGCCAGCTCTGCCGTCCGAAGTCCCGCACCCGGATCACCCTGATCCCCGCGAGCCGCATGCCGATCGTCTGCCCGGCCACCGTGACCAGCACCAGTTCCTCCAGGAGGAAGGCACCGTAGATCGCCAGGCCACGGATGTCCGCAGCCGCGTCGACCCCGACCACGAACAGCAGGCCGACCAGCAGGTTCGCCAGCACGCCGTCGACGATGTACGCAATGATCCGGGGCCCGAAGCCCACCACTGAACCGGGCCCGTCCGCCGGAAGCCCGAGCCGGGCTCCGGGCGGCGTGTCCCGGGGCAGACCGGGGCCCTCCAGCCAACCTCCGAGTGCGCGTCCCACCGCGCAAGCCTATGTCGCCCGCTCGCGCCACCAGGGCCATGACAGAACGTCACCAACGCCGTTAACGTAACATCCACGAAACAGTGCGTTGATTCCCTCGACGCGCCACGCGGTGACGCCACGCAACCGATCAGAGCGTACTCTGTCAGTCATTGGAAGCCTGAAGAACGCTGGAGGGTGGATGTTCACGAACGCCGACGACGTACTCCGCTATATCCGTGACGAAAAAGTTCTGTTCATTGATGTACGGTTCTGCGACCTGCCCGGCGTCATGCAGCACTTCACGATCCCGGCGGAGGTCTTCTCCGAGTCGGTCTTCAGTGACGGTCTCATGTTCGACGGGTCGTCGATCCGCGGTTTCCAGGCGATCCACGAATCGGACATGCTGCTGCTGCCGGACCCGCGGACGGCCTTCGTCGACCCCTTCCGCGAGCACTCCACCCTCGCGATGACCTTCTTCATCCACGACCCGATCACCAAGGAACAGTACTCGCGGGATCCCCGCAACATCGCGCGGAAGGCCGAGGAGTACCTGCGCGGCACCGGCATCGCCGACACCGCGTACTTCGGGCCCGAGGCCGAGTTCTACATCTTCGACGACGTGCGGTACGACTACACCCCGTACGGTTCCATGCACGCCGTTGACTCGGTCGAGGCCGCCTGGAACACCGCGCGCAAGGAGGAGGGCGGCAACCTCGGTTACAAGCCCCGCTTCAAGGGCGGCTACTTCCCGGTGCCGCCGACGGACCACTTCACCGACCTGCGCTCGGAGATGAGCCGGGTGCTCTTCGACGTCGGTATCACCGTCGAGATGCAGCACCACGAGGTCGGCACCGCCGGCCAGGCCGAGATCGACATCAGGTTCGACACGCTGCTCAAGACGGCCGACAACCTGATGCTCTACAAGTACGTGATCCGCAACGTGGCCCGTGCCCGGGGCAAGACGGTGACCTTCATGCCCAAGCCGCTGTTCGAGGACAACGGCTCCGGCATGCACACCCACCAGAGCCTCTGGAAGGACGGCGAGCCGCTCTTCTACAGCCCCAACGGCTACGGCGGGCTTTCCGACACCGCCCGGCACTACATCGGCGGGCTGCTGCACCACGCGCCGGCCCTGCTCGCTTTCACCAACCCCACCACGAACTCCTACCGGCGGCTGGTGCCCGGCTACGAGGCCCCGGTCAACCTCGTCTACTCGGCGCGCAACCGGTCGGCCTGCTGCCGGATCCCGCTCGGCGGTGACTCGCCGAAGGCGAAGCGGGTCGAGTTCCGCGTGCCCGACCCGAGTTGCAACCCGTACCTCGCGTTCGCGGCGATGCTGATGGCCGGTCTCGACGGGGTCAAGAACAAGATCGACCCGCCGGACCCCATCGACAAGGACCTCTACGAGCTCCCGCCGGACGAACTGGCCGCCGTCCCGCAGGTGCCCGGCTCCCTGGAGAAGGTCCTGGAGGCGCTGGAGGCCGACAACGACTTCCTCCGCGAGGGGAACGTGTTCACCGGCGATCTCATCGAGACCTGGATCGACTACAAGCGGGTGAACGAGGTCGACGCCATCCGGCTGCGGCCCCACCCCTACGAGTTCAGCCTCTACTACGACATCTGAGTCTCGATTCCGTCCCGGTCCTCCACCGGCGTCACCAATGAGGTTCCGCGGCCTCTCGGCACACCGAGCACGGTGGCCCACGGTGGCTTTCGGCGCCTTTCGGCATGACCTAGGACTGCTCCGCGCCGGACCTCCGCTCCGCACCCGTGGTCCGGACCTCCGACTGGTCGGCGAAGACCTGTGGTCAGACCCGCCGGAATATCCTCGGCAAGGCCGTGGCGGGATCAGCCGATGAGGCGGGGCCCGTGTCCATGAACCCCTGGACACGGGCCTTCTCTCGTTACAGCCGCTTTTCCGTTCCGCATCTGTCGCGGCTCGACCGGTATTCGCTTCGAGGCACGGCTTTGGCCGCCCGGCAACAACCGAGTGACCGAGAATTAACAAGACGGGAACTGATTGGAAACCGGGCCCGACCAAGCTCCGGACGAACCCTCCCGTCAGTCGCGGCCGGGGTCGGCCCTCCCCCGGCCGATCACACAGTCGCTCCGTCACGTGACACGTCAACCACGGGGAGTACTAGTGAGCTATCAGGCCGAATACATCTGGATCGACGGCACCGAGCCGGAGCCGTTGATGCGGAGCAAGACCCGCATCGTCAAGAGCGGCAAGGAGCCGGAGATCTGGGGCTTCGACGGCTCCAGCACCAACCAGGCCCCGGGTTCGAACTCGGACTGCGTGCTGCAGCCCGTCGTCACCGTTCCGGACCCGCTGCGCGGTGGCGACAACGTGCTCGTCCTGTGCGAGGTGCAGCTGACCGACTTCACCCCGCACCCGACGAACACCCGTGCCATCGCCCGCACGGTGGCCGACAAGTACGCCGACATGAAGCCGATGTTCGGCATCGAGCAGGAGTACACGTTCTTCCAGAACGGCCGGCCGCTCGGCTGGCCGGCGGTCGGCTTCCCCGAGCCGCAGGGCCCGTACTACTGCGGCGTCGGCGGCGAGAAGATGCCCGGCCGGGCCATCGTCGAGCGCCACACCCAGGCCTGCCTGGACGCCGGCCTCGCGATCGAGGGCACCAACGCCGAGGTCATGATGGGCCAGTGGGAGTTCCAGATCGGCGTGCTGCCGGCGCCGACCATCGGCGACCACATCTGGCTGGGCCGCTGGCTGCTGCACCGCATCGCCGAGGACTTCAACACCACGGTGTCCTTCGCCGCGAAGCCCGTTCTCGGTGACTGGAACGGCGCCGGCGCGCACACCAACTTCTCCACCAAGCAGACCATGGAGAGCTGGGACGCGATCGTCACCGTCTGCGAGTCGCTCGCGCCCCGCGTCATGGAACACGTCACCCACTATGGGACGGGCATCCAGGACCGCCTCACCGGCAAGCACGAGACCGCCCCGTGGAACAAGTTCTCCTGGGGTGCCTCGGACCGCGGCGCGTCCATCCGGATCCCGTGGGCCGTCGAGAAGGCCAAGAAGGGCTGGATCGAGGACCGCCGTCCGAACGCGAACATGGACCCGTACGTGGTCTCCGCGCTCATGATCGACACCTGCTGCAGCGCGCTGGCCGGCGACAAGCCGACCCTGTTCGTGCCGTCGCAGGGCGCCGAGGCCACCGTCACGGTCTGACGTCAGATCCCGCGGGCGGATACTCGCGGGCGGGTCTCGCCGCCCGCGGGACCGCTCGTCCATCATCGGCTCCGGTTCGGCGCATCCCGTACCGGAGCCGGTGAACCGTCCGTCGGGTGTGCACCGGCCCCGGATGTGATGGAAAAGGCTCACTGCTCGCGGCCGAGCACCTCCAGGGCGACCGCATGCGCACGTGCCGCTGCCCGGCGGTAGTCACCGGGCAGCTGGTCCACCTCGTCGGCGGGGTAGCCGAGCGCGCGGGCGACCCGTTCCAGGCCGGGCGCCACGCCCGGAAGAAGATCACCGCGCTGGCCGGACGTCAGCATGACGCCGTTGCGCACCCGGGAGGCCAGGGTCCAGGCCGCATCCAGCGCGGACAGCTGCGCGGGCGCGAGCAGGCCGGCCATCGCGGCCGCGCGCAGACAGGCGCGGGTCGCGGTCGTGCGCAGCGCCGGGACGCGGTGGGCGTGCCGAAGCTGGAGCACCTGCACGGTCCACTCGACGTCCGTCAGCCCGCCGGGACCGAACTTCACGTGCATCGCCCGGTCGACCCCGCGCGGGACACGCTCACGCTCCATCCGCCCGCGCAACCGCAGGATCTCGGTGATCGTGCCCGCCGGCAGCGCGGACGGGTAGCGGATCCGGTCCGCGAGCGCGCAGAACCGCGCGCCGAGCTCGGCGTCGCCGGCCAGCGGCTCGGCGCGCAGCAGCGCCTGCGCCTCCCACCCCAGTGACCACCGGTCGTAGTACGCCGCGTAGCCCTCGACCGTCCGCGACAGCGGGCCGCCGCGGCCCTCGGGGCGCAGCCCGGCGTCCAGGGTGAGGGGCGGGTCGGGCCCGGGTAGCGCAAGCAGGCGGTGCAGCTCACCGATGACGTCGGCGGCGAGCCGGGCGGCCAGCGGCTGCGGGGTGCCCGGCAGCGCCTCATGGACGAACAGCACATCGGCGTCACTGCCATAGGACAGCTCTCGGCCGCCCAGACGTCCCATCGCGATCACCGCGAGCCGCACCGGCAGCGCCCCATCGCCCCCGCTGGCGTCGTCCCCGCCGGCGACGCGGCGGCGCGCGACGAGCAGCGCCGCCTCCACGGTCGCGGCGGCCGCGTCGGACAGCGCCTGCCCGACGGCGCCGACGTCCAGCAGACCGAGCAGGTCCGCGCAGGCGATGCGGACCAGCTCCACCCGCCGCACCGCCCGCGCCCGGCCGACCGCGTCCGCGGCCTCGGGGTTGCGTCGCGACACCGCGAGCAGGGTGCGCACCATCGCCTCGCGGGAGGTCGGCCGCAGCTCCTCCTCGGTGCGCAGCAGCCGCACCGACTCCGGCGCGCGGGTCATCAGGTCGGCGACGTACCGGCTCGTCGCGAGCACCCGGGCGAGGCGGTCCGCGGCCCCGGCAGAGTCCCGCAGCAGGCGCAGGTACCACGGCGTGCGCCCCAGCGCCTCGCTCACCTGCCGGTAGGCGAGCAGCCCGGCGTCCGGCTCGGGTGCGTCCGCGAACGCGGGCAGCATGGCGGGCAGCAGGCGCCGTTGGATGACGGCGGTGCGGCTCACCCCGTTGGTCAGCGCCTCGATGTGGCGCAGGCAGCGCGCCGGCTGGGCGAAACCGAGCGCGGCGAGCCGGTCCGCGGCCTCCTGCGGGGTCAGCCGCATCTCCTCCGCCGACAGCCGCGCCACCGCCTCCAGCAGCGGCTGGTAGAAGAGCTTCTCGTGCAGGGAGCGGACGGTGCGGGTCACCCGCCGGTGCTCCTCCGCAAGCTCCGCGGCCCCCGGCAGCCCCATGCAGCGCGCCAGCCAGCGCAGCTCGCCGGGATCCCGGGGCAGGGTGTGCAGCCGGCGCAGCCGCTGCAGCTGCAGCCGGTGCTCGGCGACCCGCAGGAACCGGTAGGCGTCGGCGAACCCGGCCGCGTCGCGGCGGCCGACGTAGCCGCCGCGCCGCAGTCCGTCCAGGGCGTCCAGGGTGGCGGCCACCTGCAGCTTGGCGTCCGCCCGGCCGTGGACGAGCTGCAGCAGCTGCACGGCGAACTCGACGTCACGCAGCCCGCCGGGGCCGAGTTTGAGGTTGCGGTCGGCCTCGAAACGGGACAGCGACCGCTCCACCCGGCGCCGCATGGCCCGGACGTCCGTGACGAAGTCGGGGCGCGACGCCGCCGTCCACACCAGCGGTGCGATCATCTCGCCGAAGCGCGCCCCCAGCTCGAGGTCGCCGGCCACCGGGCGGGCCTTGAGCAGCGCCTGGAACTCCCAGGTCCGTGCCCAGCGCCGGTAGTAGGCGCGATGGCTGTCCAGGGTGCGCACGAGCGCGCCGTGCCGGCCTTCGGGCCGCAGGTTGACGTCCACCGGGAACAGCTCGCCGGCCGCGGTGGGCGTGCCGCACACCCGCACGACACCCTCGGCCAGCCTGGTGGCGGCACGCAGCGTCGCCTCCAGGTCGGGCGGGGCGTCGGCGCAGGGAAGGTCTCCCGGCTCTCGCGGCTCTCGCGGCTCTCCGGGCTCTCCGGGCTCTCCGGGCTTCCTCGGCTCTCCGGGCTTCCTCGGCTCTCCTGGCTTCCTCGGTGCCCCCGGCCCGTGGTCGGCGACCGGTTCGGCGACGAACAGCACGTCCACGTCGCTGACGTAGTTCAGCTCACGCCCACCGCACTTGCCCATGCCGATGATCGCCAGGCGGACGGGCACATCCGCCGGGCCCGCTCCGGCCCGGGCGACCGCGAGCGCGGCGTCGAGCGCCGCCCCGGCCAGGTCCGCGAGCTCCGCGGTGGCGTCGTCCAGCGACACGGTGCCGGTGAGGTCCCGCGCGGCGAGCACCAGCAGCGCACGCCGGTAGGCCAGCCGCAGCGCGTCGAGGACCGCCACCCCGTCACCGCGGGCCCGGGGCACCGCGGCAGCCGGATCGGCGCCGACCGCACGCAGCAGGCCGCGCCGGGTGACCGCCGGGTCCGACGGCCCCGCGGTGGCCCCGTCCGGGGCGAGGATCAGCCAGTCCAGCGGATGGGCGACGAGGTGGTCCCCCAGCGCCGAGCTCGCGCCCAGCACGGCGATCAGCCGGCGACGCAGACCGGGGTTGTCGGCCAGCGCCGGCAACAGCAGTGGTTGCGCCCCGGCGGGCTGGGCCTCGACCAGCCGTTCGAGGCAGCGCAGGGCGAGATCGGCGTCCGCCGAGGCGGCGAGCTCGCCGATGATGACATTCACCGCGAGCCCGGCGGCAGGCCCGGCAGGCTCCGCGGCCCCCGAAGGCCCCGCGGGCGCGGCCCCGTCCGGCGGGGGCAGCAGCCCGAGCCGGCGCATCGTGGCCGCGACCCGCTCGACGTCGGAGAAGCCCAGCCGGGCGAGCTGGGCGCCGACGGTGTTCCGGCGGGGGTCGACGCCCCTGGCCGGCCGGTCACTCACAACGTCGGAAGGTACCGGTCGATCTCGAAGGGCGTGACCTGGCGGCGGTACTCGATCCATTCGGACCGCTTGTTCCGCAGGAAGAAGTCGAACAACTCGTCGCCAAGCGTCTCACGGACCAGCGACGAGTTCTCCATCGCGGTGATCGCCTCGGCGAGCGATCCGGGCAGCTCGGTGATGCCACGCTCGCGGCGCTGGGAGTCGGTGAGCGTCCACACGTCGTCCGCCGCGGGCGCCGGCAGCTCGTAACCGCCCTGGACGCCGCGCAGGCCGGCGGCGAGCATCAGCGCGAAGGTCAGGTACGGGTTGCAGGCGCTGTCCGGGGAGCGGAACTCGACCCGGGCCGTGTTCGCCTTGTTCAGCTTGTACAGCGGTACCCGAACCAGGGCCGACCGGTTGTTGTGGCCCCAGCAGACGTAGGCGGGCGCCTCCCGCAGTTCGCCGGCGCGCCCCTCGCCCACCAGCCGCTTGTACGAGTTCACCCACTGGTTCGTCACCGCGGTGATCTCCGCGGCGTGCGTCAGCACCCCGGCGATGAAGGCCTTCCCCACCTTCGACAGCTGGTACTCGTCGGTCGGGTCGTGGAAGGCGTTGCGGTCACCCTCGAACAGGCTCATGTGGGTGTGCATGCCCGAGCCGGCCTGATCGCTGAACGGCTTGGGCATGAACGTCGCGTAGATGCCCTGCCGCAGCGCCACCTCCTTCACCACCTGGCGGAAGGTCATGATGTTGTCGGCGATGGTGAGCGCGTCGGCGTACCGCAGGTCGATCTCCTGCTGGCCCGGCGCGACCTCGTGGTGGCTGAACTCCACCGAGATGCCGAGGCGCTCGAGCACGCTGATGGCCTGCTGGCGGAAGTCATGGCTGATGTCGTTCGGGGTCAGGTCGAAGTAGCCCGACTCGTCCACCGGCGGCGGCACCGGGCCGCCGCGGGTCGGCGGATGCTTGAGCAGGAAGAACTCGATCTCGGGGTGGGTGTAGAAGGTGAAGCCGGCGTCGGCGGCCTTCGCCAGGGTGCGGCGCAGCACCCAGCGGGAGTCCGCGGCGGCCGGCGTGCCGTCCGGCATGATCAGGTCGCAGAACATCCGGGCGGTCATCGGGTGCTCACCGCGCCACGGCAGCACCTGGAAGGTGGACGGGTCGGGCCGGACCAGCATGTCCGCCTCGTGCACCCGGGCGAAGCCCTCGATCGCCGAGCCGTCGAACCCGATGCCCTCCGCCAGCGCGCCCTCCAGCTCGGCGGGCGCGATCTCGACGGACTTCAGCACGCCGAGCACATCCGTGAACCAGAGCCGGACGAACCGGATGTCGCGTTCCTCGAGGGTGCGGAGAACGAATTCCTGCTGCTTGTCCACGGGCCCTCCGCGCGTGAGTGCGGACTCGTCTGCACGGCGAGCCGAGTCGTCTTCCGATGGTGCTGTTCCCCGTCGGGACACGGTGCCACCGGGTGCTTCGACCCGAGAGTAGCGACTGATCGCGCCACAGGTTCCGCACGTTACAGCGAAGTTGCGCCACCGCAATCCCCGGTGTCACCTGCGCCCCAGCAACACACCACCGGCCGCCGGCAGGGCAAACCCGGCCTACGCTTCGGTGTATGGCCCAGCTTCGGATCGCCCTCGCCCAGGTGGACACCACCGTCGGAGATCTGGACGCCAACGCCGACCTGGTGAGCTCCTGGACCAAGCAGGCACTGGCCCAGGGCGCTCATCTGGTCGCCTTCGGCGAGATGACCCTGACCGGCTACCCGGCCGAGGACCTCGTCCTGCGCCGCTCCTTCGTGGCGGCCTCCGCGGCGACACTGGAACGGCTCGCGGCCCGCCTCCACGAGGAGGGAGCGGGCTCCATCGCCGTCGTCGTCGGGTACCTCGACGCCTCCGCCACCCCGGCGCCGGCGGTCGGCCGCCCCGCCGGCGAGCCGCAGAACTGCGTCGCCGTCCTGTGGCAGGGCCGCGTCGCCGCCCGCTCGGCCAAGCACCACCTGCCCAACTACGGTGTCTTCGACGAGTTCCGCTACTTCGTGCCCGGCACGACCTTCCCGGTCTTCCGCCTGCACGGCGTGGACGTCGGCCTCACCGTCTGCGAGGACCTCTGGCAGGCCGGCGGCCCCGTCGCCGTGGCCCGCAAGGTCGGGGTCGGGCTGCTGCTGTGCATCAACGGCTCGCCCTACGAGCAGGGCAAGTCCTTCCACCGGGACGAGCTGTGCGCACGCCGGGCCCGCGAGGCGGACGCCACCCTCGCCTACATCAACCTGGTCGGCGGCCAGGACGAGCTGGTCTTCGACGGCGACTCGCTCGTCGTCGACCCGGCCGGGGCGGTCCTCGCCCGGGCACCGGTCTTCGAGGAGACCCTGCTCACCGTCGATCTCGACCTGCCCGCCAGCAACACCCCGGGAACGGCCACCGGGATGACCGGGCAGGTCGCCGCCGGCGACGGCACCATGATGGAGGTCAGCCACATCGTGCTGGCCGGCGAGCCGCTGCCGGCCTGGGAGCCGCGGCCGCACCAGATCGCGCAGCGCCCCGACCCCACCGGTGAGCTGTACGCCGCGGTGGTCACGGGCACCCGCGACTACGTCCGCAAGAACGGCTTCCGCTCGGTGGCGCTCGGCCTGTCCGGTGGCATCGACTCGGCCCTGGTCGCCACGATCGCGGTGGACGCCCTCGGCGGCGACGCCGTGCACACGGTCGCGATGCCCTCGGCCCACTCCTCCCAGGGATCGCTGGACGACGCCGCGGAGCTGGCCCGCCGCCAGGGCACCCGGCACAGCGTCGTCCCGATCGAGCCGACCGTCACGGCCTTTCACGCGGCGCTCGCCGCCGCCGGCGGCCTGCACGGCCTGGCCGCGGAGAACCTGCAGGCACGGGTGCGCGGAACACTGCTGATGGCGCTGTCGAACGAGCACGGCCACCTCGTGCTGACCACCGGCAACAAGAGTGAGCTGGCCACCGGCTTCTCCACCCTGTACGGCGACAGCGCCGGCGGCTTCGCCCCGATCAAGGACGTCTCGAAGACGATGGTGTGGGCGCTCTCCCGCTGGCGCAACGCGCAGGCGACGGCCCGCGGGGAGGTCCCGCCGATCCCGGAGGAGATCATCGTCAAGCCGCCGTCGGCCGAGCTCGCCCCGGGGCAGCTCGACTCCGACCGGCTGCCCGACTACACCGAACTCGACGCCGTCCTCGACGACTATGTCAGCCACGACCTCGGCCGGGCCGAGCTGACCGCCGCAGGCCACGATCCGGCCACGGTCGACCGGGTGATCCGGCTCGTCGACCTCGCCGAGTACAAGCGGCGGCAGAACCCGCCCGGCCCCAAGGTGACGTCCAAGGCCTTCGGCCGCGACCGCCGCCTGCCGATCACCTCCCGCTGGCGCGAGCGCGAGCGGGATTGAGCCCTTCCCCGTCGGCCTGATCCCCCAGTCGCCGCCGCTACGGGAGGAGTTGCCCCTGGCCCTCCGTCCCGACAAGATCGAGACGGGTGCCGCTGCCCACTGGTGGCAGCCGGCGGCGTTCGCGGGGTCGGGGAGGTTCGGTTGCGCATCGGGTGTACCCGTGGGTCGACGGAACAGCACTCGTCGCGAGTCGACCGCGCAGGCGTTCGGAGATGGTGGCGATCCGCCGGCATCGCCGCTGCGGCCGTCGTCGCACTGGCCGCATGCAGCGATGCAATGAGCGGGGCGGCACCAGCCGCGACACCGGCCCCGCCTTCCGGCACGTCCGGACCCCCGCCTGTCATGCTCCCCGCCGGGCCGGGGGGCGAGCCGGTCACGCTCCGCTTCGTCGGGACCCGGCGGCTGCTCGACCTCGACGCCGCCGCCGAGGCAGCCGTCGTCCACCGCTGCGCCCCGGGAAACATCCGCGGCCCGGTGGCGCCGGGCGGCAGCGCACCGGGCGGCAGCGCACCGGACGCCGGCGCGCCGGACAGCAGTGGCCGGCTGCTCGTCGCGGTCGACGGACCTCTCGTGCTCGTCCAGAACAGCCAGGGTCTGGCCGCCTGCCTGGTCAGCCTGGTCAGCCGCGACGGCCCACCGGACTTCTCCCGGTCCGACGAGCCCATGCTCCGGTGGTGGGCCTCGGACCGCGACCCCGACTTCTCCCAGCCGCCAGTGACACCGATCGAGGTCTTCAGCACGAGCACCAGTGCGGACGGCGCGGTCGACTGGGAGCGCCCGACCTGGTTCTGGCAGGCCTTCGGGCGGGTGTCCCCCGAGGTGAAGGAACTGTTCGCCGTGATCCCGGACGGCGAGGCAGTCAACGTCGCCATCGGCGACACAGGCGCGTTCGCCCTCTACTGGAACAAGACGGTCGACAGCCCGGAGCAGGTGGAGGCCAGACCCCCGCTGTCACTGTTCGCCCGTGACGGCGCAGGTCGGGTGCTGCACTCGATCGCCCTTCCCTGACCGGACGGTCGGCCACGAGGGTGGTCGCTGTTCCGTGGACCCGGTGCGCGGTCGCCGGGTCCACGTTCACCTGCGCGGCTCAGACCTGGGCGCGGCGCTCCACGACGTCGAGGATCTCGGCGACGGCCTCGTCGACCGGCACGCCGTTGCGCTGCGTCCCGTCGCGGAACCGGAAGGAGACCGCGCCCTTCGAGACGTCCTCGTCGCCGGCCAGCAGCATGAAGGGCACCTTCTGCTTCTGCGCGGTGCGGATCTTCTTCTGCATCCGGTCGTCGGAGGAGTCGACCTCCACCCGGATGCCGCGCTCCCGCAGCTTCGCCGCGACGTCGTCCAGGTAGGGCACGTGCTCGTCGGTGATCGGGATGCCGACGACCTGCACCGGGGCCAGCCACGGCGGCAGCGCGCCGGCGTAGTGCTCCAGCAGGATCGCGAAGAAGCGCTCGATCGTGCCGAACAGCGCCCGGTGGATCATGAAGGGGCGCTGGCGGGTGCCGTCGGCCGCCTGGTAGGTCATGTCGAACCGCTGCGGGAGCTGGAAGTCCACCTGGATGGTGGACAGCTGCCAGGTCCGCCCGATCGCGTCCTTGGCCTGCACCGAGATCTTCGGGCCGTAGAAGGCGCCGCCACCCTCGTCCATCACCAGTTCGAGGTCCTGCTTGGAGGCGGCCTCGCGCAGCAGCTCGGTGGCCTGGGCCCACTCCTCGTCCGAGCCGATCGCCTTGCCCTCGGGACGGGTCGACAGCTCCAGGTAGAAGTCCTCCAGGCCGTAGTCGCGCAGCAGCCCGAGGACGAACTTCAGGACGGAGTCGAGCTCTTCCGGGAGCTGCTCACGGGCGCAGAACAGGTGCGCGTCGTCCTGGGTGAGCCCGCGCACCCGGGTCAGGCCGTGCACGACGCCGGACTTCTCGTACCGGTAGACGGTGCCGAACTCGAACAGCCGCAGCGGCAGCTCCCGGTACGACCGGCCGCGTGACCGGAAGATCAGGATGTGCATCGGGCAGTTCATCGGCTTGAGGTAGTAGTCCGCCCCGCCATCGAGCTGCATGGGCGGGTACATGCCGTCGGCGAACCAGTCCAGATGCCCGGAGATCTCGTACAGGTCGGACTTGGTGATGTGCGGGGTGTTCACGAACTCGTACCCGGCCTCGATATGCCGACGGCGCGAGTAGTCCTCCATGACGGTGCGGATCGCACCGCCCTTGGGGTGGAACACGGCCAGCCCCGGGCCGATCTCGGTCGGGAACGAGAACAGGTCCAGCTCGGCGCCCAGCTTGCGGTGGTCGCGCTTCTCCGCCTCGGCGAGACGGTGCTGGTACTCCTTCAGCGCCTCGCGCGACTCCCAGGCGGTGCCGTAGATGCGCTGCAGCTGCGGGTTGCGCTCGCTGCCCCGCCAGTAGGCCGCCGCCGAGCGCTGCACCGCGAACGCGGGGATGTGCCGGGTGGTGGGCACGTGCGGCCCGCGGCACAGGTCCTTCCAGCACAGCTCGCCCGACTTCGGGTCGAGGTTGTCGTAGATGGTGAGCTCGCCCGCTCCGACCTCGACCGAGGCCTCGGCGTCGTCACCCGCGCTCGACTTCAGCCCGATCAGCTCGATCTTGTACGGCTCGTCGGCGAGCTCGGCGCGGGCCTCGTCGTCGGTGACGACCCGGCGGGAGAACCGCTGGCCCGCCTTGATGATCTCCTGGGCGCGCTTCTCGACAGCCTTGAGGTCCTCCGGAGTGAAGGGGCGCTCAACGTCGAAGTCGTAGTAGAAGCCGTCCTGGATCGGCGGGCCGATCCCGAGCTTCGCCTTGGGGAACAGGTCCTGCACGGCCTGGGCGACCACGTGCGCGCACGAGTGGCGCACGATCGCCCGCCCGTCCGGCGAGTCGACGGTGATCGGCTCGACGACGTCCCCTTCAGCCAGTGGATGGGCCAGGTCACGCTGGCGGCCACCGACCCGGGCGGCGATCACCGACCGCTCGCCGTCGAAGAGCTCGGCGGCCGTCGTACCCGCCCGCACCACCCGCTCCTCGGCCTGCTGACCTCGCTGAACGGTAACGCGGACGTCGGACACCGGATTCTCCTGCGGCAGTGAACGGATGGCCGGGCGCACCCACGCGCGCCCTGACCATGGCTGGTGATGAACTCTGGAGGCTGTTCATTTGTCGGGACGACAGCCCACGCCGGCACCTGATGCCCGGCACCCGACGCCGGCCGGAGCCGGGCGGGGCCACGCACGCGCGGCGGGGTGCCTCCCCGATCGCGATGCTACTCGTGCGCACACAGCGTCCCCACGCGATTTTCCGGCGGCGTCGGCCAGCCCGATCGCCCAGCGCGTCAGTCGGCGCGGATGCCACCCAGAACGGTGTCGACGATCTGACTGATCCGCGTCCCGCTCACCTCGTTGCTGCCGGCGGTGTACTGCCGGTACGAGACCGGGCCGACCAGCATGTCCGTCGCCAGGTCGATGTCGAGGTCCGCCTTGAGCTCACCGCTGGCAACCCCGCGGCGCAGCACGTTCGCGACCTGTTCCCGGGCCGGGACGATCACCTGCTGGCGGTAGGTGTCGAACAGGTCGGGGTGAGACTCCTTCTCCGCCAGCACCCGGGGCATGATCCGCCCCGACAGCGTCTGGATGCCGTGCCGGCGCACCGCGTTCACCGCCGCGACCAGGTCGTCGCGCAGGGATCCGGTGTCATGCGGCTCGTGCGAGGTGGCCAGGGTCGCGAGCGCCTCGGCGACCAGGGCGCCCTTCGTCGGCCACCGCCGGTAGACGGTGGCCTTGCCCACGCCCGCCGCGGCCGCGACCGCCTCCATGGACAGGCCCCCGAAGCCGTTGGCCGCGAGCTCCGTCAGGGTGGCCTCGATGATCAGCGGGTCGCGCCGGGTGTCACGGGGCCGCCCCGGTGGGCGGGCCACACCTGACGGTGGCCGGGACGAGTGTTCACGCGGGTCCGTCCCGTTGGCATGTGCCACCGACATCAGACCGCCTTGCCGGGTCGCCCGTGGAAGGCGTCGCGCCTGCGCCGGTCGCCCGGCCGATCCGTCCACATGCCCGCCGCCACCCGCGCCTTCTTCGCACCGTTCACGCGGCCGTGGAGCACGGCCGCGAATGCCTGGCCCGGTCGACACCGGGCTCATCGTGCCGGTGTTTCCCGGCCCCGCGCATTTGTCAAGATCGGAGAGTACGTGCGTTCGACGCCACACGCATCTGATTGCGCGAACAACACGCCTGGGTAACGTCCCTGCGACGGCCGGCCACACCACACCCGGCCGATTCCGCCAGACGTGCATCCGCCAGGGCGTGCATCCGCCAGAACACCGCCCGCAGCCGTTCCGGCGCAGCTGGCGACATCACCGGCACGAATGATGGACCGGTTCGGGCGGGCCCGCGCCAGACCTGTCAGCGACGGCCCTCTCGGTGGCAGCATGGAGACACGCCGGGACGCGATCCCGCGCCCGGACGGCTTACCGGGAGTTTGCATGAACTCGTCGATCGGCAATCCCACCTCCTCCGCCGCGGGCGGCCCCAGCTCCATCCCAGCCGGCTCCACCCCAGCCAGCGCCGCCGACGGCAGCGACGAGGCGGCGACGCTCTACGGCGCGCCGACCACCGCCGCGGCCGCCACCGCACCCGCCGCGACCGATGCATCCGGCACCACCGGCGCCAGCGGCGCGCCCGCCGCGCCCGGCGCCCGGAGCACGACCCGCTCGACCCGTTCGATCCGCCTGGGCCGCAGCGGCCGGACGACGGTGCGCGACATCCGCGCCGCCAAGGAGCGGGGCGAGAAGTGGGCCATGCTCACCTCCTACGACGTCCTCTCGGCCGGAATCTTCGACGAGGTCGGCATCCCGGTCCTGCTCGTCGGTGACTCCGCCGCGAACACGGTCTACGGCTACGAGACCACCGTTCCGATCACGGTCGACGAGATGATCCCGCTGGTGCAGGCGGTGGTGCGCGGCGCGTCGAACGCGATGGTCGTCGCCGACCTGCCCTTCGGCTCCTACCAGTCGAGCCCGCAGCAGGCGCTGGAGACGGCCGCCAGGTTCCTCAAGGAGGGCGGCGCCCAGGCGGTCAAGCTCGAGGGCGGCGCGCGGGTGCTGCCACAGGTCGAGGCGCTCGTCGCCGCCGGCGTCCCGGTCGTCGGCCACCTGGGCCTCACCCCGCAGAGTGTCCACACGCTGGGCGGCTACCGCGTCCAGGGGCGTGACCGCGCCGGTGACGTGCTGCTCGCCGACGCGCTGGGCCTGCAGGAGGCCGGCGCGTTCGCGGTCGTGCTGGAGGTCGTGCCCGCCGATCTGGCCGCCCGGGTTACCAAGGAGCTGACGATCTCCACCGTGGGCATCGGCGCGGGCGCGGACTGCGACGCGCAGGTGCTCGTCTGGCAGGACATGGCCGGGCTCAGCGGCGGCCAGGCACCGCGCTTCGTCAAGCGCTTCGCCGAGCTGCGGACGGCGCTGGCCGACGCGGCCGCGGCGTACAGCGACGAGGTCTCCCGCGGGGTGTACCCGACGGTGGAGCACAGCTACTGACCGCCGGCCCTTACTGACCGCCGGCCATGAGCCGCCGGCGGTTGAGCCGTTGACCGGCGACCCTGCCAGCGACTACTGAGACCAGCGACTACTGAGACGCCAGCGCGTTCGCGAGGTCGGCCCGTGCCTGCACCAGGGACGGGCCGTACCACGTCAGCAGCCGGCCGGACACGCAGACCGCCCGGGCCTCGAACGACTCCGGGCCGTCGGACGGGCTGAACGCGTACGGCTCATCCGGCAGCACCACCAGGTCGTGCGGCGGCAGCGCGGCGATGTCCACCCGCGGATAGCGCTGCTCGGATCCGGCCAGCGCGTTGTCCACTCCGAGCCGGGCCAGCACGTCGCCGGTGAAGGTGTCCCGCCCGACCGCCATCCAGGGCCGCCGCCAGATCGGGATGATCGCGCGGCGGCGCTCGCCGCGGAACGGTTCCGCCCACACCTGCTCCGCGGCGTCCAGCCAGTCCGGGCGCGCCAGGCCGCAGCCCAGCCGCAGCAGCCTGTCGAGGCTGCGCAGCGCCGCGGGGACGGTGGTCGGCGCGGTGACCCAGACCGCGAGACCCGCCGCGCGCAACGCGGCCAGATCCTCCGCGCGGTTCTCCTCCGCGTTGGCGCAGACCAGGTCGGGCGCCAGCGCCCCGATGGCGGCCAGATCCGGGTTCTTCGTCCCACGCACCCTGCGCACCGCGAGGCCTGGCGGGTGGGAGCACCAGTCGGTGGCACCCACCAGCAGCTCCGGCGCGCTCGCCGCGACGGACTCCGTCAGGCTCGGCACCAGGGAGACCACCCGCCGGACCACCGCCGGCACGGGCACCAGATCACCCAGGTCGTCACGGGCACCCGAGTCAGTACGGGCGCCCGAGTCAGTACGGGCGCCCGAGTCAGTACGGGCGCCCGAGTCAGTACGGGCGCCCGAGTCAGTACGGGCGCCCGAGTCGCTACGGGCGCCCAGGTCGTCACGGGCGGGCCCACGGGACGAGCCCGGGAACGGTACCGCCGGCGGGGAGGTCATACCGCCAGTCTCACCCGAGCCCGCGCCGGGACGCGCTTCGGACGTCTCCGCGGACGCCTCAGACGTCGGTGACCCGCAGGCCGGCGTGCGCCTTGTAGCGGCGGTTGACGGAGATGAGGTTCGCGGTGAGCGCCTCGACCTGACCGGCGTTGCGCAGCTTGCCGGCGTAGATGCCCCGCATCCCGGGGATCCGGTTCGCGAGCGCGATCACCGTGTCGGTCGCCGGGCGGTCGTCGCCGACGACCAGGATGTCGGTGTCGATGGACGCGACCGACTCGTCCATGAGCAGGACCGCGGAGACATGGTGGAAGGCACCGACGACGGTGCTGTCCGGCAGCACGGCCGCGGCCTGCTGCGCGGCGCTGCCCTCCTCGACCGGCAGCGCGAAGGCGCCGCCCTTGTCGAAGCCCATCGGGTTGACACAGTCGATGACGATCTTGCCCGTCAGCTGCTTGCGCAGGTCGGCGAGCAGTTCGCCGTGGCCCTCCCAGGGCACCGCGACGATGACCACGTCCGCCTGCTCGGCGACGTCGGCGTTGTCCCCACCCTCGACGAGCCGCCCGGGCCCGGAGAGCTTGGCGGCGGCGTCCCGACCTCGCTCCGCCGAGCGCGAGCCGACGAGCACCCGGTGCCCGGCCAGCGCGAAACGGACCGCGAGCCCGCCACCCTGGGGCCCGGAACCACCCAGGATGCCGATCGCGAGGGAGGAGACGTCAGGAACAGAGGGCGCGGCTGAGGTCACGAGCCCATCCTGCCCGAATCGGCCCGCAGGTGCTGGTGTGCGTCACAGCCTGTGCTGACTGTGACGCCTGTGACTCCGCTCCCAGTTGCCCGGGTCATCCGGCGGGCCCCGGGGCACTCACGTGGACTGGGCGTCAGATCCGACGAAGGCCCACGGCCAGCACAGATGCCACAACGGGAGACGACAGGACATTTTTCCCCACCCCGCCGACGCGGACACTCACCCGATAGTGGACTATGAGGGAACAACGGGGCAGCTACGATCGCGACCGCGACTCCCGGGCCGGCCTGCACCCCAGGCCCGACGAACAGCAGCGCGGACCTCAGGAAAAGCGTCGCGACCGGCGAAGGAGCAGGACCAGTGGCGGATCCGCACAGAACTCTGACCGCGACATGGAGCGCCAACGATCTGACACACCGTGAGGGGCGGCCTGCTTCAGGGAACCCCGAGCGTGCGTTCGTCCGAGATGGGCCGTACCGTTCCCAGTCACACGTACCCCAGTCATACGCACCAGACAGATCTTCGGTAGGTAGACCTTCCGAGTCAGGCGAGAGAGGTCGAGCAATGGCGGACGTATCGGTTCGCTTCGCGATGACGAACGACAGCGAAGTGGTGCTGAACCTGTCGCTGCCGCAGGCACTGCGCCTGATGGAAGCGATCGCGCGCAAGGTGGGCGAAACCCTCGCCGAGCGCAGCAACCAGTCGGTTGGCGGTGTCGGCGGAGTTCCCTCGCCCGCGCCCTCCAACGGCATGCCGAGCCTCGGGCCGTACACCCCGTCCTGAGCCGGCCTCCCGGTCATCCGTCCTGAGGCGGGCGGCTACGCTCCCGCCTCGGGCGACCGGGCACCATCACGATCACCTGCGCCGATCGGATCACCATCACCGATCGGCCGCTCTCCGACCGGCGCCGGCACGGGCAGTCTCGTCACCGCCGGCGCTGTCACTGTTGCGGTAGTTCCCGGGCATGAGCATGGCACCGCCCGCGGATGCGACGACGTGTACACCTCGGGAAGATGGTCCATGGTCGTCAGGTCCGTGTTCGTCAGGGTGTAGATCTGGGTCGTGCTGACCGACGCGTGACCCAGCAGCTCCTGGACGACCCGTACGTCCGCGCCGCGATCGAGCAGGTGCGCCGCGAACGAGTGCCGCAGCACATGCGGTGACGCCCCGGTCACACCGGCCGCGTCCGCCGCCGCCCGCAACGCCGACCAGGCGCTCTGGCGGGACAGCCGGGTACCCCGCCGCGAGACGAACACCGCCGGGCCAGCGCCTCCGACGCCGGCCACCAGCAGCGGTCGGCCGCCGCGCAGATACCGTTCCAGCGCGATCACCGCGTAGCGCCCCAGCGGAACCACCCGGCCCCGCCCGCCCTTGCCGCGCAGCCGGACCACGGATCCGTCCAGGTCGAGATCGTCGAGGTCGAGCCCGACCGCCTCCGAGATCCGCGCGCCGGTCCCGTACAGCAGCTCGAGCAGGGCCGCCGAGCGCAGCCGGCGGGCCAGGCCGGTCTGGTCCTCCCCCGTGGCCGCCCCGGCCTGCAGGATGAGCGCCGTCACCTGGTCGACCGTCAGCGCCCGGGGTGGACGCCGCGGCGGAGCCGCCGGCCGGACCAGCCCGGACACGTCCGCGCTCACATCCCCCTCGCGGGCCGCGTAGCGATGCAGCGACCGCACCGCGACCAGCATCCGGGCGACCGACGCCGCCGCGAGCGGCGGATGCGACTCGTCGCCGGTACGCAACGTGATGGCGAACTGCGCGATCTGCGCCTCGCCGACCGCGCCGAGCGACCTGATTCCCCGCCCCGACAGGTGCTCCTGGTAGCGGCGCAGATCCCGGCGGTAGGCGAGCACCGAGTTACGCGCCAGCCCGCGCTCACCGTCCACATGATCGAGATACCGGGCGATGACCTGGCCCGCGTCGGCCCCCTCACCTGCCCCATCGCCCAGCAGGCCACCACTGGCGGCATCGGCCGAATCATCAGCCGGATCTCCGGCCGCGGTCGGGGTGTAGCCGTGCTCGGGCCCACCGCGGCGGGCGTCGCCGCCTTCCGCCGTGGTCATCATCGAACTGATATTAGGGCGCGACGACGCCGGTTCGTTGATGCCCGTTCCCGACGGCGCCAGCGAACGTCTATCGTGACACCCTGTGCGGACTGACGCTGGATCGTCACGTTTCGCCGCATGCCGGAGGCTTGTCATCGCCACTGTCTCGGCCGGCGCTGTCCCGGTCGCCGCTGTCTCGGTCGTCCTCACCCTCTGCGCGGGCGTGTTGCTCGCCGGGTGCGGCGACGCGCAGGGCCGGTCGGCCGGCGCCCCGCCCCCGGCCCGCCCCGGCTCCGCCACCCCTTCGGCGGCATCGGCCGGCGCTGGCGCCAGGGCCGGAACCGAGGCACCGGCAACCACCACCGCCGCCGGGCCCGCCGCCACGGGCGCCACGGGCGCGGCAGGCCCCGCGGGCACGGGAGGCACAGGCGGCACGGGCGGAGCCGCCGGTGGGCCCGCGGCCAGGGACGACTCCCCCGCCGGCGCCGGCCGGGTCGTCTCCGCCTACTACGGCGAGATCAACGCGGCCGCGCAGGCCGGCCGGGTCGCCGACATCTCCGCGACCGCGCTGCCCGGCTGCCAGACCTGCGCGCTCGACGTCGGCATGACCCGCTACCTCGACCAGACCGGCGCCCGGGCCGCCCAGGCACCCTACGAGATCACCGGCCTGGCCGCGGGAGCACGCCGCGGCACCGTCGTCGACGTCCGGTTCGCCGCGACCACCCGCGCGGTCGGGCTCCTCGACCCGGCCGGGCGCGACGCCGGGCAGGTGCCCGCGGTCCCGACCCGCTCCGCCGTCGCACGGCTCGTCCTGACCGGCCCGGGCTGGCGCATCCAGAACATCACCTACGCGGCGGGACGGCCGTCATGAGCGGCAGCCGCCCCCATCCCCGTCCCCGTCCTCGCCCGCCGACCTCGGCCCGCGCGGCCACCCGCACCATGCTGGTGGGGGCGGCGGTGATCGCCGCGATACTGGCGCCCGGCGGCGGACCGCTGCCCGGCGCCACCCGGCCGGCCCTCGCCGCACCGACCCCGCAGGGCGCCTGCACGGGAGCCGTCTGGGGCAGCTGCGACACCCGCGCCACGGACAACGGCTTCCAGTACCGCTACCGCGGCGGCTACCTCACCAAGGTCCCGCTCGATGACGGCACCGGCACCGGCGGTGGCTGCGGCGACGACTGCCCACCCGACCCGGACGCGAGATGTGCGGCGCTGACCGGTGTCGGCGCCCCCCCGGAGATGACGCCGGCGGAACGCGCCGAGTACGACGCCCTGATCGCCGACTGCGGGCCGGTCCTCTACGACCCCGACGGCATCGCCGTCGACGACCTCGCCGCACAGTTCGCCGACTACCTGCGCGAGGAGCTGCTGCCCACCCCGAAGGTCGTCGTCCAGCCGATCGGGAACAGCTTCGCGAACCTCCCGACGATCATGTACACCGGCGTGCCCGCAGCGTTCACCTTCGACGTCACCCAACCGGTGCTGGCGACGATCAGCGCGGTCCCGCACTACTCCTGGCAGTTCGGCGACGGCGAGACCGGCCCGGACGCCCCCGGCCGCCCCTACGACCCGGCGATCTCCCCCCGCGACCACCCGGATGCCTACGTCACCCACCAGTACCACCGCCCCGGGACGTACCAGGTGACCCTCACCGTGACCTGGGACGGCTACTTCACCGTCCCCGGCGTCGCCCAGGCCTTCCCCCTCGACGCCGTCACCCTCACCGCCACCACCCCGATCACCATCGAGGAAGCCGGCGGCGTCCTCGTCGGCAACGACTGACCCCGCCCCCGACAGATGTCGGGATCGACAGAGCGTCCGTCCGGTCTGTGACGGTACGTGGCAGGCTTGGCACTTATGACGGGGGTCACGGGAGGCCAGAACGGCGATTTGGGCGCGCCTGCGGATCACCGCGCAATCTTCATCAGCTACGCGGCGGCGGACGAGCCCTGGGCGGTGTGGATCGCCTGGCAGCTGGAACAGGCCGGGTACCAGCCCCGGCTGCAGGCCTGGCATGTGGCTCCCGGGCACAACCACGTCGGGTGGACCATTCAGGAGCTGACGGCGGCGTCCTCCGTGGTGGTGATCCTCTCCCCTGCCTATCTCAGATCCGAATTGCCCAGGGCTGAGTTGACCGCGGCGCTGGTGGACGCGGTCTCCGGACGCCAGTTACTCGTTCCCGTACGGGTGGCGGCATGCGAGTCACCGCCGCTGCTGCGTGAGATCGCCCGGATCAGCCTGGTCGACCGTGGCGAGGCCGACGCCCACCGCGTCCTGATCGAGGGGATGCGTGCGGCTGTCGGGGGTGAGCCGATACCGCCCACGGTCGCACCGGTCTTTCCGGGAGGCAACGGCCAGGTCAGGGGCCAGCTGGCACCGCCGTTCCCGGGGCCGGACCGAGAAGCGTTGACCGCCCAGCTGCTGGGGCTGGCCGAGGAAGCCTGCCAACTACGCCACCCCGAGGCGACGATCCGCCGGGGCCGGTTGCGTGGGCCGTTCGGCTACCTCAACGTGGCCGGGCAACGCGACGGTGAACGGCAGCGGTGGCCGGTCGGGGTCAGCATCGACTCCCCCGACGTCGCCGCGGTCGAGGCCTTCTACGAGGCGGTGGTGGAGCCGGTCTTCCTGCCGGTCGACGAGTTCGTGGGTTCCGAGCTGGTCCATCTCGGGAGGCCCGCCGACGAGGAGGCCCACCGACAGGCTCGGCGGCGCCGCATCCGGCTGTTCACCCTGGCCGAGTACGAAGGCCGTTGGGATCCGCGCCGGTATGTGTCCCGGCAGACACAGCGCCTCACCGATGATCCCGCCTACCCACCCGGGTTGTACGTGCCGCAACGTTTCACCGTGGCCGGCAGCGGTACCGACAGCCTCATCGCCGTCCGGGGTGACCAGCCTGACGTGCAGGATGACGTGTTCGCCGCGATGCGCGACTGGCTTGATGTCGAGGAGGCCCGCTTCCTGCTGGTGCTGGGCGCCTTCGGGCACGGCAAGAGCTTCCTGCTCAGGGAGCTTGCCCGGCGGATCCCGAAAGAGCTGCCCCAGGTCGTGCCGATGCTGGTCGAGCTGCGGACCCTGGAAAAGACACATTCGATCGACGAGCTGCTGGCTCTGCACCTGAGCAAGGAGGGCGAGCACGGGGTCGATGTCCGTAAGGTGCGCCGCAGGGTGGAGCAGGGCCAGGTCGTGCTGCTCTTCGACGGGTTCGACGAGCTCGCGCTGCGCGTGACCTACGACAACGCGGCCGAATACCTACGTATGGTCCTGTCGGCGGTCACCGGCCGGGCGAAGGTCGTCCTGACCAGCCGGACCCAGCATTTCCTCACCGACAGCCAGCACCGCACCGAGCTCGGTGCGGCGGTGCGGCTTGGGGCAGGCAGCCGGGAGATCCACCTCGCCGACTTCGACCGCGCCCAGATCCGCCAGTTCCTCATCCGGCTGTTCCGCCGGCAGGTCGCCGCGGAAACCGAGGGCGGCGGGGCCGTCCGCACCGAGGAGGAGACCTGGGCGGAAGCGACCCGGCGTGCCGAGAGCCGACTCGCCCTCATCGGTTCCATCGATGACCTGCTGGGCCTGTCCGCCAATCCCCGCATGCTCGGCTTCATCGCCGACCTCGACGAGCAGGATCTGCTGAACGCCCACGCGGCGGATGGCACCATCACCTCCGCCGATCTGTACGCCAAGCTGTTGGAGCGCTGGCTCCGGCACGAGGTGGCTCGCCGGCGACCGACCCGCGGCGCGCACCAGGCCCTGGACGCCGACCAACTGCGCCTGGCCGTGGACGCGCTCGCGGTCTTCCTGTGGGAAAGCAGGCAGGACACCACCGATCTCGCCGGCCTGTCGATGACCGTGCAGGCGACCCTGACCGGCCTCGGGGCAGCCAAGATCGAAACGGGGCAAGCGGTATTCATGGTCGGCTCCGGCAGCCTGCTCATGCGCACTAACGACAACACATTCAGCTTCGTGCATCGCTCGATCATGGAGTACCTCGTCGCCGCGCAGGCCGCCGCCCAGCTCGCCCGGGCTGACAACGAACCCGATCCGGAGCTGCTCGCCGGCCGGGAGATGTCCGAGCTGATGATCGACTTTCTGCACGGGGTAGCCTCACACACCCCGCTCCAGCGGTGGGCACGTTCCATTCTGGCCGACGGCAGCGATGCCACCGACGCGGCTCGCAACAACGCCCTGCGTATCGCCCGCAGGACGAATCTGACCATCGACGGCGTTCAGCTGGCCGGTCAGGACCTGCGCGGCAAGGACCTGACCGGCCAGAACCTGCGGTTCGCAGACCTGAGCCGGGCGAACCTGAGCGGCACCCGGCTCCACGACTCCGACCTGACCGGCGCCAACCTCACCGGCGCCAACCTCACCGGCGCACTCCTCATCCGGCCCACACTCATCGGAGCACGGCTGACCCGCAGCCTTTGGACGGGCTCCGCCCTCCTCGACCCGCTCCTCGACCCCGAGGCCGAACAGTGCCCCGAACTGGCCCCGGCCGCGATCACGGGACGCGACTCCGTCGACCTCATGGTTCTTCCCGCCTCCCCCGCCATCACCTGTGCCGCAGTCACCCACGACGGTCTCCTCGCCGTCGGTTGGGGCCAGACCGTGGCACTCGTGGAGATGGCGACCCTGCGCCCGCTACGCCTTCTGACCGGCCACCGCGGCGGGGTGCTGACACTGGTGTTCTCCCCAGACGGCGCCACCCTCGCCACCAGCGACCGCGACAGCGGAGTGGTGCACCTCTGGGACGTGGCAACCGGCCAACCAACACGGACGCTGAACGGCCATCACGGCGGGGTGCAGGCAGCGATGTTCTCCCCAGACGGCACCACCCTCGCCACCAGCGACCGCGACAGCGACAGCGACAGCGGCGGGGTGGTGGTGCACCTCTGGGACGTGGCAACCGGCCAACCAACACGAACACTGACACTGACCGGCCACCACAGCCGGGTGACCGCAGTGGTGTTCTCCCCAGACGGCACCACCCTCGCCACCAGCAACCGCGACAGCGACAGCGGCGGGGTGGTGGTGCGCCTCTGGGACGTGGTAACCGGCCAACATTTTGGGAACCTGATCGACGACCACGGCGGGCTGCAGGTCGTGGCGTTCTCCTCAGACGGCACCACCCTCGCCACAAGCAACCGCGACCGCGACGGGGTGGTGGTGCGCCTCTGGGACGTAGCAACCGGCCAACCGATGCGGACACTGACACTGAACGGCCACCACGGCGACATTCAGGCGGCGGTGTTCTCCCCAGACGGCACCACCCTCGCCACCAGCAACCGCGACCGCGACCGCCACCGGGTGGTGGTGCGCCTCTGGGACGTAGCAACCGGCCAACCAACACAAACACTGAACAGCTACCACGGCGACATTCAGGCGGTGGTGTTCTCCCCAGACGGCACCACCCTCGCCACGAGCGACCGCGACAGCGACAGCGACCGGGTGGTGGTGCGCCTCTGGGACGTAGCAACCGGCCAACCGATGCGGACACTGAACGGCCACGACAGCTGGGTCACCGCAGTGGTGTTCTCCCCAGACGGCACCACCCTCGCCACCACCGACCGCGACAGCGACCGGGTGGCGGTGCGCCTCTGGGACGTAGCAACCGGCCAACCGATGCGGACACTGAACGGCCACGACAGCGACATGCAGGCGGTGGTGTTCTCCCCAGACGGTGCCACCCTCGCCACCACCGACCGCGACAGCGACAGCGGCGGGGTGGTGGTGCGCCTCTGGGACGTAGCAACCGGCAAACCAGCACGAACCCTGACCGGCCACCGCGGCGACGTGCAGGCGGTGGTGTTCTCCCCAGACGGCATCACCCTCGCCACCACCGACTATTACTTAGACAGCGACCGCGACCGGGTGGCGGTGCGCCTCTGGGACGTGGCAACCGGCCAACCAACACGAACACTGACACTGAACGGCCACCCCAGCTGGGTGACCGCAATGGTGTTCTCCCCAGACGGCACCACTCTCGCCACCAGCGACCGCGACCGGGTGGCGGTGCGCCTCTGGGACGTGGCAACCGGCCAACCAACACGAACACTGACCGGCCACCACAGCTGGGTGACCGCGGTGGTGTTCTCCCCAGACGGCACCACCCTCGCCACCAGCAACTACTACCACGACAGCGACAGTGGGGAGGTGCGCCTCTGGGACGTGGCAACCGGCCAACCAACACGAACACTGACCGGCCACCACAGCTGGGTGACCGCGGTGGCGTTCTCCCCAGACGGCACCACCCTCGCCACCAGCGACAATGACCGCGACGGGGTGGTGGTGCGCCTCTGGGACGTAGCAACCGGCCAACCAACACGAACACTGACCGGCCACCACGACGGGGTGACCGCGGTGGCGTTCTCCCCAGACGGCACCACCCTCGCCACCAGCGACAGCGCCGGGGCGCGGCTATGGACGGCCGACTCGGGCACTCTTCTCGCGACTCTCATGTCGACGCGGAGCGGGTGGGTGACAGTCCTTCCCGATGGTGCTTACAAGAGCTCCGGCGACACCGACTCCAGGTTGTGGTGGGCGGTGAAGCTGCGCAGATTCGAGATCGATGAACTCGACGGTGTCGCTTCGATTCGGCGGCTCGAGCCGGCCGATCCCATCCCGGGTCTAGAACACGTGCCGCGCAGCACGGTGCTGCCGCGCGACCGCTCCCGGCGTCGTATGTTCCCCTGGTCACGCCGCCGATAGGGCGCAATATCCCGATCGGCGGCGATCCGCTCGTCAACGCGGTCTACGTCTGCGACGGCATCACCGGCGTCCGGGTGGCGCTGGAGGCCGGCGAAGACTCGCTGGGTCAGCCGCTGGCGGCGGGTCTGGCGGGCCAGTGGGAGTCGAGCGGGCGGAGGTTGCGGTAGTCGTCGGCGCGGGCGCGGTAGGTGGCGAGCAGGCCCATCACGGCCAGCCCGTTGGTGATCTCGCCCCGCATGACCTGGTCCACCGCCACGGACAGGTCGATGCGGGTGATGCCCATCTCAGCCTCCTCGTGGACGCCGACATGCCGCTCGGCGGCCGGAATCTCCACCAGATCGCGGGCCAGGAACACCCGGAAGGCTTCGTCGGTCATCCCGGGTGAGGCGTAGACGTCGATGAGCAGGTCGAGGCGGCCGGCGCGCAGGCCGGCCTCCTCCGCCAGCTCCCGGGCGGCGGCGACGGACGCCGGCTCGCCGGGGACGTCCAGGATGCCGGCGGGCAGCTCCCACAGCGGCCCGCCGACGGGGTGGCGGTACTGGCGCACCATCACGACCCGTTCCTGCTCGTCGAGGGCGACGACGCCGACCGCGCCGGGGTGGACGACGACGTCGCGCTGCGAGGTGTCGCCGTCGGGCATGCGCACCATGTCGCGGCGCAGGGAGATGACCCGGCCGCTGTAGACGACGGAGCTGTCCGCCACCTCGTAGCGGTGCGCGGTGGGGCTGCTGTGCACGGTGTCGCTCACGGGGAGACCAGCTCCCCGTCGACACCGGTCACGTCCGCGGTGGCGGTGGAGCCCGCCGCGCGGCTGCCGTTCTTCGAGCCGGCCGCCTTCGAACGGCCCGCCTTCGAGCCACCGGCCGCCGGGCCGCCGCTGTCAGGCGCCACGCCGGCCGGGTCGGCGGCACCGGCAGCGCTGGCGGCGCCGGCCAGGGCCGAGGCCGGCATGTCGACGGGGAGCAGGCCGCGGCGCCGGTCCGCGTGCACGACCGCCGCGCGGGCGAGCCCGCGGAACAGCGGATGCGGGCGAGTCGGCCTGGAGCGGAACTCCGGGTGCGCCTGCGCGCCCACGTAGAACGGGTGGACGTCGGAAGGCAGCTCGACGACCTCGACGAGGCGGCCGTCCGGCGACGTCCCGGAGAAGACCAGGCCGGCGGCGGCGAGCTGGTCGCGGTAGGTGTTGTTCACCTCGTAGCGGTGCCGGTGGCGTTCCATCACCTCGGGTTCGCCGTACTCGCGGCGGGCGACGGTGTCGGGGCCGAGGGCGCACGGGTACAGGCCCAGGCGCATCGTGCCGCCCATGTCACGGCGGCCTTCGACGACGTCGAGCTGGTCGGCCATGGTGGAGATCACCGGGTGTTCGGTCTGCGGGTCGAACTCGGTCGAGTTCGCCTCGGCCAGCCCGGCCAGCGAACGCGCCGCCTCGACCACCATGCACTGCAGGCCCAGGCAGATGCCCAGGGTGGGGATGCCGTGGGTGCGGGCGTGCCGCAGCGCGGTGATCTTCCCTTCGATGCCCCGGACGCCGAACCCGCCCGGCACGATGATCCCGTCGACGCCGTCGAGCAGGTGCGCGGCGGCCTCCGGGGAGGTGAACTCGTCGGAGGCGATCCAGCGGATGTCCGGGCGGGCGTCGGCGGCGAACGCGCCGGCCCGCAGCGCCTCGCTGACCGACAGGTAGGCGTCGGGCAGGTCGATGTACTTGCCGACGATGGCCACCGTCGCCGAGTTCGCGGGATGGTGGACCCGCCGCAGCAGGGTGTCCCATTCGGTCCAGTCGACGTCCCGGAAGCTGAGGCCGAGGCGGCGCACCACGTAGGCATCGAGGCCCTCGCGGTGCAGCACCTTCGGGATGTCGTAGATGGAGTCGGCGTCCGGGGCTCCGACCACCGCCTCGTCGTCGACGTCGCACATCAGCGCGATCTTGCGCTTGAGCGCGTCGGGCAGCGGCCGGTCCGAGCGGCACACCACCGCGTCCGGCTGCAGGCCGATGCTGCGCAGCGCCGCCACCGAATGCTGGGTCGGCTTCGTCTTCAGCTCACCCGACGGGGCGAGGTACGGGACGAGGCTGACGTGCACGGTGAAGGCGTTGTCCCGCCCGACCTCGTGCCGCACCTGGCGGATCGCCTCCAGGTAGGGCAGCGACTCGATGTCACCGACCGTGCCACCCACCTCGGTGATCACCACGTCGACCGCGTCGGTCGCCAGCCGGCGGATGCGGTCCTTGATCTCGTCGGTGATGTGCGGGACGACCTGGACCGTCTGCCCCAGGTACGCACCGCGCCGCTCCCGCGCGATCACCGCCGAGTACACCTGGCCGGTGGTCACGTTGGCGCTGCCGTCCAGATCGACGTCGAGGAACCGCTCGTAGTGGCCGATGTCCAGGTCGGTCTCGGCACCGTCGTCGGTGACGAACACCTCGCCGTGCTGGAACGGATCCATCGTGCCTGGATCGACGTTGAGATACGGGTCGAGTTTCTGCATCGTGACCCGCAGACCGCGGGCCTTCAGCAGACGGCCGAGGCTGGACGCCGTCAGGCCCTTACCCAGACTGGAGGCCACGCCTCCAGTGACGAACACATGCTTGGTCATATGCGCCTGCGCCACGCGGAACTCCCGTGGTCACGCCGCCGGTACCGGCCCCGGCGCCTCCACGGGTCTTCACGGTAACACCGCCCTGAGCAGGGCCGCAGGCCGCCCCGCCGGGGACGGCGTTCAGAACCGGTTCAGGACCGGTTCAGAACCAGCTCAGGAGCGGGTCAGCTCGGCCTTGTCCGCCGCGGCGGCGGCGAGGAGCTCCTCGGCATGCCCGCGGGCCAGCGTGCTCTCCTCCTGGCCGGCCAGCATCCGGGACAGCTCCCGGACCCGCGCCGGGCCGTCCAGCGCCACCACGCCGCTGCGGGTCACCGACCCGTCGCTGGCCTTGTGCACGACCAGATGCTGGTCGGCGAAGGCCGCCACCTGCGGCAGGTGGGTGATGCAGATGACCTGGTGGGTGCGGGCGAGCCGGGCGAGGCGGCGGCCGATCTCGACCGCGGCGCGCCCACCCACACCGGCGTCGACCTCGTCGAAGACCATCGTCGCGCCGGCGTCGGCCGCGGCGAGGACCACCTCGATCGCCAGCATCACCCGGGACAGCTCACCGCCCGACGCGCCCTTCTCCACCGGGCGGGCGGGCGCGCCCGGGTGCGGCACCAGCCGCAGCTCCACATCGTCGACCCCGCTCGGCCCGTAGGCGACCGTACGGCCCCCCACCGGCAGCCCGGCCGGGTCGTCCCGCTGGCCGACCACCGCCAGCACCTTCGCCCTGGGCATCGCCAGGCCCGCCAGCTCCGCCGCCACCGCCGCACCGAAACGCTCCGCGGCGTCGGCGCGCGCGGCGCTGATCCGCTCGGCGAGCCCGGCGAGCTCCGCGGTGAGCTGCTCGCACTCGGCGGTGAGCGCGCCGGACTGGTCGCCGTCGCCGTCGAGCTCCAGCAGCCGGCGCCCCGCCGTCTCGGCCCAGGCGAGCACGCCGTCGACGTCCGTACCGTGCGCGCGGGCCAGGGTGGTGAGCTCGGCCCGGCGGGCCTGGGCGGACGCGAGCCGCGCCGGGTCCGACTCCACCCCGGCCCCGTAGGAGGCCAGGTCGGCGGCGACGTCGGCGAGCAGGGCCACCACCTCGGCCAGCCGGTTCGCGAGCTCGGCGAGCTCCGGGTCCAGCGACGCGTCACCCGCGACGATCCGGCGGGCGGCACCGACCAGGTCGACCGCGCCCGGGGTGTCGTCACCGGACTCCGGATCGCTGACCAGCGCCCCGTGCGCCGACCGCGCCACCTGCGACAGGGTCTCGGCGTGCTCCAGCCGGCTCAGCTCCGCGGCCAGCGCGACGTCCTCCCCGGGCTGCGGGGCGACCCGTTCGACCTCGGCGAGGCCGAGCCGCAGCAGCTCCGCCTCCTGCGCCCGCTCCCGGGCCCGCCCGGTGATCTCGGCGAGCCGGGCCCGGGCCTTCGCCAGCCGGGCGTAGACCCGGGTGTAGTGCGCCAGCGGCTCGGCGACCGCGGACCCGGCGAAACGATCGAGCGCGTCGCGCTGCATCGCCGGTCGCCGCAGGCGCTGCGCCTCGGACTGGCCGTGCACCGCGATGACGTTCTCGGTGATCTCGGCGAGGACACTGGCGGGCACCGAGCGGCCGGCCAGCTGGGCCCGCGACCGGCTTTCGGCGGTCAGCGTGCGCCCCATCAGGATCACGTCGTCGTCGAGCTCGCCGTCGAGCTCGTGCACCCGCTTGACCAGCGGGGAGTCGGCGGCCACGACGAGCCGGGCCTCCACGGACGCCCGGCCGGCCGCCGCGGAGACGAGGGCGTAGTCGGCCCGGCCCCCGGTCAGCAGGCCCAGACCCTGGACGATCATGGTCTTGCCGGCGCCGGTCTCACCGGTGACCACCGTCAGCCCCGGCGCCAGGTCGAGGACAGCGTCATCAATGACACCGAGGCCGCGAATGCGAATCTCCTCGAGCACGCCCCGCACTCTAGCGTCACATCCGCCCCGGCCGGCACCCGGAAATCGGGGAATGGGTGGCGTGCCGCCGATTCCCGGCACGTCCCGGCGCGGGGTGATGCCGATGCTCGCGCCGGTCGGCGCGCTGGTCAGGGCTGGTCAGCGCTCCGATCGCCCCCGCCAGCCGGCGACGGGAAGGTCGAACTTCGCCACCAGGCGATCGGTGAACGGCTGTGGTCTGATCACCGCGAGACGCACCGGCCGCCGCCCACGCACCACCTCGACCCGCGACAGGCTCGGCAGATCGAACATCCGGCGCCCGTCGCAGTAGAGCACCGCCGGGACGTCCGGCAGCACCTCGATGGCCACCACCGCGCCGGGCGCGAGCACCAGCGGCCGCGCGAACAGCGCGTGCGCGCTGATCGGCACCACCAGCAGCGCCTCCACCCCCGGCCACAGCACCGGACCACCCGCGGAGAACGCGTACGCGGTCGAGCCGGTCGGCGTCGAGCAGATCACGCCGTCGCAGCCCCACCGCGACAGCGGCCGGCCGTCGATCTCCACGACGCATTCGAGCATCCGGGCCCGCTCGGTCTTCTCCAACGACATCTCGTTGAGCGCCCAGCCGGTGTAGAGGACCTCGCCCTGGTGACGGACCGTCACCTCGACGGTCATCCGTTCCTCGACCGTGTACTCCTTGCGGACCACGTGCTCGACGGTGGCGCGCAGTGCGTCCGGCTCCGCCTCGGCCAGGAAGCCGACATGGCCGAGGTTGACGCCGAGCAGCGGGACGTCGGCCGAGCGGGCGAACTCGGCGCCCCGCAGCAGGCTGCCGTCGCCGCCGAGGACGAGCACCAGCTCCGTTCCGACGGCGGCGTCGATGTCCGCCGGCACGACGTTCGGCGCCGAGAGGTCCAGCAGCTCCGCCTCGTCCCGCAGCACCCGCGGCGAGACACCGGCCGCCCCGAGCAGCTCCAGCACCTGCTGGGCGCTCTCCCGCACCACGGAACGGCGCGGATGGGTGACGACAAGCACCTCGCGGGTCATCGATCGGTCCTTGGGGAGGAGGGGGCGGAGTGCGAGGAGGGGGGCGCGACCTGCGCAGTGGCCGGTGCAGTCCCGGCCGGTCCGGCGGCGATCGCCGCGGCCGTCATCGCCTCGATCTCCCCGGCGCCACGGACCACATCGGCACGCAGCCAGAGCAGGTACTCGACGTTGCCCGCCGGGCCCGGCAACGGGCTGGCCGTCACGCCGCACACGCCGAGCCCGAGCTCCGCGGCAGCCGCGGCGACGGATCGCACCGCACCAGCATGCAAGGCCACATCACGGACCACACCACCCGCGCCGAGGAACTCCCGGCCCACCTCGAACTGCGGCTTGACCAACAGGACGAAATCCGCGTCGGGCCCGGCGCAGACCCGTAGCGCCGGCAGCACGAGAACCAGCGAGATGAACGAAAGGTCACCGACGACCAGATCCACCGGCTCCCCGACCTGATCGGGCGCCAGGTGCCGGGCGTTCGTCCGGTCCAGCACCCGCACCCGTGGATCCGCGCGCAGCCGCCACACCAGCTGCCCGTAGCCGACGTCGACCGCCACCACCTCCCGGGCGCCGTAACGCAGCAGCACGTCGGTGAACCCCCCGGTGGAGGCACCGACGTCGAGACAGCGCCGCCCGGCCACGACGAGCGCCGGTCGCGCCGGTCGCGCCGGCAGGTCCTGCGGCTCGTGCGCCCCCTGCGGCTGCGCCTCCCGCGGCTCGGTAGGCGGTTCCGCCGAACCGCCGGACACCGGAAGCCGTTCGGCGGAGCCGCCCGGCACCGGACGCGGCTCCGCGGAACCGGCGCGCACCGGAAACGGTTCCGCGGAGCCGCCGGACACCGCACGCGGTTCCGCGCAACCGCCGGACGCCGGGGCGGCACCTCCCGAACCGGGAATCCCCGGCTCAGGAACCTCCGGCGCGGGCACACCGAACGCTTCGAAGGCGCCGACCAGCTTGTGCGCGCCTCGGGAGGCATAGCCCGGATCGTCACCCACCGCCAGGACGATCGACGCCGACGCGTCGACCATCGTCGCCGGCTTCGTCGCCGTGACCCCGCCGACCCGGACCCGGCCGGCGCTGATCGCCTCGGCCGCACGCTCCCGCGACGTCACCAGCTTGCGGCGGACGAGTTCGACGTCCAGCCGCGCACGGCGAGCCACCGATGACCCCGCCCGACCCGACCGACTCACCGAGGCGCCCGGGCGCCGTCCGGACCGGATGTGCCGGCCAGATCCCGCAAGGCGTCCTCCAGAAGGCCGTGCACCTCCTCGAACGCCTTCAGATGCTCGACCGCCGGCCGGCCGGGGAGCATCGCGAGCCGCGCGAGTGCCGCCGTCAGCTCGGCGGACAGTTCGTCGGTGTTCACCGGACAAGCCTCTCGCATTCCGGATGGTGCCGATGCCCGGCCTGGACATCGCCATCCCACACGTGGTCGCACTCACACCGGGCCAGTCCCGCTCCGGCCGTCGGCAGCGCTCTCGCGTTAGTGTCTGACGGCGGTGGGGGAAGGAGGTGGACGTCCGGAATGGCGGACCGTTTGCAGTGTGAGGCCGCACTGCGTGACCTCGCCTCCCGCCTGGACATGCTCGCCCAGACCAACCGTGCGGCCCGCACCCCTGATCGTGTCATCGTCTGCCGCATCCCGGATCTGGAGACCACCTTCTCCGGTCATCTGCGCGGTGGCTGCCTGCATGACATCGGGGAGGGCGAGCGGCCCGGCGCACAGATCACCCTCACCCTCAGCAGCGACGACCTCCTCGCCGTGACCAGCGGGACGCTTTCGGTCACCTCGGCCTGGGCCAGTGGCCGCCTCAAGGTGGACGCGAGCGTCCGCGACCTGCTCCGGGTACGCGCGCTGCTGTGACCTGCGCTGCCTGACCGACCCGCGTTGCGTGACCGACCTGTGCTGCTCGCGCTGACCTGCGCTGCGCCCGGCCGGAGCCGGCATCAGCGGGGTACGCGCAGGTCCTCGCAGCCGGGCGGCCGCTCGTCGGCGAGCGCGGTCAGCGTGCGTCCCGCGTCGGCAGCCGCCCAGGCCAGGGCGCAGGCGGCGCGAAGCGCGTCGAGGCCGTCATCTCCGGCGCCGGCGCCGGTGTTGGTGTTGGTGTTGGTGTTGGTGCTGCGACCAGCTCTCCCGTCGTCCGCCGCCGGGTGCCAGCGCAGGGTGGTTCCGTCCAGAACGCAGGCCCAGGCACCGCACCGGGACGAATCGTCCCGTACCTCGACCGCCGGCTGGGTACGGCGCAGCCCGCGCAGGTCGGCCGCGACGAAGGTGGGCCGGTGCCACGGCGGCGCCGCGAACAGCTCGGCGGGCCCGGTGACACCGGTGAACACGAGCAACGTCGGTGTCGCCGACCGCGTGCCCGCCTCGATGTCGGTGTCCAGCCGGTCGCCGACGATGATCGGGTTGCGCGCACCGCTGCGCCGCACCGATTCGGCGTGCATCGCCAGCTCCGGCTTCCCGGTCACGACGGGCTCGGCCTCGGTCGCGGCCCGGACGAAGGCCACCAGCGCCCCGTTACCGGGCGCCAGCCCACGCTCCGTCGGCACCGTCAGATCCGTGTTGCTCGCGACCCACCAGGCACCCGCCCGGACGGCCAGCACGGCCTCGACCAGCCGGGCGTACGTCATCTCCGGGTCGAAACCCTGGACGACGGCGGCCGGCTCGTCGGCAGCCGACGACGTCGGCGACAGCCCCTCGGCCCGCACCGCCTCCCACAGCCCCGCCCCGCCGGCCACCAGCACCTTCGCCCCCGCCGGGAGACGCTCGGCCAGCACGTGCGCGGCGGCCTGCGCCGACGTCACCACATCGGTGGGACCGGCCGCAACCCCGAAGCCGGTCAGCCGGGCGGCGACCGTCTCCGGGGTCCGCAGCGCGTTGTTCGTCACGTAGACCGTGCGCATTCCGTCGACGGCCGCGGCCTCGATCACGGCCGCGGCGTGTGGCACGGCCCGCTCGCCCCGGTTCACGACACCGTCGAGATCCATCAGGGCGACGTCGAACATCGACGCGGGCGTCCGAGACGAACCGGAAAGCGGCGCCCATGTCGCCACCGCCGTCGCGGCCGCCGCGGCCATCACAGGCGTGGCAGGGGACGCGGTTGGCGCAGCCGTTACTGGCGCGGTCGAGGGCCTCATGCGCGGTTCAGCGCCGCGCGCGCGCCGCGCAACGCGACACCGTAGTGGGCCAGGTCCGGCCGCATCGCCACGGCGAGCGCCAGGTGCTCGATGGCGACCCGCAGGTCCCCCGCCCGACGGGCCGCCATTCCCAACCCGAACTGGGCGTAGTCGTCCGTGGGATGCCTGTCGACGATCCAGGCGAAGGTGCGTGCGGCGTCATCGAACTGACCGGCCTCGAACTGGGCCCGGGCCAGTGCCTCCCGCACGCTCGGCGACGCCGGCTCCGCCGCCACCGCGTGCGCGAGAAGCTGCACAGCGGCGTTCGCGTCGCCGTGCCCCAGCAGGGCCATCCCACGTGTGTACCAGTCGTAGACCTCACCGGCAGGCGAGCGCGCCGGCTCCGGCCCCTGCCGACCGCCCCCGCCCCCTGTGCCGAACTCCTCCGTCATGGCACCTCCACGTCGTCCGGACCACCGCGGTCGCGGCAACCACGGCAGCGGAACAGCACCGCCCGGCCGACGCCCTCGGCGACACAGATGGGAGGGAGGTGTCCCACCCTCCCAACCAGTTTCACCGTAAGCGGCACTCACATGCCCCAACATCGGAATAACGGCCTGTCTTCCACGCCACCCGGATCCGTCCCGCCGGGACCGCCGCGCCGGGAACGCGGCGTCGCCGCGGTGGGGCAGCCAGCGGGAGCCGGGCCTCGCGGCGGATGAGGGCACGCGGTCGGAGCACCTACGATGCGCCTCATGGTTGCCCCTGATGCCGCCGCGCCCGTTCCCCCGGTGTCCGTCCCGGTGCCAGTCCCCGCCGGACTCGTGCTGGCGCCCTTCCGCGCGGCCCGTTTCGCGGCCACCGGCGCGGATCTCGCCACGCTCACGTCGCCGCCCTACGACGTCATCGACGAGGACGAGCGCACGGCGCTGGAGGCCTCCGCCGCGCACAACGTCGTCCGGCTGATCCTGCCGCGTGACGTTCCCGGCGATGTGCCCGGCGATGCTCCTGGCGCCCTTCCCGGGCCCGGCGCACCGGGCGGGGCGGACGAGGTCGGCAACCGTTATGAGCAGGCGGAGCGAACCCTGCGCGCGTGGCTGGACAGCGGCGTGCTGGTCCGCGACGACGTCCCCACGCTCTACGTGTACGAACAGCGACAGGGAGACCACGTCCAGCGCGGCCTCGTCGGAGCGCTGGCACTCGCGGACCCCGACGCCCAGATCGTCCTGCCGCACGAGAACACCATGGCCGGCCCGGTCTCCGACCGGCTCTCCCTGACCCGCGCCACCGCGGCCAACCTGGAACCGATCTTCCTGCTCTACGACGGCGGCGGCCCGGCCAGCGCCGCCGTGGCCGAGGCCGTCGCCAGCCCTCCGATCATCGACGTCGACACCGACGTCGACACGGCGGACCGCGTGACGCACCGGCTCTGGGCGATCGACGACCCGGCCACCCTGGAAGTCATCGCGGCGGATCTGCTCCCCCGCCGCGCGGTGATCGCGGACGGCCATCACCGGTATGCGACCTATCGCCAGTACCAGGCGGAGCGACACGCCGCCGGCGACGGCGACGGCCCGTGGGACCTCGGGCTCACCTTCCTGGTCGACGCCACCGCCAGCGGCCCGCAGGTACACGCCATCCACCGCGCCGTGCGGGGCCTCACCCTCGCCGACGCGGTCAGCCGGGCCCGGGAGTCCTTCACCGTCCGCCAGCTCACCACCACGAATGCCGACGACACAGCCGCCACCGCTGCCGGAACCGGCACCATCGCGACCGGCGCGACCGGCACTTCCGGCGCTGCCGCGGGCACGGCGACCGCGCCGGTGCCCGTCCCCGTCGACCCCGCGACGCTGCTCGACGAGCTCGCCACGGCCGGACGGGCGGGCCATGCCTTCGTGATCACCGATGGGTCGGCGGCCTACCTGCTCACCCAGCCCTCGGCCGACCTGCTGCGACAGGCGCTGCCGGCCGAGCGGTCGGAGGCGTTTCGGCGCCTCGACGTCACCGTGGCGCACCTCGCGCTGATCTCGCAGGTGTGGAAGCTGGAGGACGCCGTCGGGGTCGTCGACTACTACCACGACGCGCCGGCCGCACTGGCTGCCGCGCGCGCCTCCGGCGGGGTCGCACTCCTGCTGAACCCGACTCCGGTCGCGGACGTGATCGCCGTCGCCGGCGCTGCTGAGCGGATGCCCCGCAAGTCCACCCTTTTCACGCCCAAGCCCCGCACCGGGCTGCTGATGCGTCCGCTGGACTGAGGATCCGCGCCGGCGCCAGTTCATCTCAAGAGGTGCGAAAGGGGCATAGAGCACCTGGCGGGTCGCAAGAAAGAAGGATTCTGGTCGTGCCGACGACCAAAATCGTTCAGTCTTGCGGCTCGCCAAACCGGGCCACCGGGCCGCGGCGCTGAGTCTTGCCTCGGGATGGCCATCCGGCGCGCCTGGGCGCGCCGGATGGCGCACCGTCAACCGGCCGGCTCGTCCTCGTCCCGGCTTCCCGCCTCGGCCGGCTTCACACCGCCCGGGGCATCCGAGAAGACGATCTCCGGGATCGGGGCCGCGCTGTCCGCGGCGACGGCCGACGCCGTGCTCTCCGGGGCCGCCGAGAAGTCGACGGCAGGCTCAGCCACAGGCACCGGCTCACCGGCGCCTGTGGCTGCCGAGGCCGAGGCGGCATCGACCAGCTCAGCCGCATCCACCTCGCTCGTCTCCCCACTCGGCTCGTCCGCCGGCTCGTCCGACGCGAGATCCTCCGCGTTCTCCGCCGCGAGATCCTCGGTGTTCGCCGCGTTTCCCTCGGCGCGGGACTCCTCACCCGATACCCCGGGAAGGACCCCCTCGTCTGCGTCCTCGGAGCGCGGCTCCTGCGCGAGTGCCGTCTGCGCGAGTGGCTCCGCGCCGACCGGCGCGGTCACGCCGTCCGGCCCGGACTCAGGGCCTGCGTCGTCGTTCAGATCCGCGACGATCGGGGTGGCGTCAGACCCGGCCGAGCCCACCTCGTCCTCGTCGTCCTCGTCGCCCTCGTCCTCGTCGTCCTCGTCCGCCTGATCGACGGCATCGATGCCGTCAACGTCGTCGACGACCTGGTCGGCATCGTCGGCCTCGTCGTCGATGACCGTCAGCTCGTAGATCCGCTCCGCCGCGTCGGTCTCGTCCTCGTCGATCGCCGCGGTGGCCGTGAACCAACGCAGGGCCTCCACCGGACGATCCGCGGCGAGCAGCGCCTCCGCGTAGGCGTACCAGAGCCGTGGCGTCCACGGACGCGGTTCGCTCCTGGCCATCGCCGCGTCGCGCAGCAGCACCACCGCAGCCTCGGGCTGGCCCATGTCGCGCCGGGCACCGGACACCACGATCAGCAGCTCCACCCGCGCCGCCTCGTCCAACTCGGCGACACCGGGATCGGACAGGCAGTCGACAGCACGCTCGGGTCGGCCGAGACCGCGCTCCGCGTCGGCCATCAGTGGCAGGTTGTGCGGCGACCCGTCGATGCGCCGCGCCGCACGCAGCTCCAGCAGCGCGGCCGCGTACTCACCGGCATGGTAGGCGGCTACGCCGACCGCCTCACGCACAGCTGCCATGCGGGGCAGCCGCGCCGCCGCCGCTCGGGCGTGCTCCAACGCCAGCGCGGGATCGGTGTCGACGAGCATCGCCGCAGCGACGAGATGCCGGGCGATCGTCTCCGCCAACGGCGCCGGCACACTGCGCAGGTCCCGCCGGACGTCCCGGTCGAGCAGCTCGGCCCGCGCCTCGTCCGGCAGCGCGGGCGCGGCCGGGCGACGACGCGGGACGGTGCCGTCCCCCGGACCACCCGACCGGCTGGGGCTGTCGGTGGGACGGCGTGCGGGCCTCCCGGCCGAGGGGCCGCCGCGGGAGGCGGGCCGACCACCATCCGAACGGCGCGGGCCCGAGCGGTTCGCGTCCGGACGCGAACCCGACGACGGACGCTCCCATCGTGGCTTCGTCTCGCCACCACGGTAGGTATCGCCCCTGCCGACCTGCGGGCCCGCGGGCGCGGCGCCGTTGTCGGCCGCGCCGCCACGGGCCACCGGCTCGTGGTCCGGCCGCGTGCCCGGCTCCGGCTTTGTTTCCTGCGCCGGCCTTGAGCCCGGCTCCGGTCGCGTGCCGGGCCCGAAGCGTCGCGGCCGGTCGGCGCCGTCGGACCGAGGCGCGTCGGATCGAGGTCCGTCGGACCGAGGTCCGTCGGACCGAGGTCCAGACGCACTCCAGCGGCCGGGCCGCTCCCCGCCGTCGCGGCGGAAATCCCGGCGGCCGTCGCGACCGCCGGCACCGGTTGGACGTCCGCGGTATCCCGTGGATGACGGCCCGGACTCGCCACGTGGGGTGTTGCCCTCACCGTGCGGTCGCGCCGGCCGGCGCTCGGTGCTGTCGAAGCGCCTTTGGTCGGTACGGCGCTCGGGCCCTCGATCCGCGCCCGCGAAACGCCGCTGGTCGGTGCCACGCTCAGCCCGGGGCCAGCGGTCACCGCTGGGCGCGGAGGAGCGGTCGGGGCGCTGCTCACGGTCAGGGCGCTGCTCACGGGGACCGCCGTGGCGGGCGTCCCCGCGGGAGAAGCCCCGACCGGCGCCACCACCGTCACCGGAACGCCGGTCGCCGGCGGCGAACCGCTCGGGGGCACGTCCACGGCCCCCGTCGCGACGCGTATCGTCCCGGCGGGTCTCGCCGCGATCACGCCGGTCGCTGTCACGGCGGTCGGCGTCTCCGCGGCTGTCCTCTCGGCGGTACCCCTCACGGGTGGCACCACCGCGTGCAGGTCCGCCCCGCCAGCCGTCAGAACCCGGAGCACCGCCGCGCCGAGCCGCGTCATCGCGTGGAGCACCATCACGGCCAGTGGACCAGGGCCGGTTCGTGGAGACACGCGCAGGCCCGTCGGAACGCGCACGGTTCACCGGTGCGCCGGCGGACGGCTTCCCAGCCCCGCCACCAGGCCGCCGTGCCGCCCGGTCACCGACATAGCGACCGGAACGCGCACCGTATCCGGAGCTGTCGCCTTCTCCGCCGTCGCTCGGCCGGGACCAGCGTCCGCCGCCGGCCGGACCGCCATCAGGTCGACCCGTACCAGGGGGCCTGCCGTAACTCTCGCGCCGGCCAGAGCTCTCCGTCCGGCCAGGCCTCTCCTGCCAGCCGGAGCTCTCGGTGCGGCCCGCACCCTCACCGCGACCCGCGCCCGTGCCCGCGCTGTCGCCTCTCCCCGCACGCTGCCACTGCGGACGCGGCCCCGAGCCCGAACCTCCACCCGATCCGCCGGTCTGGTTGTCGCGCCAACGGCCGCCACCGGCCCGCGGTGCAGGGCCAGCACGCCCGGACGACGCCCGCCCGGACGAAGGCGTCCAGCCGGAGGAGGCGGCGCCCGCTCCCCGCGCCGGGCCGGCGCCACGCGAACCGCCGCCTGCGGCACCGCCGCCACCACCGCCAGCCGACGAACCGCTCGAACCGGCGTGGCCGCGGGGGGCAGCCGAACCCGCCGGGCCGCGGCCGCCCTCGGTGCGGCGAGCGGGCCGGTCCTGTGACCACCCGCCGTCGCCCTTCACCACGCGCCCGGATCGCCTGACCTCGCTGCCGCCTGCGCGGCCGCCCTCCGACGAGGTGCGGCGCGGTCCCTGACCGTCGCGTCGGTCCCCACCGCTTCTCACTGGTCGCGCCGGCCGGCCCTGCTGGCCGGCGCGCCGCTCCCGCGGAGGCCCTCCAGACCCGGACGGCTGGGACCTCGACGACTCGTCGTTCGGCATAACGGAAAGCATTCCCTTCGTTCCGGGGTGCCGGAACGCGGCCTTCCCCAGGTACATCTCATTCTCTGCGGCAGGCCCGGCAGGCACCCGCCGGGCCTGCCGGAGAGCCAACTGATACCGGACGTCCCACCAGCTCCGGTCCGCCGCGCCCTCCAGGTCGGCCCCGGGCCCAGGGACACCGACGAACCTGTGGGACACGCTCGGAGCCTCATCAGCGCCTCATCAGCGCCTGGCCACTGGTGATACGCCCAGCGGACCAGTACCCCTGGCGCGGCCGGCGACCGGGAGGCCACGAGAGCCTCCGGGGCGATCCGAAAAGGCACTACAAACCAAAAGGCACTACAAATACAGGTAGGGGCTGTCTCCGGCACCAACCAGAGACAGCCCCTACCTAAAGAAGTCCGGCGGCGTCCTACTCTCCCACGCGGTCCCCCACGCAGTACCATCGGCGCTGAAGGGCTTAGCTACCGGGTTCGGAATGGAACCGGGCGTTTCCCCTTCGCCAAAGCCACCGAAACACCATCAGACCCGACCCTCCGGTCGCAGCCCGAGAACCGCACAGTGGACGCAAAACAGCAGAATCATATGTAGTCAAGCCCTCGGCCTATTAGTACCGGTCAGCTCCATGCGTCACCGCACTTCCACCTCCGGCCTATCAACCCGATCATCTAGTCGGGGGCCTTACCAGGCTACCCTGTGGGAGACCTCATCTTGAAGCGAGCTTCCCGCTTAGATGCTTTCAGCGGTTATCCCTTCCGAACGTAGCCAACCAGCCATGCCCTTGGCAGAACAACTGGCACACCAGAGGTTCGTCCGTCCCGGTCCTCTCGTACTAGGGACAGCCCTTCTCAAGTCTCCTGCGCGCGCGGCGGATAGGGACCGAACTGTCTCACGACGTTCTAAACCCAGCTCGCGTACCGCTTTAATGGGCGAACAGCCCAACCCTTGGGACCTACTCCAGCCCCAGGATGCGACGAGCCGACATCGAGGTGCCAAACCTTGCCGTCGATATGGACTCTTGGGCAAGATCAGCCTGTTATCCCCGGGGTACCTTTTATCCGTTGAGCGACGGCGCTTCCACAAGCCACCGCCGGATCACTAGTCCCTGCTTTCGCACCTGCTCGACATGTCTGTCTCACAGTCAAGCTCCCTTGTGCACTTGCACTCAACACCTGATTGCCAACCAGGCTGAGGGAACCTTTGGGCGCCTCCGTTACCCTTTAGGAGGCAACCGCCCCAGTTAAACTACCCACCTGACACTGTCCCTGATCCGGATCACGGACCGAGGTTAGACATCCAGTACGACCAGAGTGGTATTTCAACAACGACTCCACCGGAACTGGCGTCCCAGCTTCACAGTCTCCCACCTATCCTACACAAACCGAACCGAACACCAATATCAAGCTGTAGTAAAGGTCCCGGGGTCTTTCCGTCCTGCCGCGCGTAACGAGCATCTTTACTCGTAGTGCAATTTCGCCGAGTCTGTGGTTGAGACAGTAGGAAAGTCGTTACGCCATTCGTGCAGGTCGGAACTTACCCGACAAGGAATTTCGCTACCTTAGGATGGTTATAGTTACCACCGCCGTTTACTGGCGCTTAAGTTCTGAGCTTCGCCCCGAAGAGCTAACCCGTCCCCTTAACGTTCCAGCACCGGGCAGGCGTCACTCCGTATACATCGTCTTACGACTTCGCACGGAGCTGTGTTTTTAGTAAACAGTCGCTTTCCCCTGGTCTCTGCGGCCCCTCCCCGCTTCGGAGGCAAAGCTCCTACACAGGAAGTGGCCCCCCTTCTCCCGAAGTTACGGGGGCATTTTGCCGAGTTCCTTAACCACAGTTCACTCGCACGCCTCGGTATTCTCTACCTGACCACCTGTGTCGGTTTAGGGTACGGGCGGCCCTGACACTCGCTAGAGGCTTTTCTCGGCAGCATGGAATCACCCACTTCGCCACAATCGGCTCGGCATCAGGTCTCAGGCACACAAGACGCGGATTTGCCTACGTCTCGCCCTACACCCTTGCCCCAGGAAAACCACCTCCTGGGTTGGACTATCCTCCTGCGTCACCCCATCGCTTGCCTACTACTGGCCAGGATCCCGACCAGCCCAAGCCCCACCCGAAAGCAGAACAAGAACCAGAACGGTTAGCACAACCAGGTTCAGCATGGGCGCGTCAGCGCCGGTACGGGAATATCAACCCGTTGTCCATCGACTACGCCTGTCGGCCTCGCCTTAGGTCCCGACTCACCCTGGGCGGAAAAGCCTGCCCCAGGAACCCTTGGTCATTCGGCGGACGGGATTCTCACCCGTCATTCGCTACTCATGCCTGCATTCTCACTCGTGTAGCGTCCACGACTGGGTCACCCCGCCGCTTCACTCGCCACACGACGCTCCCCTACCCATACACAACGTGTATGCCGCAGCTTCGGCGGTGCGCTTGAGCCCCGCTACATTGTCGGCGCGGAATCACTTGACCAGTGAGCTATTACGCACTCTTTCAAGGGTGGCTGCTTCTAAGCCAACCTCCTGGTTGTCTATGCGACTCCACATCCTTTTCCACTTAGCGCACGCTTAGGGGCCTTAGCTGGCGATCTGGGCTGTTTCCCTCTCGACTACGAAGCTTATCCCCCGCAGTCTCACTGCCACGCTTCACTTACCGGCATTCGGAGTTTGGCTGACTTCAGTAAGCTTGTGGGCCCCCTAGGCCATCCAGTGCTCTACCTCCGGCAAGAAACACGCAACGCTGCACCTAAATGCATTTCGGGGAGAACCAGCTATCACCGAGTTTGATTGGCCTTTCACCCCTACCCACAGCTCATCCCCCAGGTTTTCAACCCTGGTGGGTTCGGTCCTCCACACGGTCTTACCCGCGCTTCAACCTGGCCATGGGTAGATCACTCGGCTTCGGGTCTTGGACATGCGACTCAACGCCCTATTCGGACTCGCTTTCGCTACGGCTACCCCACACGGGTTAACCTCGCCACACACCGCAAACTCGCAGGCTCATTCTTCAAAAGGCACGCGGTCACCAGGCTCCGAAAAGCCCAGCCCCCACGGATTGTAGGCACACGGTTTCAGGTACTATTTCACTCCCCTCCCGGGGTACTTTTCACCTTTCCCTCACGGTACTAGTCCGCTATCGGTCACCAGGGAGTATTTAGGCTTAGCGGGTGGTCCCGCCAGATTCACACGGAATTTCACGGGCTCCGTGCTACTTGGGAAACTGTTCAGGAGACGTGCCGTTTTCACCTACAGGGCTGTTACCCTCTATGGCGGTCCATTCGCATGACCTTCGGCTAACAACACGCTTTCTTACTCCTCGACAGGACGGCAGCCCTGCCCGAACAGTCCCACAACCCCAGCCACGCAACGCCTGCCGGCTATCACACGAAACTGGTTTAGCCTCATCCGCTTTCGCTCACCACTACTCGCGGAATCACGGTTGTTTTCTCTTCCTGTGGGTAATGAGATGTTTCACTTCCCCACGTTCCCTCCACATGCCCTATGTGTTCAGGCACGGGTGACAGGATTTAAAGCCCTGCCGGGTTTCCCCATTCGGAAATCCTCGGATCACAGCTCGGTTGACAGCTCCCCGAGGCATATCGCAGCCTCCCACGTCCTTCATCGGCTCCTGGTGCCAAGGCATCCACCGTGCGCCCTTAATAACTTGGCCACAAAGATAAAGATGCTCGCGTCCACTGTGCAGTTCTCAAACTACGAACGGAAACCAGTCGCGCCCGTGAGACCAACCACCCAACACGGATAGCGGTATCCCACACGAACCAGCCCGCACACCCACCCCGGCAGCCACAGGCCAACCAGGGCGGGGACGTACACGAGGGCATCTCACTCCCTCAAAACCCAACAGCGTACCGATCCTTCAGGAAGACCCAGCCCCAGGAACACACAGGAACCCAGAACACCAGACCAACCCGGCAGAACAAGTCAGCGTTCCACACCCATGAGCACACCAGACCAGCCATCCGACCGGCCTTCGCTCTGCGCCAGGCACCCACCCACTACAGGCAAAGCACCCAACCAGAAAGCTCCTTAGAAAGGAGGTGATCCAGCCGCACCTTCCGGTACGGCTACCTTGTTACGACTTCGTCCCAATCGCCGGTCCCACCTTCGACGGCTCCCCCCACAAGGGTTGGGCCACCGGCTTCGGGTGTTACCGACTTTCGTGACGTGACGGGCGGTGTGTACAAGGCCCGGGAACGTATTCACCGCAGCATTGCTGATCTGCGATTACTAGCGACTCCGACTTCACGGGGTCGAGTTGCAGACCCCGATCCGAACTGAGACCGGCTTTTTGGGATTCGCTCCACCTCACGGTATCGCAGCCCTTTGTACCGGCCATTGTAGCATGTGTGCAGCCCAGGACGTAAGGGGCATGATGACTTGACGTCATCCCCACCTTCCTCCGAGTTGACCCCGGCAGTCTCCTATGAGTCCCCGCCATGACGCGCTGGCAACATAGGACAAGGGTTGCGCTCGTTGCGGGACTTAACCCAACATCTCACGACACGAGCTGACGACAGCCATGCACCACCTGTGCAGAGCCCCTAAGGACCCCATATCTCTACAGGATTTCTCTGCATGTCAAGCCCTGGTAAGGTTCTTCGCGTTGCATCGAATTAAGCCACATGCTCCGCCGCTTGTGCGGGCCCCCGTCAATTCCTTTGAGTTTTAGCCTTGCGGCCGTACTCCCCAGGCGGGGCGCTTAATGCGTTAGCTGCGGCACGGAGGCCGTGGAAGGTCCCCCACACCTAGCGCCCAACGTTTACGGCGTGGACTACCAGGGTATCTAATCCTGTTCGCTCCCCACGCTTTCGCTCCTTAGCGTCAGTTCCGGCCCAGAGACCCGCCTTCGCCACCGGTGTTCCTCCTGATATCTGCGCATTTCACCGCTACACCAGGAATTCCAGTCTCCCCTACCGGACTCTAGCCTGCCCGTATCGACTGCAGGCCCGGGGTTGAGCCCCGGGTTTTCACAGCCGACGCGACAGGCCGCCTACGAGCTCTTTACGCCCAATAATTCCGGACAACGCTTGCACCCTACGTATTACCGCGGCTGCTGGCACGTAGTTGGCCGGTGCTTCTTCTGCAGGTACCGTCACTCTCGCTTCGTCCCTGCTGAAAGAGGTTTACAACCCGAAGGCCGTCATCCCTCACGCGGCGTCGCTGCGTCAGGCTTTCGCCCATTGCGCAATATTCCCCACTGCTGCCTCCCGTAGGAGTCTGGGCCGTGTCTCAGTCCCAGTGTGGCCGATCGCCCTCTCAGGCCGGCTACCCGTCGTCGCCTTGGTAGGCCATTACCCCACCAACAAGCTGATAGGCCGCGGGCCCATCCCAAGCCAATAAATCTTTCCACACCACCAGATGCCCAGCAGTGTCATATCCGGCATTAGCCCCGGTTTCCCGGAGTTATTCCAGAGCTTGGGGCAGGTTGCCCACGTGTTACTCACCCGTTCGCCGCTAGGAGCAAGCTCCTCGCTCGACTTGCATGTGTTAAGCACGCCGCCAGCGTTCGTCCTGAGCCAGGATCAAACTCTCCATCAATGCTTGAAAGAGATGGCCAGGCCGCCAAGCCCAACCGATCCTGGCAAGACAGATCCTCGTAAGATCGTCTGTCATTGCCAAAGGAATTTCCCACCACAACCAGAACATCAAGCCCTGGCCATGGACGGGGGTTTAAAACTAAATGGCACTGACTATTCGGTACGCTGTTGAGTTCTCAAGGAGCAGATGCTGCTGGGATCACGCCGCGAAGCGTACATACCCAGGCAATTTGCTTTTCAAAGTTCTTTTCGGTCAGGTGCGTCGCAAATGCCTCGAAGGCTGCGATCCCGCCCGAAGACCCGACCTTGCGGTCCGATCCCGCGTCCCGAGTGGAGCCACCCTGTTCGGTGTCTGCCGTGTCTCGCTGACAGAGAGAACATTACGGGGGGATGTCCGGGGGCGTCAAATCAATCGGGTCTCAAGATGTGTGACGTATGTCACAGCTACCCAATCGGAGCTTGACGGTGCTGTCTGGTATGCGAGGCTTAGGGTTCTGCGCTCGAACAGGTGATCGGCCTCCGGGCCTGCTCCCAGGCCATCCGGCACCGCTCGGGCACCCCCGTCGGCGTGGGCCGCGAAGCTCCGGCGCCGGCAGCGCGCCGCTGCACGGCACCGGGGCCCCTGCATCCGGTCTGGGCATCGGCACCGGAGCATCGGCACCGGGGCATCCGCAGAGTCAGTCATCCCGGGCTTCCGCGCAACGCGCGCAGCTCACCGCTGCACCCGACGTACCGGTGGCACTCGGCTCACCGATGGCTCGCCCAGGAGCCAGAACCGGTTCGGCAGGTGAGCTCCGGCTCTGATCCCGATGCGCGGTCCACGGCCCACCTCCTCATCCGCGACCGGCGTGCCTCGGTGCACGGTCACGGGCCCACCGCCCGTCAGGTCCGTCCCGGTGCACGTGCCGTCGACGCCCAGCACCCGGGCGAAGCGCCCGGGGCCGGAGGCCACCCGCCGGGCCGCGAGGCTGCCGGCGGCCCGCCCGGAACCAGGCCCCCGGTCACCACGGCCCCGATCCGCGGCCGCCAGGCCCACCTCCGGGCCGAACCGCTCCGAACCAGGCGTGACACCGCCGAGCGCCTGCGGATCGGCACCGGCCGCGCAGACGCTCCCGGCCCGGACGAGAACCGCCGCCGCCGTTCCCTCCGGGCCACACACGACGTTGAAACACCAGTGCATGCCGTACACGAAGTAGACGTAGGCATATCCCGGTGGCCCGAACATCACCGCGCTGCGTGGAGTCGGACCGCGCCGAGCGTGGGAGGCGGGATCATCCGTCCCGCCGTAGGCCTCGACCTCGGTCACCCGCAACGCGACCGGCCCGTGCCGGATCGTCGTCCCGAGCAGATCTCGGGCGACGACCAGCACGGGCCGGTCGTAGAAGTCTCGGTCGAGGACGGGTCCGCTCAGTTCCCCGCCCAGGCCCGGTCACGGTCCAGTACCGGAGCCAGGTCGCGGATCTGGTCCCGCACCCGATCCGGGGCCGTGCCGCCTGGCGCCGAGCGTGCCTCCAGCGCCCCGCGCACCGACAGAACCGAGCGGACGTCCGCGGTGAGCAGCGGGTTGATCGCCGCCAGGTCCTCCGCGGAGACGTCGTCGAGCTCGGCGTCGTGGGCCACGCACCAGGCGACCAGCTGGCCGACCGCCTCATGCGCCTCCCGGAAGACGACGCCGTTGCGAACCAGGTACTCGGCGACGTCGGTCGCGAGCGCGAATCCGTCGGGCGCGGCCCGTTCGAGCCGCTCCCGGCGCACCCGCATCGTGGCGACCATGCCGGTCATCGCGGGCAGCACGACCAGCAGGGTGTCGACCGCGTCGAAGACCGGCTCCTTGTCCTCCTGCAGGTCGCGGTCATACGCGAGCGGCAGGCCCTTGAGAGTCGTCAGGAGAGCGGTCAGCGCACCGATGAGCCGGCCGGACTTGCCCCGCGCGAGCTCGGCGATGTCCGGGTTCTTCTTCTGCGGCATGATCGAGCTGCCGGTCGCGAAGGCGTCATCCAGCTCGACCCAGCCGAACTCGCGGGTCGTCCACAGGACGATCTCCTCGCCGAGGCGGGACAGATGCACGCCCGTGAGCGCCGCCGCGAAGAGGAACTCCGCCGCGAAGTCCCGATCCGACACCGCGTCCAGCGAGTTCGCGAAGGCCCGGTCGAACCCGAGCTCCGCGGCCACCCCCGCCGGGTCGAGCGGCAGGGAGGAGCCGGCGAGGGCGCCTGCTCCCAGCGCGCTCACCGAGGCCCGGCGGTCCCAGTCACGCAGCCGGTCGACGTCCCGGACGAACGCCTGGACGTGCGCGAGCAGCTGGTGACCGAACGAGATCGGCTGCGCGTGCTGCAGGTGGGTCATTCCCGGTGCCGGGGTGTCGACGTGCTGCTCGGCGAGGGTGACGAGCGCACTCGACAGCTCGGTGAGCCGGCCCGCGACCTGCCGAGCGTGGTCGCGGAGGTAAAGGCGCAGATCGGTGGCGACCTGGTCGTTGCGGCTGCGCCCGGCGCGCAGCTTGCCGCCGAGGGCGCCGAGGTTCTCCAGCAGCCCCCGCTCCAGCGCCGTGTGGACGTCCTCGTCCTCGACGGTGGGACGGAACCGGCCCTGGGTGACGGCATCCGACAGGTCGTCGAGTGCCTTCAGCATCGCAGCCAGCTCGCCGGCGTCGAGCAGCCCCGCCCGGTGCAGCACCCGGGCGTGGGAGCGGGAGGCGAGCAGGTCGTAGGGCGCCAGCCGCCAGTCGAACTGCACGCTGACCGACAGCCGGGCCAGCGCCTCGGCCGGCCCGCCGGCGAACCGCCCGCCCCACAGCCGCAGCGGCGCGGATCCGTCCGCACCGGGCACCGAGCCCACGTCGTTCGTCGGGCCCGCGTCGTCATGCGCCCGTTCGGGATCCATCGTCACTCGCTCCTCGTCGACCGACGGGTACTCCCCCGTCGCCACCGGACCGACCGACGTCATGGGTGCAGCCGCTGCTCGCGGGCCGCCCAGACCTTGGTGGGCAGGCCCCACAGCTCGATGAACCCGCGAGCGTCGCTCTGGTCGAACTGGTCGCCGGCATCGTAGGTCGCCAGCGCGTGGTCGTAGAGGCTCCCCGGGCTGCGACGCCCGACGACCTGGGCCACACCGCCAGACAGCCGGATGCGCACATCACCGGAGACGCCGGCGCTGGACGAGTCCACGAAGGCGTCCAGCGCGGCCTTGAGCGGCGAGTACCACAGCCCGTCGTAGACGATCTCGCCCCAACGCTGGTCGACACCGCGCTTGAACCGGGCGATGTCGCGCTCGAGGGTGAGGTCCTCGAGGTCCCGGTGCGCCGTCAGCAGGGTGATCGCACCCGGGCACTCGTAGATCTCGCGGCTCTTGATACCGACGAGCCGGTCCTCGATCATGTCGATCCGGCCGACCCCCTGAGCCCCGGCCCGGGTGTTGAGCTCGGCGACCAGCTCGACCAGCGACAGGGCACGGCCGTCGAGCGCGGTCGGCACACCGTCGGTGAACGAGATCGTGACCTCGTCGGCCGGGCGCGGGACGGTCGGGTCGGCGGTGTAGACGAAGACGTCCTCCGGCGGCTGCGCCCACGGGTCCTCGAGGATGCCGCACTCGGCCGTGCGGCCGAACAGGTTCTGGTCGATCGAGTACGGCGACTTCTTCGAGACGTCGATCGGCAGGCCGCGCTCCTCCGCGAAGGCGATCGCCTTGTCCCTCGTCATCCCGGAGTCACGGACCGGGGCCAGCACCCGCAGGCCGGGAGCCAGCGCCATCACGCCGACCTCGAAACGGACCTGGTCGTTGCCCTTGCCCGTGCAGCCGTGCGCGATCGCGTCCGCGCCGTGCTGGCGGGCGGCCTCGACGAGGTGCCTGACGATGATCGGCCGCGACAGCGAGGAGATGAGCGGGTAGCGGTCCATGTAGAGCGCGTTCGCCCGGATCGCCGGGGCGACGAAGTCCGCCGCGAACTCCTCGCGTGCATCGACCACGATCGATTCGACGGCGCCGCAGGTGAGGGCACGCTGGCGGATCGCCTCCAGGTCCTCACCGCCCTGGCCGACGTCGACGGCCAGGGCGATGACCTCGGCGCCGGTCTCGGCGCCGATCCAGCCGATGGCCACGGACGTGTCGAGGCCGCCCGAGTAGGCAAGCACGACGCGTTCGGTCACTGGGTATCTCCTTAGTTCTGGCTCAGGTTCTCTGGTACTGGCTGAGGTTCTGGCTCAGGTTTCGTCGACGCGGTTGTCGTGGACACGGGCTGGCTCAGCCCGTGTCGTCATCCGGGCCCGGCGGCTCGCCGACACCGTCCCGGGGCGTCGGTGCGGCGGGCCTGGCCCGGCCGTCGGCAAGGGACAGCAGCCGGCCGGCGAACTCCGGGCCGGCCGACGAGCCGTTGCGCCCCTGCATCGCCCGACAGACCACGAGAATCGTGTCGTCGCCGGCGATGGTCCCCATCACCTCCGGCAGGGCCGCCCGGTCGAGGGCTGAGGCGAACAGTTGCGCGGCGCCCGGCGGAGTCCGCAGCACGACGAGATCACCGTTGGCCTCCGCCGAGACCAGCAGCTCCTCGCAGAGCCTGGTGAGCGGAATGCGCACGGCCTCGGCCGGGGCCTGGTTGACGTCCACCCGGTAGATGAGGACGCCGTCGGGCCCACGGGCCTTCGTCGCGCCGATGTCCTCCAGATCGCGGGACAGGGTGGCCTGGGTGACCTGCACGCCCTCCGCGAGAAGCAGACGCGCCAGCTCCGCCTGTGACCGTACCGACCTGGCCGCGATCAACCCGGCCAGACGCGCCTGCCGGGCGTGTTTCGTCAGGGGGGCCGCCGCGCGGATCGTCATCGGAGGGCGGCCTCCGACGATGCGTCGTCGAGCAGGACCGACAGCAGTGCCTTCTGGGCGTGCAGCCGGTTCTCCGCCTGGTCGAACACCACCGACCGCGGGCCGTCCAGCACCGCGGCGGAGATCTCCACGTCGCGGTGCGCGGGCAGGCAGTGCATGACGATCGCGTCCGGGCGCGCGGCCTCGACGACCTTCTCGTCCAGGCGGTAGGGTTGGAAGACGAGCGCTCGGGTGTCCGACTCGTCGTCCTGGCCCATCGACGCCCAGACGTCGGTGTAGAGCACGTCCGCGTCGGTCGCGGCCTCCAGCGCGTCGTGCATCACCAACGCCTCGCCGCCGGTGACCGCGCCGATCTCGTTCGCCTGCCGGACGACCTGGTCGAACGGCTCGTAGCCGGGCGGAGACGCCACATGAACCCGCATCCCGGCCATGGCCCCGGCGAGCATCAGCGAGTGCGCGACGTTGTTGCCGTCGCCCAGGTAGGTCAGGGTCAGGCCCGCGAGGCGGCCGCGCAGCTCACGGATGGTCTGCAGGTCGGCGAGCGCCTGGCAGGGATGGGCGTGGTCGGAGAGCGCGTTGATGACGGGCACGGTGGCCGCCGCGGCCATCCGCTCGACCCTTTCCTGCGCGAACGTCCGGATGACGATCGCGTCCACGTAGCGGCTGAGGACGGCGGCTGTGTCCTCGATCGTCTCCCCCCTGCCCAGCTGGGTGGAGGCGGAGTCGATCACGATCGGGTGGCCGCCCAGCTCGGCTACCGCCACGTCGAACGACAGGCGGGTCCGGGTCGACGGCTTCTCGAAGATCAGCGCGACCGATCGGCCCTCGAGTGGACGGGGGGCCGTGCCACGCTCGCGGCGGGTGGCCTTGAGCCGGTCGGCGAGATCCAGCAGTGCGGCCTGCTCGGCCGAGGTCAGGTCCGTGTCGAGCAGGAAGTGTCGGGCCGTCATGGGCTGACCTTAGAGCTTTCGCCCGGCTTCTTCCCGGCCTCGGCCCGGCCACGGCCAGCCAGGACGCCGGCGGTGATTCCGGGCAGCGCCGACACGAACGCGTCCAGGTCGGGCTGGGTGATCACCAGTGGTGGCGCGAGCCGGACGACGTCCGCGGCGACCGCGTTCACCAGGAAACCCGCCTCGCGTGCGGCGGTCTCCAGTTCGGCGGCGTAGGGCCCGTCGAGCTCGATCGCCCGCCACAGCCCGACGCCGCGTACCCCGGTGATGCCGGCGGCACCGGCGGCGAGGATCCCCGCGCGCAGCGACTCGCCCAGCGCGGTCGCGTGGTCGAGCAGGCCGTCGGCCACGATCGTGTCCAGGACCGCGAGGGCGGCCGAGCAGACCAGGGGGCCGCCGCCGAAGGTGCTGCCGTGGTCCCCGGGCTGCAGCAGGCGCCCGGCGGCGCCGATGCCGACGCAGACCCCGATGGGCAGCCCGCCGCCCAGCCCCTTCGCGAGGGTGATCACGTCGGGGACGACTCCCGCGGTCTGGTGGGCGAACCAGGCGCCGGTGCGCCCGATGCCGCTCTGGACCTCGTCGAGCACCAGCAGCGCGCCGTGCTCGTCGCAGGCCGCGCGGGCCGCCGCGAGGTAGCCGGGCGGCGGCGCCACCACTCCGCCCTCACCCAGCGTCGGTTCCAGGAAGACCGCGGCCGTGCGCTCGCTGACCGCCTCGGCCAGCGCCTGCGCGTCGCCGTAGGGAACGAAGCGCACACCGGGCAGCAGCGGCTCGAAGGGCGCCCGCTTCCCGGGCTGGCCGGTGATGGACAGCGCTCCCATGGTCCGCCCGTGGAAGGCGCCCTCGGCCGCGATGATCTCCGACCGGCCGGTCCGACGGCTGATCTTGATGGCGGTCTCGTTCGCCTCGGCGCCCGAGTTGCAGAAGAACGCCCGCCCGTCCACGCCCAGCAGCTCCATCAGCCGCTCGGCCAGCAGCACCTGCGGCGTGTTCACATACAGGTTCGAGGTGTGGCCGAGCGTGTCGAGCTGCGCGACCACAGCGGCCCGCACCGCCGGATGGCAGTGCCCGAGGACGCTCACCGCCACACCGGCGATCAGGTCCACGTACTCGCGGCCGTCGGCGTCCCACACGTGGGCACCGGCGCCACGGGTCAACGCGATCGACGGCCGGCCGTAGGTGGCCATGACGACGGCGTCCCGCCGGTCGAGCAGGTCGGCGTTCACGATTCTCCTTCGGTGATGTCCGTTCCGGGGCCGGCCGTGCCGGGGCCTGCCCCGTCGTCGGCCCGGATCAGGGTGCCGATCCCCTCGTCGGTGAAGACCTCCAGCAGCACGGCATGAGGAACCCGCCCGTCGAGCACGTGGGCCTGGGGAACCCCGCCGGAGACGGCCCGCAGGCAGGCTTCCATCTTCGGGATCATTCCGGACGACAGGGAGGGCAGGAGCCGCTCCAGCTCGCCTACCGTCAGTTCACTGATCACCTCGTCGCTGGCCGGCCAGTCCGCGTAGAGACCTTCGACGTCGGTCAGCACCACGAGCTTCGTCGCTCCCAGCGCCAGGGCCAGCACCGCGGCGGCCGTGTCCGCGTTGACGTTGTACACCCCGCCGTCGAGCCCGCGGGCCACCGAGGCCACGACCGGGACCTTGCCCGAGTCCAGCAGCGCGTTGACGGTCTCGGGCTGGACCTCGACCACGTCACCGACCAGCCCGACGTCCACGGCCTGGCCGTCGACCATCGCCGGGCGGCGACGGGCGGTGAACAGGTTCGCGTCCTCGCCCGAGAGGCCGACCGCGAACGGGCCGTGGTCGTTGACCAGGCCGACGACATCCCGGTTGACCTGGCCGACGAGGACCATCCGGACGACCTCCATCGTCTCGGGCGTGGTCACCCGCAGGCCGCCGACGAACTCCGAGGCCACCCCGAGCCGCTCCAGGTGCGCGGTGATCTGCGGGCCGCCGCCGTGCACGACCACCACCCGGATGCCCGCGTAGCGCAGGAAGACGATGTCGGCCGCGAACGCCTCCCGCAGCTCGGGCCGGGTCATCGCGTTCCCGCCGTACTTGATCACCATCGTCGCCCCGTGGAAGCGGGACAGCCACGGCAGGGCCTCGATGAGGACCTTCGTCTTCGTGAGCGCGGAATGCCCACGTGCCCGCGCGGCCGGGCCGCGCGTCGACGGACTGTCGCTCATGTCGAGTACGCCGAGTTCTCGTAGACGTACCCGTCGGTGAGGTCGTTCGTCCGCACGACCACCTCGGCGGCGCCCGCGTGCAGGTCCGCGACGATGCTGATCTCCCGCCCGGAGAGGTCGACCAGGTCCCGGGACTCACCCGGAGCGCCGGCCCGGCACACCTGGACACCGTTCATGGCCACGTCGAGCTGGTCGGGCTCGAACGCCGCGGCGGTGGTGCCGATCGCCGCGAGCACCCGGCCCCAGTTCGGGTCCTTGCCGTAAAGCGCGCACTTGAGCAGGTTGTTCCGCGCGATCGCCCGGCCGACCTCGAGCGCGTCCGCCTCGGAGGCCGCCCCGGTGACCGTGATAGAGATCGTCTTCGTGGATCCTTCGGCATCGCCGAGCATCTGGCTCGCCAGGTCCTCGCAGACGGCGGTGACCAGCTCGGTCAGCTCGGCCTCGGGCAGCGCCCGCCCCGACGCACCCGACGCGAGCAGCAGCACGGTGTCGTTCGTCGACAGGCAGCCGTCGGAGTCGACCCGCTCGAAGGTCGTGCGGCAGGCCTCCCGCACGGCACGGTCGAGAGTCGCGGCGTCGGCGACGGCGTCGGTCGTGACGACGACGAGCATCGTCGCCAGCGACGGCGCCAGCATGGCCGCGCCCTTGCCCATGCCGCCGACGGTGACGACGCTCCCGCCCTCCCGGCTGTGGCGGACCGCCTCCTTCGCCACGGTGTCGGTGGTGCGGATGGCCTCGGCCGCAGCGCCCCCGCCGCTCGCGGACAGCGCGGCCACCGCCTCGACCACCCCCGGGAGCAGGAGGTCCATGGGCAGCGGGACACCGATCAGGCCGGTCGAGCAGACCGCGACCTCGCCCGCTCCGATGCCGAGCTCGGCGGCGACCCGCTCCGCGGTGGTGTGGGTGTCGGCGAACCCTGCCGGCCCGGTGCAGGCGTTCGCCCCACCGGAGTTGAGCACGACCGCGCGCAGCCGGCCGCCGGTGAGGACCTGGCGGGTCCACAGCACGGGCGCGGCCTGCACCCGGTTGCGGGTGAACACGCCCGCCGCGGCATCGGCGGGACCGTCGTTGACGACGATCGCGACATCTGGACGCCCGGACGGCTTCAGCCCGGCCGCGACTCCGGCGGCCCGGAAGCCCTGGGCTGCGGTGACGCTCATGCCTGTTCCCCTTCCCCACTCACTCCGACTACGGACCGGCTACCCATGGCCCGGCGAGCCGCGACCCGGCGAGCCACGATCCGGCGTGCCATGACCCGGCGTGCCATGACCCGGCGTGCCATGGCCCCGCGCCCCGCGGCCCGGCGACCCGCGGTTGACACGGTCACGGGGCGAGGCCCTGGGCGCTCAGGCCGGTGCCCTCCGGCTGGCCGAGCATGAGGTTGGCGCACTGGAGCGCCTGGCCCGCGGCGCCCTTCGTGAGGTTGTCGATGGCCGCCACGACGACCACCCGGCCGGCCTCGGCGTCCACCGTCGCCTGCAGGTGCACGCAGTTGCTGCCGAGAGTGGACGAGGTGTGCGGCCACCGGCCCGGCGGCAGCACCCGCACGAACGGCTCGCCGTCGTAGAAGGCTCGCAGGATCCCGGTGACCGTCTCGGCGTCCGCGCCGAGGCCGGTGCCCAGATCGTCACCAGCCGCGAGCTCGGCGGACAGGCGGGCGGTGCAGGTCGCCAGAATGCCGCGCGGCATCGGCGCCAGGACCGGGGTGAACGACAACGACACCGGTGACCGCGCGTACCGGGTGAGGGTCTGGACGATCTCGGGCCGGTGCTGGTGACCACCGACCTTGTAGGCGGTCAGGTCACCCATCACCTCACTGCCGAGGAGGTTGACCTTCGCCGACCGCCCGGCACCGGAGGTGCCGCTCGCGGCGACGACGACCAGGTCGGACGGATCCACCGCGCCGGCCGCGATCAGCGGCACCAGCGCCAGGGTGATCGCGGTCGGGTAGCACCCCGGCGCGGCGACCCGGTTGCTGACCCTGATCTCCTCCCGGGCCCCGGGCAGCTCCGGCATGCCGTAGGTCCAGGCGCCGGCGTGTTCGCCACCGTAGGCCCGCCGCCACACCTGCGGGTCGGCCAGGCGGTGGTCGGCCCCGAGATCGACGACCCGCACGCCGGCCGGCAAGGTGGCCGCGACCGCGCCCGACTGCCCATGCGGGAGCGCGAGGAAGACGATGTCGGCGCTCGTGTTTGCCAGGGCCGCGGTGTCGACGAACACCCGCCCGGCGAGATCGGGCAGGTGCGGATGCACCTCGGCCACGTCCACACCGGCGGACGTGTTGGCCGCCAGGTCACCGATGTCGATGCCGGGGTGGCCGAGCAGCAGCCGAAGCAGCTCCCCGCCGCCGTACCCGCTCGCGCCCGCAACCGCCGCAGTCACACCCATGACTGAAAACTTATACACACCCGCCTATGGAAATTCAAGAGGCTGGTCACGCGACCGCACCGGCGACAACCTCCAGAGCGGGGGCACCTATTACCGATTCGTTACGTGAAAGTAAAGGACAGAGCCGACGCCGCCGGGGCACACTTCTACAAAGACCACTCCGGGACAACGAGGTACCGGGGTGGGAAACGGGTCGGGGTGGGTGCCAGCAGCACCCACCCCGACTCATCACCCCGGCATCCGAACCCGAGCATCCGACTCACCCAGGCATCCGACGCCTCCGCACCCGCACCCGCACCCGATCTCCGCCGGGTATGCGCGCGGACGCGGCGGGTCAGCCGCGCTCAGCCACGCAGCACCGCTCCAGTGCGGCTCGCGGCCTCGGCCACCGCCGCGTCGCGGATGTCGTTCGCCTCCCCGGCGGTCAGCGTGCGGTCGGCGGCACGCAGCCGGAGCCCGAACGCGAGCGAACGCCGACCGGGGCCGACCTGACCGCCCTCGTAGACGTCGAACAGCGACAGCGACTCCAGCAGCTCCCCGGCGCCGGCCCGCAGCGCCTCGGTCACCGCGGCGACGGGCACCTCGGCACCGGTCACCAGCGCGACATCCCGGTCAGCCGGCGGGAAGGTGGAGATCGCCGGCGCGGCGACCGCCGGCCGTTCGAGCGCCACGGCGATCAGCGCGTCGAGGTCGAGCTCCATGGCGCACGAGCGGGCCGGCAGCCCGGCGGCGCCCAGCACCCGCGGGTGCAGCTCCCCCGCGTGCCCGACGACCCGGCCGTCGACCGACAGCTCGGCGCAGCGGCCGGGATGCCACGGCAGTACGTCACCGGCGCCGACCGTGAGCTCCACCCCGACCGCCGCCGCGACGCTGTGCGCGCCGGCGACCGCGTCGCCCCAGTCGGCGGCCCGGCCCGGGCCCCACCAGCCGGCCGGCTCGCGCAGACCCGTGAGGATGACCGCCACGTGCCGTGGCTGGTCGGGCAGGACACTGTCCAGCGCGCGGATCTCGGCCTCGTTGGGCCGGCGGTCGACGGGCGGCGTGGCGACCGCGACGGCACCCCCTGCCGGCTCGCGGAAGACCAGTCCGCTCTCGAAGAGGGCGAGATCCGTCTGGCCGCGGCCGAGGTTGCGGCCAGCGGCCTCGATCAGCCCGGACAGCAGCGTCGTGCGCAGGAACGAGGCGTCCTGCGCGATCGGGTTGGTCACCCGGACGGCGGCCCGGCGCGGGTCGCCGTCGGGCAGGCTCAGGACGTCCGCGGCGTCCGCACCGACGAACGGCAGGGTCAGCACCTCGACGAAGCCGTCGGCGGCCAGCGCCCGCCCGACCGCCCGACGCAGCCGCTGCGCCTCGGTCAGCCCGCGGCCCGCGGGAACCAGCGGCAGGGTGACCGGGATCGTGTCGTAGCCCTCCAGGCGCACGACCTCCTCGACGAGGTCCGCCGGGCGCGCCAGGTCGGGACGCCACGAGGGCACCGTGACCTCGACCGTGCCCGAAGCGGCAGCACCCGACGCCGCGACATCCGAGGCCGCGGCATCCCAGGCGGGGCCGGAGACGACGGCGCCGATGTCGGCCAGCCGCCGCCGGATCACGTCGACGGGGTAGGGGCGACCGGCGAGCCGCTCCGGCTCACCCAGCGGGAAGGCGATCGTCACCGGTGCCGGCCGGTGGTCGACGTCGGTGCCGCCTGGCTCGGCGCTGGCACCGGCCAGCTCGCCCAGCAGGTCGACGGCACGCTGCGCGGCCACCGGGGCGAGCGCCGGGTCCACGCCGCGCTCGAACCGCCGTGACGCCTCGGAACCGAGGCGGTGGCGGCGGGCGGTCCGGGCGACCACGATGGCGTCGAAATGCGCCGACTCCAGCACGATGTCGGTCGTCGTCGCGGAGATCTCCGTCGCCGCGCCGCCCATCACGCCGGCGAGCGCGATCGGGCCGGAGTCGTCGGCGATCACCAGGTCCTCGGGGTCGAGCACCCGGTCGACCCCGTCAAGGGTGAGCAGACGCTCGCCGGCCCGGGCCCGACGGACGACGATCGGCCCGGAGAGCTTGGCCCGGTCGAAGGCGTGCAGCGGCTGGCCCAGCCCGAGCATCACGATGTTGGTGACGTCGACCGGGGCGGAGATCGGCCGCATCCCGGCCAGCGACAGCCGCCGGGCCCAGCCCAGCGGGGTGCGGGCGTTCGGGTCGACGCCACTGACGACGCGCGCGACGTACCGGTCGCAGGCGGCCGTGTCCTCCACCCGGACCGGGTAGCCGGCCGCACCGGCTTCCCCGCCATCGCCGGTGTCACCGGGCAGCGGGCCGGCGTCCGACGCCAGGCCACCCCACTGGCCGGGATCCCCGAAGGGCAGCCCGAACGCGGTCGCCGTCTCCCGGGCGATACCGCGCACCGACAGCCCGTACCCACGGTCGGGCGTGACGGCGATGTCGAGCACCTCGTCGCTGACGGCGAGCAGCTCGGCGACATGCGCGCCGATCGGCGTGTCCGGCGGCAGCACCAGGATCCCGCTGTGGTCCTCGCCCAGCCCGAGCTCACGAGCGGAGCAGATCATGCCGTCGCTGACATGCCCGTACGTCTTTCGCGAGCTGATCTCGAAGCCCCCGGGCAGGACGGACCCGGGCAGTGCCACCGGAACCCGGTCACCGACCTCGAAGTTGAACGCGCCGCAGATGACGCCGCGCACGCCCGGCTCGGAGACCTCGGCACCCGCCGCACCAGCCGAACCAGCCGCACCAGCCGCACCAGCCGCATCCGGCGCACCAGACGCGTCCGCCGCGCCCAGCTCCGCGACGCGGACCTGGCACCAGCGGACGTCCTTCTTCTTCGTCGGCACGACCTCGATGGAGACCACCTCGCCGACCACAACCCCGGCCAGGTCCGAACCGACGGTCTCCAGCCCCTCGACCTCGAACCCGGCGCGGATCAGTGCCTCCGCGACCGCCTTCGCCGGCGGCAGCGGGGCGCCGACCACCTCACGCAGCCAGGACATCACGATTCTCACCGGGTCAGCCCTCGATTCCGAACGGCAGGCCGAAGCGGACGTCGCCGTCGACGAAGTCCCGGATCTCACGGACGTCATGCCTGGTCATCGCCGCGCGCTCGAGGCCCATCCCGAACGCGAAGCCGCTGTAGCGGGTGGGGTCGACGCCGCAGGCACGCAGCACGTTCGGGTCGACCATGCCGCAGCCGCCGGCCTCGATCCAGCCCTCGTCCGAACAGACCCGGCACGGCTGGCGGCCCGCGTCGCCACGGCAGGCGAAGCACTGGACGTCCAGCTCGGCGGAGGGCTCGGTGAACGGGAAGAACGACGGCCGCAGCCGGGTGGACAGGCCCGAACCGAACAGGGCCTGGGCGAACACCTCCAGGGTGCCCCGCAGGTCGGCCATGGTGATGCCCTCGTCGACGGCGAGGCACTCCAGCTGGCCGAAGACCGGCGAGTGCGTCGCGTCGATCGTGTCGTTGCGGTAGGTGCGCCCCGGGCACACCACGTACACCGGCAGCGGACGGGACAGCAGCGAGCGGATCTGCACCGGCGAGGTGTGCGTGCGCAGCAGCCGACCCGACGCGGCGGGCTCGACGTAGAGGGTGTCGTGCTCGCTGCGCGCCGGGTGGTCGGGCGCCATGTTGAGCGCCTCGAAGTTGAACCAGTCGTGCTCGACCTCGGGCCCCTCCGCGACCTCGTAGCCCATGGCCACGAAGACGTCGGTGAGCCGGTCGGAGAGCAGGCTCAGCGGGTGGCGTGCGCCGTGGCGCCGGCGGTCGACGGGGAGGGTCACGTCGACGCGCTCGGCGATCAGGATCTCGGCGTCGCGGCGCGCCGTGAGCTCGGTCAGCCGGGACTCGTAGGCGGTGCGGACGGCGGCGGTGGCGGCGTTGTGCGCCCGGCCGGCCGGCGCGCGCCGCTCGCGCGGCAGCGCGCCGAGCTGGCGCCGGGCCAGCGCGAGCGGCGCGGACTGGCCGTCGACGTGCGCGGAACGCACGGCGGACAGCGCGTCCAGGCCGTCGGCCGCGGCGATGGCCGCGAGCGCGGCGGCCACGTCGGCGTCCAGCCTGTTCTGGTCCAGGGCACCGAGATCCACAGGATCAGCGGTCTCGTTGGGGGCGGGCACGATGATCATCCTCATCGGTGGGCGGCGGGCCTGCGCGGCCCGCCGAACGAATGGGTCGGTTCTCCCGGGGCGCCCGCCGGTGGTGCGTCGTGCGGCCTCAGCCGAACACGGGCCCACCAGCGGGCACGGAAAATCGGAACTCCGCCCCGCCGCCCGGCGCCTTGCCGACCGAGATCGTCCCGCCGTGTGCCTCGATCAGCGCCTTGGCGATGTACAGCCCGAGACCCGTGCCGTTGCCACGGCTCGCACCGCGCCAGAACTTGGCGAACACCCGGCTGGCGTTGGCTTCCGGCACACCCTCGCCCTCGTCCGCGACGGTCACCTCGGCACCTGTAGATGTTCCGCTGAGCACGACGGTCACAGTACCCGCGCCGTGGCGCAACGCGTTGTCGATGAGGTTGTGGAGAACCTGGTCGATCTTGTCCGGGTCGACCCACATCTCGGGCAGCTCACCGGTGAACCGGACGTCGAACCGTTCCGCCGGGGCCGAGCCGGCCGCGATCTTGCCTTCGACGACGCGCCGGACGGCCGCACGCATGTCGACGATCTGCTTGCGGATCTGGACCCGGCCGGCGTCGATGCGGGAGACGTCCAACAGCTCGGTCAGCAGCCGGGTGACGCGGTCGGCGTCGGTGTTGACCGTGTTGAGCATCAGTTTCTTCTGCTCGTCGGTGAACCTGTCCCAACGGGCGAGAAGCGTGGCGGTGAAGCCCTTCACGCTGGTCAGCGGCGAGCGCAGCTCATGGGCGACGGTGGCGATGAGGTCCGCGCGGTTGCGTTCGATCCGCTCCCTGCTGACCGTGTCCCGCAGGCAGACCGCCACCCGCACCAGCACCCCGTCGACCCGGGTGAAGCGGGCGGTCACGTTGAAGTCGTGGTCGGAGTCCGGGCCGGCGTAGGTCAGGCGACGTTCCGGCTGCCCGGTGACCCGGGGCAGGTCACGGCTCGGTTGCGAGCACTCCCACCAGTCATTGCCCCGTTCGTCGAGCAGCGGAAGGACCTCGGTGAGATGACGCCCCACCGCCTTGCCCTGCGGCAGGCCGGTCACCTTCGAGGCGGCGCTGTTGAACATCTCCACGACACCCGACGCGTCGGTGACGACCACCGGATCGGGCAGCAGGTCGAGGGTCGCCGGAGTACGCAGGTCCACCGACTCCTCCGCGGTATCGGGACCGGGACCGGGAACCTCGTTCCCGGAGAAGTCCGGCCCGGGAGCGGAAGCGACGATGCGTGTCAACGCGCCCCACCTCCACTGGCACCGGACGTAGCTGACCGCACCGCTCTCTGCGCCCGCGCCGACGCATACATACACAGCGCCGACGCAACCGCAAGATTCAGTGACTCGGCCTGACCGTACACCGGCACCCTCACCGCTGTGTCCGCGGAGGCCGCCGTCGCGGCCGTGAGGCCTCTCGCCTCGTTGCCGAAGACCCACGCGGTGGGGCCGGCAAGCACTCCCGCGGCGGCGAGTTCGTCGAGATCGCGGTCCGCGTGACCGGACGTCGCCAGGACCTGGCAGCCGAGCTCACGCAGCTCCCGCACGACCGTGGGCGCGTCGGCGGCCACGATCACCGGGAGGTGGAACAGGCTGCCCGCGGACGAGCGCACGCACTTGCCGCCGAACGGGTCGACACTGTCACCGACGAACACGACGGCATCGGCGCCGGCCGCGTCCGCCGAGCGGATCACCGTGCCGGCGTTACCCGGATCGTTCGCGCCCTCGCACACCGCGACCAGGCGCGGCCGCCCCAGATCCGCCAGCCGGTGCCCGGGCAGCTCGGCGACGCCGACGAGTCCCTGCGGGGTCACCGTCTCCGAGAGGGCTGCCGCGGCGGCATCGGTCACGAACCGGACCGGCACGCCGGTTCCGGCCATCAGCTGGCCGTGCCGCGCCAGGGCCGACTCACCGACGAACAGCTCGACCAGCGCGTCGGCCTGCAGCGCCGCGGTGACGGCCTGGGCCCCCTCGACGAGGAACAGGCCCTCCTCACGGCGCGCCGCCGCACGCCGCAGCCGCCGGGCGGCGGCGACGTGGGCGGAGCGAAGCCCGTCGAACCGGTCGGGCAACGGGCCGGCGTTCAGAACGCCCCCACCCGTGGACGGGCCGGTGGACGAAGCTTCCGACAGCCCGGTGGACGACCCCGTGAACGACGTCGACCGGCCCGCGGAGGGGCGCTGCGGGCGGCGAGACGACACCGGCGGAGGACGGCGGCGGGCTCTCAGGCGGCCGAGGCCTCGGCGGCCACGGGCAGCGCGGCGCGGGCGACCTCGACGAGCGCCGCGAAGGCGGCCGCGTCGTTGACCGCGAGATCGGCCAGGATCTTGCGGTCGACCTCGACACCGGCCAGGCGCAGGCCCTGCACGAAGCGGTTGTAGGTGAGACCGTTCGCCCGGGCGGCGGCGTTGATACGAGTGATCCACAGCTGCCGGAAGTCGCCCTTGCGCGCGCGACGATCCCGGTAGGAGTAGGTCATCGAGTGGAGCATCTGCTCCTTGGCCTTGCGGTAGAGCCGCGAACGCTGGCCCCGGTATCCGCTGGCGGCCTCGAGGACCTCGCGGCGCTTCTTCTGGGCGTTGACTGCCCGCTTCACGCGTGCCATGAGGGCACCTGTCTCCTTCGTTCGTTCACGTTCGTTCGCGTCCGGTCCGGTCGGCCGCCCTGCACGGCCACCAGACCGGAGATGTCAGCGGCCCAGCAGACGCTTGATGCGGCGGTCGTCCGCGGAGGTCAGCACAACCTCGTCGTAGAGCCGGCGGGTGCGGCGGCTCGACTTGTGCTCGAGGAGGTGGGCGCGGTTGGCGCGACGGCGCATCACCTTGCCGGTGCCGGTGACACGGAACCGCTTGCCGGCACCGGTATGGGTCTTCATCTTGGGCATGATCGCGTCCCTGTGGTGGATTTCGGATGCTCGTCTGGGCGCGCCCGTCTGGTGCCCGTGTTCATGCGCGCCTGGGCCGGTACGACGTCTGGCGACGCCGACCGGTGGTAGCTCACCCCTGGGTCGCGGACTCCGGGATTCGCTGGGGCTTGGCGGGGCCCTTGTGCGGGGCCATGACCATCGTCATGTTCCGCCCGTCCTGCTTGGGCTGGGCCTCGACGTAACCGAGATCGGCGACGTCGGTGGACAGCCGCTGCAGCAGCCGGATGCCGAGCTCGGGCCGTGACTGCTCACGCCCACGGAACATGATGGTGATCTTTACCTTGTCGCCGGCCTTGAGGAAGCGCACGACGTGACCCTTCTTGGTCTCGTAGTCGTGCGGATCGATCTTCGGTCGGAGCTTCATCTCCTTGATGACCGTCTGGACCTGGTTCTTACGAGCCTCACGACGCTTCTGGTCGGACTCGTACTTGAACTTGCCATAGTCCATCAGCTTGCAGACCGGCGGACGGGCGGTCGGCGCCACCTCGACGAGGTCGAGATCCGCCTCCTGCGCGAGGCGCATGGCCTCCCCGATGGAGACGATGCCGATCTGCTCGCCCTCCGCTCCCACGAGGCGAACCTCCGGGACGCGGATCCGGTCGTTGATGCGTGACTCTGTGCTGATGTGCGTTCCTCCGTGGCTCGACGCGCGGGCACGACCTCACCGCAGCGGAGCACCAAGCCCGGGGCAACCCAGGCTCCCGGCCGACATGCCGTGGCAACGGCTCGGCCGACCGGCGACCCGGCCACCGCGCCAGCCGGCGGGCTGGCGACCGGCCGGATCATCTCCGACGGCGGCGACGGGTGGAGGGCGAACCCCCGCTTTGACCTGGTGACGCGGGCACGACGTATGCGACTGCGCCGAAGTGGGACAGTCTGGGTGCGACTGCCGGACACGGCGACCGAAGCATGGCGTCAGTACCTGCCACCAGGTGGTCTGCAGCCCAGCGTAGCAGAGCCCGCGGCGAGGGACGATCAACAAGGGCTTCCGTCCCGATCCGCCCCACGCGCCCGGCCAGGCCAGGCCAGGGGCGACAGCCCCGCTCCGGATCCCGGTCGGTCACCGGCCGGCGTACCGCCACGATCAACGCCGAGCCATTTCCAACCCACCTCTGTCGGACACTGTCTCGGCAGGTCAGAGCCGACAACGGAACAGGTCGGAGTCAGCGACCGAAAGGCCCACTCCTGCTGGTGGCGCCGCCGGCATCCCGGTCACGACCGGGGCCGCGCGCCCAGCAGCCGAAAGCCCCGGCGCCCCGGTGGACGAACCCCCCGCCCGAGATGCGCCCGCACCGCCGGCACCTCGGTGGGGTCGACCACGAGCACCGCGGCCGCCATCTCGTCCGGGCCCTGACCTCCGCCGGTGCCGACGATCGTCGGTGCGGACGGGTCCTCCATGGCCTCCCGCAGCCGGCGCACGATCTCGGTGACCATCGCGTCGAGCTCGGCCTCCGTGTCGCTGCCACCGGACCCCCCGGCCTGCGCGCCACCGGCACGTGCGCGGGCGCCCGTGGCGGCGCCGGCACGGGCCACACCGTGCACCGCCACGGCGAGCACCGGACGTGCCTGGTGATCCGGCCCGACCGACTGCGCGAGCTCCGCCGGCCACACCTCGGTACCGGCGGGCAGACCGGCCAGCGCCGCGCGAATCCGCCGCCGGCCCCGCGCGCCCAGCGGCACCGGGCGCGGGCGCAGCAGCCCGCCGCCGCCGTCGTCAGCCACGATCACCTCGTCGCGCCGGTCGGAAGCAGCCCCGCCAGCACCCCCGCCAGTGGCCTGCGCGGCCCCGTTCGCCGCACCACCGCCGGCGCTCGCCGCCCCGGAGGAGATCCACATGCCCTCGCCGGCCCCGAACGGCCGCGGACCACGCCAGGCGGCACCCCGGGCACCGTCCTCGGTGGACGGGCGCACGTCCAGGGTGACCGGCGCCGGCCCACCGAGATCGATCACCACCGCGGCCAGACCCATGCGGACGGCCTCGGCGCAGGCATCCGGCAGCGTCACCGGCACCGGACGCACGGACGGACGCCAGGCGGCCATGACGTCGACCGAGCTGAAGACCGGCAGCGCACCAGAACCGGACGGCGTGCGCAGGGTCACCAGAACCATGTCGCTCTTCTTGTCCGCGCCGGTCACGGCATCGGTCGCGAGCGCCCTCGCCTCCACCCCGACGAACACCCGGGCCCCCGGCAGCGCCGCCGTCAGCGCGGCCCGGTCGCCAGAGCGCAGGGCGGCCAACAGCGCGGAGTCGGCAAGCCCGTCGTCACCCTGCCCGGGTGGCGTCAGCAGGTCGGGAGGCATCACACCGACTGTAGTGCCTCAATCGGCCCGTCCGGCACGGCGGCTGTCACTGATCGGCGGGGTCGGCCGCCGCGGCCAGCTCCTCGAAGGCCGCCCGGGTCCGCCGGCGCAGCCGGTACCAGTCGACGGGCCGGCAGTCCGTCAGCCCCGGGTCGAAGGGGACGGTGACCAACCGGCGAGCCCGAGCCTCGAGATCGCCCAGGCGTTGACGTGCCACCCGGGTGAGCCGGGTCGGGTAGGTCTCCACGACCGCGACCAGCACCGAGGCCTGCAGATCCGCCCGCCCGGCGGCGGCCAGCGCGGTCAGCGCATGACCCGCCGCGGCCAGCTCCGCCTCACCCGCGCGGCATGAGAGGACGACCTGGTCGCCGCGGGCGAGCAGCGTCGCGGACACCGGCTGGCTCCAGCCCGGCGGGCCATCCGCGATCACCACCTGGAACCAGCGGCCGAGCAGGTTCAGCGCGGCGGCCAGCTCGTGCGCGGTCAGCCCGGGCGCGGTGAGGTCGTGCACCCCGGGAAGCACCTCGAGACCACCGGGGCCGTCCGCCCTCAGGTAAAGCCGCAGCTCCGTGAGCGACTCGACCGGAGGCTGGGCGGTGACCAGCTCCCGCACCCCGCTGGTCCCGGAGCCCAGGCCGACCCGGTGCGTCAGCATCCCGTACTGGTCAGGGCAGGCATCCACGGCGACGACGCGCGCACCGCCGCGGGCCGCGAGCGCCAGGCCGAGCCCGGCGGCGACCGTCGTTCGGCCGCCACCGCCGCCGAATCCCCCGACCAGGACACAGCGGGTTCGGACCGCGGCGCCACGGAAGGGCGCGGGAACGATCTCTGCCCCGGGGCGCGACGGCACCGCGGGCAGGGACGCGCGGGGGGGCACGGTCCCGATCGGGGACGCCGACGGGCGCGGCAACGACAAGGCGGATGCTCGCGTTCCCAGCTGCGGGGACGGTGGCGGTGATGCCGGTGCCGGTGGCGGCGGAGGCGGCGGAGGCGGCGGAGGCGGAGGCGGCGGCGGCGGTGGCACCGGTTGTGGTTGCGGCTGCGCCGTCGGATGCGGCCTCGGTACCGGTGGGAGCGGCGGCAACGGCGCACGCTGACCGAAACCGGGAGCGAGTGCCGGTGGCACCCCGGCCGCGGCGTTCGGGGCTACGACCTGCGGCACCCAGCCGCCCCCCGCGGCGGGCTCGTGAGCACTCGCCGGAGCCGCCGGACCCGCCGACCCGTGGTCAGGTGGCCCGTGGCCAGGTGACCCATGGTCAGGTGGCCCGTGGTCAGGCCGCACCTGGTCGGGGTTCGTGGGAGAAGCCGGGCCGGGCGACACCGGCGGACCCGCGTACGCGGTGACCGGCGGTGGGGCCGCGTGCGGCGCCGGCGCTGGATTGGTCGCCGTGGCCGGCGGGTTCGTCGCCGTGGCACCGCGTTCCGGCTCGGGTCGAGGCGCCCGCGGACGACCCCGGCCCGCGCGGCGGCCGACGGTGGCCAGACCGGGCTGGGAGTCCTGCGTCATCCGCATGCCCAGCAGGGACACCGGGCGGGCATCGCCCTCGGCGTCGTCGCCGGTGTCTCCCGGGCCCGTACCGCCCGCGCCGGCTCCCGGATCCGTGCCGGAGCCGGCGCCGTACCGCTCCCGACCTGCTCCGCCGGGCTCGGACCCCTCGGAGTCGGATCGTGGTGGGAACGTCCCGCCGCCCCCGTCACGTTCGGATCCGCGGCCCGTCTCGTGCATCTGCCCCACCCCATGTGTGTCGACCGTCCGAAAGGCCGGCGCCGGTGGCGGGCCCCCCGCCCACCACCGAACCGGCCTGTCGTACCGGAACCCCGCATGAGGCGACGCGTACGCGGCAGGCCCCCCTCGAACCCGCCACCGCGACCACCGTGCGGCCACGGTACGCCCCCGGCCGCCGCGTGCCTGCGTGGACCCCGCAGCACGCGAGGTCACCGATACGGTTCGAAAACACACTCTCGCGGAAGGTGCGTCCCCACAAGTGTGACGGGCCGACACCATCGTGACGGACCGTCCACACCCGATGACAGGCCACCGACATCCCACAGGGACATGGAGTCGGGCGAGCCGGAGGTGCTACGCGAGCGCCGCGATCCCGCGCAGGACGACAGCCGTGTCCAGCGCGGCCAGCGTGGCCTCGCGCCCCTTGTCCTCCACCGACCCGGGCAGGCCGGCCCGGTCGCGCGCCTGCTCCACGGTGTCGCAGGTCAGCAGGCCGAAGCCGACCGGTACCCCGGAGTCGAGGGTGACCCGGGCCAGGCCGTCGGTGACGAACCGGCAGACATAGTCGAAGTGCGGTGTACCACCACGGATCACCGCACCCAGCGCCACCACCGCGTCGTGGCGGGAGGCCAGCGCGGCCGCCACCACCGGCAGCTCCACCGCGCCGGACACCCTGACCACGGTCGGGCCGACCGCCACCCCCGCGTCCTTGGCGGCCCGCAGCGCGCCGCCGAGCAGCGAGTCGGTGATCTCCGTGTGCCAGCGGGTCGCGACGATCGCCAGCCTGACGTCGCCGGCGTCGGGCAGTTCCTCAGCAGGTGCACCTGCGCCGCTCATCGTGCCTCCTCACACGCTCGGCCCGACCAGTCAACGCCGGCCGGCCCCGTCTTCGACCAGTGGTTCGTCTCGTGAGCGGAGGCCACGGCCTCGTCCGCGCCGACAGCCAGCGGCAGGCCCGGCAGCTCATGGCCCATCCGGTCCCGCTTCGTCGTCAGATAGCGCAGGTTCTCCGGGGTGTGCGCCACCGGCAGCCCGATCTGCTCGACGACCCGCAGGCCGTGCCGCTCCAGCCCCACCCGCTTCGTCGGGTTGTTGGTCAGCAGCCGCAGGCTGCGGACGCCCAGGTCGAGCAGCATCTGGGCGCCGGTGCCGTACTCGCGCGCGTCGGCGGGCAGACCGAGCGCGAGGTTCGCGTCGACGGTGTCATGGCCGATGTCCTGCAGCTGGTAGGCACGCAGCTTGTCGAGCAGGCCGATGCCACGCCCTTCGTGCCCGCGCACATACAGCACGACCCCGCGGCCTTCGGTCGCGACCGCGCGCAGCGACGCGTCCAGCTGGTTGCCGCAGTCGCAGCGCCGCGATCCGAAGACGTCCCCCGTCAGGCATTCGCTGTGCACTCTGACCAGGACGTTCTCTCCCGTCCCGAGATCGCCGCGGACCAGCGCGATGTGCTCGATGCCGTCACGGGTGTCCCGGAAGCCCACGGCCTGGAACAGGCCGTAGCGGGTCGGGATCTGGGCCTCGGCCAGCCGCTCGACCTGCTTCTCCGTCCGGCGGCGATAGTCGATGAGCGCCTCGATCGAGATCAGGGCCAGATTGTGCTCGCGGGCGAACACCGTCAGCTCGGGCAGCCGGGCCATGGTGCCGTCGTCGTTGACGATCTCGCAGATCGCCCCGGCCGGGCGCAGGCCGGCCAGCCGAGCGAGGTCGACCGCGGCCTCGGTGTGCCCGGGCCGGCGCAGCACGCCGCCCTCGCGGGCACGCAGCGGGAAGATGTGCCCGGGCCGGGTGAGGTCGCCGGGCTCGGTGGTCGGGTCGGCCAGCAGGCGGATGGTGCGGGCGCGGTCCGCGGCGGAGATGCCGGTCGTGACGCCGGTACGCGCGTCGACCGTGACCGTGAACGCCGTGCGCATCCGGTCGGTGTTCTGCGGGACCATCTGGTCGAGCTCCAGCCGGTCGACCTCGGCCGGGTCGAGCGGGACGCAGACCACGCCGGCGGTGTGGCGGATCATGAAGGCGAGCAGCTCGGGCGTGGCGGCCTCGGCCGCGAAGATCAGGTCGCCCTCGTTCTCACGGTCCTCGTCGTCGACGACGACCACGGGGCGGCCGGCCGCGATCTCGGCGATCGCCGTCTCGATCGTCGCGAACGGCGACCCTGCGTCGTCCGCGGGCCGAACCGTCTCACCGGCGGGGCGGGCGTGCTCGCCGGCCGCCGCCGGAGCTGCCTGCGTGGCTGGCTGCGCGGCTTCACCGACGGGCCGGCGGGCCACCGGCGCCGCCGCGTCGGGCGTTCCCGCGCCCGACAGGTGGGTGCCGGTCGGCTGGAAGGGGGCCGCGGAGTCGCCGGCCAGGTATGTGGTCATCAGTGTGATCCGTTCAGATCCGCATGCAGCTTTTCGACGTATTTGGCCAGGACGTCGACCTCTATGTTGACCTTGTCGCCGACCGCGCGGACACCCAGCGTGGTGTCGGCGAGAGTGGTCGGGATGAGGCTTACGGTGAAGCTCGCGGGCTCGTCGCCAGCCGCCGGGCGCACGTCGACCACGGTCAGGCTGACACCGTCGACGGTGACCGAGCCCTTCTCCACCAGGTAGCGGTCCAGCCGCGGCGGCAGGGCGATCCGGACGACGTCCCAGTGCTCGGCGGGCGCCCGCTCCAGGACGACGCCGACCCCGTCGACATGGCCCTGCACGAGATGCCCACCGAGGCGGTCGGACAGCCGTACCGGGCGTTCCAGGTTCACCCGGTCACCGACGGACAGCGCGCCGAGCGAGGACCTGCGCAGCGTCTCCAGCATCACGTCGGCGGTGAACACACCGGCCGGGTCCGCGGCGGGCTCGGCCGTGCCGGCGCCCTCCGCGTCCGGAGGACGGGCATAGGAGGTCACGGTGAGACATACGCCGTTGACCGCCACCGAGGCACCATGCGCCACATCGCTCAGGACGTTTCGACACTCGATGGTCAAGGACGCGGCGTCCTGCCGCGGCTCGATCGCGGTAACCACGCCGAGTTCCTCGACGATGCCGGTGAACATCCGATCCCCGCGCCTTCCCGGTCCCGGCACCACGTCCCGAGAACACAGAAAGATCACGCGGGTCAAAGCCGACGCGGCAGCGCCGACCCAACGCCGCGACGACCACACGCATGGTCGGCACGGCGGTGCCCCGCGCGCGTCCTCCCATCCGGACTTTCACCGTCGGTCCCGGAATTCCACCAGGTCCACCGGCCACCACACGGGTGGACGGGTCGCGGACTATCACCGCCGGCTCGGAATTTCACCGACCCCGGAGCGCGCGTGCTGTTGTCAGTACGCGGTCAAGTCTGACATACGACGGCCTCGGACGCTCGGGCCCACGAGCGTAATTCACGTCATTCTCCGAGGGCCCACAATCGGTACGGAGCGGCACCAACGGGCGGTCGACACGCGACCGTCGACATCGTGGCGCGACCATACGGACGCCCACCGTGAAAATCGATCAATCACTCTCGGCGTACTTTACTGAAAGTGATTAATCGATTCCGATCAGAATCCGGTCGCGGTGACGGGAGCAGGGGCGGTGAGTCGCGGGGCGGCGGCAAGCGCGAGCGCTCGCAGCGACTCGACGGCCGCGGCGGGATCCTCGAGGCCGAACACCGCCGTGCCGGCCACGAACACGTCGACACCCGCCTCGGCGGACCGTTCGATGGTCTCCCGGTTGACACCACCGTCGATCTGAAGCCACAGATCCAGCCCCCGGTCGTCGATCAGCCGACGCGCCGCGGCGATCTTCGGCAGGACCTCGTCCATGAACTTCTGACCGCCGAAGCCCGGCTCGATCGTCATCAACAGCAGCAGGTCGAACCGGTGCAGGTCGTCGAGGTAGTGCTCGACCGGGGTCGCCGGCTTCACCGCGAGCCCGGTGCGGGCCCCGGCGGCGCGGATCGCGTCGGTGGTGCGGGCGATGTCGTCGACGGCCTCGGCGTGGATCGTCACGTTCGCCGCGCCACGCTCGGCGAAGCCCGGCGCCCAGCGGTCCGGATCGTCGATCATCAGGTGGCAGTCGAGCGGAGTGTCGGTCACCCGGCGCAGCGCGTCGACGGTGTCGGGCGAGAACGCCAGGTTGGGCACGAAGTGGTAGTCCATGACGTCGACATGCAGCCAGTCCGCGTGCCCGGCCACGGCGCGCGCCGCATCGGCGATTCGCCCGAAGTCGGCGGCGAGCATGCTGGGATAGATCTGCGCGGTTGCCACGCGAGCGAGCGTATCCACTGCGGTCCACCGCTGAACCAGCGCTGTGAGGAGGACCTGATTCCTCCTCGTGCCGGATCAGTGAGCATCTGCCGTCTCGCGCCATGGCCGCCGGATACCGCGAGTCGGAATCGACGGCGGAAAAGGCTCAGTCGCTCCGGCGCCGCAGCAGTGCCAGGAACATCGCGTCGGTCCCGTGCAGATGTGGCCAGAGCTGGACGAACGGGCCCGAGCCGAGGCTGTCCGCCGGCACGTCGGCGAAGGCCGGCGAGCGACGCGCGTCGAGCGTGACGACGTCCGCCCGCTGCCCGACGACGGCGCTGACCACCTCGGACGTCTCCTCCCGGTGCGGTGAGCAGGTCACGTAGGCGACGACCCCACCGGGGCGGACGAGATCCAGCGCGCTGACGAGAAGCTGTCGTTGCAGCGGCGCCAGCACCGCGATGTCGGCGGGGGTGCGCCGCCACCGCGCCTCGGGCCGGCGCCGCAACGCGCCCAGCCCGGAGCAGGGGACGTCCACCAGCACCCGATCCGCGGTACCCGGGCGCACCGGTGGCATCCGGCCGTCCGCACGCACGACGTGGGCGGCCGGGAAACCGGCGAGAGACGCCGCGACCAGCCCGGCACGGGCGGCACGGGGCTCGAGCGCCAGCAGCCCCTCCCCTGGCGACCGCTCGGCGGCGAGAACGGCCGCGAGCAGAGCGGCCTTGCCGCCCGGGCCGGCGCACAGGTCCACGGTCAGCCCGCTGCTCCGGCCTACCATCGGCACCGCGGCGAGAGCGAGGGCCATGAGCTGGCTGCCCTCGTCCTGCACCGCGGCATCGCCGGCCACGACGGCGCCGAGCGCCCCCGGATCACCGTCTTCGAGGTGGACGGCGTACGGCGAACAGGCCCCGCGGTGGGCCTGCAGACCGGCCGCCGTCGCCTGTGCCACCAGCTCGTCGACTCCGATCCGGCCGGGCCGGGCGACGAGATGAACCCCTGGCCGCTGGTCGTTGGCCGCCAGCGCCGCCTGGGCGCCGGCCACGTCGCCGTCCAGCGCCTCCAGCACAACCTCGACGATCCACCGCGGATGCGCCGAGACCACCGAGAGATGACCGACCGGGTCCACGGAGACGTCCGGTGCGGACAGCAGGACCGCCACGTCGCCCGCGGTCTCCTCGACCCGGGCCGCGACCCGGCGCAGCACCGCGTTCGCGAACCGCACCGGGCGCTCCCCGCAGGTGGCGCGGACCAGCTCGACCGTCGACGCGACGGCCGCCCGGGCCGGCACCCGTGTCGAGAGCAGCTGATAGGTGCCCAGGCGCAGCGCGTCCCGCACCGGTGGGTCCACGGTGTCCACCGGGCGGCTCGTCACCGTGCCGAGCACACCGTCGAGCGTGCCCTGCGCGCGCAGCGAGCCGTAGGTCAGCTCGGTCGCGAACCCACGGTCGCGCGGGGAGAGCCGGCGCCGGTTCAGCAGCGCGGGCAGCATGAGGTTCGCGTAGGCGCCACGCTCGTCGACGGCGCGCAGCACCTCCCAGGCGAGCAGGCGGGCCGGATCGGCCGCCCCGCCGCGCCGCGGCGCCGACGTGTTCATGAGAAGGCCTCCTCCAAGCTGGGGCGCAGGCCGCGGATCCAGTCCGCGGCGGGCATCGCGCCCCGCCCTTCGGGACGGACCTCGCCGAGAGCCACCGGAACGGTTCCCGTGCCCACGAGCACGGCACCGTTCCCGGCCATCACGATCCGCCCGGGCGGCAACGACCCGTCGTCGCCCGCGGCGCCGCCGTTCGGGATGCCACCGTTCGGGGTCCCGGGATTCGGGCTGCCGGTGTTCGGGCTGCCGCTGTTCGGGCTGCCGCTGTTCGGGCTGCCGCTGTTCGGGCTGCCGGTGTTCGGGCTGCCGAGCCGCACCGGGCCGAGCTTCACCCGCCGGTCCCGCAGCGTCGTCCAGGCCCCCGGCGCCGGGGTCGCCGCGCGCACCAGCCGGTCGATCGCCACCGCGGGCTGCGACCAGTCGACCCGGACGTCGTCGACCGTGAGCTTCGGGGCCAGCGAGACCCCGTCGGCGGGCTGCGGACGTGCCTCGACCGAACCGTCCTCGATGCCGTCGAGCACTGCCACCAGCAGCCGGGCGCCGGCGATCGCCAGCCGCTCCAGCAGGTCACCGGAGGTGTCGCTGGGACGGATGCGCTCGGTCAGCACCCCGTAGACCGGGCCGGTGTCCATGGCCGGCTCGATCTGGAAGACGCTCGCACCGGTGAGGTCGTCGCCGGCGAGCACGGAACGCTGGACCGGCGCCGCTCCCCGGTAGGCGGGCAGCAGCGAGAAGTGCAGGTTCACCCAGCCGTGCTTGGGGATCTCCAGTGCCGGGGCGGGCAGCAGTGCTCCGTAGGCGACGACCGGGCAGCAGTCCGGGGCGATCTCGCCGAGCCGGCCGAGGAACTCCGGATCCCCGGCCCGGGCCGGGGAGAGCACCTCCAGCCCACGTTCGCCCGCCAGCTCATGCACGGGCGACGGGCGGACACGCCGGCCACGGCCAGCCGGGCGGTCGGGCCGCGTCACCACGGCGACGACCTGGTGGCGCGGGCTGTCCAGCAGCGCGCGCAGGCTCGGGATCGCCACGTCGGGAGTGCCGGCGAAGACAAGACGCATGACCGCAGCAGCTCCTCAGCGCCGGTCCCGGGGCGGATCCGCAGCAGCCGCCGATCCGATCGTCCCCACCATCATCACGATCATCGAACTCGCGGTGGACCCGATCGTGGAACCGATCACCGTGCCCACCACCGAACCACTCGCCGTCGCCGCCAGCAGCGCGGCCATTATGATCTTCGCGTGGAGGCTCAGCGCCCGCGGCCGAACAGCGGGTGCGGCGAGACCTTCACGGTGGGCTTCGGCTCGTTCGCCCACTCCGCCTCGCGGATGGCCTTCATCGCCGCCCGCTTCGTCTCCTTGTCGAGGCGGTCGATGAAGAGGATCCCGTCGAGGTGATCGGTCTCGTGTTGCAGGCACCGGGACAGGATGCCACTGCCCTCGATCGTCACCGGGTCACCGTGAACGTTCTGCCCCACCGCGAGGACGCGTTCCGGGCGACGGAGATCGAACGACAGCCCGGGAAGGGACAGACATCCCTCCTCACCGTCCATCATCTCCTCGCTGAACGGCCCCAGCACCGGGTTGACCAGGTGGCCCACCTCGTCGGAGTCGTCCAGATAGGTGAAGACACGCAGGGAAACCCCGAGCTGTGGGGCGGCGAGCCCGACACCACCGGCCTCGTTCATGGTCTCGGCCAGGTCGTCGACCAGACGGCGCAGCTCCCGGTCGAAGGTCGCCACCGGGTCGGCGACCGTGCGCAGCACCGGATCCCCCAGCAGGCGGATGTCACGGACGGACACGGCCACTCCCTGAATGTCGTCAACTGAACGTCGTCAACTCGCTGGGCAGGGCCACTGGCACCGGCGCCGCCAGGCGTCCCGAACCGGGCTCACCCGGATGACACCGGACAGCGATCGCCGCCGGATCAGTGAGATCGGACAGCCTCATGCTACGGGGTCGGCCATCGACCGCGGATCAGCCGATCATCAGCGGATCGAGCTGGACCCGCACCCGGTCCGCGCGGCGGGCGTCAAGTGTGCCGCGGGCCGCCCGCAACGCCCGGGCCAGCTCAGCGCCCTGATGCCGCCGGACCCGGATGATCAGGCGCTCGACCTCCTCGCCCGGTTCCAGATCGTGCGCGGCGACCGTGTGCTGTTCCTCGGCCGCACCGCCCTCCCCCGCGCCACCGCCTTCCACCCGATCCGGCCCGGTCTGGCGGCCGGGGCGCGCGGGATGCGCGGGGCGGGCGGGCCGGGTGCCGCCGGAGACCCGGCGCGTTACCGGAACCGGTACCGGGCCGAGCACGTCCGCGCCGGCCGGCAGCCTGGCCGCGGCGAGCAGCTCGCCAAGCGCGGCCGGGGTGCCCTCGACGGCCGCGACCCGGCTGGCGGGCGGAAAACCCAGCTCGGCACGTTCATCGGCCTCACGCCCGACGAACTGAGCGGGATCCCACCGCACCAGCGCCTGGACCGGGCCGAGGCCGAGATCGGCCGCGACCACCACGAGACCACCGGCCTCGGCGGGCCGGGCCAGCGCGGCGGCCGCCAGCCATCTGCGCAGGCTCTCCTCCCCCGCGCGCAGATCGGGCCGGCCCAGCAACGCCCAGCCGTCCAGCAGGAGGACGGCCCCGTAGCCGCCGGCCGCGACCGGCTCGGCGCCCGGCGTCGCGATGACCAGCATGGGCTCCCCCGGCACCGTGGCCAGCACGGCTTCCCGCCCCGAGGTGCGAACCGGCACTCCGGGAAACGCCCGGCCCAGCTCCTCCGCCGTGCGGCGATCACCGACAACCGAGGCTCGCAGCTGGTCGCCGCCGCAGTTCCCGCACCGCCAGCCGCCCGTGGGCCGCCCCGCCTGCCCCGCCCGGGTGGGGTCGGCCGGCCGAGGAACCGGCCGGCCGCACCAGCGGCACGCCAGCGCGGCCGCGGACGAGGTACGCCCGAGTGGCCCCGAGCAGGCCCGGCAGCGGGCTGGGCGACGGCAGCGCGCGCAGGCGATCGACGGCTGGTAGCCGCGTCGGGGCACCTGGACGAGCGCCGGCACGCCCGCGGCGAGGGCGGCCCGCACCGCCCGGACCGCGAGCGACGGCAGGCGGGCGGCCCTGGCCGCCGGGTCGATCGACGCCTCGAAGTCGGAGCCGACCGGCTCGACGCGCGGAGCGAGCCGCCGCAGGGCGTCTCGGCCGGGCCCGAGCCGGCCCGCCCAGCCGACCCGGACCAGTGCCTCGGCCTCCACCGACGGGGAGAAGCCGCCGACGAGAACCGCGCAGCCTTCCTCCCGGGCGCGCAGGACCGCGACGTCCCGGGTGTGCGGGTAGGGGGCACGCGGCTCGGCGTGCAGGTCATCGCCGTCGTCCCACACCACCAGCAGGCCGAGGTCCACCACCGGCGCGAAGATCGCCGCCCGGGTACCCACCACCACCCGAGCCTGGCCGCGGCGGACGGCGAGGAAACGCCGGTACCGCTCCTCGGGACCGAGGTCGGCCCGCAGCACCAGCGGTGGTGACGGGTCGACGGCCGAAACGCCCGTCGACACCGAGCCCACCGACACCGAGCCCACCGACACCGAGCCCATCGACGACGAGGCCAGCGAGCCGGCCAGGGCCGCGGCGACCCGGTCGACATCCCGATGGTCCGGGACGACGACGAGCGCGCCACGGCCGGACGCAGCGGTCGCCGCGACGGCGGAGGCGATCATCTCCGGCCAGGACGGGCCGGGGGGCGCCCACCACACGGCGCGCGGCGAGGCGCCGCTCGCGAGCGCGCGCAGGAAGGCGGGGCCGTCCGGGCAGATCGACCAGTCCGCCCGGCCGGGCTCGGGAACGGATTCGGTCACCGCCGGCGGACCCTGCCGGCCAGCCGAACCACCGGCCTGTCCACCGGCCGAACCGTCGGCATGGGACGCGACGGCTCCGCCATCCCGCGGCGGGCCCGCCGTCTCGGCCCGGGCGTGCCGAGGCGGGACCGCGAGCCGCAGCACGTCGGCCATCGTTCCCGCGTATCGGTCGGCGACAGACCGGGCCAGCCTCGCGATCGGCGGCGACAACACGGACACCGGGGACACCGATCGGGCGATCGGAGCCAGCCGCCCCTCGTGGTCGGAGCTGGCGCACCGCTCCAGCACGATTCCGTCCACCAGACGCCCGGCGAACCGGACCCGCACCCGTGAGCCCGCCACCACCGCGGCGGCCAGCGAGGCCGGGACCAGGTAGTCGAACGGCCGGTCGAGATGGACCAGCGGGGTGTCGATCACGACACGGGCGACCGGCAGCTCGTCAGCCACCGCGACGGGGCCCTGCTTACCTTTGGCCGTTCGTCCGCCTGTGCCCGCTCGTGCTCCGCGCCCGGCGCCGGTCGGCCTGGCGGACCGATCCGCGCCCGCGGCGCTGGCAGTGCCCGTGGAACCACCAGCGCCCGTGGAACCACCAGCGCCCGTGGAGCCACCAGTGCTCGGGCCTTCGAGGCCCGGGATCACCGCGCTCCCGTCGTCCACCAAGCATTCGTACCAGCCGGGCCCCACGGAACCAGAGCGCGGCCGGGCCACTTCAGCGACGGATCACCGAACGGCCACGGATCATCGCGCAGCGGGCACACGCATCGCTGAACGCCACCCGCGCGCACCCGAACGCCGCCGGGCCACCCACCACACAACGCCGTCAATCCACCAACAACAAGGGCGCAGAGTCACCTGGCAGTCCGCAAGACTTGAGGATTTTGGTCGTTCTCATAGCCAAAATCCTCAAGTCTTACTCGGCAGCGACCTTGAGGGGGCGGCGGCAACGACGGCGACGAGGGTGGTAGCCCGGGCCACCGCGCTTGTGCCGGAGCCGCCGGTCCGCATCCTGGTAGCCGCGGACCACAGGTCACAACAGCCCGGGGCGGGTCCTGGCCGGCTGGCCCAGGACCCGCCCCGGGGACTTACGAAAGCGTGCTGGTCAGCCCTTGACGGCCGCGGCCAGGGAGTCGGCACGCGAGGTCGACTCCCAGGTGAAGTCGAGCTCGGGACGGCCGAAGTGGCCGTAGGCCGCCGTCTGCGCGTAGATCGGGCGGAGCAGGTCGAGGTCACGGACGATGGCGGCCGGGCGAAGGTCGAAGACCGCGGTGACGGCGTCCTGGATCTGGGCGTCCGGCACCTTGCCCGTCCCGAAGGTCTCCACGAACAGACCGACCGGGTGGGCCTTTCCGATCGCGTAGGCGACCTGCACCTCGCAGCGGCTCGCGAGGCCCGCGGCCACCACGTTCTTGGCGACCCAGCGCATGGCGTAGGCGGCCGACCGGTCGACCTTGGACGGGTCCTTGCCGGAGAACGCGCCGCCGCCGTGCCGGGCGTAGCCGCCGTAGGTGTCGACGATGATCTTGCGCCCGGTGAGGCCGGCGTCGCCCATCGGGCCACCGATCTCGAAACGCCCGGTCGGGTTCACCAGCAGCCGGCGGCCCTCGGTGGCGATCTCCAGCAGCGCCAGCTCGGGCTCGACGACGTACTCGGCGACGTCGGGCGCGAGCAGCGTGTCGAGGTCGATGTCCGCGGCGTGCTGCGAGGAGACGACGACCGTGTCGAGCCGGACCGGCTTGCCGTCCTCGTACTCGATGGTCACCTGGGTCTTGCCGTCCGGACGCAGGTAGCCGACCTGACCGTCCTTGCGGACCGCCGACAGCCGACGAGCGAGGCGGTGCGCCAGCGCGATCGGCAGCGGCATCAGCTCGGGCGTCTCGTCGCAGGCGAAGCCGAACATCAGGCCCTGGTCGCCGGCACCCTGACGGTCGAGGTCGTCCTCGGTCGAGCCACCGACCCGCGCCTCGTGCGCCGTGTCGACACCCTGGGCGATGTCGGGCGACTGGGCGCCGATGGAGACGCTCACGCCGCAGGACGCGCCGTCGAAGCCCTTCTTGGAGGAGTCGTAGCCGATCTCCAGGATCCGCTCACGAACCACCGAGGCGATGTCGACGTAGGTCTTGGTGGTCACCTCACCGGCGACATGCACCTGGCCGGTGGTGATCAGGGTCTCCACGGCGACCCGGCTCTTCGGGTCGTCCTTGAGCATGGCATCGAGAATCGAGTCGCTGATCTGGTCAGCGATCTTGTCCGGGTGCCCCTCCGTGACGGACTCGGACGTGAAAAGGCGCGTCGCCACTGGAATTACCCCCTGGGAGATCAGGACTGATACCGACGCAGTTTACCGAGGTTGAATCAGTAGTAGGCGCACCACCCACGGCGGGCTCATCCGAGCATACCGACAACATGATCGAAAATGCGGTGCGCGAGCAGGTCCTTGCTCATCAGCGGGACGTCCGTCGCTGTGCCGGCCCGGTCCAGCAGCACAGCGCTGTTGTGCTCGACCTCGAAGCCGAGCCCGGCGCCCACCTGGTTGACCACCAGGAGGTCCACCGGTTTGCGGGCGAGCTTGGCCCGGGCGAGCTCCAGCACCCCGCCGTCGGGGCCGCCGGTCTCCGCCGCGAACCCCACCAGGACCTGGCCCGGCCGCCGGTCGCGGACGAGCTCCGCGAGCACGTCGGGATTACGGGTCAGCTCGATGCTCTCCGGCGCCCCGGCATCCTTTTTGATCTTGTACTGATGCTCCGCCGCGGGCCGGAAGTCGGCGACCGCGGCCGCCATGATCACCACATCGGCGCCCGGCGCGCGCTCATGCACCGCGGTCCGCAGCTGCTCCGCCGAACCGACCCGCAGGATGGACGCACCCGCGACGTCGGACAGCGCCACGTTCGCCGCGACGACGGTGACCTCCGCCCCGCGGGCCACCGCGGCCCGGGCCAGCGCGTACCCCTGCCGGCCGCTGGAGGCGTTCCCGAGGAAACGCACGGGGTCGAGGTACTCACGGGTGCCGCCGGCGCTGATGAGAACGCGCCGGCCGGCGAGATCGGGCCGGGCGCCGCCGGCACCACGGGCGAGGACCGCCCGGGCGACCGCGGCGATCTCCACCGGGTCCGGCAGCCGGCCCGGGCCGGAGTCCGCTCCGGTCAGCCGCCCGACCGCCGGCTCCAGCACCAGGACGCCCCGCTCCCGCAGGAGCGCCACGTTCGCCCGGGTCGCCGGGTGCTGCCACATCTCGGTGTGCATCGCCGGAGCGAAGATCACCGGGCAGGTCGCGGTCAGGAGGGTGCCGGTGAGCAGGTCGTCGGCGCGGCCGGCCGCGGCACGTGCCATCAGGTCGGCGGTGGCCGGCACGACCAGCACGAGGTCGGCCTCCCGGCCGACCCGGACATGCGCGACGTCCTCGGCATCGGTGAACAGGTCGGTGCTGACCGGCTGCCCGGACAGCGCCGCCCAGGTGACCTCGCCGACGAACCGCAGTGCGGCCGCCGTCGGGACGACGCGCACCTGGTGCCCGGTCTCGGTCAGCTGGCGCAGAACCTCGACGGCCTTGTACGAGGCGATCCCACCGGACACTCCGAGGACCACCCTGGGCCGCCGGCCGGCGTCACCCGAGGGCACCTCCCCGGGGGGCGGTGGCGGCGACGAAGGCGGTGTGGGTGACACGGGCGGTGTGGGTGACACCGGCGTGTCACCCACCGAGTGCCGCGGGCCGGTGCACGGCCCCGGTCGTCACGGCGAACACCGGCGAGGCTGCCCGGTCAGGAGACCGGAGGCAGCGGGTCGGTGATCGTCTCGTGGGTGAGCAGGCCCGAGTTGATCTCGCGAAGCGCGATCGACAGCGGCTTCTCCTGCGCACTCGTCGTCTCGACGAGGGGGCCGACATACTCCAGGAGGCCCTCACCGAGCTGGGAGTAGTAGGCGTTGATCTGACGAGCCCGCTTGGCGGCGTAGATCACGAGGCTGTACTTGGAGTCGGTGGCCTCGAGCAGCTCGTCGATCGGCGGGTTGGTGATGCCCTCAGGCTGGGCGACGGTACCGGACACGGTGTCCTTCCGGGTGGGGCGATGGGAGGCCGCGCCACGGCGGGCGCGGGCCGGGCCCTTGGGTACAGCGATGCCGTGGGTACAGCGGTGTCGTACGTGCACGCGGTGCCACACGTACACAGCGCCGGACGTACACAGCGTCGCTCGTCACACTAGTGTGACGAGCTGGTCATCAAGCCTACCAACCGCTCCGCGGCGGCTGTGACCTCGTCGTTCACGATGACCTCGTCGAACTCCGTCTCGGCGGCGAGCTCGATGCGGGCTCGGTCGAGACGCCGCCTGATGACGTCGTCCCCCTCCGTGCCCCGCCCGGTGAGACGACGGACGAGCTCGTCCCACGTGGGCGGGGCGAGGAAGACGAAACGGGCCTGCGGCATGGCGGACCTGACCTGCCGTGCGCCCTGCAGCTCGATCTCCAGCAGGCAGGGCGCACCGGCGGCGATCCGCTCCTCCAGTGGCCCGCGGGGGGTGCCGTAGGCGTGCCCGGCGAACATCGCGTGCTCGACGAACTCACCCACCTTGACCATGTGGGCGAACTCCTCGGCGTCGACGAAGTGGTACTCGACGCCGTCGGTCTCACCCGGTCGCGGCGCGCGTGTCGTCACGCTGACGGACACCCAGACCTCCGGGTGCAGCCGGCGGACAGCGGCAACGATCGTGCCCTTGCCCACTCCCGACGGCCCCGACAACACGGTGAGTCCCATTCCGACACCTTAGAGCCCGCCCACCGGGCGGCGCAGGTTCGGTGGTGGGCACGTCGGCGCCCCGGCCGTGGCCGGGGCGCGGCGCCGGCGAACATCCACCGCCGCCCTGCCGTCAGCAGACGGAGGATCGTCATCTAGATGCCATCAAAGTACGGGTTCCCGCACTCACCTCAGTGGTATGCGAGCCCAAAGGGTTCCCGGTCGGGTAGCCCAACGGATGGCACCCGACCGGCGCGCCTAACGGATGCGAGCGTCATCAGCATGCCGGGGGCTTTGGGTCCCGGCATTCGATGAGAACGCATCGGCGTCCCGCCGGCGATTGAGCAACCGAAGCGATTGACGCAACGCAATGAACTGCCGTGACACCGGAACGTGTCGACGCCTCGCGGCATCAACACCAACAGGTGAAGACCGTCACGGGCCGTTACCGGTGTTCCCGGGAACGCAGGTCCATCACGCCGCGCCACGGTCACTCATGCGCCGGCGCCGAACTCCTCCAGGAGCGCGGCACGCTGCTTGGCCCCGAGCCCGCGCAGGCGGCGGGTGGGGCTGATTCCAAGTCGCTCCCGGATCTTCTGGGCCCGAACTCGGCCCACCCCGGGAAGCGACTCCAAGACCGCGGAAACCTTCATCTTGCCGACGACCTCATCGCCATCCGCGAGCTCGAGAACCGCGGCAAGACTGATCTCCCCCTTCTTCAACCGCTCCTTGAGTTCGGCGCGCTGCTTACGAGCCAGCGCAGCTTTCTCGAGGGCGGCGGCCCTCTGCTCGGGCGTCAGGGGCGGCAGGGTCACGGGTACGCCTCCTCAATGAGCCTTTTCAATCTTGGTTTGTCTGATTCTCCCGGCGGTTAAGGGTCACCAATTGACGAATTGAACGGGAACCGGCTCGGGCCGTTCCATCATCTGGCGACGGCAATAGTTGGTCGGGCGGCGGGC